>NZ_JAFCAE010000001.1:0-901465 GCF_028581595.1 Marinobacter sp. DS40M6 | reverse complement strand
ACATATAAATTTGGTGCCCCCCCCCCCAAAAAAAACATGACGCCAACGATGAAAGTACCCAATGATCAGATCACTAGCGGGCTTATTACATCTGTTTCTCCAAGACCAACTGAGCTTTATCGGTTTGTCGCACGCGGCACTAGCCGTCGGACCACTCTTGATTGTTCAGGCCCTAACCGGTCTCGCCATGATGTTGTCTACCCTCATTTCGGGCGTAAACGGCGAGCTCATTCTTGAGAACGCTGGGGGTTTCGGGGTTTTGTTGCCGATTTTCGACTGCTACCTCTGGTGACCTCGCGGAAGGGGGGGCTCTCCAGCTTTGTACCGAGGGAAGTCCAGCAAACGGGTGCAGCTTTGAACTATTCAGTTTCACCAGCGACACCAGACGGCTCGCCAGTTAGCTTTTTGAAATGGATAACAACATCTTTTACTACCGATAATGTGAACATCCCGGTTTTAGTTGCCCAACGATTTTTTCTCGCAAATTCTCGGTCGACCCCCTCTCCGCCAATCTCTATCAACTCCTGGCCCGCGCTGCATCGCCAGCGTCACGCCTTGCTGATGTAACAGTGCCCGCTGCCGCCCTTCGACGCGATATCTCTAGCGGGCTATAAATCCAATATCAGCGTACGTAATTCCACGCAGCCAACTGGCTTGCAAAGCTCTGGTCATCGATCTATATTTAAAATGTATTTTTAATATATGTTTATGAGGTGATGCATGGACAAGGTACTTGGGTTTGCCAATACGGCATTGCTGGTAGCCGTCCTGGCGCTGATTGTGACGGTGCTAGTTTCTTATCCGTTCGCGGACCATCTGAGCCTGCAGGCTCAAATCGCGGCTCATATCGGCACGCTGATTTTCGCTACGCTGGTGAAGCTGTCCTATATTCTGCGGCTGATTTCCCTGAAAGCGTTGGGAAGACCCGTACACTAGCGACCGCTAGCCAGCGGGCTGGGGTATCCTGTACGCCTCTGACGCTACGATGTGGCTTTTGGCGGGATGGGGTATATTCTTCTGCGGTCCGCTCTTTTTCCTCCTTACCCGACCGCCTTGCTAGTCGTTACCCATCAGGAGTAGTTACATGCACATCACTCGGTACACCGATTATTCGCTGCGGGTATTGATCTACCTCGCCCTTCAGCAGGAGCGGCTGGTCACCATCCAGCAAATCGCCGACAGTTACGACATCTCCAAGAACCATCTGATGAAAGTGGTGCACCAACTGACACTGAAGGGCTATATCGAGAGCGTTCGTGGCAAGAATGGTGGTCTGCGTCTGCACCGCAGACCGGAGGACATCAATATCGGCGTGTTGGTGCGTGAAACCGAGCAGGACATGAACCTGGTGGAGTGCTTTTCCAGCGACAACCAGTGCTGTATCACTCCGGTGTGTGGGCTGAAGAACATCCTGGCAGAGGCTCTGCGAGCATTCCTTAACACCCTGGATCAGTATACCCTGGCGGATATCCTAACCGAACGGCAAAAACCACAGTTGTTACGTTTATTGCAGATTGCTTGAATTAATCTCAACCTTCGCGCCCGTCGAATCTGGGCTTCATCAAAATACCGGTATAGCGAACCAGAAACAGCGTAAACGCCAGCACCCACAATGCTCCGCTCATGCGTACACCAAGCACCCAGTCGATACCGCCAAACGCCGTCGTCACGCGAACCAAGGCTGCCAGCTGTATCGCAATAAAGGCCGTCACCATTCCCGGCGGTAAAGCCAACGGCCGACCTGTATGCCCGAGCGCTACGCGGGCAACAACACCCAATACCAAGCTGCCGACAACACCCAGTCCCGCCGCATGCCCCCATGCGCTGGCCGGCCAACCCAGCAAGTGATAGCCGGCCAGCAACACTAGTGATACCGGTATCCAAAGCAGCGATACATGGAGAATCCATAGCAGTGGGTTACGGGCGACAAGCCAACCTCGCCAGCCCACCAGTCGAGCCAGCATGAACACAGCTGCAGCAATGGAGGCAGCGCCAGTGGCAACATTAAGCTCCGCCAGCTTGAACGCCAGCACCGCTATCATGCTCAGAACCGCGAGCAGGTCGAGCCTCGGGATAACCCGGATCACTGAAGGGTCGCGACCCTGCTGACGCAACCACCCTGAGGAAAATGCCGGCGTGATACGACCACCAATGATGCCGGATAATGCCATGGCCATAATCAGCCCTCCGGCGATAAATTTAGTGCTCAGAGTCACCACAAAGGCGATCTGCATACTCCAGAGCAGACCCAATATCATCAAAATCACGAGTTGGCGCCGCTGACGGGCCTGCCAGATCCGCCAGCCGGCATCGAGCATAACCAAAGGCAGGAAGGCCAGATTAACGACCTGCAGCAGAAGATCAGGTAGACCGCCCCCCAGCAACAGCAGTAGTCGCCCGGCAAGCCAGACCAACCAGAGTCCCAGCAACCGGGCTCCATGTGTACGCTCGGTATTCGTCCAGACACAGACCGCCGTGAGCAGAAAACCCGCGATCGCGGCGGAAAGGAAGCCAAACAACATCTCGTGCTGGTGCCAGAGTATACCCGGCATCGCCAAGGGGGGCTGAACCACACCCGTGGCCACTAAAATCCACAGCGGCACGAACACGATGGCGATCAGCGTCAGCGAAAGGAAAAATATCCTGAACGGGTAGCTGAATAGTTGCCTTACGGAAGGCTTGGCAGGATTGGCCGCAATGGTCTGCATAGCACTCAAACTCCTAGAAACAGTTTGATTGAACGACCAGGGAAGTTTATCTTTTATAAAATGTATTTTATATAAATCTTTATAGGTAAATCCATTAGCAGTTAGCTTAAAATTGACCGGAATTTTTAGCGGAGCGCCACGAACAGGCATCATCATGACGTTCGCGCCCGCAGATTGAGCGCAAACAGGAGACGCTTAGTGCACTGGTATACCTTGCTGAAAACTCTTCACGTGACGACAGCTTGCCTGACCGCAGCGTTATTCACTCTTCGCCTGGCTCTCGATGCCTCTGGACGGCCAGGCTGGCGTACCACGCCACTGAAGTGGCTTCCCCACCTCAACGATACCGTGTTACTGGCTGCAGCCTTGGGCCTGCTAGTCGTTACCGGCTGGATGCCGTTCGTTCACCACTGGCTTACGGGCAAAATCTTGCTGCTACTGGGCTATATCATCGCCGGTCGGTTTGCCATGAGACCCCAGTACCGTTTTTCAACTCGACTGATCGCGAGCATCCTTGCCCTCGCTCAATTGGCGCTCATATTCTGGCTGGCGCTGAATAAGCCGATGTTTTAACTCAATCGAGCACAATGCCTTCATCGAAGCCCCCTCCTCTGGTGTACCAGGGCACTTTTCAACGGACAGCGCCGCCTATATCTCCATGTAAGTCGCCGATTTTCCGATCATTTTATATTATTAAACGGGCTTTCCCTGTGTCGTTGATAACCTGATCACGGTTGGCTATCCGGCGGAGCACCCTCCTCACATTTTCTGCAGTCAAGCTCAAGCCCCAGCCTCGACTTTCTACCTTCCACTGAAGTGACCCAAGGGCGGTTCACCCACGGCGGCGAATGACGCACATGCTGATTGTGGCCGCACGCCAACTGTGCAACCCAGTGGTTTTCCTTGTCTTTATGATAGCCAGTGATGGGTTGTTTCATAAGCTCCAATCACGCAAGAGACCGGGCTGGCCGAACCGCTTCCGCAACCATCCCCGCCAGAAGCCCGAAAAAGGGATCGGCCCAGACGGTCACCAGTGCGGTTATCGCAATGACCGGCCAACATGACGGCTTGGCTGCCCAGAGACGCCTGGACATGGCAAGCTCAACGGCGGCTACCAACAACAAGGCACCTAGACCCGCCACCGGAATGGCGGCAATAAATGAAAAGCCGCCCGGCAGAAAAGCAACCATGAGCAAAGCGGTTCCCAGCAGAACGGGGGCCATGCCGGTCCGGGCACCGAAACGATGGTGCGCGGCCACGCCTCCGGCGCCATGACACATGGGCAAGGCCCCGAGCGGAACGAGAAAAAGGTTGGCCAACCCCGTTGTCACAGACAGGCGGCCTGGCGACACACGGTGCGATTGCTCGCCGAAGTAATCCCCAACCACCAGGGCCGTCAGTACGACGGCGTTGGTGATAGTAAGCGCCAACTGAGGTAACACCAGCACGGACATCGCCTGCTGCCAATCGTTTATGCCTGGCAGTTGAGGTAGTGCAAATGGAACCGAACCTGCTGCGGGCAGCGTCAGTCCCGGCGCGCCCAGTACCGCGCCGATCACTAACGCCACACCAAGTCCTATCAGGGCTGCTGGCCAGTTCGGCAACACCTTGAGGGTGATACCTAACACCGCCAAGGTAATCACACCCAACGACAAGGACGTGGCCATCAACCCCAGGCTCATGTTGGCCAGCAGCAACCCCAGCCCCAGTTGAAGGCCGCTCAATACCGAGCCGGGCACAAGACGTGCCACACGGTTAATCCATCCGGTTGCGCCCAGGAGTAGTAGTACTGCTCCGATCAGCACGCCACTTGCCACCAGGCTTTGGGAAGTCACCTCGGTGGTCAGCAACAACGCAGCAACCGCTTTCATCGGTTGCACCGGTATCGGCAGCCGATAGTACAGCCCGGTTGCAATGTAGAACACAGCAAACCCCAGCAGTACAGGTACCGGTGCCAGCCCTGCCACGCCGATCGCCCCAAGACTCAGTGGCAGCAGGGTACCGATGTCACCCAGCGCCCCGCTGACCTCCTTCACTGGATCTTTCGGGTTTAAGGGCATGCGAACTCCTGGTTCATTGGCCTGTTTTTTAAAGTTATTATTGGCAACGCTCACGCGTTATAGACGACATGTCCCAGCTCCGTGATGTCGTAACCGCCCAACGCCTCGGCGCGCTGTACAAATCGCTCGCTACCGGCAAACGCCAGCAACCTCTGCATGGCCGGATCAAAGTAGTGGCGCCGGCGCATGGCCAGATCAAAATGCTCCTGTTGCAGCGGAATAAACGCCAATCCCTGGCGCCGGGCCGCCGCTTCGATTCCCACGCCAACATCCGCTTCGCCCTGGCGAATGGCCAAGGCGAGATCGTCTTCGCTGAGCGACGGATGCGTTGCCCACGTGAGGTGTCTGGCATCGAGGCGGTGGCGTGCCAGCAAGCTCTGCAACAAATGGCTGACGCCGGCATCGGGCTGGCGATGCGCCAGACGTATGCCGGGGCGGGCGATATCCTCCAAGCGGGCAAGTCGGTGAGGGTTATCGGCGGCTAAGAGGAGCCCCTGCTGGCGCTTCGCCCAGCGAATCAGCACCAGGTCGCGCATGCCGCTCAGCCCCAATGTGACAGGATCATTGTAGCCCCGGCTTTCAGCGTGCCAGATATGCATCCCGGCGAGCATTGCGCGCCCGGCGATCAATCGCTGTACGCCATCGCCACTCCCCTGACACAGCAGCGCCAGCTCTGCACCGCTCTCCTTCACCGCCCACTCCAACAGTGGATCCTGGCTGCCCGCCAGGACCGGCGGGGTTGGCGAACTGACGGCGTCGTCACCCTCCAGATGGTTCATCAACCACAGATCAATACGCTGGCGTGGGAACAACAGCTTTCCCGTCACCCGCACACAGGGAATCACGCCCTGGCTGACCAGATCATAGACTTTGCGCTCTTTCAGACGCAGATACTCGGCAGCTTCGGCCGTGGTGAGGTATGCGGGAAGCGTCATCAATCTCTCCTGCTGCCTGGAAAAGCACTAAACTGTTTTTAGCTGCATATTTTTCAACAGGCTGTGCAAAGCGTAGTCAGAAACTCCACGATGCTCAATAACAAGGAGACGCAGCTGTGGAAAATAATGCGTTCTGCGTGGCGCTGTCGCTACTGCTAAACCTAGACGCTTCGCTCTTTCAGATCGTGGCGCTTTCGCTGCAGGTGTCGCTTATGGCGGTACTGATCGCGGCCGTTCTGGGGTTCCCCCTCGGTGCGGCGGTGGCACTGTGGCGATTCCCCGGGCGCGGCGTCATGATTGTCGTCCTCAACGCCTTGATGGGGCTGCCTCCGGTGGTGGCCGGGCTCGCCGTCTACTTGCTGCTCTCGCGAGCCGGCCCTCTGGGTGAGTGGGGGTTCCTGTTTACACCAGGAGCCATGGTCATTGCCCAGGTGGTCCTGGTATTGCCAATTCTTGCCGCGCTCTCGCGTCAGAAGGTGGAAGAGCTTCTGGGTGAGTACCGCGAGCAATTCATGTCACTGGGTATGTCGCGCTCACGCATGATGCCCACTCTGCTGTGGGATGCCCGTTTTGCGCTATTGACCGTTCTGCTTGCCGGTTTTGGCCGCGCCAGCGCCGAAGTGGGCGCGGTGATGATGGTCGGCGGCAATATTGATGGGGTCACGCGGGTCATGACCACCGCCATTGTGCTGGAAACCGGCAAAGGCAACCTGCCACTGGCACTGGGACTGGGGATTGTGCTGCTGACGCTGGTCATGCTGATTAACGCAGGCGCCTATTTGGTGGGCGAACTGACAAGGAGACGGATAGGATGACGTCATTCAACGTTCCGCTCCTTGCCTCGGCCGCCCTCCTCCCGCCACCAACGCTGCGTTTTGATGGCGTCGCCTTCAACCAGCAGGGCAAGGCGCTACTGGGACCCTGCTCATTCACCCTGGACGGCACCGGCCCTACCCTGGTGATGGGACCCAACGGGGCGGGCAAGAGTCTTCTGTTACGGCTGGCGCACGGTTTGCTCTCACCCACTCAGGGACAGGTGGCCTGGTCACGTGGGGGGCGCCCCCGCCAGGCAATGGTGTTCCAGCAACCGGTACTGTTGCGTCGCTCGGCCCTGGCCAATCTCGTTCACGCGTTGGCGGTGAACAATATCCCCCGCAAGACACGTACACAGATCGCCTGCGAAGCGCTTGAGCATTTTGGGCTTACCTCCTGCACAAACACGCCCGCGCGCGTGCTATCCGGCGGCGAACAGCAGCGCCTGGCACTGGCTCGCGCCTGGGTTCTTTCTCCTCAGGTGCTGTTTCTGGATGAACCCACCTCCGCACTCGACCCGGCGGCTATTAAAGGCGTGGAGGCGGCGGTACGCGAGTTTCATCAGCGGGGAACGCGCATCGTAATGACCACTCACGATCTGCATCAGGCCAGGCGCCTTGCCGGAGATGTATTGTTTCTTTCTGGCGGAAAAGTGTGCGAACACACCCCCGCCGACGTCTTTTTCAACAGGCCCGTCTCGCGGGAGGCACAAGCGTTTATTGCCGGAGAACTGGTGGGATAGTTTTACTCTGACGGTTTACCGGCTGGCTACTCAATGGAAGTTCCACACGCGCGAAAGGAGAAAACAAGATGAACAAAGGCTTAACCCTTGTACTCGCAGGTGTAACCAGCATGGGCCTGGCATTCAGCGCGTTCGCTGATAATTACATCACCCTGGCCTCAACGACGTCCACCCAGAACTCGGGGCTGTTCAACGCCATTTTACCGCAGTTCGAAGACACCACCGGCATCGACGTACGGGTGGTGGCAGTGGGCACCGGGCAGGCCTTTGAAATCGCCCGTCGCGGCGACGCCGACAGCCTTCTGGTGCACGACACCGCCGGAGAAAAGCGCTTTGTCGAGAACGGCTTCGCCACCGAGCGCGCCGATGTCATGTACAACGATTTCGTATTGATTGGCCCCGCAGACGATCCGGCGAATATTGGTGAGGCGCAAAGTGCCGCCGAAGCCTTCGCGGCGATTGCCAATGCCAAGGCACCCTTCACCTCACGCGGCGATGACAGCGGCACCAATCGCGCCGAGTTACGCCTCTGGGAGAACGCCGGCGTGGACCCCGACGGCGACTGGTACCGCGAACTCGGCAGTGGCATGGGGCCAACCCTCAACACCGCCGCAGCCATGGACGCGTACGTGATGTCGGACCGCGCCACCTGGGTGGCGTTTGGCAACCGCCAGAACCTGAGGCTGCTTTTTGCCGGCGACGAAGTATTGTTCAACCAGTACGGTAGCCTGCTGATCTCCGAAGAGAAGCATCCGCATCTCAAGCACGATCTCGCTGAACAGTGGCACAACTGGCTGATTTCCGAGGATGGCCAGCAAGCGATTGCAGGCTTCAAGGTAGACGGACAACAGCTGTTTTTCCCGAATGCCAAATAGGCTAATCTCTGGGGACGTGCATCGAGATTCAAGTCCGTGGCGTTCCTGGAAGAGCTATAACAACAATGACGATTAATCCGATACTGCCCGATCCCAAAGACCCTCGTTTGTCCCGCGCCGTCGAGGGCGTTGATGAAAACTGTCAATCAAAGTCCATCAGCGTGATCGAGGAGCGCCCCCTGACGATCTATCTGAACAGCCAGGAGATCGTCACCGCCATGACCATTGGCGATCACCCGGAGTATCTGGCCCTCGGTTTTCTCCTGAATCAGGGTATGCTGAAGGAAACCGATCAGGTCACCGGAATTGACTTCGACGAAGAGCTGGAAGTCGCCGTGGTGCGTACCGCAGGTGTTACCGATGTCGAAGACAAACTGGAAAAGAAAACCCGGACGTCCGGCTGCGCCGTGGGTACGGTGTTCGGTGACATGATGGCGGGGCTTGAAGGCCTGTCGCTACCAGACACGCCGGTGCACACCAGCACGTTCTACGATCTTTCCTACCAGATCAACCACACCCCCAGCCTGTACATGGAAACCGGCGCCATTCACGGCACGGTTCTGTGTCAGGATCGCCAGATTCTGGCGTACATGGAGGATGTCGGGCGCCACAACGCGGTGGACAAGATCGCAGGATGGATGTACCTGAACGGCATCACCGCCGCCGACAAAGTCCTCTACACCACGGGCCGCCTGACCTCCGAAATGGTCATCAAAACGTCCCTGATGGGAATCCCGACCCTGATCAGCCGGTCGGGCTTTACCGCCTGGGGCGTCGATATTGCCCGGCAGGTCGGATTGACCCTGATCGGTCGGATGCGCGGTAAAAAGTTCACGTGCCTCAGTGGGCAACACCGCCTGGTGTTCGATCAGGACTTGTCACAGGTTCCTGACGAGGACAAAAAGCACCGTCGAAAGGGGGCCGAGCATGACTGATTGCGCGGTCATTCTGGCGGGCGGCCAGGCCAACCGGATGGGCGGCGGCGACAAGGGACGATTGATGCTGGGTGATCAGTCGTTGATCCAGCGGGTCATCGACCGGATCACACCGCAGGTGGACGCCGTGGTGTTGAACGCCAACGGCGATCTGAGTCGGTTTGATGATCTGGGTCTGCCAGTGGTGGCTGATTCAATCGCTGATTTTCCAGGCCCGCTGGCAGGTGTTCTGGCGGGCATGGATTGGGCGGCCGAACAAGGGCATGAATGGCTGATCAGCGTCGCTGCGGACACCCCCTCGTTCCCCCGGGACCTCGCTGCACGGTTGGCCGGGCATGACACGCCCGTGGTGCTCGCAGCGACACCGGATCCGGAACGTGGTCGCCTGCCCCAGCCAACGTTTGGCCGCTGGCGGGTCGCGTTGCGGGATGATCTTCGAGCCGCCCTGAACGACGGCGTGCGCAAGATCCGCCAGTGGACACAAGCCCAGGGTGAAACCCTGGTGGTGTTCGGCGAGGACGACTTTTTCAACATCAACACACCGGAAGACCTGGCCTGGGCGGAGAAGCACCTGAAGTGAATGTCATCGGCATTGTGGGCTGGAAGAACAGCGGAAAAACCACGCTGGCAGCAGCCTTGATTCGCGAGCTGTCCAGCAGGGGGTTAACGGTTAACTCGATCAAGCACGCCCATCACGGGGTGGATGTCGACCAACCCGGTACCGACAGCTACAAGCACCGCGATGCCGGCGCTCGCGAGGTTATCCTGGCGGGCGGGCGACGCTTTGCCATCATGCACGAACTGCGCGGCGCTGAAGAGCCAACGCTGGATGAATTGCTGGCGCGGCTGGGCCCCTGCGACTGGGTGGTGGTCGAGGGCTTTAAAACCCACCTGCATCCCAAGATTGAAGTGCACAGGCAGGAAAGCACCCGTGCGCCCCTCTACCCGGAGGACGACAGTATCATTGCCCTGGTGGCGGACTATGTAGCGGACTACGCTGCGGATTTTCCGGGCCCCGTTTTCGATGTAAACAATGTACCCGCCATCGCTGACTTTATTCTGAGCCCAGGGACATCATGAACAGGAAAACAACGACTCCACTTCGTAACGATTGTTTCGCCCTGCCCCCCGGGGTGAACTGGACGCCGGTGGAAGAGGCACTGGAGCGGCTGCGCTCACGCCTACATCCGGTAGTGGAGGTGGAACACGCCGTTTCGCTGTCGCAGATCAATGGGCGAATCCTGGCAAGCGACGTCCATGCGCCTCGCGCTCATCCCCCAAGCAACAATTCCGCAGTCGATGGCTATGCCTTCGCAGGACCTTTGACAGACGTGCCCTGCAGCCTGCCCCTGATTGATGGCCGCAGCGCCGCCGGTGAACCGTATATGGGGAACGTGCCTGCGGGCCACGCCATCCGGATTCTGACCGGCGCGGTGATTCCGGCCGGCACGGATACCGTGGTCCTCGAGGAAGACTGCGAAGTCCGAGATGGCCAACTGCAGTTGAACGGCACGTTAAAAGCCGGCGCCAACGCGCGCAAAGCCGGCGAGGACATCAAGGCACAGGATCGAATCCTCACGGCAGGCACCCGCCTGACGCCAACCCAGATTTCAGTACTTGCCAGCGTAGGCATCGAATCGGTCGACGTCTATCACCGCCTGCGCGTCGGCGTTTTATCCACGGGGGATGAAGTAAAGCCCGTCGGCTCAGCCGTCACCGACTGGCAGATCTATGACGCCAACCGGCCAATGCTGAATGCCCTGGTGGCACAACTGGGCTATGAGCTGGTGGACCTTGGTCATGTGCTCGACCGGGCCGAAGAAGTCAAAGCGGCGCTGGAGCGAGGCTCGGAACAATGCGACCTGATCCTCACCAGCGGCGGCGTGTCTGCCGGCGACGAGGATCACGTATCGAAAATGCTGAAAGCACACGGTGACATCAGTAACTGGCGCATTGCGATCAAACCGGGCCGCCCGCTGGCGCTGGCCATGTTTCTGGGAACGCCCGTGGTGGGTTTGCCGGGAAACCCGGTCGCCGCCTGGGTCTGCGCACTGCGTTTTGGCGCGCCGGCGATGGCGTTGCTGGCAGGAGGGAACTGGTTCGAACCCCAGGGTTATCTCGTGCCCGCTGGCTTTTCCAAGAATAAGAAACCGGGGCGCAGCGAGATGTTGCGGGCCCGCGTTCGGGATGGGCAGGTTGAGGTATTTGGCTCTGAGGGCTCTGGACGTGTAACCGGCCTGGCCTGGTCCGAGGGTTTGGTGGAGCTGGACGAAAGCGCCCAGCAGATAGAACCGGGCACCCTGGTGCGGTTTATTCCCTATGGCAGTTTCGGACTGTAATCAGTCAACGCTGCCATGTACGGCAAAGGCCTCCAGCGATGCATCCTGCGGGCCCCGGGAGCGGTAGGTTTCCTCAACACCCAGTTCGGTGAGCGTGCGGCTGACCATCAACAGCGTGTTGTCCTCGAAGTCCTCACACATGCTGCGCATCTGGTCGATTTCCTCACAGGCGACCGGATAGGCCGCATCGATATCCGGAGCGCCGTAACACTCAACAAACGTCTGCGCCAAGGTCTGGCGTAAATGTTCCAACTCCGCTTCGGTGATATCGCACACGCCCACAAAACTGGCACGACCGCCTGACTCGATGCTGTACCAACCGTTGCTGAAGGCCTGCCGGGCCTTTCCCTTCAGGTCTGCTTCGATCCAGTTGGAAAACTCAAACCCGCCGGATATCGCCCATTCACCGCTGGGAGCCGGCAGGTCAAATACATTGTCATCGGATACATCCAGTCGCAGGGTTCGGGCCAGTTTCATACGTGCTCCGCAAATTCGATCAAACTCACTGTTTCGGTCATGACATCCTGGCGCAACAGCATTCGGCCCTTTTCATCCAGGCCCACAAAGAGCCCGGGCTTTGGCAGGTCGATCATTTTGCCCAGGGTGTCACAGCGTGGCCGCCACTCATTGTGTATACGCTCAAAGCCACTGTCCATGAAGTAAGTCAGCCACAACAATGTGTGCTTGGACCAGCTTTCCAGAAGCGCCATGGGCGTGATCTCAACACAGCCTTCCTCGTGCAGACAGGTCTGGTTCGGCGTCTCGCCCGGCTCGCCGCCCACCGGCAAAAAAGGCACATCGATGCCGACCACCAGCCAGTTTGGATGAGCGCTGGGATCTGACACATCCGCAGCAAAACGGACACCGCCGCACACCGCGCCATTGACCTTGATACGATCGGGCCATTGGAAGAACACCGGCACTTCGGGCGGGGCCAGCGCGCCCAGACTTTCAGCCAGGCCTATCTGGGCCACGTAGACCACCTGGACAGCCTCTTCCAATGAGGTTTCCGGCGCCAGCACCAGGGCCGCGCGCAAAACGTCCACCGCGTCGGAATAGAAGATCGTGCCGGAATCAACTCCGGCAATGGCACGGCTGACGGCCTTATCAAACGGATCCGTCTGGTTTGGCACCCGTTCGCCTGTAAACAGCGGTGGTAAGCTCGGCGACACGCTCATCGCATGGCCTCGGCGTACACTTCGGAGGCGATCAGTTCATCGGCGATGCGCTGAAAAGCCCTCGACTGAGGGCTATCCGGCTTCGATACCACAATCGGGACACCGCCATCCGAACCAACGCGGATGTCCAGATCCAGCGGAATCTCGCCCAGGAATGGCGAGCCCAATTTTTCAGCCTCCGCCCTGGCACCGCCGTGCCCAAACGGATGGTGCTCTTTGCCGCAACCATCGCAGATAAAAGAGGCCATGTTTTCAATCAGGCCGAACAGGGGCACATCCATCCGTTTGAACATATCGATGCCTTTGCGCGCGTCCATTAACGCGATGTCCTGGGGGGTTGAGACCACAACCGCCCCTGCGACAAAGAATTTCTGGCTCAGGGTCATCTGGACATCACCGGTGCCCGGGGGTAAGTCCACCAGCAAGACATCCAGCCGGCCCCAGTCCACCTGGTTCATCATCTGTTGCAGGGCGCCCATCAACATGGGCCCACGCCAGACAATGGCTTCATCATCAGAGGCCATCAGGCCCAGGGACATCAGGGTCACCCCGTGATTGCGCAGCGGCAGTATGGTATTTCCGTCAGGGCTGGACGGCCGACCTGAAACACCCATCATTCGGGGCTGGCTGGGACCGTACACGTCGGCATCCAACAGGCCCACTTTCAGACCTTTCGAAGCCAGTGCAACCGCCAGGTTGGAGGCCACGGTCGACTTTCCGACTCCCCCTTTGCCGGAGGCGATGGCAATGATGCGGTCAACGCCTTTCGGGTTCTTGTCCTGAGGCCGGGGAGCGTCGGTACCAATCAGGTTCGGTTTTCCTACTTCGGTGTATTCAACCATGTCGCGTCCTGTTTTTATTCTAGCTGTCCAGGTAGTCGTCTCTGGTGCGAACCCTTGGGCGCTCTCCTCCTGCCAGAGGCGCGTTTTCCCCGTGGAACTGAGATTTCACCCGACAGTCGTCACACATCTTTATAAGCTGGACGTTATCGGCGTTTTTGTACATCCAGTGCTGATTCTCCAGTTTTTCAACGATCCGGTTGATGGTGCTGGCAACACCGAAGGGCTTTCCACACTTGATGCATTCGAAAGGCTCCTCGCCGTGCAGTGCCCGGGCGCTTAGCGCCCCCTTGGACAGATCCAGTTGCGGCTTCAGGTTAATGGCTGTCTCGGGGCAGGTGCTGTCGCAGACGCCACACTGAACACAGGCATTTTCCGTGAACTGAACCTCCGGCCGGTCCGGATGGTCGCCAAGGGCGCCAGTCGGACACAGAGACACGCAGGCCAGACAGAGCGTGCATTTATCGGAATCGATTTCGATAGCACCATAGGGCGCGCCCTGTGGCAGGGGGATCGGCGCTTCAACACCGTCCGCCATCGCACTGACGGTAACCCGTGTGATGTCACGGCGGCCGCCAACCAGTAACACGGGCTCACTGACGCGGCCCGCATTGTCCCCTTCTGCACTGAGCTCGTCAGTCGCAACCACCCGGATCCGGGTGGGCGAATGGTGGGCACCGCTCACCATGGCCTGAGCCAGTTCCACTTCCGCGGCAACGGCCTGGCGGTCAGTCTCGTTGTCCGCCAGCAGCAGGACTTCCGCATAGCCGGCGCCCAGTGCGGCCAGGATCTCGGCATGGCCGATACGATCGATATGCTCAAGCCCCATCGGAATCAGGTCGTCCGCCAGCCCATCGCCGTACCGTGCCAGGTGCGCCATGGCCTCACCACCGGCGTCCAGGGTATGGAACACCAGGCGAGGGGATTCTTCGGTATGTTCACGATACACCCTGGCCATCACGTCCACGGCTTTGGTCAGGGCTTCGAACGGGCTTTCGTTCATGGTGATGGCTGAGGTCGGGCAAACAGCCGCGCAGGAGCCACAACCGGCACAGATATCCGAATCAATCTGCACGTGGTCACCGAACGAAAAAATGGCCTCGGTAGGGCAGACATCCAGGCAGCGGGTACAGCCGGTTTTGTTGGCCCGGGAGTGGGCGCACAGGGACTCTTCCAACCTGAAGTAGACGGTTTTCTCGAACTCACCAACCCGCTCCCGGGCTGTCAGGGCAATGCGCTCCAATTCCCCGGTTTTGGCGGGGTCGGCCCAGAAATAACCGTTGCGCTTCTGATGGCTGGGAAAGGCCGGAGCGCCACCACGGAGGTCGATAAACACATCACATTCGCTACTAGCGGTGGCCTGCACCTCGCCATAACCCAGTGCACCACGGCCGGCGGGATTCAGGGTTTGCAACTGGGCAAACTCCATTCTGAAATTGCCCAGTGCGCCATAGGCTGACGTCAGTCGGCCCCTGGCCACGTCGTAGGCGGCAGAGGGAAGCTGTATGGGGCCGGCATCGTTGACGATACAGGTAACCCCCAGCTCGTCCTGTACCAGCTCGGCCATTCTTACGGCCTGTTCGGTGGGGCCAACGATACAGCACACCCCGCTGGAGCGGATCGTTTTCGCAGGCGCAATCGGAGCTGGCAGCTGGGCCGCGGCAACCAGGGCCGCTTGCTTGGCATGCTGACGTTTGGGGTTTGCACTCGCGCTCCCCCAACCAGCCCGGTCCCGGATGTCGATGGTGCCCAGCGGCGCGGAGTGCCCGATTTCAGCTTGCACATCCTCGCCCAGACGCTCAAACAGGGCAGCCTGCTGGCCACAGGCGATGAGTACGTCTGCATCACCACCCAGGTGCTCAGCGGCCATCTTCATGTCGTGGCCGCACAATTGATCCACCGCGATTACCTGTTCAGCGGCTGCGGCCTTGCGCAGCGCCTCAGGATCAAAGGACTGTGTTTTATCGCAGCTGCATAGCAGTAAGGTCTTGTGTGCCGTCATCAGGAACTCGACTCTTTTCATTGTTGTTATACGTATACGAAACACTATAGCTCTTCGAGCATGCCACAGCCGTTTGTTTTTGGACAATTGGAAAGTTGGATATTTTTTGACCTCCTGCTAGCTTGAAGGAATAACAAAAGAGAGCAGCCATGAGCAGTCGCACAGATCATTGGAAACGCGCGTTACAAGTCGGTGCCGTCGTTCGCCAGTCCCCTGGCATAACCCAGTGGGCGCGGTATATCTGGAAGCCGGTGGCGGTCATACCGGGCGCCCCCGAGGCGTTCTGGAAAGAACTGATCCGTGAAGGCGATGACGTGGATTACCACGCAGGCACGGTGACCATGGAGCTCTTTCGCGCCGACGTGGAGGGCTACCTTGTATCCCTGAACATGGCCGTTCCCTCCGTCTGGATTGTCATGGATAAGGACCAGACCGGTCGCTCTCCCTCAGGGTGGGCCGTCAGTTCCATTACCGCCAGTGCCCATGAGGCATTGGATGCACAGGACAGTGGCGAAAGTATCGTCGAGCCTGTGCCCATTCCCGAGTCTCTGGCGGCCTGGATCAAAGAGTTTGTCGATATGCACTACATCGAAGAGCCCTTCAAGAAACGGCGTCGTGACAGTGTCCAAGTCGATGGCATCGAAGACGCCAAAGGCGATCCGCGTATCCGGCAGGAGAGCGACGTCTTTCGCGCACCCGCCAACATCAAAAAACCGAGGATTCAGTGATGGCTGAGTCACGCCTGCAACGTTGGTCGCGCAAGAAAGCAGAAACCGGTAATAAAACTGAGCCGGCGGCGCCCTCGGTCGAGTCCGAGCCGTCACCGGAAGAACAGGAACTCGCCATCAATCAGACCTTGCCCGAGCACGATGTATTGGAGAAGTACGGCTTACCAGATCCTGATGCCATTGAGCTGGGTACCGATATTACCGGGTTCATGCGCAAAGAAATCCCCGAGCTGCTACGCCGCAGGGCCCTGCGATCACTTTGGAAATCCAACCCCGTACTTGC
The DNA here is from genome assembly GCF_028581595.1 of Marinobacter sp. DS40M6. Taxonomy (NCBI): domain Bacteria; kingdom Pseudomonadati; phylum Pseudomonadota; class Gammaproteobacteria; order Pseudomonadales; family Marinobacteraceae; genus Marinobacter; species Marinobacter sp. DS40M6. The sequence continues at coordinate 885,028 of NZ_JAFCAE010000001.1, read as the reverse complement.
CGTGCTGGACGGGCTCAATGACTACGATGAGGATTTCACCAGCGCGGCTAGCGCGACCGGGGCCGTAAAGACCCTCTACAAGGTGGGACAAGGACTGATCGACCGAACTAAAAAGGCGGGGGAGCAGGCTGATAAAGAACGCGGGGACTCCATCACAGAGCACACGGAGCAGGCCGAAACTGCGGTAACGATGGCGCCTCCGGAACCTGCAGAAGCCATCGAGGAATCCGAGTCCGACTTCGAAGAAGTTCCGTCAGATACTGCTGGTCATACCCTACCAGTGGTCACCAAAACCGGGGAAGAATCGACACCGCGCTACCGCCCACGAATGCGTTTTGGCGATTCGTGACTCGTTAGCAACTGTAGTTGCGCCCGACACAAATCGGAGCTATATACAGTAGATCGGTGATTAAAAATTAGACAACAATAAACAAGAGACAAGAAGAGAGAGACGTCTTGGCCAACACTGCAGAAGTTCAGTGCCCTCGCTCGATCAGCGACGAAGATCGAGCCCGTGCCCAAATGTATCAGTTGCTGGGTGTCTTGCTGGGCGGCCCACCTTCAAGTGAGTTGCTGCGGGGACTGGCGACCTTAAAGGGCGACGACACTCCGATAGGAACCGCCTCCAGAAACCTCGCTGCCCTTGCCCAACGCACCACGCCCAAGGATGCCGAGCGGGAGTTCAACAACCTTTTCGTTGGCATTGGTCGTGGGGAGTTACTGCCCTACACCAGTTATTACCTGACCGGCTTTCTCAACGAGAAGCCCCTTGCGGATCTGCGCAGCGACCTGATGGCCAGGGGCATCAAGGCAAGAGACAACGTTAAAGAACCGGAAGATCACATGGGCACGCTGTGCGAAATCATGGCCGGCATTATTGCGGGCGAGTTCCTGTGTGACAGTGACCAGCCTTCTCAAAAAGCCTTTTTCGACGCACACCTGGCGAAGTGGGCGGCACTGTTCTTTACCGATCTGGAAGAAGCGCAAAGCGCGGTTTTCTACGCGCCTGTGGGCTCGCTGGGCCGGGCTTTCATGGCCGTTGAGGCTGATGCTTTTGCCATTCAATAACTGGGACCTGCCTGGTCCCTTAACTCAGGTGGAGGTGTCCAATGGACAACCCGAAACGTGAAAACAGCCGCCGCCGTTTCTTGAAGGTGGCAGCAGCTGCAGCGCCTGCGGCTGTTGCGCTGGCAGTCTCCCCCAACGCCGCAGCCGAGGTGGTGAAAGAAGCCCCGAAAAGCAGCGGTCTGCGTGACACTGAACACACACGTAAGTACTTCGAATCGGCTCGCTTTTAAGGAAGCGTGTGTCATTCAAGGTTGCGAAAGGCTCTTGAATGGCCACACCTCCGTAAAACGAGAATAAAAAGAGAGAGGTAATTGACATGTTAAGAAAGAAAACCAACGGGGTAGCGAAAGGCCCCCGTGCTGGTTCTTTACTTTCATCCCTCGCTGCCAAAACCATGGATCGCCGTGGTTTCCTGGCCGCCTCCGGTGTCACAGTGGGTGGTCTGGCAGCTCTGTCACTAACATCCGGCCGCGTTGAGGCCGCTACCCCATCGACGGAAGGTGGGAAAATTGTTCGCAAAAAGTCCGTGTGTACCCACTGCTCGGTTGGCTGCACGGTCGAGGCTGAAGTCCAGAATGGCACCTGGATCGGGCAGGAGCCTGGTTGGGACAGCCCCTTCAACCTGGGTGCGCACTGTGCAAAAGGCGCCTCAGTACGTGAACACGCTCACGGCGAACGCCGTCTCAAGTACCCGATGAAAATGGTCGGCGGACAGTGGCAGAAAATCTCCTGGGACGAAGCGATCAACGAGATCGGCGACAAGATGCTACAGATCCGGGAGGAAAGCGGTCCAGATTCAGTCTACTGGCTGGGAAGCGCAAAGTTCAACAATGAGCAATCCTACCTTTTCCGCAAATTCGCTGCCTACTGGGGTACCAACAACGTTGATCACCAGGCCCGGATCTGCCATTCGACCACGGTTGCCGGCGTAGCCAACACCTGGGGCTACGGTGCGATGACCAATTCGTACAACGATATCCACAACTCGAAAGCGATCTTCCTGATCGGTGGTAACCCTGCGGAAGCGCACCCGGTGTCGCTGCTGCATCTTCTCAAAGCCAAGGAAGAGAACAACGCGCCGCTGATTGTCTGCGACCCTCGCTTCACCCGCACCGCCGCGCACGCGGACGAGTATGTACGGTTTCGTCCGGGCTCAGACGTCGCGCTGGTCTGGGGCCTGTTGTGGCACATCTTTGAGAACAGCTGGGAAGACAAGGAGTTCATCCGCACCCGCGTGTACGGCATGGACGACATCCGGCAGGAAGTAAAGAAATGGAACCCTGAGGAAGTCGAGCGTGTAACCGGTGTGCCTGGAGCACAGCTTGAGCGCGTCGCTCGTACCCTGGCGAATAACCGCCCTGGCACGGTCATCTGGTGCATGGGTGGTACCCAGCACACCAACGGCAACAACAACACCCGCGCCTACTGTGTGCTGCAACTGGCACTGGGCAACATGGGCGCTGCTGGCGGCGGCACCAACATCTTCCGTGGCCACGACAACGTTCAGGGCGCCACTGACCTGGGTGTATTGGCCGATACCCTGCCCGGCTACTATGGGCTGGCCGCTGGCTCCTGGGCTCATTGGGCCCGCGTCTGGGAAGAGGACCTGGATTGGCTCAAGGGGCGTTTTGCCGTGTGGGACAAGGACGGGAAATCCAGAGCCATGATGAACGAGAAAGGCATACCCGTATCGCGCTGGATTGACGGCGTTCTGGAAGCCAAGGAAAACCTGGAGCAGCCCGACAACACCCGGGCTATGGTGCTGTGGGGCCACGCGCCGAACTCCCAGACCCGGATGCTGGAAATGAAGGAAGCCATGGAGAAACTCGACCTGCTGGTCGTGGTGGACCCCTTCCCCACCGTGTCTGCAGTGCTGCACGACCGTAAGGAGGGCGCTTACCTGTTGCCGGCGACCACACAGTTCGAGACATCGGGCTCGGTCACCGCTTCCAACCGATCGCTCCAGTGGCGTGAAAAGGTCGTTGAGCCGCTGTTCGACTCCAAGGTCGACCACGAAATCATGAAGCTGTTTGCGGACAAGTTCGGTTTCACCGATCGCATGTTCCGCAATATCGCCATTGAAGGCAATGAACCGGTCGTCGAGGACATCACCCGTGAATTCAACCGTGGCATGTGGACCATCGGCTACACCGGTCAGTCGCCAGAGCGGCTGAAAAAGCACATGGCCAACCAGCACCACTTCGACAAGACCACACTGCGTGCGGTGGGTGGCCCCTGCGATGGTGATATCTACGGCCTGCCATGGCCATCCTGGGGCACACCGGAAATGAACCATCCGGGCACACACGTGCTCTATGACATGTCTTTGCCGGTGTCCAAAGGTGGCCTTACCTTCCGTGCCCGCTTTGGCGTTGAACGCAACGGCGAAAACCTGCTGGCGGACGGCGTTTACTCGAAAAACTCCGAGATCAAGGACGGGTATCCGGAATTCACCATGCAGATGCTGATGGACCTGGGCTGGGATGGCGACCTGACGGCCGAAGAGCGGGCCAGCATTGATGCCGTTGCCGGCCCCGAAACCAACTGGAAAACCGACCTGTCTGGCGGCATCCAGCGTGTTGCGATCAAACACGAGTGCGCGCCCTTTGGTAACGCCAAGGCCCGCGCCATCGTCTGGAACTTCCCGGACCCCGTGCCGCTTCATCGCGAACCCCTCTATACCAACCGCCGAGACCTGGTGGAGGACTATCCGACCTACGAGGACAAAACCTTCTGGCGTGTCCCGACCCTGTACGAGTCCATCCAGAAGAAGGACTTCAGCAAGGACTTCCCCATCATTCTGACCTCAGGCCGACTGGTTGAGTATGAAGGTGGTGGTGACGAGACCCGGTCCAACCCGTGGCTGGCGGAATTGCAGCAAGACATGTTCATTGAAGTGAATCCGCGTGATGCGAACAACATGAACATTCGTGACGGTAAGGATGTCTGGGTGTCTGGCCCGGAAGGCGCACGCATCAAAGTCAAGGCCATGGTGACCGAACGGGTCGGCGAGGGCGTAGCCTTCATGCCGTTCCACTTCGGCGGACACCTGGAGGGCAAGGATCTGAGGGACAAGTATCCGAAAGGCTCCGACCCCTACGTATTGGGTGAATCCACCAACACAGTTCAAACATACGGGTATGACTCGGTCACACAGATGCAAGAGACCAAGTGCACCCTGTGTTCGATTATGCCGGCATAACAAGAGGTGTAGATCATGGCCATTGAAGGACAAGCAAGAGCGAAATTCCTTTGCGATGCCGAACGCTGCATCGAGTGTAATGCCTGCGTAACGGCCTGCAAGAATGAGCATGAAGTCCCCTGGGGCATCAACCGTCGACGCGTGGTGACCATTGAAGATGGCAAGCCCGGTGAGCGTTCGATCTCGGTAGCCTGCATGCACTGTTCAGACGCGCCCTGTATGGCCGTCTGCCCCGTGGATTGCTTCTACCAGACCGAAGACGGTGTGGTTTTGCACTCCAAGGATCTGTGCATTGGTTGTGGGTATTGTTTCTACGCTTGCCCATTCGGCGCCCCTCAGTTCCCGCAAGCGGGCAACTTTGGCAGCCGTGGCAAGATGGACAAATGCACGTTCTGTGCGGGCGGTCCGGAAGAAGACAACTCCACAGCGGAGTTCTCCAAGTACGGGCGCAACCGTATTGCGGAGGGCAAGCTGCCGATCTGTGCGGAAATGTGCTCCACCAAAGCCTTGTTGGCCGGTGACGGCAACGAGGTAGCGGACATCTACCGCCAGCGTGTGGTGAACCGTGGTTTTGGTTCAGGCGCCTGGGGATGGGGCACAGCCTACGAGAAGAAGGGCGCGTAAGCCCATTGGATGTTTCCGGGGCCCTGGGGCCCCGGCATTCGTTAAGGCAACGGATTCTTTTTGTTCATTCCGCTGGAGTGCTTTCATGAACTGTAAACTATTCGGTGCCGCCGTTTTTGTGCTGGCGACATTGGTCTTCAACCCTGTGTGGGCGCAGGACGTTCCCGAGTCTGACCAGATGTCTACCGGGGGCGGCCAAACCCTCGAAGACATCATGGCCCGGCAGGAAAGACTGAAAGCTGACGGGGAATCCCGTTCCAAAGAAACAGGTAATCCCGCCAACGCGGCACCGATCAACGAGCCACTGGGCACCCGTGGCGGGCGTTCCGATGCTGATGCCTGGCGCGGCATTCGCTACGACAACATCGACATTGAAACCCAGGTTCGCAACCCGGCGGCCGATGTTCTGATCCAGGACGGCGGCATGCGCTGGTACCAGTTGCGTGAAGGGCCGGTCATCACCTACGGCGGCGGTGCCATTCTGGGCTTCATCGCATTGCTGGTGGTGTTCTATCTCATTCGCGGCAGGATCAAAATCGAAGGCGGCCCTGCGGGCACTACAATTGAACGGTTCAAAGCCGTCGAGCGGTTCGGCCATTGGCTGCTGGCAGGCTCGTTTATCGCCCTGGGCCTGACCGGGCTGGTCACCCTGATGGGGCGAAGCTTCCTGATCCCGGTCATGGGGGCCGACGCCTTTGCCACCCTGGCTGCCGGCTCCAAGTGGGTCCACAATAACGTTGCATGGGCGTTCATGCTGGGGCTGGTGATGACGTTTGTCATGTGGGTGGCCCACAACATTCCCAACAAGCTGGACTGGCAATGGCTCAAGGCCGGCGGCGGTATCTTTACCAAGAGCCATCCGTCCGCGAAGAAATTCAACGCCGGCCAGAAGATCATTTTCTGGACCGTGATGGTGCTGGGCGTCTCAGTGTCCCTTTCCGGGCTGTCGCTGCTGTTCCCGTTTCAGATCCCCATGTTTGCCGATACCTTCGGCATCATGAACAGTGTTCTGGGTACCAGCTTCCCGACCGATCTGGCGCCCCACGAAGAGATGCAATACGCCAACCTCTGGCACTCGATTGTCGCATTCGTGATGATGCTGGCCATCATTGCCCACATTTATATTGGCTCGGTTGGCATGGAAGGCGCCTTCGATGCCATGGGTAACGGCCAGGTTGATGTGGAGTGGGCGCGCCAGCACCACGATCTGTGGGTGGCCGAGGTTGAAGCCAAACAGGGTAAAGGAGGGTCATCGTGAAAGTCATGATTTCAGCGTTTGTCGCGGCGCTGGTGATTGCCTTTGCCGCCCCGCCCGTTCTTGACCAGTTCGGGTGGTCCTCCGCCACGCAAACCAGCAGTGAGAATGTGCGGCTTGACTGAACAGTCCCAGATGCATGAAACAGAGGTTTACCAGATCGATGCCATCGGTTTGGTATGCCCACTGCCCGTTCTGCGTTTTAAGAAGCGCACCCAGGGCCTTCCCAGCGGCACGCAGGTTGACTTCCTGGCCGATGATCCCAGCGGTCGTCGGGATTTACAGGTGCTGTGCGAGCTGACCGGGCACCGGATTGAATGGGTCCGTGAGGAGGATGCCGGGGTGCTTCGGTACCGCATCTGCCTGGCTTAGCGATCGCACCGGAACAGGCCGGCTGCGGTCCTCGCATGCCAACTCAAACCATCCGGCGGAAAATACCATCCCCACGGAGCATATGACGAAAGGCCGCCGCGATATGGCCTGCGACCAGCACCCCCAACGTTATGGCGAGCCACCCATGTATCGCAAACAGGCTCCCAGCCAATTCCTTGTCCTCCGGCACAAAAGGCATGGCGGGCAGTCTGACATCGCCCACGATGCCCAAAGCCGGATACGCCGTCACACCGGCCCAGCCAAACAAAGGCGTAACCACCAACATGACGTAGATCAGGTGGTGCATGCTCTTGGCTGCAATCTGCAATGTGCGGGGCATGCTCTCGGGATAGGGTGGGCTTTTTACCCGTATCTTGACGACGATCCGCAGGATCATCAGTAGGAGCACGGTAAAACCTATGGCTTTGTGCCCACTGTACAAGGTATTCGTCAGCGCCCCCCAGATATCAGCTTCCGCACGCGACGCCATCCAGAGCCCGACGGGTATCAACGTCAGGACCATCAGCGCCATTACCCAATGCAGTACCCGCCAGCCCGCGGGGTATTTCTGGATCTGTTGCATACGCCTTCTCCATCAGCGAATTTATTCGTGCACTCTCCAGAGGCCAGCAGAGGCCAGAGGCGGTGCCATGCAGCCTAATGACAGCATAGATCATTGAGTCGAATTCTACTTTCTCTATCCCGATGCTGGTAATGTGCTATACGGTTATCAAAGCCCCTTAAATGGAGAGCCGGACCGGATACGTGCGTTACACCGACACGTTGCCAATTGGAATTGTTATGCGGGCATCCTCAAGTAAACTGATCGTCAGGCTCTTCCCCTTCCTGACATGGGCCAGACCCACGAGACGGCAGAACCGGGCGGACGCCATTGCCGGCATCACGGTCGGGTTGGTACTGATCCCCCAGGCCCTGGCATACGCCCAACTCGCGGGGATGCCGCCCGTTACCGGTCTCTACGCGGCACTGCTGCCGGGCATTGTTGGGGCATTGTTCGGTTCATCGTCACTGCTTGCGGTCGGGCCTGTGGCATTAACCAGCCTGCTGACCTTCGCGGCGCTGCAACCGTTGGCCGAAGCGGGGTCCCCGGAATGGGTGGTGATGGCCATATGGCTCGCCCTCTATTCCGGGCTCATGCAGTTTCTTATGGGCGCGTTCCGCATGGGCATTCTTGCCAACCTGATCTCGAACGCTGTCGTTCAGGGATTCGTGAATGCGGCTGCCGTCATCATTATCGTTTCACAGATCCCTGCCCTACTGGGCTTCGATACAGGCGCCGGCGGAAACTGGCTATCCACTCTCTGGCAGGAATGGCAACACGCCCCCTGGCGGCTGGTCGCAACCGCCGGGTTCGGCCTCGGTGGCGTGGCAGCGTTGCTGCTACTCGGAAAATTGACCGCGCGCCTGCCTGCGGTGATGGTCGTTACACTGATTGGCATCGCCGGCAGTTATCTGCTGGGATTTGGAGAGCTTGGCGGCTCGGTCATCGGTCCGGTCGGAAGCGGACTTCCCCAGCCTTCATTGCCTCTGACACTCTCCGTTGACCAGCACCTGGCGCTTCTGCTGCCCGCTGCGATCATTGCACTGATCAGCTTTACCGAAGCGATGTCCAGTTGCCGCACCATGTCGCGAATAACAGGAGAACCGTGGGACCGGAATCAGGAGTTAATCGGTCAGGGTCTGGCCAAAATGGCCAGCGGCTTCAGCGGTGCCTTTCCTGTCAGCGGTTCGTTCTCCCGCACGGCGCTGAACGCCTACAGTGGAGCGAAGACCGCGAGGGCGTCCCTGATCGCCTCACTGCTCGTGCTGATCTCTCTTTTCGGGTTTACCGAGCTCCTGTATCACCTGCCGACCGCGATCCTCGCCGCCATCATCATCGTGCCCGTCACCCGGCTGATTGATGTCCGCTCGCTTACCCGATTGAGCCGTGAAAACCCCAAGGATGGCATGGTAGCTCTCGTCACCCTGGTGGTGACACTGGTCACCGTGCCAAACCTGTACTGGGGAATTCTGGCGGGCATAGCGGCGTCTTTGCTCGCCTTCCTTCATCATCATGCCGTGCCGCGAATCATTGAGCTGGGGGTTCATGAGTCAGGTGGGTTTCGTGACCGACATCTTTACCAACTGCCGCCCATTGCCGAGGGGGTTCTCGGGGTGCGTATGGACGCCTCACTCACTTACCTGACGGCACCGGTTCTGGAGCGCTCCATCCGCAAGCGAGTGGATGCCGCCCCGGATTTGAGAACCGTGCTGATTTCTGCATCCTCCCTGAATCAGGTCGACTCTACTGGCCTGGATACCCTGCAGGACATCTGGTCCTTTCTGGATGCAAGAGGCATTACCCTCTACCTGTCCGGCCCAAAACTTCCGTTGAGGGAGGCCCTTTCAAGGACAGGGCTGGCCCAACTGATCAAAGAGGAGAATATTTTCGCGACCGACGCGAAAGCGATTGAGGCATTGACGTAGAAGCCGGGGCCATCTCAGACGCAGCGTTCAGTGCGACTTCTCGACGAAAAAGGTCCATAACGGTGCCGGGCGCCCAAAGAAGTACCCCTGTAAATACACCCCCGGATGGTGGGTTTTCAGGAAATCAGCATGTTCTTGCGTTTCCACTCCCTCCGCCACAACTCGAACATTCATGGATTCACCTATACGTTTCACCATATCGACGATATCGGCGGACGTGGAATCGTTCAACGCCGAAAGCACAAACGACCGGTCAATCTTGATTTCCGATATGGGCAATCGGCGCAATTGGGAAAGCGAGGAATAACCTGTTCCGAAATCGTCCAGCGAGAACGTGCAGCCGAGGTTCCGTATCTTCTCCATCTTTTCGACAACGGCGTCCACATCTTTCACCATCACGCTTTCCGTCAGCTCGAACGTAATCAGCGCGGGCGGGTAACCCGAGTCTGCAACCAAACCGAGGATCGCCTCAGCAAAATCCTCTTCCGCCATGTGCTTGGCGGAAATATTGATTGAGCAGCGGAGCTTTCGCGAATCTGCTCTCATCTGAGCCAACATTCCCAGGCACACGCGAACGATATGGCGCTCCAGGGCGACAATCTGCCGGGTTCGCTCGGCAAAAGGAATAAATTCGCCGGGCCCCAACAACCCTCTTTCCGGATGATCCCAGCGAACCAGAAGTTCGATGCCCGCCAGTTTCCGGTCCGGGCTATGCTGAGATTGAGCATACATTGCAATTTCGTTCTCGGTAATCGCTCGGGCCAGTTCCGACTCCACCGCCATCTGCCGCCGGATATTCTCGCTCATGGAATCTTCAAACACCGCAACAGCCCGGTTCGAGTCCTTGGCATTTCGGTGCGCCGTTTCGGCATGGCGTAAAGCCAGGGAAGGCATGTCGGAGCTTTCTGTTGGGTACAGCGCAATGCCACCGGTTGCCTCTATCGTCAACACCCCTTCCGAGCGATAAGGCACGGGTTCCCGTAGAGACTCCTGAATACGCTCGAACACCTGCAGGGCTATCCGATAGGCTTCATCCAACGTCCACTGCTTTGGTGCCAGCACGATTCCAAACTCATCGCCCGACAGACGAGCGATGGAGTCGTCTTCATGGCAGGCATTCCTGAGCCTCTCGGCAAATGTCTGAATGACAATATCACCGCAGTCGAAACCAAAGGTCTCGTTTACATATCGGAAGTTGTTGATATCAACAACGATCACCGCAGTGGCCATGCCACCGTGATGACACAACTTCAGCACGGTACTCAGCTGGTCCAGGAAAAGCGCCCGGTTGGGGAACCCGGTAACGGGGTCACGCCAGGTCAGCTCTTCCAACCGCTGCTCGGTTTCTTTCAGGTTGGTGATATCGTTGAAGACCGTCACGTAGTGGGTCACCTGGCCGTCCTCGGCCCTTATGGTGCTGATCGTTCTCAGCTCCGGATAAACCTCGCCATTCCTTCTGCGGTTGTAGATCTCCCCCGACCAGTGATTATGTACCCCCAGATAGTCCAGGATACTGGTGCTGTTATGGCGCTTATCCACGCGCACATCAAGAACGTCATGATAACGACCTAACGCTTCGTCTTCGGAGTAACCGGTAATGCGGCTGTAGGAGGGGTTCACTGCGGTGATTTTGCCCTCGTGATCAAGCACCGCGATACCTTCCGAGGTCGACATGAAGGCCTGCTCATAGAGGTTCGTTGAGTCAGCGGCACGGCCCCGTTTCTGCTCCTGCATCAAGCGCCAGTTCAACTGGTCCGACTGATGCAATCTTTCGTTTAACGTTTGATTGAGCTCGACCATATGATCGAGCATGCCTTTCAGGGAAATGTGCGTGCGCACTCTTGCCCGCACGGAGGGGATGCTGATTGGCTTACGAATAAAATCCACAGCCCCCACCTCAAATCCCTTTTCCTCACTGTCTGTGTCAATGAGCGCCGTGATGAAGATAACCGGAATGTGCTGAAGTTCCTGACGCATCTTCAGCCGTCGACACATTTCCAGACCATCCATGTCTGGCATCATGATATCCAGTAGCAATAAATGAGGACGTTCTCCCCTATCGAGAAGCCCCAACGCCTGTTTCGCACTGGTGGCCACGATAATGTCATGATCGTTTTTCAGTGCATCCGACAACACGCGTATATTGGTGGGTTCGTCATCCACGACCATGATCTTGGGTTTCACCTGAAAGAGGCGCGTTCCTATCGAGTCGTCTCGGTCCAGCTTAGATAGCAGGTCTGACACAGCTACGCCCCCCTTCCCTCTTTGCTTCATAAAGATACTGATCCGCTGCTTCCTTCAACTCTGAAGCATTCGTCCCTTTGTGAGGAACGACAGCGTAGCAACCGACTGACACTGAAAAGCCAGGGCAATCCTGCCCACTGCGGCGACACTTTTCGTGTTCGTTTGCCAGAACCTCCTTCAGACGTTTGGCCGCCCGAACCGTACTGTTGAGCGTGGCACCGGGCAGCATTGCTACAAACTCATCGCCGCCGAGTCTTGCCACCAGATCGCCCGCACGGCCGAACGCCTTTTCCATGGACGTCGCCAGCAGTTGCAGGCAAACATCACCCTGGGCGTGCCCATGTTGATCATTAATACTTTTGAAATGGTCCATATCCACCAGAGCAAGGCCGAGGGAAAGTTCCTGTCGAAGCGCCCTCCGCCACTCCAGGTCCAACTGCTGCTCAAACATCCGTCGGTTGCCGATCCCGGTCAGTGTATCCCGCAACGCCTGGGCGGCCAGCAAATTCGTCTTTCGCTTAAAATCAACAAAGGTTGAAACCTTGGCACTCAGAATGATCTTGTTGAAAGGTTTGAGGACATAATCAATAGCGCCTTCCCTGAACGCCTCTTCAATGTCGCTGCTCTGGTCGGAAGCGGACATACAGATCACCGGCAGTTCCTGGTAGAGCGGGTCCGACTTCAAGCGTTTAAGAAACTCAATACCGTTGCCATCGGGCAGGTAGAGGTCAAGAAGTACAAGGTCCATGTCCGGCGAAAGGCATCGCTCTGCCTCTGCCAGCGTCTTGGCAACAACGAGTTCGCAGGCCGCCCCCAGTATCCCCACAAGACTGGCGATACCAGTGGGATTATCTTCCACAACAAGTACAACTGGCTGTTCTTCATTACTCATTGTCTGGCCTATCCCTCCAGTGGAACATCGTCCAATAGTGTGAGTGCGAGCGGGAAGTCATAGACCTCCAACGCTTGCCTCAGTTGGTTCGCCAGTTTCATCTCGCCGCTGGCAATGAGGTGATTCAAGATCACCCTCAAATCTTCATCTTCAGCGATACGATTGCCACACAGTTTCGTCTTTACACGAGAAAGCACGGTTTGTAACTCAGCGTCGGTTTTAGCGGTATTACCACCAGAGTCGTTCAAGTCGAAGTGTTGTTCCAAGCGACGGCTATGGTCAGAAAGCAGGTTGAGCAGTCGGGGCAACATAGACAGCGACAAACGATCCTCCTGGGCGTTCTCAACCTGACCAGCCACTCCAGCAAGCTCTGTATCGGCAATACTGGCGGCGGCCCCCTTGATCTTGTGCGCCATGTGACGGGCATCTTCCACCAGCGTTGCCTTCCGGACATCAGCAACCATCTCCGCGGAACTGGCAATAAAGCTTCTGACACACCGAGTGAACAACGCTTGATCATCACTGAAAAGACGATCGTAAGCCTGACGTGAAATAAAGTCCGGCATGTCCGTTACCGCCACCTCCGTGTCGTTGAATACCTCACTCTCGTCGGACACCTCGGGCGTGTAAACCACTGACCGACGATCTTCAAAGTAGGTTTCCAGCAGTAACTGGATATCCTTGGGAACCACCGGTTTGGTGAGATAGTCCTGCATTCCCGCCGCCTTGGCCGTCATGCGGTCGTGATCGGAAATAGAGGCCGAGAGCGCAACGATGATCGAGTCATTTGCGTTGGCACAGCCATGGATCCGCTCGGTCACCTCCTGGCCGGTTTCACCGTCCAGGTGAAGATCCATCAGTATAAGGTCGAAGCCCCTCTGCCCCAAGCGCTCAACGGCCTGGTCCCCTGTCTGGACAGACTGCACATTGACACCAAACGATCTCAGGTAACTCTCAACAATTTCGCAGTTCAAGGGCACATCGTCGACCACCAGCGCGGATAATCCGTCAAACTGGGGCTTGCCCCCTCCCCGCGAATCCGGCTTATTCCCATGTCTTTGGGAAAAGTGCTCGAAGAGCTTTGATGGCGTCAGGGGCTCAAAGGCCATGTGCCCGCCGGAACGCTCGAAGTCCGCCACCCAGTCCCGCCAATAGCCGGCAGAGGCAATGATCAGTATGGCCCAGAGCGGGTACCTGCCGGGATCGGTCAGGAGCTCGGTCACGAAACCGTCCAGCAGGCTCGGTTCCGTGCCTTCCATGTCAATCAGGAAGAACCTGTCTTCGACGTCTTCAACCTTCGCAATACTCTCAAGGATAGCGGGCCATTGAGTCATATCATCGACGGTTTCAAGTGTCAGGCGCCAATGCTCCCGATAATCCTCGAGCAAGGCCAGATTGGCACGGAAACCGTAATGGAAGACGTGAATCGGCCTTCCCGTCCTCGAGGAACTTACTGTGCCATCATCCTGTGAGACACCGACAGGCACTAAAAGCCGAAAAGTCGAGCCCTTGCCAATGTCGCTCTCCAGGGTCAGTTCCGCTTTCATCAATAGTGCCAGTCTTTGGCTAATGGCAAGGCCTAACCCGGTCCCACCGAAATTCCGGCTCGTGGATTCGTCCGCTTGCCGGAAGTTCTCAAAAATTCGCCCCTGATCCTCGGGTTTGATACCCACACCGGTATCCACAACTTCAATTTGCAGATAGCCGCTTGCCTGACTCTCAGTCCGATAATCAATCCGGACATCGATACCGCCCTTGCGGGTGAATTTGACGGCATTACCGACAAGATTGGTGCATATCTGGGAGATGCGTAGCAGATCGCCCGACACACGATTGGGTGTCGCGGGATCAATAGACACCCTGAGTTTCAGGCCTTTTTCTTCCGCAACAATGGCAAACAGGTCAACGCTACGGTGAACCAGTGCATCGATATCAAATGGATGGATATCAAGCTCAATGTGATCCGCTTCGATCTTGGACAGATCAAGAATGTCATTCAGAAGTTGCAGGAGTGCCTCAGACGCCGAGAAGGCTTTCTTAACGAGCCGCCGTGGGTGATCCTCCAACCCGGCTTCCTGCAACAACACCAGAACACCGATAATCGCGTTCATGGGTGTGCGGATCTCGTGGCTCATATTGGCAAGGAAGGCCGTTTTGACGGTCACCGCCGATTCCGCCTCCTGCTTCTGTTCCTCGAGTTCCGCGTTCAGAACTTCCAGCTCCTTTTCACGCTGCACGATATCGGTTACGTCAATCGTGGTCGCCATGAAACACCGCTCACCCTGCAAAGTCACCGGGTGATAACTGACCACAACATCGCGGATCTCACCCTTGCGGTTTTCAAGCGAAGCACTGGCCTGAACGCTCTTCCCTTCCAGCGCCTGCTGATAATGTTTGCTGCGCTCTTTGACGAGGTCTGGGCCAAGCATCTGCTCCAGATTCTGGCCAATGGCTGCTTCTTTACTGAACGGGAACCAGTGTTCTCCGTAGGCGTTCATAAAACGACACGTGAGTCGGGAGTCCCAGACAGACACGGTTAATGGAAGGTGGTCAGTCAGCGTGTTGATGAAATTCAGGCTTTCCTGCAGCTCAGCTGTTTTCTCAACAACCTTACTTTCGGCGCGGCGGCGAGCGTTGGCCATGAGCGCAAAGACCAGAAAAATCAGGGCATTGATAACAAGGCCGCTGACCAGAATGATAATGGGCTGCTTACCGGCATTGAACGTTTCAAAACGCCGGGTAGTCTGGACATCGAAATGCCACTGACGACCATACATATCGATCACGTAAGACGTCTCGAACATGGGAGTAGGGTCGTAATTGTCGCCACGGGTTTCATCGAGTTCGCTGTACAGGCGGGATTCACCGTCCGTAACCCGAAAGTGAACAAGCCGGTTGACGTTGGCGAGCGTGCCTTCCATCAGTTTCGACATGATGAAGGGTGCGTAAACCAGCCCGCTGAACAATGACTCACGTTGATCGGCCGGTGGCACCTCTGCGGATTGGTAGAATGGCCGAAAGAAAAGGAACCCTGGTGTTCTTTTTTCATCCTGTACCAATACGATAGGGCCCGTGATCTGGGTTTGGCCGGTTCGCATTGCTTTGAGCGCGGCCTGGTATCGATTCGATTCATGAGCCATGTCGAGCCCGACGGCCGCGTTATTAGACGCCTCCGGCTCAATGTAGACAATGGGCCAGAAGTCATCGCCACCATGGGAAGGATGCACCCGGAAGTAGGAACGCTCCAGTTGTTTTTCCGCGATATAGTCGCCCAGATTTTCCGCGGAGACACGCTCAATAACGCCGATACCATTAATACCCGGCAAACGCTCCTGAAGCGCCAGCACTTCGCTGAAGCGCTTCCACATTTCCAGGTTCACGCCGCCCTCTGAGGCACGGATAGCACCGGCACCGGACATCAATGCAAATTCGTACTTCTGCATCCGGTCCCGCAGCAGTTCATTGAGCTGTTTCACCTGATGGTCAAACTGCTCCCCGGCCTTCTCCTCTGCAATTCGGGACGAAACCTGCCAGGCGGTGAGGGTAAGCAGTAACGAGAGGGAAATCGCCACCCAATGAAGTAAGGACAGTGACTGAAAGGACTTCCATGCGTTGAACATATCTCGGCCCACATCCTGTTAGGAACAACACGATAAAGTGTAGTTCAGTTTCGGAGTGAGCACGAAAGGATCTACGTCTCAAAAGACTAATAAATCTATACTTTGAACCAGATGCACAAAAGGTTCGGGGCCCCGCCCACTACATGGCTTGCAGGCGGAATAAGGCAATTTTATTGATCTCGCTCAGGGCACGCTGAAATTCCTGTTCGGGAGAGTTGTGAATGCGCTCTTCGAACGACGCCAGTATCTGGTGTCGATTACTACCTCGCACCGCCATCACAAAAATAAACCCAAACTTGGCTTTGTACGCCTCATTCAGCCTGACAAAGCGCTCAAACTCTTCCGGGCTGCAATCCTGAATGCCGGCACCGGCCTGCTCGGACGTACTGGAGGCTGTTAGCTCTCCACGCATAGCGGCTTTGCCTGCGAGATCAGGGTGGGCGTTGATCAAGGCCAACTGGGTGTCGCGATCCGCACTGAGAAGGATGTTGGCCATCCGCTCATGCAGGCTTTCGACCTCATCACATGTCTCATCGATGCCCATCTCATAGGCTTTATCCGCTACCCACGGTGAATGCTCATAGATGTCCGCAAATGCGGCTACGAAGTCCTCGCGCCCAAGGCTGGACGGAGTCAGGGTTCGAAAACGGCTCATTGTTTACTCCTGATACCTCAATGAATGCGATTGGCGCCCACGCTTCAGAGCGAAACACCAGAATATCGTATACAATTAACATAGACGCCAATGTGAGGCAATTCTTTTTGCAGGCCGGCAATATCTCTGGCTTCAGCATGGCGATCACTCACCACCACCAAGCCACAAAAGATACACAAAAGACGGCATTCATTAATTTATGGGATACAATATTTCTATATTATGTATTCACTTATGATTGAATTATGTTACTCTTTGATCAGGTCATCGTGGCCACGGCGGGGAGGTGTTGTGACATCCGATCTGCGAACCTTACCCGCCCTCCTGCAACACACTCGACTTGCCTCAGTGTGTTTTTACCCGCCTCCCGGCGGGTTTTTTTTGCCCCTTCCCCAACCCCAGCGATGGCCTGGAGCTCCAAAAGGTGGCACGTGAGCGGATCAGGCTCGGCTAAACGGGGTCATTTCTCGTATACTATCCCACTACCGGATTTCGTACTTCCACCACCTCATTCGCGAGACATTATGAGCAAACAAGCGCAGCCCACCAAAAGCCCGAACCGAGCCGAGAAGAAACGGACGGGGGCGACAAGCGACACCATATACGCCCACATGTTCGACGCTATTCTTGAGCATCGCCTGGCCCCGGGAACGAAATTGAGCGAAGAGGCGTTGGGAGAAATTTTTGGAGTCAGCCGCACGATTATCCGGCGGGAGCTGTCACAGCTGGCACATGAGGGTGTCGTTTCCATTCGCCCCAACCGGGGCGCAATGGTGGCCAGCCCAAGCGTGGAGGAAGCCCGCCAGATTCTCTACGCAAGGCGTTTGGTCGAACGTGCCATCACAGAGCTTGCCGTTCAGCACGCCACTGAAGAACAGATCGATGAGCTGCGGGAGATGGTGACAGAGGAGCATGATTGCTTCGCCCGCGGGGATCGGGGCGCCGGTATTCGCCTGTCTGGCGAGTTTCACCTGAAACTGGCCGAGGCGGCGAACAACGCCCCCTTCGTTGGCTTCCAGCGCAGCCTGGTTTCGCAGACCTCACTGATCATCGCCCAATACGAAAAAGGAACCCGTTCGCACTGTTCCTATGATGAGCACAACCAGCTACTGGATGCGATATCCGCCCGTGACACCGACAAAGCCGTTTCGTTGATGATGCACCACATGGATCATATCGATGCGAAACTGAACTTTGATAACGAAAGCACAACCGATGACCTGCATGCGGTGTTTTCACACATTGGCTTTGCCCGCAAAAAAGCCGGCACCAAACAATAAGGTCCTGCCAGGGTATCCGCGTACAGGACCGATGTTAGTGCTCGGTGCTTTACTCACATGGACTTCGGGGCTCACATGGACTTCGGAAGCACCAGAATGGCGCGGAAATCATTAACATTGGTGCGAGTCGGACCCGTGATGATCAAGCCATCGAGTGCTTCAAAAAAGCTGTAGGCGTCGTTGCGGGCGAGATAGGTTGCAGGGTCAAGCTTCAGGGCCTGGACCCGCGACCAGTCATTGGGGCCGAAAATAGCCCCGGCGTTATCCTCGGAGCCATCAATACCGTCCGTGTCGATGGCCAAAGCGTGAATATTGGACGCTCCCTGAAGGACCGAGATGGCGCCCAGGAGGTATTCGACGTTGCGGCCTCCTCGCCCTTCACCGGACACCGTAACGCTGGTCTCGCCGCCTGAAAGGATCAACAGAGGTTCTTTGAGGTCTTTTTGCAGCGTCAACGCCATTGTCGCGTGCTCACCTCCGAGCTCCCTCGCCTCTCCTTCAAGATCGTCACCCAATACACGAACGTCTACACCGGCCAGGTTGGCGGACGCTTCGGCGGCTCGAAGTGCATCACAGGCCCTGGCCTGAACGATCGTGCGGTCAAGCCCAAATTCGGGTGAATGCGGCTTGGGGGCGGTATCGTCGCTGACCAGGTGGCTACGCACAGCCTCTGGAATATCAATGGAGTACCGCTCCAGTATTTCCAGGGCATCCAGTGGCGTTGTCGCGTCTGGAATGGTTGGTCCTGAGGCGATGAGCGCAGGATCGTCGCCGGGCACATCGGAAATCAGGTAGGTAATCACCCTCGCCGGATGGGCAGCGACAGCCAGGCGCCCACCCTTGATGCGCGAAAGGTGGCGCCGCACCGTGTTGATCTCCCGGATCGGGGCCCCGCAACGCAACAGCGTCTTGTTGATGGCCTGCTTTTGCTGCAGTGTCAGCCCTGGCGCCGGCAGCGTCATGAGTGCGGAACCGCCACCGGAAATCAAAGCGACAACAAGATCATTCCCGGTCAGCCCGGCCATCGACTCGAGCATACGCTGGGCAGCCTTCTCGCCCAATTCGTCCGGCATGGGATGAGAAGCTTCCAATACCTCGACGTGACGACACTCCGCGCCATGTCCATAACGGGTAACAACAAGCCCGGAAAGGTCGGCGTCCTCGTAGGTATCAGCCCACGTGCGCTCGAAGGCCGCAGCCATCGCCGCCGCCGCTTTGCCAGCCCCAATCACAACGGTACGTCCGGGCGGGCGCGGCGGTAGCTGACCAGCCGAAAGCAGCGTATCGGGATGGACGGCGGAGACCGCCGTTGCGGCAAGCTGCCTGAGCCAGACATTCACTTCTGTCGGATGATCAAAGGACAGCGAATTGGACAGGGCGTGCATCTGCGGCTCCTCGCAACGGATAGAAACTAAAAAAATGACGTGGTACGCCAGCGCGCCCCCAATCGCGCCCTAATGGCCGGTGCCGAATCGACACCGGCCATTGGGTTTGAGTGCAGCGCCGGTTGCTTAACTAGGCACCAATCTCGTGGTCTGCCAGTTTTTCCAGGGCCTTCACAATGCCTGCGTGATCCCAATCCGCGCCGTTGTTCGCGGCGCAGGCCTGGAACAGTTGCTGGGCATTGGCGGTACCGGGCAGTGACAAATTCAGGCTGCGTGCACTTTCCAGAGCCAGGTTGAGGTCCTTCTGGTGCAGGCGAATGCGGAAGCCTGGGTCAAAGGTACGCTTGATCATGCGCTCTCCGTGCACGTCGAGGATCTTCGACTGGGCCAGACCACCCAGCAGGGCCTCACGCACTTTCGTCACATCCGCTCCGGCTTTCGACGCGAAAAGCAGGCCCTCAGCCGCGGCCTGGATGGTCAGCGCTACGACAATCTGGTTGGCGACTTTGCAGATCTGACCGGCGCCGTGCTCGCCAATATGGGTGATGGTCTTGCCCATTACCTCAAGGACGGGCAGGGCCCGGTTAAAGCCTTCATTGGTACCACCCACCATAATGGTCAGCGTTGCGTTAACAGCGCCACCCTCGCCACCAGACACCGGGGCGTCGACGTATTCACCGCCAGCCTCGGTAATGCGCTTGGCAAATGCCTGAGTGGGAATCGGCGCAATGGAGCTCATGTCAATGACCAGCGTACCGGGCTGGAGGCCTTCAACAATGCCGGCCTCGCCAAGCAGCACTTCCTCAACATCGGGGGTGTCCGGCACCATGGTGATGATGATCTCGGCCTGTTCCGCAACCGCCTTGGGGCTATCGACTTCTTTCGTACCCTTGGCCGCCAGGCCTTCGTCCAGGGTGCCGTGCTTAACGTAGGTCACCAGCTCGTGACCCGCTTCCAGCAGATGGCCGGCCATGGGCCGACCCATAATCCCGAGACCAATAAATCCGATCTTGCTCATAATCCTCTCCTTACTAACTTTCTTGTTGAATGACCTTATCGTGCGTTGTCCAGCCAGCCGAGCCCTTCAAGCGTCGTCGCTGCAGGCTTGTACTCGCAGCCGATCCACCCCTGGTAGCCCAGGCGATCAAGATGGCCGAACAGGAACGGGTAATTGATCTCCCCCGTGCCGGGTTCGTGGCGCCCTGGATTGTCCGCCAGCTGCACATGGCCGATTTTCGAAAGGTGCTTTTCGATGGTCGGGGCCAGGTCGCCCTCCATGATCTGCATGTGATAGATGTCGTATTGCAGTTGCAGGTTGTCGCTGCCCACTTCCTCAAACAGAGCCAGGGCCTGCTCCGTCCGGTTGAGGAAGAAGCCGGGTATGTCCCGGGTATTGATGGGCTCGGCGAGCAACAGGATGCCTGCCGCTTTCAGTTTTTCGGCGGCGAAGCGCAGGTTGTCGATCAGGGTTCGACGGGCCTGTTCTTCGCTTACCGTGTTTGGTCGGATACCTGCCAGACAATTCAGTTGCTTGCACCCGAGCACAGTGGCGTAGTCAATGGCCATATCCACGCCTTCACGAAACTCGTCGACCCGATCCGGGCGGCAGGCAATACCGCGCTCACCAGCCGCCCAGTCCCCTGCGGGAAGGTTGTGCAACACTTGGGTAAGCCCATGGGCATCCAGCTGCTTTTTGATGTCTGCCGCGGGGTAATCGTAGGGGAAGAGGTACTCTACGCCCTGGAAGCCTGCCGACGCGGCGGCCTGGAAGCGGTCGAGAAAATCCTCCTCGGTGAACAGCATGCTTAGATTCGCTGCAAACTTAGGCATTTTGGGGTCTCCTACTCGTCCATTTTTGGGTCTTCGCCCCCCTCTACCTGTTGATTTCCCACAGGCCGGGGGCGATTGATTGCGTTGCTTAGGTCAGGCTGGCGATTGAGGTCGGCGCATCGGTGACGTTCTCTACCAGTGCTTCGAACTCGTTAACACCGTCAAGGTCGGTCCCCATGGCAATGTTGGTCACACGCTCAAGGATGATCTCGACCACAACCGGTACCCGGTGCTCGTGCATCAGCTGCCGTGCCTGGACAAACGCCGGGCCAATGTCATCAGGCTTGGTGACCCGCAACGCCTTGCAACCAAGGCCCTCGACAACCGAGACGTGATCAACGCCATAGTCGTTTATCTCGGGGCAGTTAACGTTCTCGAATGACAGCTGCACGCAGTAGTCCATTTCGAAACCACGTTGCGCCTGACGGATCAGCCCCAGATACGAGTTGTTCACGAGGACATGGATGTAGGGCAGCTTGAACTGCGCCCCGGCAGCCAACTCCTCAACCATGAACTGGAAGTCGTAGTCCCCGGAGAGAGCGACGACCTCGGCCTCGGGATCGGCACGGCATACACCCAGGGCAGCTGGAATGGTCCAGCCCAACGGCCCGGCCTGACCGCAGTTGATCCAGTGCCGCGGCTTGTACACGTGCAGGAACTGCGCTCCGGCGATCTGGGACAGACCAATGGCGGTCACGTACCGGACATTCTTGCCGAACACCTTGTTCATCTCTTCGTAGACGCGCTGCGGCTTGACCGGCACGTCGTCGAAGTGAGTCTTGCGCAGCAGTGTCTGCTTGCGCTCCTGGCATTTCTGGGCCCAGGCTCCGCGATCCTTGAGTTTGCCTTCGGCGCGCCACTCCTTGGCCACGGTAATGAAGAGTTCCAGCGCCGCCTTGGCATCAGAGACAATCCCATAATCCGGCCCGAAGATACGGCCGATCTGGGTGGGCTCGATGTCAACATGAACAAACTTCCGGTCCTTGGTATAGGCCTCGATGTTACCGGTGTGCCGGTTCGCCCAGCGGTTACCAATACCCATCACGAAGTCGGACGCAAGCATGGTGGCGTTGCCATAGCGATGGGACGTCTGGAGCCCCACCATGCCGGCCATCAATGGATGGTCATCGGGAATCGTCCCCCAGCCCATCAAGGTCGGAACCACGGGAACACCCGTAAGCTCTGCAAACTCAACCAGAAGGTCGCTCGCATCACTGTTGATAACGCCGCCACCGGCAACCAGCAGGGGCTTGTCAGCCTCGTTCAGCAAGGTCAGCGCTTTCTCGATCTGCGCCCGTGAAGCCGACGGCTTGTAGGCAGGCAACGATTCGTAGGTGTCCGGATCAAATTCGATCTCGCTCATCTGTACATCGATGGGCAGGTCAATCAGAACGGGACCAGGACGGGAGCTGCGCATCAACTGGAACGCCTGCTGGAACGCCCGCGGCACCTGGGCCGGCTCAAGGACGGTAACCGCCCATTTGGTCACCGGGCCGGCGATGGCCTGGATGTTAACCGCCTGGAAGTCTTCCTTGTGCAGCTTGCTGCGCGGCGCCTGCCCAGTGATGCAGAGAATGGGTATGGAGTCGCCCGTGGCAGAGTACAGCCCGGTGATCATGTCGGTGCCGGCAGGCCCTGACGTTCCGATGCAGACACCGATGTTGCCTGCTTTTGTGCGGGTGTAACCCTCTGCCATATGAGAGGCCCCCTCCACGTGGCGCGCAAGGACATGGTCAACTCCTCCAACCTTGCGCATGGCGGAATAGAACGGGTTAATCGCCGCTCCGGGCACTCCAAAGGCAATGTCGATACCTTCTTTCTTCAAAACGTGAACAGCGGCTTCTGCTGCGGTCATGCGAGTCATGGTGTTTCCTCCGAAGTAAGATTGTTCTTGTATTCGAGGCGAAGCTCGTCCCGGCGCTTGAAACTTAGGAGCACCGTCGGTAAAGGTTGAATGGAAATTCAGCCGGTAGATCAGTCAGATAGGTCGAGGAGCACACGCACCTCCATTCCGTACTCGTCGCAGTTGTTCCCCGAGCCGCCGCGATCGATAACCAGGAATTCGCCTTCCCGATCCAACACCGACTGCACGGCGTGCCAGGTACCCGCGCGGTAATTCACTCCCTGGAAACCATCGGTGACAAAGGCGCGAACTTCATCAGGGTTGATCGTGTCGCCTGGGGGTGCGACAACAACCAGGAATCGCTCCTCGTGCAGGGGCATAAAAGCCTGGCTGCCTTGCGGGTGGCGCTCCAGGAACGACAGCTCCAGCGGTAACGTCACCGGCTGGCTGACAAAAATACTCACCAGAACCCGTGCCTCATCACCGAGCAGCTCCACTTTCGCCAGATCATGGTGGCGCTGGGTGCGCCCCGCATTGATGGGAAAGGAGTCAGCCGTGCGCCGGTCAATAACATCCCCGAACTCGGCGAATGCCTCCTGGCTCAGCGGTTGTGCTTTGAGTTCCAGCATAAAAATGTCCTCGTCTCAGCTCAGCGCGAACCGAATCCGCTGAGTTTCATGTGCCGGTTCACATCCTTGTAAAGCAGGTATCGGAAAGGTCCCGGCCCACCGGCATAGCATGCTTGCGGGCAGAAGGCGCGAAGCCACATGTAGTCACCCGCCTCCACTTCAACCCAATCCTGGTTGAGGTGATAAACCGCCTTCCCTTCCAGCACGTAAAGGCCATGTTCCATCACGTGGGTCTCGGCAAATGGAATGACTCCGCCGGGCTGGAAATTGACAATGTTGACGTGCATGTCATGGCGAATGTCCTGCGGATCAACAAAACGTGTTGTCGTCCAGCGACCCTCAGTTCCCGGCATCTCGGTGGGCGTTATGTCCGTCTCGTTGGTGACAAAGGCCTCAGGCACATCAATACCGTCGACATGCTCGTAGGCTTTTCGCACCCAGTGAAAACGCAGCGGCGCATCGCTCTCGTTGAACAACTGCCAGGACGCACCCGGCGGGATAAAGGCATAGCCGCCCTCTTGCATCCGGTGTTGTTGGCCGGCAATGGTCAGGGTCATCTCGCCTTCAACCACAAACAGAACCCCTTCCGCGCAAGCGTCCAGCTCTGGTCGCGAGCTGCCGCCCCCAGGGGACACTTCCATGATGTACTGGGAGAACGTTTCGGCGAATCCAGACAGCGGGCGTGAAAGCACCCAAAGCCGGGTTTTTTCCCAATGCGGCAAGGCACTGGCGACGATATCCCGCATCACGCCCCTGGGAATGATGGCGTAGGCTTCGGTAAAAACCGCACGATCAGACAACAACTGGGTCTGAGGTGGATGCCCGCCAGCGGGAGCGTAATACGTAGGTTTGTTCACAGATCGATTGCTCATTGCTGCTCCTTGGATGAGAGCGGGTGGTGGTGCTCGGCCCAATGGCGAGCAATATCCACACGTCTCGTAACCCAGACACGATCATGGGCTTCTATGTGATCGAGGAACCGTTGCAGGGCCCGAAAGCGCCCCGGCCGGCCAACCAGCCGACAGTGGAGACCAACAGACAGCATTTTTGGCGCGTCCTCACCCTCGGCATAAAGCACGTCGAAGGCATCCCGTAAATACTGGTAAAAGTCCTCTCCGGTGCCGAAGCCTTGCGCTGAAGCGAAGCGCATGTCATTGGTGTCCAGGGCATAAGGCACTACCAGGTGGTTGTGCATTTCGCCCTCACTGTCGTACTGACGGGTCCAGAACGGCAGATCGTCCCCGTAGTAATCGCTGTCGTAGAGAAAGCTGCCTTCGTCCAGCACCAGACGGCGCGTGTTCTCGCTGTCGCGACCGGTATACCACCCTGCCGGTTTCTCGCCGTATAAAGCCTCGAAGATCTCGATGGCCCGGCGCATGTGCGCGCGCTCTATACCTTCCGGAATATTCTGGTAGTGAATCCAGCGCCAACCGTGACAGGCAACCTCGTGCCCCAGCTCTTTAAACGCATGGGCAAGCTCGGGGTGCCGCTCAAGGGCCATCGCCACGCCAAATACCGTCAGCGGCATGCCGCGGCGCTGAAACTCCTTCAGTACCCGCCATACCCCTGCCCGCGAGCCGTACTCATAGATTGACTCCATGCTCATGTGCCGGCTTGGGTAGGCCTCAGCCCCGGCGATTTCGGACAAGAACTGCTCCGAATGCGTATCGCCATGCAGGACGCAGTTCTCCGCACCTTCCTCGTAATTGAGAACGAACTGCACGGCAATACGTGCCCGGCCAGGCCAATTTGCATGGGGAGGCTCAGAACCGTAACCAATCAGGTCTCGGGGGTAATGGTCTGGATTAGCCGGATTCATCAAGCAACTTCCTTCTTCCAATCCGTTTGGCAGGCCGTTGGTACCAGCTCGCCTTCAATATGCATTGTATACTTAAGTATACTATATTGTATCCAACTTGAACGCAACACTCATTCACCCCAGTTCTTGATGATTTCGCGTTCTTCTTCGGTCATGTTCGTGGCGTTGCCCAACGGCATGTATCCGTTCGCCACAACCTCCTGGATCTTGGCCTGATGGCTGAGGATCTGATCGACCGCATCAAACGCAAATCCCGCCGGCGGAGCCGAAAACGCCGGGTTCTCAGGTTGCTTCGAATGGCATCCCGCACAGTGTTGCTCAATGGTCGCGCCCACGTTGGCAGCAAGGGGGGATTCACTTGTCTCATGCGTCGTCGTATTGGGCTCGGCGTTTGCCTGAGCCGTTGCCACCTGGGACTCTCCCGTGGGAGCGGCCACCCAGAACGTCAGCAGGATCAGCACACCACCGGCCAGAAGGTAGGAAGGCTGGGTTTTGCCCGCGTGCATCAGTACAAAGAACTGGCGGATAACGGCGCCGGCAAATATGAGCAGCGACATGACCAACCATGCCTGAGCCTCTGTATAGGCGAAGGCGTAGTGATTACTGATCATCAACAGAACGACGGGAAGCGTGAAGTAGGTATTGTGGACAGAGCGTTGTTTACCGCGCTTGCCATCAATCGGATTGGGCTCCTCGCCCGCCTTCATGGCATCGACCATGCGGCGCTGGCCCGGAATGATCCAGAAGAAAACGTTCGCGGACATGGCTGTCGCCATGACAGCACCGGTCAGAAGGAACGCAGCACGGCCAGCAAACAACTGAGTGCTTACATAGGCAACTATGACAAGCAGCACCCCAACCGCAATACTCAGGATGCCGTCCCGCTCCATGTTCGGGCTTATGCGCTTGCACAGCTCATTGTATACAACCCACCCGAATACCAGGAAAAGCACCGCCGCAACGTTGGCCTGCCATCCACTTAACTCAGCAGCCCACTGCCAACTGCTATTGGTGTTCACCAGGTAGAAGCCTGGGTTGACCATGTAGAGAATAACGAACAGCGCGAAACCCGACAGCCAGGTGGTGTACGATTTCCAGAACGACCAATGCAGGTCGGCAGGCAAGGTACCCGGACTGGTGGCGTACTTTTGGTTGTGATAGAAACCGCCCCCATGCACAGCCCACATCTCACCAAAAACCCCCTTCTTTTTGCAGTTTTCGGCCTGTGGCGGCTTGAGGCTGTTATCCAGCATCACGAAGTAGATTGACTCACCAATCCACGCAATCGCCGCAATCACATGCAGCCACCGCAACATGAAATTCACAAAATCCAGAATGTAAGCTTCCATTAACCTGTTCTCTTGTTCGCACTATTGTATTGATGACTGACCATCTCGACTCAGCTACCGCGGTAGGTGGAGTAGCTGTAGGGAGAAAGCAGGAGGGGCACATGAAAGTGCTGGGAGGCGTCAGCCACGCCGAAACGCAATGGGATAACATCGAGAAAGCGCGGTTCGTCAGCCTCTACGCCCTGGCGCCGGAGGTAGTCTCCAGCGTGAAAGACCAGCTCGAACTGGCCCTCGGTAAAGGCCTCACCTTCAAGTATCGGGGCATCGCAACGGCCATCATCATTAGTGGTGACTTCTTTCAGCAAGGTGCGCGATTCACCCTCCAGTCGGTAAACCTCGATACGAATACCCTGTCCGGGGCGTCCCAGCGAAGTATCCAGTACGTGTGTGGTAAGGCGTCCCATAAAGTTCTCCTGTCATGTGATGGCAGCTGGACCGCTGAAACCAGCGGCCCAATGGATCCGATGATGATAGCGCGGGTCAGAAGTGGAACTTGACCAGTGCGCTAACAGCGTTCTCCGTATCTATGTTTGGGCTACCGAATTTATTACGCCAGTACGAGTACTCTATACCGGCATACAACACGCCAGCCTCTCCCGTGAAATGACCAAGGTCGAGTTTGAACTGCGGGTTGATGTGCAAGTCCGCACTCTGAGCACCGCTTACCCCCGATGAATAGTCGATAAAACCGTCAAAGAGAAACGCCGCGCTGCCCAGTTCGAACGGCACCCCCCATGTTACGGTCAGCTGCCAGTCGTCCGGCGTGTCGAGCGCGGTGTTGTTTTCAACATAGTAGGCATTGGTGTTGAAGTATTGGAATCCAGGGATGTCCCAGCCCAATCCAAGACCGTACATGTGGTTGTTCGCCTCTACCCCACCATCGAACTCATACTGGGTTGCCAGGTAGACGTCATTAACCGGCCCGAAGCCCAGATCCTGGCCGCTTAGCCAACTCAGGCTCAACCGGGGCGCGAACTCCCCATAGGTGGAGTCAGCGTTACCGGAATCCCCCTGAACCTGATAGCGGTCAATGAAGAAGAACGTATCCCCCCAGTTGTGGGCGGTCACGTTTTCAAAGGTAAACACGGTCGCGGACTCTTTTTGAGAGCCAAAGATTTCATAGTCATCGCTATAAAGCAGCGACACACTGGAACTGCCGAAGAACTTTTCAGCGTGAACAACCGGAACAAACGCGGTGAAAACGCACGCCGCCAGCAGGATTTTTTGCAACAGTTTCATTTTTACTACCTCTCGTTTTGTTGTTTTGGGGTAAAACCTCGGGTTCGGGTCAACCGTGTGCCTTGATCACAGGAAGGCGAACTTGGCGATGAAGATGACACAGAGAACATACAGGCTGACGGATACTTTCTTCCTCTGCCCGGTAAGCAGCTTCAACGTGGCATAGGTAACGAAGCCCAGCGCAATGCCATTGGCGATGGAGAAGGTCAGCGGCATCATCACCACAGTAATGATGGCCGGAATGGTGTCGGTGATGTCCTTCCAGTCGATGTGGGCCATTCCACTCATCATCAGCATAGCGACGTATATCAGTGCGCCTGAGGTCGCGTAGGCCGGGATCATTCCCGCAAGAGGTGCAAAGAAGGTTGCTAGCAGGAATAGCACGCCGACAGTGACGGCCGTCAGACCAGTGCGACCACCCGCGGCTACGCCTGAAGCGCTTTCAACGTAGCTGGTTACCGGCGGGCAACCCACAAATGAGCCCAGGACACTGGATGTACTGTCCGCTTTAAGGGATTTGGAAAGGTTTTCTATCTTGCCGTTCTCGTCAACCAGGTTTGCACGATGAGCCACCCCCATCAGTGTTCCCGCGGTGTCGAACATGTTCACGAAGAGAAACGCGAGCACAACGCTGATCATTCCCACATTCAACGCGCCCGCTATGTCCATCGCCAGCCAGGTTGGCGCCAGGCTGGGAGGGAGCGACACAACCCCGCCATACTCCACAAGCCCCATGCTCCAACCAATCGCCGTTACCACGAGCATGCTCAGCAGGATGGCGCCGAACACGTTGCGGTGGCTAAGCACCGCGATCAGCAAAAAGCAGATGGCGGCCAGCAGTGTAGAAGGCTCACCAAAAGACCCCATCGTCACCAGCGTCGCGGGGCTGTCGACGACAATGCCCGCCGTCTTCAGGCCAATGAGCCCGAGAAACAGACCAACCCCTGCCCCCATGGCAAAACGCAGGCTCATCGGAATGCTGTTCAGTAGCCATTCCCGGATTCGCGAGAGGCTCATAATCATAAACAGGATGCCGGAGAGGAAGACCGCGCCGAGGGCAACCTGCCAGGTATAGCCCATTTCGCCAACGACGGTGTAGGTAAAAAACGCGTTGAGCCCCATGCCCGGCGCCAGTCCCACCGGCCAGTTGGCGTAAAACCCCATGAGCAGGCAGCCAAGTGCCGCCCCCAGACAGGTGGCGACGAACGCAGCACCATGATCAAGGCCGGCCGCAGCCATAACATTGGGATTAACGAAGATAATGTAGGCCATTGTGACGAACGTGGTCAGACCTGCCATCAGCTCAATTTTGACTGAGCTTCCATGTTGGCGGAGCTTGAAAATGCGCTCGAGCCAGTCCGTTCTCGCTGACGCTCCGAGCGAGCGCTTCTGCTGATCGATGTTTTCCACAAGGTATTCCTCATCATTGTTGTTTTCTATCACCCAGAGCAGAGCCCTTGAGGCAGGTGATGGCTGATTTGCCCATATCGATATTTCCTGACTTGTCGGTCAAGAATAACAATTCCGATTATGCTTTTGTATACAACAATTGCAACAAAATTCTTATAACGATTGTGCACAAGAAAAAAGAAGGACCCGAAGAGGTAGGGCAGAAAGGTTCTGGACCGAGGGTGGGCATGCCCATTCGTGGTAACGGGCAGCCCGCCAGTGGCACGCTATCGGCGGTGAACGGACAGGCCTGCGCTGAAGGTTTCCTTCACCACGCGATCATCGCCAAGAATCATGAGGGCAAACAGCGTTTCCTCCAGGCTTTTGGAATGCTTCAGGCGGTAACTGATCAGCGGCGTGGCCTCATAATCCAGCACAACAAAGTCCGCCTCTTTCCCGGCCTTCAGGCTGCCAATCCTGTCATCAAGGTAGAGGGACCGGGCTCCGCCCAGCGTCGCGAGGTAAAAGGCTTTAAAAGGATCCAGTTTCTGCCCCTGCAGTTGCAGCACCTTGTACGCCTCGTTAAGGCTTTGAAGCTGGGAAAAACTGGTACCCGCCCCTACATCCGTGCCCAGGCCAACGCGCACTCCATGCGACTCCAGGCGCGCCAGGTCGAGCAAACCACTGCCAAGGAAAAGGTTCGACGTCGGGCAAAAGGCAACCGCTGAGCCAGTATCGCCCAGACGCCTGCACTCGTCGTCATGCAGGTGAACACCGTGAGCAAACACTGACCGTTCACCAATCAGGCCATGGTGGTCGTATACATCAAGGTAACCATCCCGCTCAGGAAACAGCTCTTTGACCCACTCAATCTCCTGTCGGTTCTCGGAAATGTGGGTGTGCATGTACAAGCCCGGGAATTCCTTGAAGAGCTTACCTGCCAGCTCGAGTTGCTCATCGGAGCTCGTCGGCGCAAATCGGGGCGTCACCGCATAGGACAAACGGCCCTTTCCATGCCAACGCTCAATTAGCTCCTTGCTGTCTGCATAGCCGGATTCCGCTGTATCCACCAAATAGTCAGGCGCGCAACGGTCCATCAGCACCTTGCCCGCAATCATCCGCAGGTTCAGCTTGGAGGCATGCTCGAAAAAGGCATCCACCGACTGCTTATGGACGGTTCCGAAGACCAGGGCCGTCGTTGTCCCGTTTCTCAACAGTTCACGGAGGAAGATATCGGCCTGGGCATGAGCGTGCCGGGAATCATCAAACTGTCCCTCGCAGGGAAAGGTGTAGGTTTCCAGCCAGTCCAGCAACTGGGCGCCATAGGAGCCGATGATTCCCACCTGCGGATAATGGATATGAGTATCGACGAAGCCCGGGGTTATCAGGGCATTCTCATAGTGGACGACCTCGACCTCAGGAGACAGTGACGGCAACAGGCTCTCCGCCATGCCTATCTCGACGACCATGCCGTCCTCGACCATTAACAGGCCATCTTCAAAATACTCGTAGGAACGTTCCGCACCCACCACGCCCGGGTCGGCGATGCAGTGGAAAACAGAGGCACGGTAGGCTTTGCGTTGGGACATGGTCACTCTCGTCAGTCTTGTTGTCGCATTGGTATTGTTGGCGACGATTGGATTGCGTGTCTCAGGGAAATTTAAACAGGATTGGTAGCCTGGTCAATAAAAAACTGACCAATAAGTCAGGAAATTTTCAAGACCGAACCCCATCGAAGGCATACGACGGGCGGTATGCCAGGCATTCCGGAGTCAGGCTTTAAGGCTCGGCGAGGCCACAACCGCGCAGGATGACAGACGTCAGGAAATCCGCAGCGTGCTGAAAGTCACTTTCGGTGTATTCGCTCTTGTCCTCAATCGCGAGGATCTGGACCTGGAAGTCAGCGTAGTGTTGCGTGGATGACCAGATCAGGAGGATGAGTTGCACCGGATCAACGGGCGCCATTCGCCCCGCGTCGATCCACTGCTGAATCACACCCGCTCGCGCCTGCACCCACTCCCGCATGGTCGTAGACAGATGGTCCTTGAGGACCGGCGCCCCCTGAATAATTTCCAGCGCAAACAGGCGCGATGCCAGGGGGTGGGTCCTGGATAGCTCTACCTTGGCGTGAATAAAACTGGCCAGGGTCGTGGCGGGGTCATCTTCTGGCTGTATCTTCGAGAACATCTCATTCCACCGCCCCATGATGTCATCCATCAACGCGTAGTAGATGCGTTTTTTATTGCTGAAATAGTAAAGCACGTTGGATTTCGGCAGCCCCGCCCTGTCCGCAATCTTCTGAACGGTGGTTGCCCCGAAGCCGTTCTGGGAAAACTCCTTTTCCGCGGCCATCAGAATACGCTCACGATTGCGCTCACGGATTCGGCCCGGACGCACTTTCTTGCGCTTGCTGCCTGATGACGTTGTTCGCTTCGTTTCGGGGGAGTCTGGTTCGATTTGACGGGTCATGGTGTCGAGTAGCTTCAGGTTGGAACGTCGAGGCTCCGACGATAGCCGATCTCTGTGCGGCAATCAAAGGAATAGTCTTTACACAAAAAACTGGACTATTTGGTCAGGAAATTGTAAAAAGAATAACGGGCCCATGTGACTTTTGGCATCCGTGATGCGGCATCGCCTGTGCAACTACTGAAATCAATCAAGGGCTTACGCCAATGACTCTGATGCTCAGTCTTAAACAAAGAGAAAAGCAGAAAGAGACAGGCGCAAGTGCAGAAGAGCGGGAAAATTTGTGATCAGATTCTACTTGAACGGCCAACTACAAAAACTCAACCAAGTCGACCCGAATCTAAGCATCCTCGACTGGCTGCGCACCAGGAAGCGACTGACAGGCACCAAGGAAGGCTGCGCATCGGGTGACTGCGGGGCTTGCACCGTGGTGATCGGATCGCCCGACCCTGAGCAGTCCGGGCAACTCCGCTACGACAGCGTGAACAGCTGCATCGCGCTCGTCGGAAGCCTGCATGGCAAACATCTGGTGACCGTCGACGCGCTAACCCAGGAGCCAGCTCACCCGGTACAGAAGGAGATGGTGGAGTGTCACGGAGCCCAGTGCGGCTTCTGCACACCAGGCATCATCATGTCGCTGTTTGCCCTGCATACAGAAAGCGCAGCGAACGGTTCCGTACCCGACGACGACGCCTTATTGGAGGCGCTGTCCGGCAACCTTTGCCGCTGCACGGGTTACCGGCCAATCATCGAGGCCGGGCGTCGGGCTTGCGTGCAAACGTGGGAACCCGGCACCGGTAACGCGGTTCTGAGCCGAAGCAGTGCGCTCAGCGGCCCGGATGGCGCGGCTCCGAACAACCCCGCGCCGGGCCTTAGCGGCATAGCCTGGCTGCAGAACCCCGAAATGATCGCCGACCTGTTAAGCGTACAGAATACGGCGGGCGAACTCACCGACGATCACGGCTACCGATACGATGCGCCAGCCACTCTGGACGCGCTTCGTGGACTATGCCGTCAGTTTCCCAAGGCAAGGTTGATTGCCGGCGGCACCGACCTGTCCCTTGAAATCACCCAGCAGCTCAAAGACCTTGATCACCTGATCGGTCTGAGTGGCATCAAGGAGCTACAGGAGATCCACGAGGACGAAGACGGGATCTATCTCGGAGCCGGAGTGACCTACCGCGCCATGTTCCATAAGCTCGAGGAGCGTTGGCCACACTTCGGGCCGATGCTGGAGCGCCTGGGTTCGCGCCAGATCCGCAACCGCGGGACTGTTGGGGGCAATATCGGGAACGCTTCGCCAATCGGCGACATGCCGCCCGCACTGATTGCACTGGGCGCAGAGCTCGACCTGGACAGCGTTGATGGCACCCGGCGCCTGCGCCTTGAGGACTTCTTCCACGGCTACAAGCAGACCGACCTCCAGCCTCACGAATTCATTCGGGGCACCTGGATCCCCAACCCGGCACCTGATGAAAAGCTGTTCATCTACAAAGTCTCCAAGCGCATTGATGACGACATTTCGGCAGTGCTGGGTGCCTTTTGGCTCAAGCGCGACGGCGACACCATCAAGGACTGCCGACTGGCCTTTGGCGGGATGGCGGCAACGCCAAAGCGGGCCAGTGGTGCTGAAGCGGCGCTTCGAGGCCAGCCCTGGAATGCAGACACGGTTGCGGCCGCCATTGCCGCACTGGAACTCGAATTTGAACCCATGACAGACGTGCGGGGGTCCGCAGCCTATCGCTTGCAAGTAGCCGGCAACCTGCTGCGCCGCGCGTTTTTGGAGAGCACTCAAGACACCACAACAACAAACCAGCCCCTCATGGTGACTGACTATGCGTAAACTACCTCCCAATATTCCGCGGCCCACCACAACGGCGAAAGGGCTGACAGGCACCCAGGCATTTCATGACAGTGCCTGGAAGCACGTTCGTGGACAGGCCCGCTATATAGACGACCTCCCCGAGCCCGCAGAACTCCTGCACGCGGCCGTCGGCCAGAGTACGCACGCCCACGCCCGTATCACCGCCATGGATCTCAGCGAGGTTTGGGCCTACCCCGGCGTGGTTTCGGTCATGACCGTCGAGGACGTGCCCGGCCATACCGACATCGGGCCGGTCTTTCCTGGCGATCCGGTTCTGGCCGGAGATGTGGTCGAACATGTGGGCCAGCCGCTGTTTGCCGTTGCGGCAACGAGTCATCGCGCGGCCCGCCAGGCGGCCCGACTTGCGAAAGTCAGCTATGAGCCCCTTCCTGCCGCGTTGACCGCGGAGGCCGCGCTTGATCAGCAGTTGTTCGTGCGCCCCAGTCATACCCAGCTGAGGGGCGACCCGGATAAAGCGCTTGCCGAAGCGCCGAATCGCCTACAGGCCCAGATGCATGTTGGCGGACAGGAGCATTTCTACCTGGAAGGACAGGCGTGCCTGGTAGAGCCTACCGAAGACGCGGGCGTGTTTGTTCATACCTCCAGCCAGCACCCCTCCGAGGTGCAAAAGCTGGTGGCCGAAGTCCTTGACCTCCCCATTCATGAAGTCCAGGTGGAAGTACGGCGCATGGGTGGCGGCTTCGGCGGCAAGGAAACCCAGGCCGCACCGCTGGCCTGTATCTCGGCCCTGCTTGCCCGACGCACCGGGCGGCCCGTTAAATACCGGATGGCGCGCTACGACGACATGGTACAAACGGGCAAGCGACACGACTTTTTCAACACCTATGACATTGGGTTCGACAACGAGGGTGTGCTGCGGGGGGCCGACATCATGGTGGCTGGACGCTGTGGCTTTTCGCCCGACCTGTCCGATGCCATCGTCGACCGCGCCATGTTTCATTCCGACAACGCCTATAGCCTGGGGCAGGCGCGTGTTGTTGGCCACCGCTGCAAAACCCATACGGTTTCCAATACCGCCTTCCGAGGCTTCGGTGGCCCCCAGGGCATGATGATCATTGAGCGGGCAATGGACGATATCGCCCGCCATCTCGGCATGGACCCGCTGGATGTGCGCAAGCGCAACCTGTACGGACCTGGCCGCGATGTAACCCACTATGGTCAAATCGTCGAGCAGCACGTTTTACCGGACCTGATCGACACGCTCGAGGCCAGCTCGGACTACCGTCAGCGTCGTACCGAGATTTCCAGGTTCAACAAAGAAAACTCAATCCTGAAACGGGGTTTGGCCCTGACACCGGTGAAGTTCGGCATTTCATTCACGGCCAAACACCTCAACCAGGCCGGTGCACTGGTGCACGTTTACACCGATGGCAGCATTCACCTCAATCACGGCGGCACCGAAATGGGCCAGGGGCTTTACATCAAGGTAGCCCAGGTCGTAGCCGCAGCCTTCCAGGTAGACCTGGACCGGGTAAAAGTGTCCGCGACCCGGACCGACAAGGTACCCAACACCTCACCAACGGCTGCCTCCTCGGGCACTGACCTGAACGGCATGGCTGCCCTGGATGCCTGCGAGAAAATCAAGCAGCGCCTGGTCGAGTTTGCCGCCGAAACCTACGGCGTGAGCGCGGACTCGGTACGGTTTGAAAACAACCAGGTCAATGTCGGTGAGCAGCAGTTCGGCTGGGCGGAATTCGTGCAGCAGGCTTACATGGCGCGGGTTTCGCTGTCTTCCAACGGGTTCTACAGTACACCCAAGATTCACTATGACCGAGAAACCGGTCAAGGCCGGCCCTTCCTGTATTACGCCAACGGGGCTGCCTGCGCAGAGGTGGTGGTTGATACCCTCACCGGAGAGTACAAGACCATGCGGGTGGACATCCTTCACGACGTGGGGCAGTCGCTGAATCCGGCCGTGGACATTGGCCAGATTGAAGGCGGCTTTGTTCAGGGCATGGGCTGGCTCACCACCGAAGAGTTGGTATACAGCGACGAAGGCCGACTGTTGTCCAACGGCCCGGCGACCTACAAAATCCCGGCTGTGTCAGACGCGCCACCGGATTTCCGGGTGGCCCTGCTGCCTCACAGCCCCAACCGGGAAGCCACCGTATTCCGCTCAAAGGCTGTGGGCGAACCGCCACTCATGCTGGGCATGGCAGTATGGTCTGCCCTGCGTGACGCTGTTTCGAGCGTGGCGGACTATCGCTACAGCCCGCCCCTGGACACGCCTGCGACACCAGAGCGGGTGCTCCAGGCTGTCACAGCAACCGAGCGCTGGGTAGCAGCGCAGGGGGAACCGTCATGCAAGAACGCCTGACCTGGATCCAAGCCGTTGCTGACTGCGAACGTCGCGGTCAGCCCTATGTTTTGGTCACGGTACTGGGCGTAACAGGCTCGGTACCACGGGAGCCGGCCAGTAAGATGGTCGTCACCCGGGAACACAGCTACGACACCATCGGCGGCGGCCACCTGGAATACCGGGTGATCGCCCGCGCCCGCGAGCGCCTGGCAAACCACGAATACAGCTACGAGCTGGCGCACTTCCCTCTGGGTGCCAGCCTTGGACAATGCTGTGGTGGTAGCGTGGCGGTCCTGCTGGAGGCCCAGTCCGGCGGCGATGCCCGCCTTGTGGTCTTTGGTGCGGGTCACGTCAGCCATGCCCTGATGCGTATCGTGGGTGATTTGCCCTGGCAGATCACCTGGGTCGACTCCCGGCAGGAATGTTTTCCGGACAGGACGCCCGACAACACCACGGTTCATTGCACCGACGACCCGGTTGGGGACGTTCCCGAACTGTGCAGCAACGCCCATGTACTGATTCTGACCCACAACCACGCACTGGATTATGACCTCTGCCAGGCGCTGCTGAAACGGGATGATGTGCGCACGATTGGCCTGATCGGTTCGCAAACCAAGGCGGAGCGTTTTCGCCAACGCCTTGCTCACCGCGGGTATACCGAAGCCGATATCGACCGCATCCGGTGCCCCGTCGGGCGCAGTGACATCCCGGGTAAGCGGCCCATGGAAGTCGCGGTGTCCATTTCCGCCGAGCTTCTTAGCCTGGTCGCTTCCGACACGGCCGAGAAACCATCAAAACGAGGCCTCTCCTGGGGGGCTCTCAAAGCGCTTACGAAAGAAGTTAAGCCTAACGAGGTTGAAGTCGCGGGCCAGAAAACGTAACCCAGCAGACAACCTGACATCGCTGCTAATCCCCGGGCCGGCGCCCGTTTGAGCGCTGGCCCGGTAAATACCCTGTCATTAAAAGTTCAATTTGCTCACAATTTTTCTTGACAAGTAATACATATTTGTACGAAGTTGTCGGTCATAATGTATACAACAAAGAGCTGTAGGAATGACCGAAACAGACCACAGATTATGGATTCGCAATCCGCTTGCCTGTTCTGACCCAGGCGCAGCCGGCGGTATTGTCGTCACGGGAACAAGAATTGTGGAAAAAGTGGCCGGGGGGCAGCAACCTCACCAGCCCGTTAACGAGACCTTCGATGCTTCCGGGCATGTCCTGTTACCCGGCTTGGTAAATACCCACCATCACTTCTACCAAACCCTGACCCGAGCCTATTCCCCCGCGCTCAATAAAGAGTTATTTCCCTGGCTGACCACGCTTTACGATGTCTGGGCCAATCTCAACGACAGCCAGATGGCCCTGGCCAGCGAGTTGGCGATGGTCGAGCTGCTGATGTCGGGATGCACCACCGTAGCGGACCATCATTACGTCTTTTCCGGTGCCTTGGTAAACGCGATTGACTGCCAGGTCGAAACCGCCCAGCGCCTCGGCGTTCGAGCGGCACTGACTCGCGGGTCCATGAGCGTCGGGCGCGACGATGGCGGTCTGCCGCCACAGACCGTGGTGCAGGACGAGCAAACCATTGTCGATGACAGCCAGCGTCTTATCGACCGTTACCACCAGCGTGCTGAAGGGGCCATGACCACCATCGCCCTGGCGCCTTGTTCACCGTTTTCAGTCAGCCGGGCATTAATGCGCGAGAGCGCGCGGCTTGCAGAGAACAACGACGTTCGCCTCCACACCCATCTTGCCGAAACCGAAGATGAGACCGCTTACTGCCAGAAGCTGTTTGGCATGCGCCCGCTGGATTATCTCGAGGACAGTGGCTGGCTCACCGATCGCACGTGGCTGGCCCATGGCATTCATTTCAATGACGACGAGATTCAGCGCCTTGGCCGTGCAGGCACGGGCATCGCTCACTGTCCCTCGTCAAACATGGTTCTGGGCTCAGGGCTGTGCCGGACCCTGGAACTCGAAGCGGCGGGCTCACCGGTCGGATTGGCGGTCGATGGATCAGCGTCGAGCGACCACTCGAACCTTGCCTCGGAAATGCGTCAGGCACTGCTTCTGGGCCGCCTGCGTTACTCGCCAAGCCAGGTAACACACGAAGCCGTCATCCGCTGGGCAACGCAAGGCTCGGCCCGTTGTCTGGGACGAACCGATATCGGCGGACTGGAGCCAGGCCAGCAGGCTGACCTGGCACTGTTCAAACTTGATGAGCCGCGTTTCTCAGGCGCGGAGAATCCACTGGCGGCGTTGCTGCTGTGTGGTGCACAACGCGCTGACCGGGTCATGGTCGCCGGGCGCTGGAGAGTGACCGGCGGCCTGCCCTGCGACGTCGATCTTGACGCGTTGATGGCACGCCATGATGAAGCAGCCCGCCAACTAAGGAGAGCTATTTAGAAAATCTTTGTAGAGCTATTGGTAGTCAACAGTCAGGCATTCCTACAAAAACAACACCTAGGAGAGACTCATGACAACAAGTACATCCGAACGGCCAGATACCGGTCCAGGTGACCGTTATAGCACCCGCGACGTTAATTCCATGCCGCCCTTGCGCCGCGCGATACCGCTGGGCATTCAACATGTTCTGGCGATGTTCGTTAGCAACGTGACCGTGCCAATCATCATCGCCGGGGCGGCGGACCTGCCTCCCGATCAGACGGCTTTTATGGTTCAGGCCGCGATGTTTGTCGCTGGCATCGCTACTCTGTTGCAGTCCCTGGGCCTGGGGCCCATCGGTGCTCGCCTTCCTATTGTTATGGGGACCAGCTTCGGATTCGTACCGGTTCTGATTCCCATAGCCATCGGCATGGGGTTGCCCGCCGCCCTTGGGGCAGCGTTGTGCGGTGGCGTCGCGATGGCGCTAATGGGGTTGTTTCTTCCCTGGTTCCGGTTTTTGTTCCCGCCAGTGGTGACTGGAACCTTTGTCGTGATGCTGGGCATTCTGTTGATGCCCGTTGGTCTTGCCTACGCCGGTGGTGGTTTCGGCGTGTCGGATTTCGGCGCCCCCCATCACATCGGACTGGCCTCGCTTGTTCTCGTCGTCACCGTGGGGCTTCACCAGTTCGGCCGAGGTATCTGGAGTGAAGTTGCCCCACTGGCCGGTTTGCTGGTTGGCTTCGTTGCTGCCGCGGCTTTTGGCTATGTCGATTTCTCCAAGGTGGGCGATGCCGACTGGGTGACGTTCCCCACCCCGCTGGGCATTGGTATTGAGTTCCATATGGCCGCCATCATCCCCGTGGTGGTGCTGTCTCTGGTCACCGTGGCCGAATCCATCGGCGATATAGTGGGCACCACCGCAGGCGGGCTGAACCGTGAACCCACCAAGAAGGAACTCTCCGGCGGCGTTATGGCCGATGGCATCGCGAGCGTATTTGCTGCTGTTTTCAATGCGTTCCCCCAGATCAGTTTCAGCCAGAACGTAGGCATGGTTGCATTGACAGGCGTCGTTAGCCGCTATGTGGTGGCGATTGGCGGCGGATTCTTGGTGTTGGCCGGCCTGCTGCCAAAGCTCGGTGGTCTCGTTTCCAGTATTCCCAACGCGGTGCTCGGCGGTGCGGTACTGCTGATGTTCGGTATGATCGCCAGTGCCGGCATTAAGATGCTCAGCCAGGTGCCGTTCGACAAGCGCAACATGCTGATCATTGGCACCTCTCTGACCATCGCGGTGGGTTTGCCGGCACAAGAAGGGCTCTATGCCAACCTGTCCGAAAACCTGCAAGCGATGATCGAATCCGGTTTGATCCCCGGGGCCATTACCGCCATCGCGTTGAACCTTATTCTTCCCAAAATCCCAAACCCGGTGCCCGATAGCTCTGAATGCCCTGAAAGCTCCAAGAGCACGGCAATGAGGCCGGACTCACTTCGAATATCTGGGTGATTGAGGGCCGAACGGCCATGTTTCCCAGCGATAAACCAAGGATAACTCGATGAAAACAAAACCAGTGCTAGGCTTAACAGACGTCAATCTGATTCTCGACGCGGCTCAGAAAGAGGCCGACGCCAACGGCTGGCCGGTGACCATCGCGGTAGCGGACGATGGCGGCCATGTCCTGGGGCTGCGTCGGCTGGACGCAACGGCGCCATTCACCGCGCATGTCGCCATGGAAAAGGCCCGTAGCGCCGCCATGGGTCGAAAAGAGACACAGATTTTCGAAGACATGATCAACAATGGGCGACATGCTTTTCTTTCAGCACCGCTCCAGGGGCTTCTCGCCGGCGGCGTGCCGGTGATCCTGGACGATCAGGTGGCCGGAAGCGTGGGAGTCTCCGGCGTCAAACCCGATCAGGATGTGCGGATAGCCAAGGCTGGCATTGAGGCGATCACCTCATCCGTGAATCGCCTTTGAAAAGTGGATTGCCCCATTAACCACTGAAGCCATCGCACTGGAGTATCCATGAGCATTCGCCTAAAGCTAATCATCGGAATGGGGGCAGCACTGCTTGCCAGCACGTTGCTGTTGGTTTCCCTTAATATCGTCCAGATGCGCGGGCTTCTTGATCGATACCTGCTCAACTCCGCCCTGCCATCCAGCCTGGAGGCCATAGCAAATTCCGTTGAGCGTGACCTCCAGGCGCCTATCACAGCGTCACGGCTGA
Source organism: Marinobacter sp. DS40M6 (assembly GCF_028581595.1). Classification (NCBI taxonomy): domain Bacteria; kingdom Pseudomonadati; phylum Pseudomonadota; class Gammaproteobacteria; order Pseudomonadales; family Marinobacteraceae; genus Marinobacter; species Marinobacter sp. DS40M6. The sequence goes on along the minus strand of NZ_JAFCAE010000001.1, from coordinate 844,588 downwards.
TTGCGGGGAACAGCTACCTCAAAGAGTGGATCGGTGACAACGAACCACAGCAGGGGCTCGCCCCCGCCACCCGGTATCTCGAGGGGGTCAGGCGCAGCCAGGAGGCCGCCTCCGCACACTTCGTGTCGGTAAACACGGGCAACTACTACACCCATCAGGGCATCGACAGGGTGGTGACTCCCCAGGCGGACCGCTGGTTCTATAATTTCCTGGAAAGCGGCGAGACCATGGATCTGTCGCTGGACGTGGACAAAGCAACGGGTAAACCCACCCTCTTCATCAATGCCCGCATGGAGGATGGCGGCGAGGCTATCGCAGTAACCGGCGTTGGAATCGGGCTTGATCAGATGGCGGAGCGAATCAGGGAATTCCGCTTTGGTGAAACCGGTATCGTTTACCTGGTGTCTGAAACCGGCCAGGTCAACATTCATCCTGACCTGCAGCAAACAGATCAGCCCCTATCGAAGGTTATTTCTCCAACGGCGGCCGCCGAACTGTTGAAAGACCCGACATACCACCTGACCGAGTTTGATCGAGATGGCCGTCGCTTCATCGCCGCCAGCCTGCCTCTGTCGATCACGGACTGGCGTGTCGTTGTAGAGGTTCCGTCTACCGAGATTTACGGCGAAGCCAGCCGGGCCAACCAGACCTCCTTGCTCGTCGGCGTCCTCGTGGCTCTTGTTTTCCTCGGCATCATAGCTTTGGTCGCCACTCGCATGACGAAGCCACTGACGAAAATCACTCGGGCGTTGACCGAAATTGCCAAGGGTGGCGGCGATCTCACCCAGGAACTGGCGGTTGAACGCAAAGACGAGCTGGGCCAATTGGCGACCGGGTTTAACCAGTTTGTCGGGGCACAACGAGAGATGGTTCGGGGGCTTCTGGAGACGGCAATCCGGCTCAAGGCATTTGTCGAGCAAACCTCCACCGTGATGACGGCCAACACCGACCGAGCCAAGGAACAAAGCAGCCTGACGGATTCCGTCGCCACGGCGGTGTGCGAGATGGAAGCCACGGTTCAGGAGATTGCCAAAAGCGCTACGGAAACGGCAAACCAGCTGGAGCAGGTCGGCAACAGCGCCAGTGACATTCGTGAAGGCATGTCGCGTTCCATCGCCCAAGTCGAGGGAATGGCGAGTAACATCCGCGAATCGGCCTCGGCGATCCAGCAGTTGGCTACCGAAGCGCGGGATATTGGCCAGGTGATCGAAGTGATCAATGCCATATCCGATCAGACCAATCTACTGGCCTTGAACGCAGCCATAGAAGCAGCCCGGGCCGGTGAACATGGGCGTGGATTCTCGGTGGTCGCTGACGAAGTTCGCAGCCTTGCACAGAAGACACAATCATCGACCAAGCAAATTCGAACCATTATCGAGCGTTTGCAGGAGGGCTCCGAGCGTGCGGTCGAGACGATGGCCACAAGCGAGAAAGCCACCGAAGAAACCGTCAGTACCTCCGCCAGCATGGGCAAAGCTCTGGATGGAATCGGCGAAAACGTGGACCGGATTGTAGAGATGAGCCACCAGGTGGCTGCAGCAACCGAAGAACAGAGCTCCGTCACCGAGGAAATCAGCTCAAACGTTCAGGACATCTCTCATCTCAGTGCACGTTCGAGTGAGGACATGACGGCAGCCAGCCGTGAAATTGAAGAATTACGTGCGATGGCGGAAAAGCTTGAAGCTCAAATGAAAGCGTTCCGGCTCGACCGTGAAGACTGACTTAATGAAGAAAAGATTCGGGCGCTATACAGCTCATCCAACAACGACTAACTAGAGGGAGCCATCAGTGAAACAGATATTCGCCGCCTGCCTGCTGTTTGCCTTGACCGCCCAGGCAACTGCGCAGACATACGTGGTTGGAGTGGAACAGGGAAACTTCCTGCCCCATTACGGGGTTGACGAACAAGGCCAATACAGCGGCTTCGCCCGTGAACTACTGGACCTTTTCGCCGAACATGCCGGCGTAACCTTCATCTACAAACCCTTGCCGGTCGATGAATTGATGCCGGCCCTCGTTGAAGGCGAGGTGGACTTCAAATACCCGGATCATCCCGACTGGGCCCGTGCGGCAAAAACCGAGGACAGGATCAGCTACAGCCGCCCCATCGTGGAGTATGTTGACGGCGTTCTGGTGTCTCCGCGGCGACTCGGCCTGGACGGGGACCACCTCAAACGCATCGGCCTTGTCGATGGCTGGACGGCCCGGGGATACGAGGAAAAGATCGAGGCCTCACAGATACTCCCCGTACCCAGCGACAGCCTGCCCGAAATGATTCACCAGGCGTTGCTGAAGAACAGCGATGGCGCTTACTACAATGTGGTGGTCGCCCTGCACCATATCAACAATGTTCGGGTAAGGCCGGGCGTTCTCGTGTTCGACCCCAATCTCCCGCATACCCGAAGCGCCTACCGGCTTTCAACGATCAGGCATGGGGATTTGCTGCCACGCTTCGACAGTTTTCTTGAGGAGCGCCACGAACAGGTCGCGGCGATCAAGGCCAAGCATCGGGTAGAGGCCAACATTGGCACCGAGTACTTTGGCATGGAGCAATGGAAAGTGGACTTTCTCAAACGGCAAAAGGCGAAAAACACTCAGTGACACTGACCCTCTCGCCGTATTCTGGCCCGAACTGATCACGGCTACTGAGGGCACAGCTCCGTTTCCAGCCAACGGCGCACTTCATGCCGGTGACGCCTGCGGTTGAGCTGTTCACTGTGGATATCGCGGGGGAAAATTTCCGATGCACCGTCATGTCTTAGCCAGAAACGCCGGCGTACACCCACGGCATAGCGGCTGGGGCCGTGAACCACTGCGGCCCGAATTTCTACAGCAGTCACATCCTCGAACAGGTAGTCGCTGTCACTGTCGCTATCGTCACTTCGGCGCCCCAGGATAATGTTGCGAAATGAACCCAACACCAGGTACCCGCCGGGCTGCAACGGCCCCTGCCGCAATACCTGGTGTACATTGCTGTCGTCTGCCCCAACCCGGCGATACTCGGTAACGGTCAGGGTTCTCTCCTCACCGCTACGGGTTTTCAGCACCACCTGCACACACTGCACATGGATGGTTTCCTTGCCCATATTCACCAGCAGACACAGGGCGTCCGGGTTCTCGTTCTGGGCATGGTGAATAACCATATAGGGGCGGTTATTACGCTGATACTGGATCAGGAACAACTGAAAATAGACGATCCAGATAACCGCCATGACGGCGCTGCTGATGGGGCTTATGTATTCCATTTGCTCTCCTGGTTCAGCCGACTTATGCGCTTACACGTTCTGTCGATACACCAGGATTTCAACCCCATCTCCGAAACAGATCACCCCTCGCTACTTAACCGCGCCACCACAGCCGCCAGATCCGTCATACCCTTCTCCACCTGCTGAATGCCGGTAGCAATACCCGATATTTCATCCGAACTGCGACGTGACAGCGTCGATACCCCGTCCATGTTCGCGCGCAGGGACTCGATCAAGTGGCTGTTCTTGCCCACTACCGTGGAAATTTCTTCCAGGGATTCAGCGGTCTTTGCAGCCAGTTTACGTACCTCGTCGGCTACCACTGCGAACCCCCGCCCCATTTCGCCGGCGCGGGCGGCTTCGATGGCAGCGTTCAGGGCCAACAGGTTGGTCTGCTCAGCCACAGAGCGAATGGTGCTGACAATACTGCCAATCTGCTCGGCCTGGGTTTCCAGATCCCGGCTTACCTCCGTGGCGCTGGCCACCTCAGCCAGAGCCGATGCCGAGGTTTCCACCGCAAGGTTGAGGGCACGGGTAGCTTCAGCCGCAATCTGTGAGGTTTCCTCGGAAGTGGCGGCAGCCACGTCGGCTGCCTCGCGGGCGTTGTTCACCCGCGCGGTAATGTCCGAGGCGAATTTGATCACCTTGTATACCTGCCCGCCAGCATCCAGCACAGGGCTGTAGGTGGCTTCCAGCCAGATACTCTTGCCGTTCCTGTCCCTGCGCTCAAACTGCCCTGAAAAACTCTCACCACGGGCCAACCGCTTCCAGAAGTCAGGGTTATCGCGATAGAAATCATTAAAGCAGAACATCCTGTGGTGCTGATGGATGATCTCGTCCTTGGCGTAGCCGGTGGTGGCCAGGAAGTTCTCGTTGGCCTCCAGTATCGTGCCGTCGGGCGTGAACTTGATGACGGCCATGTAGCGGTCGAGGGCATCAAGCATGGCGGTATCATCCGCCACTTTGTCCTGGGCGGCAGTCGCGTCTGTTGCCAGTTTGATGACCTTGAAGACTTTCCCGTCCTCATCGGTGACGGGGAAATAGGTGGCCTCCAGCCAGACACGCCGACCATCCTTGGCAAAGCGGGGGAATGTGCCCTGTTTCTTGATACCGCGCCCGAGATCCTCCCAGAAGTGCTGGTATTCCAACGACGCCGTATAGCTTGAGTCACACAGCGCCCGGTGGTGCTTGCCAATGACCTCCTGGCGCTCGTACCCGACAATGGATAGCAGGATATCATTGGCAGACTCTACAATTCCCGAAGGGCTGAACTCGATATACCCGATCTGGGAGGCAATGGCATTCAGGGTTTGCTGAATCCTCTCCTGTTCGCCCCTGGAGACCGTTAACTGATCCGTCAATTCCGCAATACGATGGCGCCCAAACATGACATTCTCTCCCTGATGGATGAAGCAGCACATTGCTCAATATATGCTCAACCCATCGGGGAAATAAGTAGCTTAAGGTACAGTTAAGGCAACGAACTGTAAGAAACAATTACATTACATGTTTAGCGATATGACCATCTTGAGACCAAGAGATCTCCGGAGATCACCTCCAATCCAGAAACGCATCCTTCACATGCCCCGCCAGCGCATCGTTGACCGGATTGCTGCCACTTCGCACGAGTGCGATCTGATACTCCGCCAGCGCCGGCAGCCCTTCCCTGTCGAGTTTTCGTAGCGGCGGGCGCACCAGGCTGACGGGGAACGGTGCAACCGCCAGGTCCGACAACATCGCCGCTTCCTGGCCGAAGCAATTATCGCAGGTGTAGGCAACCCGATAGGAAATATGGGCGTCATCCAGGGCCGTCAGCGCTGCCCGGCGCCATACGCAACCATGGCTGGCAAGCGCCACCGGCAGGGGTGACCGGTTGGCAGCGACACCCCCTTCGCGGCCGGCCCACACCAACGGTTCGGTGTGTACAACTTCACCGCGTCGCTCCTGCCCCTCATTGCCAATGGTGACCAGCACCATATCCAGCTCTCCCGCATCGAGCCGGTCCAGGTTCTGCTGACTGGAGCCAACCACCACATCCACCTGAACCGCCGGATACGAGCGCGCGAACTGCGCCAGTACGCCCGGCAGGATACGGCTGCCCACATCGTCTGAAGTGCCCAAACTGACCCGGCCTTCCAAAACGGGAGAGAGGAACTGCCGGATAGCCTCCTCGTTCAATCGCAGCAGTCGCCGGCCATACCCCAGCAACACTTCTCCCTCGGGCGTCAGCCGGACGCGACGGGCTTCGCGCACAAAAAGTACATGACCGAGAATTTCCTCGAGCCGTTTGATCTGCATGCTCAGGGCCGAAGGGGTGCGAAAAACCTGCTTCGCGGCCCGGGTGAAACTTCCACTCTCGGCAATGGCCACGAAGGTTCTCAATACGTCGGTATCCAGTAGCGGGCCAACCTCGCGGTTGGGCGCAAGTTCGGTACTGTTCATAAGCCACCTTTCAATTTTTCTTAACCCAGATGTTAAATCTTTTCGTTTGTTTGATCAAAGGTGACGTTGCATGCTGATAACTATGCCCCCGCAAACACGCGAGGGCACCCATACTGATGACTGAACTGGAGATTGAAACGATGAGCCATTATCAGGATTTTCGCCGCCCCCAGCTTCGTCCAGACGCCCCCGCCAAGCCCCCGGAGCTGGAGCTTTACATGCCGGCCACCCCGCCACTGGCGTTCATGGCAACGGTTGAGTTCTGGGTCAGAATCTTCCGGCGCAGGCACCATTTTCGTCGCCTGTTCCTGCCTTTGCTGAAGGAAGATGACGAGATGCTGGAGGACATCGGCTTCGAGAGGACGGATATTCAGTGGGCGCTCAATCTCCCACTGAAAATCGACGCCCTCAAGGCGCTGGAGGCATGTCGCAGAGCGCGGGTTTGTTCAAACGTAAAGTGACTCGATGACATCCGTATACTTCTCATAGATGTTGCTTCTGCGCACCTTCATGGTGGCTGTCACTTCATCGTCGTCATGGTCGAGCTCTTTGGTGAGCAGGTGGAAACGCTTGATCTGTGCCACTTGGGGTAACTGGTCATTACCCTTGCTCACCTCGGCCTGGATCAGTTCGTTCACCCGCGCCTGTTCTGTCAGGCTGCGGAAGGTGGTATAGGCAATCCGTTGCTGCTCGGCCCACTTGGCCACCGTGTCAAAATCGATCTGTATCAGGGCGGAAACGTATTTCCGGGCCTCACCGATCACAATGCATTCCTTGATATAGGGGCTGGCCTTGATGGTGTTCTCAATCTCCGTCGGCGACAGGTTCTTGCCGCCGGCGGTGATCATGATGTCTTTCAGCCGGTCGACAATCTTGAGCTGGCCATTCCGCCACTCGCCTACGTCGCCGGTATGCAGCCAGCCGTCTTTCAGGGTAGAAGCAGTCGCCGCGTCGCTCTTGTAGTAGCCCTTGAACATGCTGCCACCGCGCATAATGATCTCGTTCTGATCACCGAGTTTGACCTCAACGCCGGCAATCGCGACACCCACGGTTCCCAGCTGCACGTCATCCACCGGCTGTGCGGTTGCCACGCCGGTACTTTCCGTCTGGCCATAGACTTCCAGCAGCGGAACACCAATGGTCCGGAAGAATTCCAGAATCCCGGTGGAAATGGGGGCCGCTCCGGTCATCGCGATGGCACATCGGCGCAGGCCAATGAAATTCTGCAGGGCCCGGAACACCAGCCAGTAACTGAGACTGTAAAGGCCTTTCTCTTTCAGGCTCCACTGCGCCCGGGATTTGGTCGCCATAGGCGAACACGCGCGGATGGCCCAATCGAACAATGCCCGGCGGAAACGCCCGGTTTCCTGGACCTTGATATAGATGGCGGAGTGCAGCTTCTCCCAGATTCTGGGCACGCCCAGGAAAAAGGTCGGCGCAATTTCCCGCAAATCTTCCTGAACGGTCCGCAGGCTCTCGCCAAAGCTGACGGAGCTGCCTGCGTAAACCGGCGCAATGTTGGTTACCGCCTGCTCCGCCACATGGCACAGCGGCAGGTAGGAAAGGCTGGAACCGCGATCGTCCGCCTGCAGCAATTCAATAAGACCGGGAGCGGCAGCGTGAAGATTGCCCCAACTGATCATCGCGCCCTTCGGCCGTCCGGTGGAACCGGAGGTGTAGATCATCAGGGCGGTGTCATCCATCCGCTGGCCATCCAGCAATTCATCCACCAGTCCGGGATGGTCTTTTTCATACTCCCGGCCTCTGGCCTCAATGTCCTCGAACGCCGCCGGGGGCTCTGGATAGTAGCGAAGGCCTTTCATATCAATGGCAATGGTGTGCTTCAATTGGGGCAGTTGGGGCCAGGCTTCCAGCACCTTGTCGGTCTGCTCCTGATCCTCACACACCACAATGCTTGCATCGCTGTGTTCGAGAACGTAGGCCACTTCATTCCAGGGACTGGTCGGGTACACCCCAACACAGATGCCCCGAACCATGCCAATCCCCATCTGGGCAATCACCCACTCCACCCGATTTTCCGAGATGATGGCCACATGGCCACCCTCCTCCAACCCCATGGCGCGGAGGCCAAGACCAAAATGCCGGGCGCGATTGTAGTAGTCCCGCCAGGAATAAGCCTGCCAGATACCGAAGTCTTTCTGACGCAGGGCCAAGGCGTCCGGCCGCTCTTGCGCATGGGCCCGTAGCATCTGGGTCAGGGTCAGATCAGGTAGGGAAGGTGTTGTCATGACAGCCACCGTTTACGGCGTTTATAGTGCTTGATATCGCGGTAACTGCGGGCTTCACCTTCCTTGCCGCCCACACCCAGGTAGAACTCCTGAACGTCCTCGTTCGCCGTGAGCTTGTCCGCCGGCCCGTCGATCACGATTTTGCCGTTCTCCATGATGTAACCGTATGAGGCAATCGCCAGAGACACGGCCGCATTCTGCTCCACCAGAAGAATCGCGGTGCCCTGTTCACGGTTGATCCGCGCCACGATGGTAAAAATCTCTTCCACCAGCAGCGGTGCCAGACCCAGGGACGGCTCATCAAGCATGATCAGGTCCGGCTGGGCAATCAGCGCCCGGCCCAGAGCCAGCATCTGCTGTTCGCCACCGGAGAGGTAACCCGCCAACTGCTTGCGGCGTTCCCTCAGGCGCGGAAAATAGTCATAGACCAACTCGTAGCTGTCACTCAACGAGGGCTTGCTGCCACTGAGTGCGTAGGTGGCGGCAACCAAGTTCTCCTCCACCGTGAGGTCTTCAAAGACACGGCGGCCTTCCATGACATGGAAGAGTCCGTTACGCACCAGTTTTTCGGGAGGCGTACCCTTTACATCCCGGCCCCGGAAACGCACCTCCCCGGCGGTCACCTCCCCGTCTTCCAGAGTCAGCAGGCCGGAGACGCTCTTCAGCGTGGTGGATTTGCCCGCACCATTGGAACCGAGGAGCGCCACAATGGCGCCCTCCGGCACCCGCAGCGACAGGCCCCGAAGAACCTGCACCGACTTGTTGTAGACCACCTCGATATTATCGATTTCCAGTAAGGCTTCCATACAGCCCCTCAGTCGAGGTGAATCCAGTCCGATACCGGCTCATAACGACCTTCTTCAGCATTCACCCGCCAGATCCGGCCGACCGGGAAGGACATGTTCCGCACGGTGACCGGAATGCCGATGATGCCGCCAGTATCCCAGTCCTCAATCGAGGCAAGAGATTCCGCCATGTTGTCTCCGGTCAGTTCTTTCCCCGCATCGAGCGTGCGCTTGACCACTTCTGTCCAGACCATGGCATTGAACCATCCCTGCATGTAGCCGGTGGGACGGTAGCCCGCTTCCGGATCGCTCTTCTCCGCCTGGGCACGGAGGGCATCAAGCATGGGCCCGCTTTCCTCGCTGTCGTAATAGTTGTAGGGCATTACGCCCATGTAGCCATCGGCATCCGCTCCCATCTTGTCGATGATCAGTTTGTCCGAGGACCAGAAGGTGCCCATGAACTGGGTATCGAGGCCCATCTGGCGCATCTGCACCATGAACTCGTTGATCGGCGACAGTACGTAGCCATGGAACACCACAAAGTCCGGTCGCACCCGGCGAAGCTTCAAAACCTCGGCGGACACATCCACACTGCCGGGCTTGGTCACGATTTCCTCGACAACCTCGATGCCCAGCTCGCCCGCGCGGGCTTTGCCGTTTTCGATGGGGTCTTTACCGAATTCGGTATCACTGTAGACAAAGGCCACCGTTGGCATATCACCGCCCTCACCCTGAGTGGCAATGTACTCCAGAATGATGCCGAACATCTGGCTATAGTTCGGGCCGGGAATGAACTGGTAAGGGTATTGCTCGTTATCCGTCAGCGCGGTCGCGAACGACGCCCCGCTCATCAGAGTATTGCCCTGGCTATTGAGCTCAGAGGCGATGGCTTTCATGAAACCGGTGCTGTCGCCGTAATAGGTAGCCGGGGAACTGCTACCGGAAATTTTCTTGAAGGCCGCCACCGAACGATCCACCTCATAGGCGGTGTCTTCCATCACATACTCGACCGGGTGGCCATTGATGCCCCCCTGGCTGTTGATCCAGTTGGTGTAGTCGGTCAGACCGGCGTGGATGTGAATACCGGCAAACGCGAACACGCCGGAGAGCGGTATGGAGCCGCCAAACACGACGGGCTCCTTGTCCTGTGACATCACCGGCGCGGCGACTGTCAGCGCAGCAACCAGGCTACCAAGCCCGGCAAGCCGGCGACCTTTTTTGAGGATGTTTCTGAACATGTTCATTCTCCTTGCGGCTTCTTGTTGTTGGTGTTGCACGGGTTCCCGTGAGAGAACCATTAATTCCGGAACGGCCAGAGGCGGAAAAAGCGACGGATACGGTGCCAGATTTCCGCAAGCCCATGAGGTTCAAAAATCAGGAAGCCCACGATCAGGGCGCCAAAGATGATTTCCAGCATCGGCGACATGAACACGGGCGCGTTGGGGTAGAACGGAGTCAGGGCCGCCGTCAGCAGTTTCAGCGCTTCCGGCACCAGGGTCATGAAAGCAGCACCGAGGATGCCCCCCAACAGATTGCCCATACCCCCCACGATCACCGCCGCCAGATAGAAAATGGACATGGAAAGCGGAAAGCTCTCCGGGGTAACCACACGGTAGAAATAGGCAAACAGGCCACCGGCCACGCCGGCGTAGAACGAGCTGAGCGCGAACGACATCAGTTTGTAGCGCAGAAGGTTAATGCCGAGAATCTCGGCGGAAATATCCCGGTCTCGAATGGCAATAAAGGCCCTGCCGATTCGTGTCCGGAACACATTCCGGGCCGCCAGCACCATCAGCACCGCCAGCGGCACGATGATGAAATACATCATGAAATCACTCTGGAACGTCAGCCCGAACAGGTGCGCTGGCTCCAGGCTCAGGCCACCCATGCCACCGGTGACGGATTCCCACTCGGCAAAAATGAAGTGCAGGAACACGCTCGCAGCCAGGGTGGCAATGGCCAGATACAGGCCTTTGACACGCAGTGAGGGCAGTCCCACCAGAATCCCGACGGCGGCAGCCATAAGCCCAGCCAGCACCAGCGTGACCGGGAACGGCAGGCCGGTGTTGATGGACAGCCAGGCCACCGTGTAGGCGCCAACGCCCATGAACCCCGCCTGCCCCAGGGAAATCAGCCCGGTAAAGCCGGTCAGGATGTTCAGGCCGGTGGTGCTGATTACGGCAATGCCAACCAGGCAGCCCAGGTACAGCAGGTAAGAGTCGACGGCAAACGGGAACACCACAAGAATCAGCAGGAAAAGACCCAGCCACAGCTTTTGGGTCTGGCTGGTCCAGATTGCCTCATCGGCCTCGTAACTCTGTTTCGCGTCACCGATGCGCATCTTACACTCGCTCTATTTCGTGGGTGCCAAAAAGGCCATAGGGGCGGATAACCAGGATCACCGCCAACACCAGGAACGTTGCCGGCATACGGTACTCGCCCCCGAGGTAGGCACCGGCAACCGTCTCCAGCCAGCCAATGAACACGCCAGCCACCAGGGCACCGAGAATGCTGTCCAGGCCGCCAACGATCACCACCACCAGCACACTCAGACCAATGATCCCGAACTGCGGACTAAGTCCGCCGGTGGCGGCCACCAACACACCGGCCAACGATGCCGCAAGAGAACCAAACACCCAGGCCATGTTGAATACCCGGCGCACGTTAATGCCCATGGAATAGGCCGCCGCCTGATCCGAGGCCGTTGCCCTCAGGGCCACGCCACCCCGGGAGAAGCGGAAATAAAGCAGATAAATAATGAGCAGGGCCGAACCGATCAGAAAGCCGTAGGCAATTTTTGGAGCGAGGTAGAGCGGGCCGATAAACACCGGCTCCCGTGGCAGAAAACGGGGCAACAACTGCGGATCGGCAGTCCAGATGAACTCCACCAGGCCCACCAGGATACTGCCGATACCGATGGTGACCATCACCACCGAAATGGGGGACTCACCCAGCATGGGCCGGATCATGGTCTTCTCGATCACACCGCCCAGAATACTGCCACCGACCACCGCCAGCGGCAGGGCAATCCATGGTGACAACTCCATGCCACCAGCAAAGGCCAGGAACAGATAGGCGGCAAACATCATGATCTCGCCAATGGCAAAATTGATCACCCGGGTGGCTTTGTAGATGATCACAAACCCCAGCGCGATAAGGGCGTAAAGCCCGCCCATGGCCAAACCGGCGAGGCTGATTTCACCAAAGAACAACCAGTCCATCAGGCAACCTCCCCTTCTGGATTGAGCTTTCTTCGCAAACTGTCGATGTCACTGTTGCCCAGATAAGCCTTGATCACCTCGGGGTTGTTCTGAACATCCGCCGGCACGCCTTCGGTGATAACCTGGCCGAAATTCAGCACCGCGATATGGTCGGATATGTCCATCACCATGCCCATGTCGTGCTCTACCATCAGCACGGTAATGCCCCACTCTTCCCGGATATCCAGAATAAATCGGGCCATATCCTCCTTTTCTTCCCGGTTCATGCCAGCCACCGGTTCATCCAGCATCAATACCTTTGGTTGCATGGCAAGGGCCCGCGCAAGCTCAACCCGTTTCTGAAGCCCGTAAGAGAGGCTGGCCACCGGCTGGCGTCGTATATGATCGATTTCCAGGAAGTCGATAATCCGCTCTTCCACTTGCCTGCGAACAGCCATCTCCTCCCGCCGGGCCGGCCCGAAATAAACCAGCGCACTGAGCAGGCCGCTCTTCATGTGCACATGGGCGCCAAGCTTGATGTTGTCGAGTACGGTCATACCCCGGAACAGGGCTATATTCTGGAAGGTTCGGGCAAGGCCAAGGGCGGCTCGCTTCGGCGGCTTGATACTGCCCGGCAACTCTTGGCCATGGTAGCGAATGGTGCCCTGCTGCGGTTTGTAAAAGCCGGAGATGCAGTTAAAAAGCGAGGTCTTGCCCGCACCGTTCGGGCCGATAATGGTCGTGACGGTGTTTTCAGGCACATGGAAACTGACATCCTGCAGCGCCTTGACGCCACCAAATGAGAGAGACAGGTTACTGATCTCAAGGATGCTCACATTACCTCCCGGCACCCCTGGCGCCGGGCAGACAGGCTCGCGAACACGCCCTGCTGGTACCCATCTCACGCCCGAAGATGATTGTCGTTGTTGTTTTTTCTTGTCATCGGGAGATCCCCGATCCAGATTAAAAGTAGTCCATTCAGGCAACATTGGGCAAACCCTTCTACCCTGTTACCTGTCAGACACCGAAGGGCGCTGAACAAATAGTGAAACCATGGCCCACTACGATGAGAGAAAGATCAACCATGTCAGACTCATTGGTAACCACCGAATTCGACGCCGATACGAGCATCGCAACGATGACTTTCAACCGGCCAGCAGCCCTGAATGCAATCAGTGTGCCCATGGCAGAAGCCTTTCTCGCGGAGGCTCAGGCACTGAAAGACCGGTCAGGCCTTCGATGCATCGTTCTGACCGGCTCCGGGCGCGCTTTTATGGCGGGCGGGGATATCGCCAGTATGACCGGCTCTCCCGAACAGGCGGGCAAAGCCGTCAGCGCCATCCTGGGTGCGGTCAACCCGGCCATCCTCCTGTTACGCAGCATGGACGCCCCGGTGATCGCGGTGGTCAAGGGGGTTGCCGCTGGTGCCGGGCTGAGCCTGGCACTGATGGCGGACCTTGTCATTGCTCAGGAAGACACCAAGTTTTTGCTGGCCTACAACGGCATTGGCGCCATTCCTGACTGTGGTGGTAGCTGGTTCCTGGCCCACAAGATCGGCGCTGGGCGGGCAGCCGAGTTAATGCTGCTGGGCCGAACCCTGAGTGCGACCGAAGCCAGGGACTGGGGCATGATCACTGAGTCTGTTCCGGAAGCCGACTTTGAAAAACGAGTGACTGAGATAACGAGAAACGTCGCGAATGGCCCCACCCGAGCCTTCGGTGCCTTTCGACGGCTTACGGACGGAGCCTGTGGCGATCAGTTGGCTGCCCAACTGGAAGCCGAAAAGGAAGCGTTCCTGGAACTGACCCGGACCGGGGATTTCGCAGAAGGCGTCGCCGCGTTCCTGGCCAAGCGCCCCCCTGAGTTCCACGGATCCTGACTGTCAGGATGCTACATCCTGGGCAGCCAACGCCTTGATGTCCGGGTACTCGTGTACCCGAACCGCCGATTGCGCGGGCGCCTGCTGAGCAAGCGCCGACACCTCATTGACCATTGCCCTGGCCACGGTGACCGCCTCAATACCGCGAAACTTTTCCAGTGGGCCGATCAACGCCCGGTTGATGAGGGGCATGGCTTTTATGCCCAGTGCTTCGGCGGTGCGCTGCTCGCTGCGTTCGCCCAGCAGCAGACTGGGTTGGTAGATGGACAGGCAGGGATAGCCCAGCGACTTTATGCCGTCTTCCAGTTCACCCTTCACCCGATTGTAGAAAACGGTGGAAGACGATGAGGAGGCAATGGCAGACATCAGCACGAATACCTGCGCACCGTTTGCCCGGCCAAGCTCCGCAGCTTTCATCGGGTAACCGTAGTCCACTTTACGGAACTGCTCGCGAGAGCCGGCCTTCTTGATGGTGGTGCCCAGGCAACAGACGATGGCATCCACCGCGAACAGATCACTGTGTTCATCCAGGCGGTCGAAATCCACTTCCTGCTGATGCAGTTTTTCATGGTTCAGCGGCAACGCTCGACGCACGGGCGCGACGACCGATGACACGTCTTCCCGCGCCAGCAGACCCTTTAGCACCTGGCCACCGGTCAGGCCAGTGGCACCCAATAGCATCACTTTCATAGAATCTCCCTCAACCACGAAACAACACCCGGACACCCACTAGTATCCAGCACAAACTCCTGCCCCCGCGAGGCACTTTTCAGAGTGCAGTATTCCCCGTCCCGGGACCAGCGGGCGAGGTTACCGTGAAAACTCATCGCGGTGTCCGCCGAATCCGGATAGAAACACCCGGGTAATCGCCATTGCGTGGTCGAAGCTGCATCCGGTGCCGTCAGGCGTTGCCGCTCCTCCAGGCGTCCAAACACCCCGGCACCCGGAAGGCCGGTTGATCGCCCCTCAAGCTGCAGGGCATCGGAGGCCACATAGAGCGTATTGCCACCATCTGGCTGACCATGGAAGTGTGGATGGTAGCGGGCCCACCGCAGGTCACTATCCGACAACTCATCAATGCGGTAAACATCGCCAATCTGGAGCCAGCCCCACAGCCCGTGAAACGGGCGGGCCTGTTTTACAAACTGCCAACGTCTGCCCTGTTTTTCCACGTCCCGAAACAGACCGAAAAACAGGAACAGATCCCCCACCCCCACCTGCTGTTTACGGAGGTGCCCCTGTGCGGCGCCGGTTTGCCCCAGGCAGGGCCGCCAGCCGGTTTCCCGGGGATAAGCGTCAGCGATCAGGTCCGGGTCGAGGTGGGCCTTTCGGGCGCCACCACGCCGGTTGCCGGTCAGGTCGGCCACCAGCTTGCCAACATTCAGACCATCGTGATGGATATCATGGTAGGTGATCCGGGAACGCGAGTCCGGGATCGGCAGGGTATAGAAAGACCTGTCAGGGAACACCGGGCTGGGACAGCCGCCTGCGGAGGAATCAAAGCCTTTACGGCTGAGGATCAGTTTCATAAACGCATTTTGGAGCAAGGAACGAAGCGCAACCATATCACGCCATTGAAAAGCAGTTTAAACTGACGACAACAACAGACTGGCCCACCCGCTGATTCAATGCCGATCGCCCATGACTGATTTTGAAACCCTGAACACGCTGAAGGCTGGCCTTGAAGCCTGGTGGCGCCCGGGCGTTACCGTCCTGCTCTCAATGGCTATCACCTTTCTTGTGTACAAGGGTGTGCTGGCAACGGTTCAACGCTTAACCCGCAGCAAAACAGTTCCCCGCCTGTTCCTGGATGCCTCATCAACCGCTCTGGGCATTGCCATTACCCTGGTGGTGCTCAACGCCATCCTGGAAGCGGCGTCCCAGGACCTGCCTCTGATCAACCACTTCCGCCACGCCGCCACGCTGCTGCTGATTGTGGCGGTCACCTGGGCGCTGGTGCGCTGCACGTCAGCCATCGGCGACGTCATCGTCTCTCTGAATCCAGTCCTGGAAGGCCAGTGGAAACGCGCCCGCAAAGTGGAGACACAAACGCGCTTCCTGGTGAGGGTGCTGAACATTCTCATCGTCATCGTAGGCCTGGGCGCCGCACTGGTCACGTTCGAGCCGGTTCGTCATCTTGGCAGCAGCCTGCTGGCCTCGGCGGGCATTGGCGGCATTATTCTCGGCTTCGCCGCCAAACCGGTGTTGGGCAACCTGTTGGCGGGCATGCAGATTGCCCTCACCCAGCCGTTCCGAATCGATGATGTGCTGCATGTGCAGGGCGAATGGTGCTGGGTGGAGGAAGTCACTGCCACCTACGTGGTGCTGAGGGTCTGGGATTTGCGACGGCTGGTGGTTCCGCTGCAATGGTTTATCGAAAACCCGTTCCAGAACTGGTCGAGAAACGACACTGAAATGATGGGAACGGTGTTCATCACCGTCGATTATTCCATGCCTATCGAACCACTACGAACCGAGTTTGAGAGGCTGCTGGAACAGGCGCCGGACTGGGACGGGAAGACCAGGATCGTGCAGGTGACCGAAGCCGGCGAGGCCAATATCGAGGTGCGCTTCCTGCTCAGTGCCAGGGACTCAAGCTCACTCTGGAATCTCCGCTGCGCCATCCGCGAGGGGTTGATCACCTTTATACAGGCGCAGTTTCCGGCGCATCTACCAAGGGTCCGTGCCAGGCTGGTGGAAACGCCCGACCAGTAACCCTCACCCCTGCTCTGCCCCGCGCAGCATGGCGTGCAGTAACTCTTCGGCATCGAATTTGGTCAATGCCTCGTCTGCCCCCACCTGTTTGGCATAACTCACGCTCATTTCGCTGTTCAGGGAGGTATGCAGAATGATGTACGGCTGCTTCAGGGCGTTGCCGCTGTCCCTCACATTGAAGGTCAGCTCGTAGCCGTCCAGGCCGGGCATTTCGATGTCGCTCACCAGGATATTGATGGGCTTTCCATCGCGGTTGGCGTCCAGCATCAGGTCCAGTGCATCCTGCCCGTTGGTGGTGACAAAATAGCTCACATCCTTGCTGTCCAGGGCGTCCGAGAGCTGTTTGCGAGCCACCTGGGAGTCGTCCACCAGCAGGATATTCAGGCCTTTCAGAGTTTCCCGTTGAACGTCTGTCAGCGTGACTTCCCGGGGGTTTACGGACTCCGGGTACACCCGTGCCAGCAACAGCTCCACGTCCAGCAACTGCACGATCTGATCATCGATATTCACCAGGCCGGTAATGAAGGCACGGTCGCCAAGACTCTTCGGCGGGGGCATCACCTTCTTCCACTCGGTTTCCACGATTTTCCGCACACTGCGCACAAGGAACCCGATTTCCTGGCGCTGAACATCGGTCACAATGATCGAAGCGGTCTTGCGTTCTTCCACCGTCAACGGCTGGTAACCCACGGCAGCAGCCATGTCGATCACCGGCACGGCGGAGCCGCGAAAACTCATGGTACCGATCACCGCCGAATGGCTGTGCGGTAGCTTGGTCAGCGGAACAAAGGGCATGATTTCCCGGATTTTCAGGGTGCCCAGGCCGAATGGCCTCTGATTGGTCAGATAAAACAACAGCAGTTTCTGGGGGTGTTTGGTACCCTCGGCCATAACCTCAAACCTGTCAGGAGCTTTGGAAAAAGTATAACAGGCGAAAGATAACATGCCGCCCAAATCGACATTGTAAGATTTTGCAGCCCTTCGGAGGTCGCATCGGCTGCCAGTGAATCCAGCGCTTCCTCTCCCGCGTATCACCTATACTGTTGTCATCGGGAGGCTATTCGATGAAACGCGCCTTTGCACTAATATCGGTATTCCTGTTCTTCGCCGTCTTGGCCGTGGGTGGTCATGCCGACGACGACAATATCGATGACGCCATCCAGAACACGATCCTGTCGCAGATTGAAGCCTTCGCCAATGACGACAGGCAAGCTGCCTGGGACCATGCCTCGGAAGGCATCAAGCAGCAATCCGGCTCGATAGAGTCGTTCTACGATATGGTGAAGCTATCCTATGCGCCCGTCCACCGGGCCTCGTCCATTGAGTTCATGGAGCGCATACCCCACCCCGGTTTCCAGATTCAGGTGGTACGGTTGTTGGGGCCGGAGGGCAAACGCTGGATCGCCCACTACCATATGGTCAAGAATGGTGATGACTGGAAAATCGGCGGCGTCGGGCTCAAAGAGGGTCCAAGCTCTATATAATCGCTGACCGGCTAATGGTTTCTGACGCCTATGTCTTTCAGCTCTGTCCGTCCGTAAGATACAGTCCATGAACCTGATTGCCGGCAGAGCCTGAACACCACCTATGAAGAACCTGACCTTCTCCTCTCATTACGCCAGGGCCGTTCTTTATGGCCTGGAGAAGGCCGGTGGCTATTCCGACGAACTGCTTCGCAATAATGGCATCGACCCAGAGTTCATCCACTCGCCACGGGCACGGGTGCCCACGGAACAGTTTATCCGCCTGTTCCGGCTGGTGTGGGGCAAACTGGATGACGAGTTCATGGGCCGTACCACACAGCCCTGCCGCGTGGGGCACTTTCACCTGATGGGATCGTTGGTGGTACACAGCAGCAACCTGGAAGAGGTGATCCGCCAGAGCATTCGCTGCTACCGGCTGTTCTCCGATGACATGGTGATTGAGCTGGACACCCGCGGCGATGAAGTGGAGCTGAGCATCACCCACCGCCATCCGGAACTGGACCCGGACAACTTCCTGGTGGAATGGCTACTGATGGTGTGGCACCGATTAATCGGCTGGCTGATCGGACGCAAGATCGTACTCAGCCACGCCACCTTCCAGCATGATTTGCCCGGACACTTTGACGAGTACCGGTTTGTTTTCCCCTGCCAGTGTTTCTTTAACCGCGACCGCAACAGCCTGTTTTTCAGCCACAATTATCTGGACATGCCGGTGACGCGAACACCGGAGGAACTGGATGGTTTTATTGAGAAGTCTCCGCGCAACCTGCTGATCTGGACCGATGAGGACGACAGCCTGACAACCCAGGTTCGGCAGATTCTGGAAAACGTGGACGATGATCGCCTGCCCACGCTGGAACAGATCGCCGGGCAGCTGCATATGACCGCCTACACCCTGTCGCGCAAACTGAAGGCGGAGGGCAGTTCCTACCAGAAGATCAAGGACAACCTGCGGCGGGACCAGGCCGTGATTATGCTCACGCGGCAGAACCTGACGGTGTCGGAGATCTCATCACAGCTGGGATTTACCGAGCCCGGCGCTTTTTCCCGTGCCTTCAAGCACTGGACCGGGCTCAGCCCACTGGCCTACCGCAAGCAGGACCAGTAGTTCTTCTTTCTCCGCTTACAGCAGTTCGATCGCGACAGCGGTACCTTCCCCGCCCCCGATACACAGGGACGCCACACCGCGCTTGAGACCACGCTGCTTCAGGGCGTTGATCAGGGTGACCATGATCCGCGACCCTGAGGAGCCGATGGGGTGACCCAGGGCGCAGGCGCCGCCATGGACGTTGACCTTGTCGGCATCGAGCCCAAGCTCATTGATGGCGGCCAGGGTAACCACGGCAAACGCTTCGTTGATTTCGAACAGGTCGACGTCGTCGCGGTTCCAGCCGGCTTTCTTCAGTACCTTTTCGATGGCACCGATGGGCGCAAGGGTGAACTCGGCCGGCAGGCGGGCATGTGTCGCGTGGGCGACGATGCGGGCCTGGGGAGTGAGGCCGCGCTTTTCGGCTTCTTCGCGGGTGGCCAGTACCATCGCGGAGGCGCCGTCGCTGATGGAGCTGGCGTTGGCGGCGGTGACAGAGCCGTCTTTGGCAAAGGCCGGTTTGAGGTGGGGAATTTTCTCGGGTTTGGCTTTGCCGGGCTGTTCGTCGGTATCCACCACGGTGTCGCCACCACGGCCGGAGACGGTCACGGGGGTGATTTCGTCGGAGAATCCGCCGTTCTTGATGGCCGACAGGGAGCGCTCGAGGGAGGCGATGGCGAAGTTGTCCATGGCCTCGCGGCTGATGTCGTATTTGTCGGCGGTGCGCTGGGCGAAAACGCCCATGAGGCCGCCTTCGTAGGCGTCTTCAAGGCCGTCGAGGAACATGGAATCCATGACCTGCCCGTGGCCCATGCGCATGCCGGCTCGGGCTTTTGGCAGCAGGTAAGGTGCCTGGCTCATATTTTCCATGCCGCCGGCGATCATGATGCTGTTGGTGCCGGCTTTGATCTGGTCGTGGGCCATGATGACGGCTTGCATGCCGGAGCCGCACATTTTGTTGACGGTGGTGCAGCCGCTGGAGTCGGGGATGCCGGAGGCGCGGGAGGCCTGGCGTGCGGGTGCCTGGCCGAGGCCACCTGGCAATACGCAGCCCATGATGACTTCCTGGATGTCGGCGGGTTGCAGGCCGCTTCTTTCGATGGCGGCCTTGATGGAGATGGCGCCGAGATCCGGGGAGCGCACGGAGCTGAGATCGCCCATCATGCCGCCCATGGGAGTTCTTGCTGATCCTGCGATGACTACATCGTTGCTATTCATGTCTTCAATCCTCTGATTAAGCCTTACCTAAAACCGACCGTGCGATGATTTCTTTCATCACTTCCGAAGTGCCGCCGTAAATTCTCTGCACTCTGGCGTCGATAAACGCTCTCGAAATCGGATACTCGCTGGTGTAACCGTAACCGCCGAACAACTGCAAACAACCGTCGGCTACCCGGCACTGCATTTCCGTGGCGCTGTACTTGGCCATGGAAGCTGTGGGCGCGTCGAGTTCGCCTTTTTCGTACAACGCAATGCACTCGTCGACAAAGGCGCGGTTAACGCGGCAGTCGGTTTCCATGCGGGCGATTTCGAAGCGGGTGTTTTGCAGTTGGGCCAGTTTCTGGCCGAACAGTTCCCGTTCCTGGGCGTAGTTGATGGTCAGGTCCAGTGCGCCGCGGGCGGCAGCAACACCCAACGCACCGATGACGAGGCGCTCGCGAGGGAGTTCGCGCATCAGGTACATGAAGCCCTGGCCTTCTTCACCCAGCAGCGCGGAGGCGGGGATGCGCATGTCGGAGAAGAAGAGTTCCGAGGTGTCGCCGGAGTGCTGGCCGATTTTGTCGAGGTTGCGGCCTTTGCTGTAACCGGGCAACGAGGTGTCGACCAGGAACAGGCTGATGCCACGGGCACCGGCCTTGGGGTCGGTTTTGGCGGCAACGATGACCATGTCGGCGTGTTGGCCGTTGGTGATGAAGGTTTTGGAGCCGTTGAGGATGTAGTCGTCCCCGTCTTTCACCGCGCTGGTGCGTATGGCCTGGAGATCGCTGCCGGCGCCAGGTTCGGTCATGGCGATGGCACCCACGGCTTCGCCGGAGACCATTTTCGGCAACCAGTACTGGCGCTGTTCTTCGTTGCCTATATGGCTGAGGTACGGGGCGACGATGTCGGAGTGCACCATGACGTTGGTGGACAGGGCGCCGAAGCCCATGCGGGCCATTTCTTCGCCCACGACGACGGAGTACAGGAAGGGCGCACCGCAGCCGCCCCAGTCTTCGGGTACGTCCACGCACAGCATGCCGGCGTTGCCCAGGGTGTTCCAGAGTTCCCGGGGTACGATGCCGGAGTGTTCCCACTCTTCGTAGTGGGGCGTTACTTCGGTTTCCAGGGCCTTGATGACGGACTCCCGGAACATGTCGAGTTCTTCTTTATCAACAGCGCTGGTCATGGGTGTCTCCCGTCGGTGATTAGTGTGGCCTTGATTGGGTAACGGTCAGTCTGTCGCAGTCACGGTCTGAGCGCCATGACATAACCGGGCAGGAAATTTGATAAAAAATGACACCCCGGGGCTTCATCGCTGGCAGCCCCGGGGTTTATAACGCGCGGTCAGAGGTTTTTGGCGTCGTCCCGCAGCACGAACTTCTGGATCTTGCCGGTGGAGGTTTTCGGCAGTTCGCTGAACACAATGGTCTTGGGCACTTTGAACTTCGCCAGTCGCTCCCGACAGAAGGCGATGATGTCGTCTTCGCTGACGTCCCCTGCTTCGGGCTTGAGGGTGACGAAGGCGCAGGGTGTTTCGCCCCACTTTTCGTCCGGCCTTGCCACCACGGCGGCCTCGAGGATGTCGGGATGACGGTAGAGTATGTCCTCCACCTCAATGGTGGAGATGTTCTCGCCGCCGGAAATAATGATGTCTTTCAAGCGGTCCTTGATCTCCGCGTAGCCATCCGCGTGCCAGACGGCCAGGTCCCCGGTGTGGAACCAGCCGCCGCGGAATGCCTCTTCGGTGGCTTTGGGGTTTTTCAGGTAACCCTTCATTACTGTGTTGCCGCGCAGGAAGATCTCGCCGATGGTGTTGCCGTCTTTCGGCACCGCTTCCATGGTTTCCGGGTCACCCACCATCATGCCGGCCAGGGTATGGTAGCGAACGCCCTGCCGTGCCTTGATTCTGGCCCGGTCTTCCACCGGCAGGTCATCCCATTCGGACTTCCAGGCGCATACCGTGACCGGTCCGTACACCTCGGTAAGCCCGTAAACGTGGGTCACGCGAAAGCCCATGTTTTCGATGGCTTCGATGACTTTTGCCGGAGGTGCCGCACCTGCGGTCATTGCCTGAACCGTATGGCTGAAGCTGGATTTTGCGGCGTCAGAAGCGCCCAGCAAGGTGTTCAGTACAATAGGCGCACCGCACATGTGGCTGACTTTGTGTTCGCTGATCAGCTGCAGGATTTTCTCCGGCTCTACCTTACGCAGGCACACATGGGTACCCGCAAAGGCGGTGATGGTCCAGGGGAAACACCAGCCATTGCAGTGGAACATCGGCAGTGTCCACAGGTACACCGGATGCATACCCATCGACCACACCGCCTGGTTGCCCATGGCGTTCTCATAGGCACCGCGATGGTGATACACCACGCCTTTCGGGTTACCAGTGGTGCCGGAGGTATAGCACAGCGAAATCGCATCCCATTCATTTTCCGGCATTTGCCAGTCAAAGGCCGGGTCGCCGCTGGCCACGAAAGCGTCGTAATCCAGATCGCTCACCTGGGTTCCGGCACCACTGAATTCGGGGTCGTTGACGTCAATCACCTGTGGCGGGTTGTCGAGCATGCCGACGGCTTCGTTGATGACGTCGCCAAACTCCCGGTCGGCAATCAGCACTTTCGCCTCGCCGTGCTCCAGCATGAAGGCGATGGCTTTAGCATCCAGGCGGGTGTTCAGGGCATTGAGTACTGCCCCCAACATGGGGATGCCAAAATGACACTCCAGCATGGGCGGAATGTTTGGCAGCATGGCAGCAACGGTGTCGCCCTTGCCGACACCTTTGTCAGCCAGCGCGGACGCCAGGCGGCGACAACGCTCGTAGGTCTGCTGCCAGTTGCGGCGTGTGGCACCATGAATCACCGCCGGGTATTCCGGGTACACGCTGGCCGTGCGGGCCAGGAAATCCAGCGGTGTCAGTGTGGCGTTATTGGCGTCGGTTGGCTCTAATCCCTTGTCGAAGATGGAGTTCATACTGGTCTCCTGGTGTTGTTATCCAACACCTGACTATAGGGCACAGCCGACGTTTCAGCGAGCCCCCGCAGCCGTTCGACGGGTATCCGGCTGATCCAGCCGCGCCATTTCCGCCAGCAGCTCCGAGGTCTTTTCCTTCATCAGGGCAATGTCCCCTCGTGACTCCACATTCAGCCGCACCAGCGGCTCCGTGTTCGACATCCGGAGATTGAACCGCCAGCGTTCAAACTCAACACTCAGGCCATCAACGTGTCCCACAGATACCGCATCGGCACCATAGATCTCCTCGATCACCGCAAGCAACCGGGCCGGATCATCCACCGTGCGGTTAATCTCCCCACTGGCGGGGAAAGCGTCAATGCGGGCGTCGATCAGCGACGATAACGGCTGCCCGGTCTGGCACAGGCGTTCGGCAACCAGCAGCCATGGAATCATGCCGCTGTCGCAGTAGGCGAAGTCCCGGAAGTAGTGGTGGGCACTCATTTCACCCCCATACAGGGCATCTTCCTCGCGCATGCGCTGTTTGATGAACGCGTGTCCGGTTTTGCTTTCGATAGGTGTTCCGCCAGCCTTTCGAACCAACTCCTGGGTGTTCCAGGTCAGCCGCGGGTCGTGAATGATCTTGCCGCCGTCTACCTTCTGCAGGAACTGGTCCGCCAACAGGCCCACGATGTAATAGCCTTCGATAAACCGGCCATTTTCATCAAAGAAAAAACAGCGGTCGTAGTCGCCGTCCCAGGCGATCCCCATGTCGGCCCCTTCGCGCAGAACCGCCTCAGCCGTTACCGCCCGGTTTTCCTCCAGCAGGGGATTGGGAACCCCGTTCGGGAAGTGCCCGTCGGGTTCGTGATGCAGTTGTACGAAATCAAAGGGCAGCCATCGTGACAACGCGTCGATGACCGGGCCCGCACCGCCATTGCCCGCGTTAACCACCACCTTCAGAGGGCCAATCGTGGTGCCGTCGATGTATCCCAGCAAGTGATGGATATAGTCGGCCTCCACTGACAGGCTTTCCAGGCGCCCGGGAATGGCAGCATCCATAAACGGCTGAGAGACTCTGTCACGGATGGTGTTCAGGCCGTTATCCGAGCTGATGGGGCGCGATTCGCGGCCGACCAGCTTCATACCATTGTGATCCTTGGGGTTGTGGCTGGCCGTCACCATAATGCCGCCATCCATACTGTAATGACTGGTGGCAAAGTAGATCTGTTCGGTACCGCAAAGACCGATGTCATAGACATCTGCCCCCGCCGCCCTGAGCCCGATGGTCAACGCTTCTGCAATCTCCGGGCTGGATAACCGGATGTCATACCCCACCACAACCCGGCGGGCACTTGTCAGCTCCACGTAAGCACGCCCGATTCGCTCTGCCAGTTCAGGATTCAACTGGTCGGGAACCCGGCCGCGCAGGTCATAAGCCTTAAAACAGGACACGTCCATAGCTGTTTCTCCGTCTAACCTTCGATCAATGGCGCGGCCCACCCTGCTGCCCCTGGCGGTTTTGCAAAGCGGACCGCGTTGGCCCTATACCTTTTCCGACATCACCGGAATCTGCTCTTCCTCCACGTCCGGGGTGGGCGCCGCGCGACCGTACCGGTCGTCCAGGCGTTCAATGTCATCCTCGCCAAGGTAGGCGCCGGACTGGACTTCAATCAGCTCTAGGGGAATGCGGCCGGGATTGAACAGCCGGTGTACCGCGCCGATAGGTATGTAGGTGGACTGGTTCTCGGACAGCAGGAACGTTTCCTCGTCACGGGTCACTTCGGCAGTACCCTTGACGATGATCCAGTGCTCAGCCCGGTGATGGTGCTTCTGCAACGACAGCTTCTCGCCCGGCTTGACGCTTATGCGCTTCACCTGAAAACGGTTGCCCATGTCGATGCTGTCGTAGCTGCCCCACGGGCGATACACCTGCCTGTGCGTGCGGGTTTCCGAGCGCTGGTCACCGTTCAGCCGCTTCACCAGTTTCTTGACGTCCTGCACCTTGTCCTTGTGGGCAACCATCAACGCATCCTTGGTGTCGACCACCACCAGGTCTTTCACGCCCAACATGGCCACCAGCTTGTCCGAGGTGTGCACCAGGCAGTTGTTACTGTCTTCCAGGCAGGCATCACCCAGGATGGCATTGGCGTTCTCGTCCTTGTCGGTCACATCCCAGATCGTGGACCAGGAGCCAACGTCGCTCCAGCCTGCATCCATCGGCACCAACAAGGCTTTCGATGTTTTCTCCATCACTGCGTAGTCAATGGAATCGTCCGGGCAATGCTCGAATATCTCGGCGGGAATACGGGTGAAATCCATGTCGCGCTCGAGGCTTCGGGCGGCCAGAAGACAGGTGTCGTAAATGTCCGGGCTGTGTTTCTTCAGTTCCGCCAGGTAGCTGTCGGCCCGGAACATGAACATGCCGCTGTTCCAGTAGTAACCACCGGCAGACAGCAGCGCGGCGGCTTTTTCGGCGTCCGGCTTCTCGATAAAGCGGGACACCGGCCGGGCAGCGCCGGGCGCCTCTCCGGACTGGCCAGCAGCGATATAGCCGTAGCCAGTCTCCGGCCGGGTTGGCGTAATACCAAACAGCACCAACCCTCCGGACCTGGCGGCTTCCTGTCCCTGGGCAACAGCCCGCTGGAACGCCTCGACATTTTCAATGGCATGATCCGCGGGCAACACCAGCATGATGGCTTTGGGATCTTTTCGCGCCACTTCGATAGCGGCCATCGCGACCGCCGGGGCGGTGTTGCGGCCAAACGGCTCCAGCAATATCGACAACGGTTGACGGCCTATGGCCTCCAACTGCTCTTTGACAATAAAGCGGTGCTCATCGTTGGCCACCACAACCGGCGACTCGGCGTCGTCGACCGGCAGCCGGCACAGAGTTTCCTGCAACATACTTTGTTCCCCCACCAATGGGAGGAACTGCTTGGGATAGGCCTGGCGCGAGAGGGGCCAAAGCCGTGAACCGTTACCACCTGAGAGTATGACTGGAATCATCGTTCTGCTCCTTTGCTCTACAAAGACGTACCACAGGGACGTCCGTTGGCGTATTAATCTGGACCCTTGAACCAGGGCCCGTTAGAACCGTTTACTTAGGGTGATGTTGCTGGGTGGATCCGGCTGCGCGCCCTCGGGCCACAGCGGGTTAATGCCGTACAGATAGGAAATATCGCCACCCAGACGGGTGGATTTCATCGGCCGAAGTTCATCCAGAAAGGCGGGCATTCCCTCAACAGGTCCCCAGGCGGCCTGCCAGGGTTCCATCCAGGCCAGGGACCAGGCCTTATAAAGCCCGTCGACAATCTGCTCGTCTCCGGTGATGTCTTCAATTCGTTCCGGATCATCCAGCCCCGCGACGACATTTCCGGCCATTTTCGTAAACTGGTCCTGGTAACGCTCGTAAACAGAGTTGCCATTGACCTCGGCAAACAGCGCGATCATGGTCAGGGGCTGCATGGCGTAGTTCATGTATTCCAAGGCCCGGGTTTCCCGGCTGAGTTCCTTGGGCAGGTAACCGTCCTCATTGATCTGCCCCATGGCTTCATCGAACTTGGCCAGCGACCAGTTCCAGTCGTCGCAGTCCTGGGTTGCCACCGATGCCGACATCACGGCCCAGGCGGCCCAGTAATCATGGTTGTTGACCTTCTTGGCTTTTCGATCCGTGTAGTAATCACGGACCCCATCACTCAAGCGCAGAAACCAGTCTTCAATTCGGCGCGCCCGCTCCAGATCCATGGCGGCCTCCGGCGCCGACGTCCACATCCTGAGATAGGCGTTCGCAGCGGCTGCCAGTGCCCATTTGCGTACCGCCTGACCGACGTGATTGATGTCATCCGTCAACAGGGCATCCGATGATGCCCACGCGTCGAGGTTGTCCAATACGCAATCCAGCGCTTCGGGGCCATCACCATCAACCTGGTAGTCATCGGCGGCAGCGATAACAGCCTTCTCGAAATCACGCACGTTGCTGGTGGCCTTCTTGTACTCTTCATAGGCCTGCTTGTTCAGATTGTTGCGAGCGCTGTCACTGCCCTTGTACTTACTGGTCAGCGACAGCGAGCCGACGTGCGGCTCCACCCGCTCGCAGTCGTAGTCACCGCCATCCTTGTCTTCCGGCGTCTGGTAATAGCCCACCGGAGCACGCAGTTGTCCGTTCAGGCACTGCCCGGCGTGAACGCTACTCACACCAAAGACGGCGGTTATCGCCGCAGACAGCAGCACCCGGCCCCATTGTCGATGTTCAGAGCGTTGTTGGATTCGCATAACCATCCTCTCTATGCGTTGGATGAATGTGCGTCAGATGTCCTGACGGCGACAGATTTTCGTGGTTACCGTTAAGCCTTCCGAGACCTGCTCCGGTTTCAGCGCGAGGTCCAGCGACATGAACATTTCATCGTTCCAGTTCGGCCCTTCCGGGAGCTCGAAGACAAACCGGCCAGGGGTTTCAACCCGATCGCCGTACTCCATATCCACGCGGTCCTTGCGCCCGAACACGTACCAGATGAAGGCATCAACCTCTTTCACCCCCGGGTCACTGAACTGCAGGTCGACGACGTACTCGTTGCTCGGCATTTCGATGAACTGTCCACCGCCGTTGTAGAGCACTTCGGTGGTGCCGGCCTTGACCGGCGTGGTTTTCTGCAACACCGGCTCCTGGCTCTCACAGGCACCACTGATCATCGGTGTGACCTGCCGATAGAACTCCGCACTGTCGAGGTTGTGGTAACCGGGCACCTCCCAGATCATGATCTTGGGTGGCGACTCCCGGAAGTTGTCGGAAAGCAGGTATTCGAACATGGAGCCGTCGTAGCTACCGCCGGCAACCGCCACGTTGAGCACCTCGACACCCAGAAACTCCTGCAGCGCCCCGACAAAGTTGTAGTCCTGGGCACCCTTACTGTTACTGGTGCCCACCAGGGTGATGGGGGGCAAGTCCTGGTCGCCAAACAGGGCGCTGGCTTCAGCGGATTGGCCGGTACCGGAGGACTCGGTGCGAAACTCGTCCACGTACTGCGAGCCGTACTCGAAACCGCATATCCGTTTAACCGCGTCCTGAAGCGACCCGTCCTTTCGGATCAACCCGGACCGACGAGTCACGAATTCCTGCTGCGACAACGACTGATAGGCCGGCATATCCTTGATTCGCTCCGCCACGACCTCCGCGGTCCGCCGGGCGCCATAAGGTGTCCAGTGGTGATCCCGCTTAAAGAAGAAGGCGTCTTCACGTGTCTCTTCGTCCAGAAGGGGCGTCAGGTCTGGAACCACCAGCCCTGCCTGGCGAAAACGCATCAACGCGTCAGCGTAATTTTTACGGGCCACGTTCCAGCTGAACGGCACCGGCGATGTCGCGGGCAGATGATTGGGATGAACCAGGCCTTTTGTCGGCTGGAACACCATCACCAATTCGGTACCGGTGGTTTGCTTCAGGTGCCTGGCAAAGCGCTTCAGGTGTTTCAAGCCTTCCAGGTTCGGCCCGAACTGCTCAACCAGTTCCGCTTCAGAACGGAACAGCCAACCGTCTTTGCCCTGAACCAGCATCTTGAAGTTCTTCAGATAACCGGTGTCGTAGCTGGATGGGTATGCCGTGAGTGGGCACAGGTCACAACAGCGTTCGATGTTGTACTCGGGCAGCTCGGCGGCGCTGGCCTTTACACCCGCGACGCTGAGCAGCCCGAGCGCAACCAGCGCCCATAATCCACGGCCTCTGAACACCTGCTTCATACCGATGTATCCACTCGGTTTTCAGCGACAACCAGCCTCGGCTCGCCACCAACGTCGATGGCAAATACGCTGAATACCTTGCCGCGCTGCAGATTGACTTCACTGGTGGTTGCCAGCGCCTTGTTGCTTTGGAAAGCGCCCAGCGCAATGCTGACGGCGTTGATTTCGCGATTGGCCACATCAAGGGAGCCCACTGCATCAATCACGGCTACCTTGCCGTCGGACGTTTTCAGAGTGACCCTGCTATTGCTGGTCAGGTTGTAGAATGAAAGCAGTGCCTTGCGAGGGTTGTCGAAGGCGACATCCTTCATCACTTTCATCTCACCGGAATCCAGTACAACCACGGTGTAGAACTCGTTCTTTTTCATGTTGACGGACGTCTTCTGACCGGCAACGTCCACCTGATAGTTACCCTCAGAAAGGTAAATGTAGGGGCTCGCCTCCAACGGCGATACTTCCTTGATCACCTTGTCGCCCACAGAGGCGCGAGCAATGGCGCCGCTGGCATCCGCGTTCACCACGCGAATGAAGGCCGCCCCGTCCGGTGCCTCTGCGGCATAAAGCGCGTCCTCGCCGGCCTGGGCCATGTTCATGGAGACCAGCAAACTGCTGATCAGGGCAAAAAAAGCGGTATGCATCAGTGCTCTCATTTTCATCATCCTCAGGGGTTGGTTTCAGAACGGCTATCCGCTTGCGCGGTCAGCGTGTTATCAGCCCGGCGGAACCAAGCCTGGGCCTGTTCGGACTCCAGTGGCTGTGCCAGGTAACGCTCGGGAAATTCCCAGATCACCAATTGCGGCGGTTGATCCCGGAAATCGGAAGAGTTCAGGTAATCGATCATTGGTACGATAGGGCCGTCGCCTTCTTCGGCCACGTTGATCAGGTCCTGCCCCAGGTGCTTTCGCAAGGCGCCGGGGAAATCCCACTGTTCATTGGCGCTGTAACTTGTGCCAACCAGAACGGTGTTGGTGACGTCATCGCCAAACAGGGCGCTGGCGTTCGCCTGGCCGTCGTTCTGGGCGCGCGTCGTTCTCGGTTCCAGTTGGTCAGGTGCAGGACCGAAGTCGGTAAACGCTGGCTCCACTGGAATGTAATTGAGCAGGTCACCACGGTGCTGGACCGGTTGGCCAATGGATGTCACAAAGCTCTGCTCGCCCCAGGACAGGCCATTGAAGCGATCGCGGATGAACTCGGCAGCGCCTTTCGCGTAGAGGTTTGCGCCGTTCGGCGACCAGTGGGTGTCAGTTCTCAGGAACACCGATTCTCCATGACGTGTCGCCTGCTCCAACAACGGTTTCAGCTCCGGCGCGGGAATGCCCGCTGTCGCCAGTGACTGCTGGAACCGGTCGTACAGTGACATCATCGTCGGTTCGGGCTTCGTACTGCCCAGCATGTCCGAATGGATTCGGGCCTTGGCGGGCACCACCAGCACAACCAGCGGAACGCCCTCGGCCAACAGATAGTCGGCGACGCGCTGTACACGACTCAGGTTGCGATCGACCACCTCGCCGTCACGGCTGGCCGGGTAGATTTCCTCATCGGTAAACAGCCACTCGTCTTGTCCCACGACAACGCCTTCCCGGCCCTCGTCAAAGAGCGTGTAGTTGATCGCGGCCCAGAGATTGGTTCCCAGATCCTTCGCCGGGAACTGATCGTCGTAATGGCTCTCCAGGTTGCGGGCCAACTCACCGTTGACCGGGCTCAGCCCTGTTTCGGCCTGGTAACCCAGCAAGGGCCGCAAGGACAGCACACCCAGAACCAGGACCAGCGCGATGAAGAGAACAGCTGTGATTCGTGCAGACGTTTTAGTCATCAAATCCACCCTCAGAACTGGAAGTACAGGAACGGTGAGAAACTCTCAGCGGACAGTTTCAACACGGCGAGCGCAAACACCGGAACCAGCAACGGCGCAGCGGCGGACCGCCAGCCGGACAGGATGGGGCCAACCTCACGATGCCCGAGCCGATCCTTCAGCCCCATCATCGCGATCACTCCGAAAGCCAACACCAGGATCGCCAGGTTCAGGTCCCGGATGCCCTGGACAAAGACATCACTCAGGCCGGCACCGTCGAAGCTGAACATGGCACCGTAGAAACCGAAGGCCTCGGTGATCGTGCTGGCCCTGAAGGTGACCCAGCCGAGCATCACGAACAGGAAGGTCAGCGCCCACCGGAAAAACCGGAACCCGGACGGGCTGCCCGACACACCCAGCGCCCTTTCCACCGACAGCAACAGACCGTGCCAGGCACCCCACAACAGGAACGTCCAGTTGGCGCCGTGCCAGAGGCCGCCGAGCAACATGGTGAGTAGCAGGTTGCGATAAGTTTTGACCGTACTGTTGCGGTTGCCGCCCAGGGGGATGTACAGGTAATCCCGCAGCCAGGTGGACAGGCTGATGTGCCAACGACGCCAGAACTCGGTAATGCTCTGGCTGATGTAGGGCTGGTTGAAGTTCTCGTTAAACCGGAAGCCCATCATCAGACCCAGGCCGATGGCCATATCGGAGTAGCCGGAAAAGTCGAAATACAACTGCGCGGTGTACGCCAGGATGCCCAGCCAGGCATCCGCCGTACTGGGGTCAGACAACGCAAAGGCACTGTCCGCCAGCGGCGCTATCGAGTCGGCGATAAAGACTTTCTTGATGAAGCCCTGCATGAACCTGAACGCGCCCTCACCGAACTTTTCCATGGTATGGGTGCGGTAGGTGAACTGATCCGCCAGGTCCTTGTAACGCAGCACCGGCCCGGCAATAAGCTGGGGGAACAACGCAATGAAAGCCGCGAAATCAATAAACCGCCGGGTCGGTTCCGTATCCCCTCGATAGACATCCACCACGTAGGAAATGGCCTGGAAGATGTAGAAGGAAATGCCGATGGGCAGGATGATATTCGCCAGTTCCAGCGGCTGACTGCCGGCGCTGACCAGCAGGTTGTTCAGGCTGTCGACACCAAAGTTGGCGTACTTGAAGTAGCCGAGCGTCGCCAGGTCACCACCAACACCGATGGCAACCCACTTGCGGGCACTCGCGGTGCCAACACCGGCGCGGTGTATTGCCAGGCCGATGAAATAGTTCCAGAAGGTCACGGCCACGAACAGCAACAGGAAATCCACCCGCCACCAAGCATAGAAGGCGTAGCTGCCGATCAGGATAACCAGTGAGCGGTGCCTGAACGGTGTCAGGTAATACAGCCCCAGGAAGGCGGGCAGGAACAGAAACAGGAAGATATTGGATGAAAAAACCATGTCAGTTCTCCGCCTGCGTAACCTGGCCCGACACCACAGCCGTGGGCTCTATGAATACTGCACGCCCCTGGTTCCGTAGTGCGTCAAAAATCTGCATCTGGTATTTGCCAAGCACACCCTCGAAGTGGATCCCCACGTCTGACCTGGGGAATCGCATTCCAACGTCATAAATTGCGATGTAAGCAGGGTTGTCGGTCGACAGGGGGCCGCTGGCGTTGGAGGCTAGTTCGCCGCCCACCACGTTCATCGACACCTCGTAGGAGTAGAAGTCTTCTTTGAAATTACGGTCGGTGGCGGACAGGTCTTTCAACTGACCATAAATACCCCAGGTGCCGTTGAGCACCGCAACGTTGTGGTATACATTCACATTGCTGCTGTTTCTGACCCGGATGCCATTGCGCAAATTGTTCATCAACCGGTTGCCCCAGAGCAGGTTGTCCGGCGACTCGTAGAGCCCGATACCGTCACCCTGGTTGTCATAGGAAACGTTATTGGCCACCACGTTGTTGGAGCTCTGACGATCCAGAACGATGCCGGATAGTCCGTTGTCGTAGCTACGGTTTCCAACAATCCAGCTGTTATTTACCTCGCGGGAGATGATGATGCCGTGCTTCTCACGGGTGCCATAAACCTCGTTGTTGGCAATCAGCAGTCGGCTGGAGTAGTCATGGGGGTCGATGCCATACACGATGTTGTCTCGGTAGACGTTATCGACGATGGCAACGTCTTCCGCCTCATAGCAGTAAAACCCGTAGTAGAGATCCTCGAAGGTGGATTCCACCAGCCAGGCATGGGGCGCGCTGCGCTGCAGACGGGCGTTGTCGTACTCAGAGTACTGGGCCACGGTAAACCCATAGGATTTACTCTGGAGATAACCCAGATTTGCCATGGTGGTGCCGAGAATAAAGTTCTCGCTACCGCCCCAGCCCACATAGAACGGACGGAAGTTGCTTTTCTTCTGGAACGTGGCCGGGCCATTGGTCTCCTCGCGCCACCCAATAATCTTGCTGTCAATGGCAAACAGCCAGCCGTCGTTGGCAATAAACGAACCACGCTCCTCCGACAGCCGCAGAGTCTCATCGCGCAGAACCAGGGTGGCCTCTTGTTTGACCGCCAGCGGCAAACGAATGATGTAAGTACCATCGCCGACCTGTTCCATGTAGCGACGATCATTCACCTGCCGATAGACATCCTCCAGCGTCACCTTCCCGCTGTTAACCATAATCGCCTGAGGATGTGAAAACTGACGGATCACCCACTCGCGCGCCCGCCCTTCGTCCACGAAATCCCCCAGTGCACTGACCCCGCCCATACGTTCCACCGTTACATTCGGTGCGGAATCCTGCCGACCGGCAAGCTTTGCCTCGATGGCGTCACGGCTATAGCCGGATACATCAGGGATCTCAGGCTCAGGCAAATACAGCTCCTCGCCAGACTTTATCTCGATGCCATAGTCTTCCTCCAAGGGCGCAATCGCCGGCGGCGCATTTACCACATTGCCATCGTCGGCGCTGGCTGCAGCCAACGCATTCAGCGGCAATATGAGCGCCGTGGTAAGAAGGCAAAAAGCCCATCGGGTTTCCAGGATTTTCATGAGTTCTCCTCAGAACCGCTTCGACACGTCTACAACTACCCGATGCCTGGCGTCATCTGCGTCCTCGCCGTAGGCATCCCCTGGCATGAAAACGCCACCACGCAAACGGACATCAAACGCCGCCCAGGAGGTTGAAGCGCTATCGCCGTAGTAGCCCAATACCAGATCCACAGATTGGCCCAGGTCATCACTGCTGCCCGTAAAGCCTGGCTCGACCAGGTCGGAACGCACGGCGCCGTTCTCATCACTCAGCCAGTAACGGTGGTACAGCAGGTTGGCGTCCCAGGTATCGCGGTCAGACAATGCGGTGTAGAAGGTCAAGACCCGGATATTGCTCCACTCCGGTTGAATGGCTTCACCAAACCGCGGCACCTGGGAGCGGGTTCCCGTAAACCTTGAGCGGTTGCTTTCCAGGCTGGTTTGCTGAAAGGCATCACTTTCGCCAGGCTCACCACCACCGGACGCAACGGCACCGTGAGCGCCGACAACCCAGCGGGGCGTATCCAGCAATTGGGCACGCGCGCCCAGGTCTGCCGCCCAACCGGAGACATCGCGTTCACGATCGCTGAAGCCATTGGGCGCACTGGGGTCTGTGCCGACCACAGTGTCCGTACCATTCACTGCCGCAACCGACGCGAAATACTGGAACGTATCGTGGGAGTGCCAATCGAAATAGCTCCGATCCGCCTGGAGGGCCGTCCAGGTCAGCGAGTCCGTGAAACCTTCATCCAGCGTCTGGCCTCGCAATGCGTATTCTTCAGCCTGATCTCCGTAGCCCTGGCCATGGGTCACCAGGAAGCCCAGGTAGTGACCTTTCCGCCACTGCCAGCGTGTATGGGCAAAAAATCGAGCAATGTCCTGCTCTTCGTCCTGAAGTTCGTTGTTGTCAGTCCGCAACTCGGCGAACTTCTGGGCGACACCCACGGTGGTGTCCAGCAGCGATGTGTTGAAGATCCAGCGCGTGAGGGTAATATCGTCGTCCCACCACATACCGCTGTTTTCCTTCAGACGCTCACGGCCAAAGCGAATCGACTCCCCGGGATAGTCGCTCAGGCCGTTGTAATCCAGCCAAGCCTCCCTGAGCGCAAGAAAGCCGTCGGTGGTGGTCGTGCCGCCGATTTCGTCGCTAACATCCACCTGACCGGTTGCGCCAAACGCCTGCAGACGCAGTTTTGAGCGCCAGTGAGGTGACAGTTGCCAGACCCACTCGGGCTTGATGTCGAGGCCGGCTTCGTTGGATTTGGTCTCGCCATTGGAGCCCAGTCCAAGGCGCCGGTCGCCTTCGCTGATAAAACTGAGCTTGGACTTTATGTTCTGTTCAACCAGCCGCGGATAACTCTGGTTCGCCTCGTCTGTAGACTGCGCTACGGCGGGCGCTACGCCGAGTGATGCCAGGCAACTGACAGAGAGTGCGAGGCGAGTTAATCGATAGTTCGTTATAAGCTGCATTGAGCTTATCCTCCTTGTTTTGTGGTCGTTGCCGGGCCTGAAGTGCCTCCGGCGATCATCTGTCGCCGCGCGGCACGTTCCTGCCTGTACAGGGCCTCAGCTCTCTTTTCGGTGTGTTCGGGTAGCGACAGAACCATATCCACCATCAGTTCTTTGGCACGCTCAACGCCGCCCTCCACTGCCAGCAACGCGAAACTCCAGGCATAAACACGGTTCACCTCGATGCCTTTTGCTTCCCAGTAAAGCTCGGCAAGGGCGTAATCCGCCTTTGGAAAGCCTCGGCGTGCCGCCGTCAGAAGATGCTGCTTGGCCTTTTCGGGATCTGGCTCCCCGAGATAGCCACGCTTGTAGATGCGCCCGAGCAGGTATTCCGCCGAGGGGTATTTTTCACGCGCTTCCATGGCGTACTCGATCGCCTTCTTCGGATCGGTCGGCACAATGCGGCCTCGCTCATAGGCCCGGGCCAGTGACAGCGACGCCTTCAGGTCACCGTTGGCTCGCGCCTCCCGAAGCATCTCGATAACGACCTCCGGTTCAGCGAGGTAGTTGTTCTCCATGATCAACTTGGCGCGCGCCGTCAGGGCGGGCACGTAGTCGGGCGTCAACATCTGGTAGAGTTCGTTGGTGGCAGCCACCTGTTTTTGCGGGGTTTCGTCGTCCGACAACCACCGCGCGAACAGGTACAGATCGCGATCTTCAATACTGCCCTGCTCCCAGGCCTGCTTGGCCCGGTCAACAAGTGCCTTCAGATCCTCACTCCGGCCATCAACCAGATACACTCTGGCGAGCAGTTGGAAGCATTCGGGCTGGGCCTCGGCAATGGGCGCGCACAGGCCTTCAATCTCGTCCGTATGATTCTCGAACTGGCCGGTCAGAAGGTAGTAACGGGCCAGCGCCACGTCGCCTTTCGGATCTCCGGCGGCGCGGGCCTGCTGAATCAGCTCAAGCGGTTTGCCGTTGGGGAACTCCCGGGGGAAATGGATGTACAGGTTGATCAACGGGATCAACGCCGTCTTATCACCTTCCGCAAGCGCTTTGCGCAGGTAACGGGCGCCATTGGCCCGCTGCTCCGGGGTTTCCCCTTCCCGCGCATTCATCTTGCCTATCCGGATAGCAGCTCGTTCACTACCCTGCTCCGCGGCCTTCCTGTACCAATCCAGCGCCTTCTGGCGTGCTTCCGGTGTGTCCTGCGCACCATAAAGATCCCCCAGCTCCACCTGGGCGTCCGCCAGGCCAAACTTCGCCAGCTTTTCCAACTGCGCCCGGGCCTCCTGAACGTCACCTTCGGCAGCAGCCTTCTCAGCCCGCTGAATGTCGGGCAGGTTGCCACAACCAGACAGCACCAGAGTGAACAGACCGGCAATGCACGCTACTCGCTTCATGCTCCGCAACTCCCTCAACCTTCCGAAAACCGTTCAACAACCTTCTGCAGGCTCGGCATCCGGAACTGGTCGACCGTGACACCAATGGGGCGTCCGATTGCTTCAATCGGCAGCGGTTCGGCGGATTCGATAGACGCACTGATAACGTCGACCAGCCCGCCCTGAGCCTGGGAGTTCACATACAGCGACGTAATGTGCCCGGTCTGTTCCTTGCCGTTGGGGAGCCGCAATATCACCTGCTGCCCTTCTTCGAGCTTTTCACCCTGGTTAAACGGGAAGTTGGCAACAACGTGGGCGGACGAGTCCATCGGCGCCATAACCGCAAGCTGCTCACCCTTGCTCATGTACTGGTCTTCCGCCGGCCTCATGTTCACCACCTTGCAGTCACAGGGGCTGGTGATCGTTCCCCGAACCCGCTGGTCCAACAGCTCTTCGATCTGGCCGACGCTGTAGTTGCCCTCTCCAACCAGGTCATTCACATAAGACATCATGGGCGCGTCAAAAGTAGCGATAGCCTCGCCCGCCTTGACCTCCTGCCCAGGCTTGACCAGCGTTGTAACCTTTGCGTCTTTGGGAATCCGCAGGGGAATCTGCTCCGACGCCACCATGGCGGACTCCGCCTTGGTTACGAAGTAGATGTCCCACAGTTCGGAAACCACAAAGCTGATCGCAAACAGACCTATCAACATCACGATCAGGCTTCCGACCATGGCGCGAAGCTTGCCGAAGAATCCAAGGTCATTGCTGCCCTTGCCTTTGCGGGCCTTGGTGAAGTTTTCGCGGGACAGCGTGTTGAGCACATCGCCGGCGGAAACCACTTCACCGCTGAGGAATGCGGTAATGAGGTATCTCAGGGCGGAAACCTCCCGGGCTCCCAGATCCTGAAACTCACACCCACAGCGATCATTCATCGAATCGAAACTGCGCGGGACAAAGTTCACGTCAATGGCAAGATCAAAGCCGTCAACCTTGAACACCAGGCGACCCTTGTAGACCCGGCCCTGACGAAACGACTCCAGGCCCGTGTTGACACTGAACCCACCGGCCGAAAGATCGGCCACCGGAAAGTTGTGGGTTGAGCCACCAAGGTTTACAAACAGCTTGGCCGGAATTCTTACCCGGGCATACTGTCGCTGTGCCTCGGATTCATGGACAAACTGCGGTTCAATATCTGCCCTACTTGCTGCCATATTCATTGCTTTGATCCTTGTGTGTTGTCCCAACGATGATTGGTGTACATAAGAAAAACTCCCCTTGCGCTATACCAGCTTCATCACCACCGCCAGAAAGACACTGCCTGCGGATATCGTCATCACTCTTGACGACCAACGGTTCATGCGTTGTTGGAAAGACGCGTTGTTCGCGCTGAACCGGGTTTTCTGGCGTGTCCACGACTGTCGGTCGAGCCGGAAAAAGACATAGATTTTCACCAGCGAGCCGAAGATCTGGTTGAAATAGAGAATGCACGGATAGGCTGGCCCGACCGAGTGTCCGGTAGTGATAAGCAGCAACGTCAGCACCAAACGGGTAAGCCCAATCCAAAGCAGGTAGGCCACCAGCACAATACCGGAGTACTTGATGGACGCGACGATAGCCGCAGTCAGCCCCAGGATGCTGGTCCACATTGAAATGCGCTGGTCATAAAGCACGTACCAGGTAAACCATCCAAGGCGCCGGGGGCCAAGCTTGGTAGCCCGTGAATTCTGCCGCAGGGAGTTGCCATACCAGCGAAACATCAGCTGACGGGCAGAACGGATAAAGCTGGGATCAGGTGGATGCTCCACTGTGCGAATCGTGGCGTCCGGCACATAGAAGGTGTCGTAGCCCAGGCGCATCATGCTGAACCAGCTGGACTTGTCATCGCCGGTCAGAAAGCGGAATTCGCCCAGCCGCCAGTGCTTCAGGGAGTCATACTCCACGTCGCTGATGAACTCCGGGCGCGTAACCACGCTGGCCCGGAATACCGACATGCGACCGGTGAGCGTCAAAACCCGATACGACAGCCCCATCGAGCACATATTCATGTGGCGCTGGGCGAACCTCAGCTTGTGCCATTCAGACATCAGATAGCTGCCGCGCACCTCGCAAAACTCGTTGGTGGTCAGCGCGCCGATGTTCGGCATCAACCGGAAGTAAGGGGCGGTTTTACGTACCACTCCGGGTTCCAGCACGGTATCGCCGTCCACCACGGCCACCACGGCATTCTCGTCAGGCAGATCCCGTGAAATGGCACGAAAGCCGTACGCCAGACCATCCCGCTTACCGGTCCCCGGAATGCGCACAATCTTGAGCCTGATGTGGCTGGGTGGGTCAAGCTTCCGCCACATTGCCCGCATGAGCATTTCATCGGAAAGCTCCACCACCGATGCCACCACCGTTGTCGGCCAACCACACTCAACCGCTTCGCGGATAATAGAGTTGTAAACCATGGCCGTGGTGTCGGCATCGATACGGAAACTGGTCACCATCAGATAGACATGGGACGGAGCGGCGTCTTCGCCCAACGCCTTTGCCCGGCGCCGAATCTTGGGGAATGCCCATTTAAGGAAATACATCGCACGCAAAAAGTGGATAAACCCAACGGAGTACCGCCAGATACCAATCACCCCGATGACCAGGAGGAAGTGGGCGCCGCCCCTCACCGTATAGGTAGTGGGCAAAGAGATCGCCAACGCCCCGAGTACGGAGAGAAAAAGCAGCCAACCGCCTGTTCTGGACACTATGTTGTCTGAGATATAAGACATGCCGTCCGTTCCTGAAATAACATTCCGTGCGTTTTCTGAGCGTGACGCCCCGCCCCACCAGGGCACCAGGACGTCACGCATGGGGGTGAAGACTTACCAGCAGATGCCTTCCAGCACCTCGGTACTTGTGGTCTTCATGAAGCCCACAAGGTCAATCACCCGCTTGCCCTCAGGCACCTCCGAAATCACCGTTTCGAACAGCTCGTCGTTGTTGCCGACCACGATCACGTCCGCGTGATCAATCACGCCACGCAGGTCGCTGTGCATCAGGTTCGAGAGGTGCGGAATCTTCTGGTTGATGTATTCGCGGTTGGCGCCGTGGGTGCGGGCGTAATCCACGTTGCGGTCGAAGATCTGCAGGTCATACCCCTTGCCAATCAGCATCTCGGCCAGCTCCACCAGCGGGCTTTCCCGCAGATCATCGGTGTTGGACTTGAAGCTCAGGCCGAGCATGCTCACCTTGCGACAGCCGTAGCCGGTGAGGATCTTGAAGGCATGAGCAACCTGCTCATTGTTACTGCTCATGATCGAGCTCAGCAGCGGGTGCTTCACGTCCATCTGATTGGCCCGGTAAGTCAGTGCGCGCACGTCTTTGGGCAGACAGGAACCGCCGAAGGCGAAGCCCGGGCGCATGTAATAGCGGGAAATGTTCAGCTTCTTGTCCTGGCAGACAACGTCCATGACGTCCCGGCCGTCCACGCCCATCGACTTGGCAATATTGCCGATCTCGTTGGCGAAGCTGACTTTGGTCGCGTGCCAGATGTTGCAGGTGTACTTGATCATCTCAGCCACTTCGATGGGCTTACGGATGATGGGGGCATCAAGGTCCTGGTATATCCGCGCCAGGAACTCGCCGGAGCGTTCGTCGAGCTCACCAATGACCGTCATCGGAGGGTGGTCATAATCCTTGATCGCCGTGCTTTCCCGCAGGAATTCCGGGTTCACACACACACCGAAATCAACGCCGGCGCGTTTCCCGGACGCTTTCTCCAAAGCCGGGATGACCACCTCACGAACCGTTCCGGGCAGCACCGTGCTACGCACCGCTACCAGGTGCCAGTCACCCTTGTCCTTCAGGGCATTACCGATATCGCTACACACTTTCTCGACAAACTGCAGGTCAAGATCACCATTTGGCTTGCTGGGCGTGCCCACGCAGATCATCGACAGCTCACTCTCCTGGACCGCGATGTGCCCGTCGGTAACGCCGTTGATGAATCCGTTCTCGCGCCCGCTCCGGAGCAGCTCCTCCAGCCCCGGCTCCACAATGGGAGACCTGCCGCTGTTGATCAGATCAATTTTGATGGGCGACACATCCACACCGACCACGTGATGCCCCCGCTGGGCCAGACTGGCGGTACACACCGCCCCGACATAACCCAAACCAAAAATACTGACTCGCATATCCTTTACTCCCCTGACTGTCATCCAGCGACTCCCACCCGGGAGCCGCCATGAATCCAACGACTGACTACTGGTTGACTGATGACACTCAAAAGGCTCGGTACAGCGACCCCGAAATCGGAAAAGAGGTTCTTTTTTGAACTTTTCCCCGCGACCGGTGTCTGATTACGAACAGGCACGCTCAACAGAAAACGTTGCCCTGATGCGCCTTTTGAGTATCCAGTTTGAGTTGGGGGAACACGAAGACGGACAAATCACCGGCAAGCGATCTACGTCGTCCACAGCGTTCCAACAGCCAGAAAACTATCGTAACGAAACGTTAAATGCCTGTTACGAAAAGATAATTTCAACTATAGGCAAGGGATACATGTCTTGATTTTTGGTGTGCACAATTGGAATACAGGAAAGACCTAGTCGCCTGACAACGCAGAAGAAATGAAAAAGGAAATCATCAGAGCATGCACCGATAAGGTACATATGAGAGAAAGGAGTGCGCTTTTCTATTTCGTAATCGCAAAAAAATAAAAATCGATATTATAAAATCGAATCAAACGCGATTTTTTCGTATGGAACCCATTTGAATCTTTCGTCGTTATACAGGGTCGTATCGAGAAAAATACCGCTCAAAGACAGTGAAACTCAGCCGATCACCGACTGAGCCCCACCCCTGAACCCCACCAAAGAGGTGAGATTCGTGTTAACGCGCAGCTGCTTTATTTAGGCGCCATGCGCAGTGCACAGTCCAGGCGGATAACCTCCCCGTTGAGGATCGGGTTGCGCACCATTTGATCTACCAACATGCCAAACTCTTCAGCCTTGCCCAATCGCTTGGGGAAAGGCAGCGTGGCCGCGAGACTGTCCTGCACCTCCTGTGGCATGCCCGCCATCATTGGCGTCATAAAGATTCCCGGAGCAATAGTGTTGACCCGAATACCTTCCCGAGCAAGCTCGCGGGCGGCCTGAAGTGTCAGCGATACCACGCCACCCTTTGATGCACTGTAGGCTGCCTGGCCAATCTGGCCCTCGTAAGCCGCCACAGACGCCGTGTTGATAATCACACCCCGTTCGCCATCCGCATTGGGCTCCCGCTGGGCCATATCGGCCGCGGCGAGACGCAGAATGTTAAAGGACCCAATCAGGTTGACCTGAACCACCTTGCTGAATGCCTCAAGCGGCATCACACCATCCCGGCCCAGGATCTTAGCGGCCGGAGCAATACCCGCGCAGCTGACCGCCACGCCGCAGGGCCCATGCGCCTTACGGGCTTCGCTGAACGCGGCTTCCGCACTCTCAGAAGACGTCACGTCGCAGTAAATAAAGACGCCCCCAATGTCTTCCGCCACTTTTCTACCCTGCTCCTCCTGAACATCCAGAATCGCCACACGGCACCCAGCTGCCGCCAGGGCACGCGCTGAGCCCTCGCCCAAGCCGGATGCACCGCCTGTTACAATCGCTGCCACATTTTTGAATTCCATCATTCACTCCTGTTTCACATATCTGTTGGTTGAAATCGGGCCTTAAAAATACTTTACGTTTACGTAAACTTTATCTAACCTAAGTCTAAAAAGGAAATCTCTATGGACATCAAGAAAACTTACAGCATCAGCGAGCTGGCCAAAGAGTTCGACGTGACGACACGAAGCGTACGCTTCTACGAAGATCAGGGTCTACTGCACCCCACCCGGCGCGGCCAGACCCGGATCTTCAGCTCGAAGGACCGGGTGCGGCTGAAGCTGATCCTCCGGGGCAAACGCATGGGCTTTTCCCTGGCGGAAACCAAGGAGCTTTTTGACCTGTGGGACGAAACCCTCAGCGGCAACGAAAAACAGCTCCTGCTGATGCTGGACACCCTGGCCCGCAAACGGGCGCAACTGGAGCAACAGAAAAACGACATTGCCCAGGCAGAAATGGAAATGGACACCGCAGAAGCAAGATGCCGCGAGGCGCTTGCTGACCTGCAACAACGAAAGCGTAAACAGACAAAGGCCACCACCAAAGAGCCTGAGTCCACCGAGCAGAAATAACAGCAAGATCAAAAGGTAGCCAACCATGAAATCACAATACTCAGAGTTCAACTTCGGCCTCGGCGAGACCCTGGACATGCTGCGCGAGCAGATCAACGGCTTTGCCGCCAGTGAAATCGCCCCCCGCGCCGAAGCCATCGACCATGACAACCTGTTCCCCAACGACCTGTGGAAAAAGTTCGGTGACATGGGTCTGCTGGGTATTACCGTTGACGAAGCCTACGGCGGCTCCGGCATGGGCTACCTCGCACACGTCATCGCCATGGAAGAAATCAGCCGTGCCTCCGCATCCGTGGGACTCTCTTACGGCGCGCACTCCAACCTGTGCGTCAACCAGATCAACCGCAACGGCTCCGACGAGCAGAAAGAAAAGTACCTGCCCAAGCT
Source organism: Marinobacter sp. DS40M6 (assembly GCF_028581595.1). Taxonomy (NCBI): domain Bacteria; kingdom Pseudomonadati; phylum Pseudomonadota; class Gammaproteobacteria; order Pseudomonadales; family Marinobacteraceae; genus Marinobacter; species Marinobacter sp. DS40M6. The sequence goes on along the minus strand of NZ_JAFCAE010000001.1, from coordinate 801,390 downwards.
CATCAGCGGCGAACACATCGGCGCCCTGGCCATGTCCGAACCCAACGCCGGTTCCGACGTCGTCTCCATGAAACTCAGCGCCAAAGACGCCGGCGACCACTATGTGCTCAACGGCAGCAAAATGTGGATCACCAACGGCCCCGACGCCCACGTCTATGTGATCTACGCCAAAACCGATCCGTCTGCCGGCCCGCGCGGCATCACCGCCTTCATTGTGGAACGCGACACCCCGGGATTCAGCCAGGCCCAGAAGCTCGACAAACTCGGCATGCGCGGCTCCAACACCTGTGAGCTGGTGTTCGAAGACGCCAAGGTACCCAAGGAAAACGTCATGGGCGGCGAAGGCAACGGCGCCAAAGTCCTCATGAGCGGCCTCGACTACGAACGCCTCGTCCTCTCCGGCGGCCCGCTGGGCATCATGCAAGCCGCCATGGACGTGGTGGTTCCCTACATCCGCGAGCGCAAACAGTTCGGCCAGGCCATCGGTGAATTCGAGCTGGTCCAGGGCAAAGTGGCTGACATGTACACCTGGATGAACACCGCCAAATCCTACGTCTACATGGTCGCCATGTCCGCCGACCGCGGCAACACCACCCGCAAAGACGCCGCCGGCGCGATCCTCTACTCCGCCGAAATGGCCACCAAACTGGCCCTCGACGCCATCCAGTTGCTGGGCGGTAACGGCTACATCAATGAGTACCCGACAGGCCGTTTGCTGCGGGACGCCAAGCTTTATGAAATCGGTGCCGGCACGTCCGAAATCCGCCGGATGCTGATTGGTCGTGAGCTGTACCTGAACAACTAGGCCCGCTGTTCCGGGTGGAGGCGGTCGGCCGGGTAGGGCTTTCGGGAACCGCTACGAGCACATCCATGTGCGCTTGACGTAGGCCGTCCTTGGCCTACGACATTCCCGAAAGCCCTACCCGGCCAACCGCCCGAACCTGGGTAGTTGCCCTCAAACAGAAGTACAAAGAGCGGATAGCAACCAAATTCAGACGAGGGTCTGGTGGCATGGCGATCCGGGACCGTAAAAAACAGGGATGTTTTTTACGAGCCTACAGGGACGTATTCACGGCGTGTCCCGGATCGCCATGCCACCAGACCCGACGCACGGACTCAGACACACGGACTAAAATGCTATGACGGTACTCCAAAGCAAAGTGAACCCAAGGTCCGAAGAATTCCAGGCGAACCAGGAATCCATGGCCAAGGCCGTAGCCGATCTGCGGGACAAAGTGACCACCATCCAGCAAGGCGGCGGCCCCTCCTACCAGGAACGCCACATCGCCCGCGGCAAACTGCTCCCAAGGGAACGCATCAACCGCCTGCTCGACGACGGCTCCCCCTTCCTGGAAGTGGGCCAGTTCGCCGCCTACAACGTCTATGACGAAGAAGTTCCGGCCGCAGGCGTCGTCGCCGGCGTCGGCCGCGTTTCCGGCACCGAATGCATGATCATCGCCAACGACGCCACCGTTAAAGGCGGCAGCTACTACCCGCTGACGGTCAAGAAACACCTGCGCGCCCAGGAAATCGCCCTGCAGAACCGCCTGCCCTGCATCTACCTGGTCGACTCCGGCGGCGCCAACCTGCCACGACAGGACGACGTCTTCCCGGACCGCGACCACTTCGGCCGCATCTTCTACAACCAGGCCCGCATGTCTGCCGATGACATCCCCCAGATCGCCGTCGTCATGGGCCTGTGCACCGCCGGCGGTGCCTACGTACCCGCCATGGCCGACGAATCCATCATCGTACGCAACCAGGGCACCATCTTCCTGGCCGGCCCGCCACTGGTGAAAGCTGCTACCGGTGAAGTCGTCAGCGCCGAAGACCTGGGCGGCGCCGACGTGCACTGCAAAGTCTCCGGGGTGGCCGATCATTACGCCGAGAACGACGCCCACGCCCTGGAAATCGCCCGTCGCTGCATCTCCAATCTCAACCGCCGCAAACCGGCCGACGTGGAGATCCGCAAACCCAAGGCACCGCTGTACAACGCCGAAGAAATCTACGGCATTGTCGGCACCGACCTGCGTAAACAGTTCGACGTGCGCGACGTCATTGCCCGCATCGTCGACGGCTCCGAATTCGACGAATTCAAACGCTACTACGGCCAGACCCTGGTGACCGGTTTTGCCCATATCCACGGCTACCCGGTGGGCATCATCGCCAACAACGGTATCCTGTTCAGCGAGTCCGCCCAGAAAGGCGCGCACTTCATTGAACTGTGCTGCCAGCGCAACATCCCGCTGCTGTTCCTGCAGAACATCACCGGCTTCATGGTGGGCCAGAAGCACGAATCCGAAGGCATCGCCAAGCACGGCGCCAAGATGGTCATGGCCGTGGCCTGCGCCGAGGTGCCCAAGATCACCGTATTGATCGGCGGCAGCTTTGGCGCCGGCAACTACGGCATGTGCGGCCGCGCCTATAGCCCCGACTTCCTGTGGATGTGGCCCAACGCCCGCATCTCCGTGATGGGCGGCGAACAGGCCGCCGGCGTACTCGCCACCGTCAAACGCGAAGGCATGGAGCGCAAAGGCCAGGAGTGGAGTGCCGATGAAGAGGCCGAGTTCAAGAAGCCCATCGTCGACTCCTACGAACATCAGGGCCACCCCTACTACGCCAGCGCCCGCCTGTGGGACGACGGCGTGATCGACCCGGCCCAGACCCGGGAAGTGGTCGCCCTGAGCCTGTCCGCCACCCTGAACCGCCCGGCCAAGCCAACACGCTTCGGCGTGTTCCGCATGTGACGGAGGAGAACACCATGACCGAACAGGAAACCGCGGTTCTACTCAATCGCCGCAGCGGCGGCGTCACCGAGGTGGTGCTGAACCGCCCGGACAAACGCAACGCCTTTGACGACGTCATCATCCAGCAACTGATCAACGCGCTGGAAGCCGTAAACACCGATGACAGCACCAGCGTTGTCATCCTGCGCTCCGAGGGCAAGCACTTCTCCGCTGGCGCGGACCTGGGCTGGATGCGCCGCATGGCGGACAACAGCCGCCAGGAAAACCTGGACGACTCGCGGGAACTGGCGCGGCTGATGAACGTGCTTAACCACCTGTCCAAGCCGGTGATCGGCCTGGTGCAGGGTGCTGCCTTCGGTGGAGCCGTCGGCCTGGCCGCCTGCTGCGACATCGTGCTCGCCACCGAGAAAGCCAGCTTCTGCCTGAGCGAAGTGAAACTCGGCCTGATCCCCGCTGTGATCAGCCCCTACGTGGTACGCGCCATTGGCGAGCGCCAGGCCCGCCGTTACTTCCTGTCCGCCGAAGTGTTTTCCGCAACGCAGGCGCAGGAATACGGCCTGGTGCACATCGTCTGTGACGATGTTGAAGCCATGAACGCACGCTGTAACGAGATGCTGCAGCAACTGGCCATCAACGGCCCAGAAGCCATGAAAGCGGCGAAAGACCTGGTGTTTGCCGTCAGCCACAAGCCGATCAGCGCCGATGTGATCGACGATACCGCACAACGCATTGCCGACATCCGGGTGGGTGCCGAAGGGCAGGAGGGACTTGGTGCCTTCCTGAACAAACGCAAGGCCAACTGGGTTCCGGAGGAAGAATAACCATGTTCAGCAAAATCCTGATCGCCAACCGGGGCGAAATCGCCTGCCGGATCATACAGACCGCCCACCGCATGGGCATTCGCGTTGTCGCTGTCTACTCGGACGCCGACGCCGACGCGCGCCATGTCGCCATGGCTGACGAAGCCTTCAACATCGGCCCTGCAGCCAGCTCCGAGAGCTACCTCAAAGCCGACAAGATCATCGAGGTGGCGAAAGAAAGCGGCGCCCAGGCCGTTCACCCGGGCTACGGGTTCCTCTCCGAGAACACCCAGTTCGCCGAAGCCTGCGAAGCCAACAACATCGTGTTCATCGGCCCGCCCTCCTCCGCCATCGCGGCCATGGGTTCCAAGTCCGCCGCCAAGGCCATTATGGAAAAAGCCGGCGTGCCCCTGGTGCCGGGTTACCACGGTGACGACCAGACTCCGGACACCCTGCGCAAGGAAGCCGAGAAGTGCGGCTTCCCACTGCTGCTGAAAGCCGTCGCCGGCGGTGGTGGCAAAGGCATGCGCGTGGTCGAGCGAATGGAAGACTTCGACGATGCCCTGGCCGCCGCCAAGCGGGAATCGAAGAACGCCTTCGGCAACCCGGACATGCTCATCGAACGCTACCTGACCCAGCCACGCCACGTGGAGATTCAGGTGTTCTGTGACAAGAGCGGCAAAGGCGTCTACTTGGCCGAGCGCGACTGTTCGGTTCAGCGCCGCCACCAGAAAGTGCTGGAAGAAGCCCCCGCCCCGGGCCTGAGCGAAGACACCCGCAAAGCCATGGGCGAAGCGGCCGTCAAAGCCGCCCAGGCCATCAACTACGTCGGCGCCGGCACCGTGGAATTCCTCTACGACGTGGACGGCTCCTTCTTCTTTATGGAAATGAACACCCGCCTGCAGGTAGAGCACCCGGTCACCGAAATGGTCACCGGCCAGGACCTGGTGGAATGGCAGTTGAAAGTCGCCTGGGGCGATGCGCTGCCGCTGGAACAGTCCCAAGTGAAAACCCGGGGCCACGCCCTGGAAGCACGTATTTACGCCGAAGACCCGGACCAGGATTTCCTGCCCGCCACCGGCAACCTGCGCTACCTGAGCACGCCCGATGAAAGCGCCCACGTGCGGGTGGATACTGGCGTCACCGAAGGCGACGACATCAGCATCCACTACGACCCGATGATCGCCAAGCTCATCGTGTGGGACGAAACCCGGGACCAGGCCATCAACCGTATGGTGCAGGCTCTGGAGCACTACCGCATCGCCGGCGTGAAAACTAACATCCGTTTCCTCCACGCCCTGGCCGACGCCCAGCCGTTCCGGGAAGCGGATCTGACCACCGGCTTTATCGAGGACCATCGCGAACTGCTGTTCCCGAAATCCCGGCTCGACACCCACAAGGCCCTGGTGCTGGCCGCCGGCTTCGTGCTGGAACAGCGCAAGTCCCGGGAAGTGATCAGCACCGACCCCTGGTCGCCTTTTGGCCGCCAGAACAGCTGGCGCATGAACTCTGAATACGCCCAGCCCCTGCAACTGCAGGTGGGTGAGGACATCCACGAACTGAAAGTGCTGGAACGGGACGACCGCTATCAGGTGTTTGTGGGTGACAGTGTCTACAACCTGACGGCGAAGCTGGACGACGACTACCTGCAGGCGGTCATCAACGGCCACCGCATCAGCGTTCACGGCAACCTGCACAACGATCAGCTGGTGCTCTTCTACGAAGGCGACACCTTCCAGTGCATCCTCTACCGGGAAACCTACGGCTTCGAGGAAATGGCCGGTGAAGGCAGCCTGGCCGCGCCCATGAACGGCGCCATCGTGGCGGTACAGACCAAGGTAGGCGACACCGTGACCGCCGGCCAGAGCCTGGTAATCATGGAAGCCATGAAAATGGAGCATGCCATCAAGGCCCCGGCCGACGGTGTGGTGACCGACATCTTCTTCGCCGAAGGCGATCAGGTGTCCGAAGGCGCCGAACTGATCGCCATCGAAGTCACCGACGACGAGGAGGCAGGCTAATGGCCTTTCCGACGCAGGTAAGACTGGTTGAAATGAGCCCCCGGGACGGCCTTCAGAACGAACCCGGCCCGGTGATCGACACCGCCATCAAGACCGGCCTGATCGACCGGCTGGCCGACTGTGGCCTCAACCACATCGAATCCGCCAGCTTCGTGTCGCCAAAATGGGTGCCCCAGATGGGCGACGCCGCCGAGGTGATGGCCGGCATCAAGCGTAAAGCCGGTGTGCGCTACTCCGTGCTCACCCCCAACCTCAGGGGCTTCGAAAACGCCCTGGCGGCCGGGGTGGACGAAGTCGCCGTGTTCGGCGCTGCGTCGGAATCGTTCAGCCAGAAAAACATCAACTGCTCCATCGCCGAAAGCCTCGAGCGCTTCCTGCCGGTGATGGAAGCGGCCAAACAACACCACATCCCGGTACGCGGCTACGTCTCCACCGTGCTCGGCTGCCCCTACGAGGGCGACATCGCCCCCGAACAGGTGGCCAAAGTCGCCAAGGCCCTGGCCGAACTCGGCTGCTACGAAATCTCCCTGGGCGACACCATCGGCGTGGGCACCCCGCTGAAAGCCAAACGCATGCTCGAAGCCGTGGCCGCCGAAGTGCCGATTGAGAAGCTCGCTGCCCACTTCCACGACACCTACGGCCAGGCCCTGGCCAATCTTTACGCGGTGCTGGAAGAAGGCATCTCGGTGATTGATGCGTCTGTTGCCGGCCTCGGCGGCTGCCCTTACGCCAAGGGCGCCTCCGGCAACGTCGCCACGGAAGACGTGCTATACCTTCTGAACGGATTGGGCATCAAGACCGGCGTCGATCTGGACAAACTGGTCACCACCGGCGAGTGGATCAGTGGACAACTCAAACGCCATAACGGCTCAAAAGTCGGCCAAGCTCTCGGAGGAAACTGCTCATGAGCCATCACAACAACGTCGTCGCCCTGGATCTCCCGATCCCCGAGATCAAGGACATGCCGGAAGACACCCAGAAGTACTTCCAGATCTGCCAGGAAAAACTCGGCATGATCCCCAATGTTCTGACCGCGTACAGCCAGAACCTGAAGCAGCTTGAGGGCTTTACCCGGCTCTACAACGAACTGATGCTCGGCGAAGGCGAACTCAGCAAACTGGAACGCGAGATGGTCGCTGTCGTGGTGTCCTCCGAAAACAAGTGCTTCTACTGCCTGGTGGCCCACGGTGCTGCCGTGCGGGTGCTGAGTGGCGACCCCGTGCTGGGCGAACACATGGTGATGAACTACCGCAGCGCCAAACTCGACAAGCGCCAGCGCGCCATGCTCGATTTCACATCGCACCTCACCCGCTCCCCGGCGACCGTTACCGAAGAACACACCCAGGCCCTGCGGGACGCTGGCCTCAGCGACAGTGCTATCTGGGACCTGAGCAACCTGATTGGCTTCTACAACATGTCCAATCGGGTGGCCATCGCCAGCGATATGCAACCGAATCCTGAATATCACAACCAGAGCCGCTAGCAGGCTGATTCAAACCTGCAGCTTGCCCTCGACGACAAAAACAATGGAGGCAGACACCATGAGCATGACTCTTCCCAGCTACACCAGCGGTACCTCCGAAGTACCCCTGCTGGGCATGACCATCGGCGCAATGCTCGACCGCACCGCCGAGAAATACCCGGACACCGAAGCCCTGGTCGCCCTGCACCAGGACATCCGCTGGACCTATAAAGAGTTCGTGGCAAAGGTCAACGAAGCCGCCCGCGCCTTCATGGCCATCGGCGTCAAACGCGGCGACCGCGTAGGCATCTGGTCCCCCAACCGCTACGAGTGGACCGTCACCCAGTTCGCCACCGCCAAGGTGGGCGCCATCCTGGTCAACATCAACCCGGCCTACGGCTTGCACGAACTGGATTACGCCATGAACCTGGCCGGTATCTCCGTGCTGGTCACCGCAGACAGTTTCAAAGCCTCTGACTACCGCAAGATGGTCTACGACCTGGCCCCCGAACTGAAAGCCGCCACCCCCGGCAAGCTCAAAGCCCAGAAAGTGCCCGAGCTGCGCGCCGTGATCAACCTGGACAAAGACAAGCACGACGGCATGTGGACCTGGGCCGAGTTTGTCGGCTTCGCCAGCGACGTCAGCCAGGAAGAACTGGACAAGGTACAGGGCCAACTGCAGTTCGATGACCCCATCAACATCCAGTTCACCTCCGGCACCACCGGTAACCCCAAGGGCGCCACCCTCACCCACCACAACATCCTCAACAACGGATACTTTGTGGCGGAGAGCCAACTGCTCACCGAGAAAGACCGCCTGGTCATTCCCGTGCCCCTGTACCACTGCTTCGGCATGGTGATGGGCAACCTGGGCTGCATCACCCATGGCGCCACCATGATCTACCCGGGTGAAGGCTTCGAGCCCAAATCCGTACTGCAGGCCGTGCACCAGGAAAAAGCCACCGCCCTGTACGGCGTGCCCACCATGTTCATCGCCGAACTGGCCGAGCCGGACTTCGAAACCTACGACCTTTCCACCCTGCGCACCGGCATCATGGCTGGTTCCATCTGCCCGGCAGAGGTGATGAAAAAGGTCAACGGCAAGATGAACATGAAAGAAGTGCAGATTGCCTACGGCATGACCGAAACCAGCCCCGTGTCCACCCAGACCAGCTCCCTGGACCCGTTCGAGAAACAGGTCACCACCGTGGGCCGCACCCAGCCCCACCTGGAAACCAAAATCGTCGACCCCGGCAACGGCAACGTGGTCCCACGCGGCGAAATCGGCGAGCTGTGCACCCGTGGCTACAGCGTGATGCTGAAGTACTGGAACAACGACGAGAAAACCCGCGAAGCCATCGATAGCGCCGGCTGGATGCACACCGGTGACCTGGCCACCATGGACGAAGACGGTTACATCCAGATCGTCGGCCGCATCAAGGACATGGTCATCCGCGGCGGCGAGAACATCTACCCGAAAGAAATCGAGGAATTCCTCTACACCCACCCTGCCATCGAGGAAGTGCAGGTGACCGGCATCCCCGACGACAAATACGGCGAAGAACTCATTGCCTGGGTGAAACTACGCCCCGACGCCGACCCCGTCACCGGCGACGAGCTGCGGGAATTCTGCAAAGGCAAAATCGCCCACTTCAAGATCCCCAGGAACTACAAGTTCGTGGATGAATTCCCGATGACCGTCACCGGGAAGATCCAGAAGTTCAAGATGCGGGAGATTTCTATCGAGGAGATGGGGCTTAAACCATAAACCCCAGTTCGTTAAAAAGCCTCCAGCCCTAGCTGGAGGCTTTTTAACTGATCCATGTAACCCATTCTGTTCGCTGAACTAGATCTTAGCCAGCAAGCCTTTACAAAAGATTCAACAGTGAGCTATTTCACCCCAACGGTGAATTGTCCCTGGTCAGGGGTCACTCCGAGCAAATCAATTAGACTTCCGCCCCTACTGATATAGTTCAAAGTTTGCGAACCACCGTCGGACTCAGACATCAAAACCCCACCTCCAGGTCCTACAGCCCAAGTACCTGAGGGCGGTTCCATTCCAAATGCCGCCATCCGATCAAACCACTCATAAGTAAAGGCATCAACACGTTCTAGAAATCCTGTATTCCTATAGCCCGAAGAGGGTTTCCAGCCCGGCGTTGAGACAACCTCTGAACTAGCGACAACGCTACCTTTCAAGCGAGCACGGTAATTTCCGTCCATTTCACCTCCCAACTCGTGAGAGACTGTATACGCCAAAAAGTCGGCTCTTAGATCCAGATAGTGGACAACGACTATCCGATTCCCACCGTCCTCGGCGTAATCTCCTGCTTCAATTCCAAATTCGCCAAAACTGGTCATATGGGCAAATTTCGGATAATACTGAACACAATCCGGATCTGGATCCAGACTACTGTAGCATATGATTTTTAATTCAGTATTTGGTATGAGAGATTCTCCATTGACCTCCAACCATCTCTCCGCCGATAGTCTAAGCTCCACGCTCTCTGACTTGATGAAATCAACTGCAAGCACAGCTGACCCCATTGAGCTTGCCTGCGTATTAGAACTCAAGTTCGCGCCTAAAACCCCCCTCTCAGAAGCCGCTACTTCGACAGACAGCTTATTCACAACACTGACATAAACGTCATATTCATCGCCCCAGTTTGTGATCGTCGTTTCGACCCAGCGTACCGACTTAGCTGCCGTGCCTGCTTGATCAAAAAACCATCCCCCACTAATTTCTCCATTTTGAGGCTGGCTCAGTATTTCACGCCAGCCATCAGGGTTGGTCCCTGCGTCATATAAATCGGGTGAAGTGGAAAGAGTATTTGGGCGAACATAAAGTGTGTCGGTGTAAGATTCATTCACCATAGCCACAAGCCATTCGTCACCAACGCCATCTTCAATGATTGCGGCACCATGTACGTTCCCTGGTGCCACAGCAAACAACTTGCCGCCACTATAAATCTGGCTGGAAAAGCCCTCCTCTCCAAAATACCTTGAGGAAGGTCCATGCCAACTTAATATACGTGTGGGTGTACCGCCTACGTATTGTCCCTTCCAATCAATATTACCGAACGCCGCATTATCGGTATTTACCGCGTTCCAACTGCCATCATGAGTCAGAAACTTTGCCGCCGTTGCAGTTTGTGCAACCAGCCCATGGTCACCCTGTTCCTTGAGTTCAACCGTTTTAGCTTGGACTACCTGTCCTTTCGTGCCTATCGCCTGGATCGAAAGGAAGACCCGCTCATCGGATAAGCCGGATACCGTTGCCTCTCTTTGCGTACGCCCAAATTCCGCCAACTTCTCCCAGGCGTCATTTTCGTGTGTGTTTTCATCTTGCTGAGCCAAAACTGGGTCATCAGTGAGATACGCATCAAATCGCTGAATGAACGCTTCATCAGCCTGCTCAACCGACCACTCGATATCAGCGCTTGTAGGGTCGTTCGACTTCCGAAATGCCTTTACTATCTCGGGAGGAGATATCTTTTTCGGGACCACGCTCACATCGATTCTTCGAATCGGTACTGCAACCCCAGGTGACGTATTCCCTACCTGAGAAATCTGGACGACATCTCTATATTCCCTAACTTCTCTTGAGCCCTGGTTATTGAACGTCATCGAGAGTGTTTGAGTCTCACCCGGCTCCAATTCACCTCTGTCCGGATACACCATCAGGTAACTGTCGGCCTGGTAATCCGCTCTCCAGCTCAGTGACTGCCCGCCCACATTTTTGACGGAAATAGTTCGAACAATATTCTCACTGCTTCCCTCTTCAATAATTTCGGATATGCCACTACCGTTGACAAGCATGGCTGCAGGAGCAGGGCCGCACATATTTAGTTTATTCTCAAAAATCTTGCCTTCTTTCGAACCGATTTTGACTTGAAGGCCCGGAGGCGTAATCCCAACAACCTCAAAAAACTTTTTTCCGCCTGTGGTTTCCCACTTTAAGACGCTTTCCAGCCCCGCATAAATGCCATATGTGAGCGATTCATTACACGCTGATGTTAAGTCGTACGATGATCGCATCTCGGAATAGCCCTGAATATCAATCGCGGGGCCCATTAAGTCGTATATCTGAACCGTAGGTTGCGCGCCCACATACATCCGGAATCTTGCCTGGCTTTCAACAACGGGTTCTCCGGGGCTCCAGTCACTGCTGTAGCCGCTCGAATACTCAAACCCCACCCCTTTTGAGTAGTAGATGCCAGCGAAAACCGACGATGTCAGGTTGGATTCAAGTCCCAACTGTCCCGTCACCTCACCATTCGCACCCAGGTATACGTCAACATAGGGATTCAAATAAACGGGCACAAAACCTATTAAGAAACTCGTTCTAGCAAAATTTATACGACCGAGCTTTCTCCGTACAACGTCATTTCCACCTGCACCCTTCTGAGTCTTCAAAGACCCACTGGCCATAAGCGTAATGTTTGCCTCATTACTGATGGAGGGAGAGACCTTAAAGAACTTAAGCCCCTCCTCATATTCGAATGAGGCGCTCACATCGAGCTCAAACTTCACATCAAGGCTGCCAGAGAGTTCCAGCAATTGGCCATCGACGTCCCAGGTTCCACTGTCTTGTAGCGTTGATTTAGTATTGGCTTCGGCTGGCTCTACCGACAAACTAATAACAGACGGGTCATTGCTTGACTGGGCCAATAATTTATAGGGCTTTATAGTTATTGATTGAGAGGCGGGAGAGGTTGGGTATTCAATCGACTCTATATCGTCCGCAGAGAACGCCTTACTGAACGTACCCGTTCCTTTTTGAATGACATCAGTAAGTTTCGCCTGCTGATATCCAAACTCGACCGAGTCCCCATGGCTGATAACATCCTGCACACTGACCAAGAGCGGCTTATCGTTGACTACGAGGGATACCTGGTCACCCGACGACAGGTTGATCAATCGGTTTTTCAGGGTCTCATCAGCAGGCAGGTCAACCGTTATTCTATCTGGCGAGACTTGGCCAGTGAGTCCTTCCCCGAGGCCTACATAGTTAGCCGAAATGGCTACTTCTGTGTATCCAAAGTTGATTTCCACGACCCGATCGCGCAGAAAGCTCTTTATTTCACAGCGAGTCCCATCTGCACTGACTTTATCGCAGCCATCCCATCCCAGCATTCTGCTCCCGGAGTCCGGGTAGGCAGTTAGATAGTAACTATTGGAACGACTTTTGGAGACATGAAAGCGTGTTTTTATTTGCTCCGGGTCGTATACCCTTTCACCATTTTCATCCAGCACGTACCCGGCACCGAAACCAACCACGGTAATACCCGCGTGGCTGGAGATTGTTTCATCCTGAGCTAACGAAACGCTTCCACCAAACAGATTTTTGATTTCCACATCGATCTCGTCGGTGGAAGCGCCCGAAAGAACGAGTTCAACATACGTCTGCATGTCACAACATACGGTTGAAAAATCAAAAGCCAGACTGGCCGTGTGCTGAGGATCATTCGGATTAAAATCGAGAACGTCTTGATGGTTAACCGCCCCATCCCCATTCAAGTCTTCCTTGAGAAATAGGCCTGCGAGGTAGTTTAAATAGTTAACAGAGTCAGACCGTTCCGACCTTTGTAGGTATGCGCTCGAAACTCGCCACACCAGGTCAGATAAAGGACTTACATTGATTCCGTTACGAACATCTTCGACAGCGGCTACTGCAAACACTTCTGCATTTTCAGAAATCGCCAATGATTGGCCGCTAACGTCGGCACCGCCGGTCACCCTCACAACAACCAGTTCCTCGGACTGAGGTGCCGTAAGATCCACTGCCCACTGACTTACCTTCAAGCCATCAGAACCATCACTCACTGATGTGTGGGCGTAGGTTTCCGAGCCTAAAAGATCAGTAACAGCAACATCACCTCCCGCATTTTGCAAGAAGTAGGCGTGGCCGATTTCAGGAGGCGCATTCGTGTCTGAAGATGAGTTTCCGCGACAACCAAGGAGAGTTAAAAACAGTGCGAGCAGTACGAAAAACTTCGAAGATAATCGTAGCATTATGATCAATCCTTTAATCCACAACAAAAAGCATTTCCTTTTGACGCTGCGACCTTAACATAATTTAATGCAAACAAACATGAAACAGCTTGCGACTCCTTCTGCCCGGCGGAGGTGATGAAAAAGGTCAACGACAACATCATATCCTGGGGCGAAATCGGCGAACTGTGCACCCGTGGCTACAGCGTAATGCTGAAGTACTGGAACAACGACGAGAAAACCCGCGAAGCCATCGACGACGCCGGCTGGATGCACACCGGCGACCTGGCCACCATGGACGAAGACGGCTACATCCAGATTGTCGGCCGCATCAAGGACATGGTCATCCGCGGCGGCGAGAACATCTACCCGAAAGAAATCGAGGAATTCCTCTACACCCACCCCGCCATCGAGGAAGTGCAGGTGACCGGCATTCCCGACGACAAGTACGGTGAAGAGCTCATCGCCTGGGTGAAACTACGCCCCGACGCAGACCCGGTCACCGGCGACGAGCTGCGGGAATTCTGCAAAGGCAAAATAGCCCACTTCAAGATCCCCAGGAACTACAAGTTCGTGGACGAATTCCCGATGACCGTCACCGGGAAGATCCAGAAGTTCAAGATGCGGGAGATTTCGATTGAGGAGATGGGGTTGAAGAAGTAACGCCCCTCCTCCAGTCCGCTCTTACCTCAGACCCCAGCCATGTGCTGGGGTTTGTGCCTGGTGTATTCTGTGTATACGCTTTTGGAAATGTCGGAATCATGCGGGGGGCCTGTAGCAGTCTGGAGTTATACGAACCGGATCGAAAAACTCCGGCGGTAGCCGTTTTGGACTCCGATTACCATTTGATTTTAAATAGTTTTCTGGGTCAGAAAGGGACGGCTACAATTGGAATTATACGAATGCGTGTTATGCGAACGCGTTCGTGTAACACGCTGTTAAATTCTTTTGCCGCACCCTCGCTAACTATGATGTAATACCTTGTAGTAATCCGCATTGAGGGTACAGTTATGAGTGTCACTACCGTTCGTCTTCAGGCAGAAGTTGAACAGCACCTGGAAGTAATTGCCGGCAGACTCCACCGAAGTAAAGGCTGGGTGATTAATCAGGCGCTATCAGAATACATTGAAAAGCAACAGCGTGAGCAGGAGCGTTGGCAGCAAACGCTAGAGGCAATGGAATCGGCCGCCCAAGGAAAGGTAGTTGATGCTAGCGAGGTCCATGGTTGGCTCAACAGTTGGGGAACCGAAAACGAGCAGGATGCGCCGAGGTCAGGTAAGTGAAACTGGTTTACACGGACGAAGCCATTGAAGATTTGAAGCGCCTCAGGGAGTTTATCGCAGTTCACAATCCTCCTACGGCAGGCAGGATAGCCGCAGAACTGGTTAGCAAAATCGAATTACTCCCAGACTTCCCCAGAATGGGAACACCGGTTGAATTGGCGCCGGTACCTGATTCCATCCGCGACATGGTTTTTGGCAAGTACGTTGTCCGCTATTCCGTACATGTGAGTACCATCATCATTCTAAGGGTATGGCACGAGCTAGAAGGCGAACGATAGCCATTTAACCAGTGGCTCTTGTCGGACGTGCCTACGCTGGCGCTCCGGCACGTCGCAAAGCCAAGGCGTTACAAAGCAAGGGAGAGTGTGCGGTTATGATCGCCAGGGAATGGAAGTGCCGAGTGCCTGAAGCCCACAGTGCGGGGTTCACGGGCTATCTTTACGAAACCGGCATCAAGGATTCGTCTGCAACACCAGGCTTTCTCGGTGCTCAAATCTTCCGTCGATCATTGCCCGCCAAAATAGAACTTACCCTCATCACTTACTGGGACAAGCTGGAGTCCATCAAGGCGTTTTCTGGCAACGATATTTCGCGGGCACGCTTGTACCCAGAGGATGAGGTTTATGAGCTTGAGCCTGACCTTTCGGTGCAGCACTATGAGGTCATTGAGCATCAGTTTTCGGCAGAGCAGCGGGGGTAAACGGCCGCTGTCCCGGTTTATAGGTGCGACACCGACCAGTGCCAGTGCTGCAATCTCTTTTCGGTTCAATGATCGGAGTTCCGGGAGCTCACTGAGGAGGGTGTAGGCGAGCACGCCGATGGCTTGGGCGTAGCGCATTGGAGAGCGATATCAAGGTTCGAGTTATCGCTTGAGAGTCATGCAGCGCTACGCACTTGTTACCGGTCTCTCGAATGAGGAGCCTGCCATCATCGAGCTGCTGCATGAAGGCCCCCAGCGGCCACTGGCATCAACAATCTCTACAATTCAAATACACTCAGGCGTTGAGGGTTCGCCCCGGTTCCCGAGCAGCACATTCCGCCAACGGCCCGGAAAACTGCTTCATTATCGCAGAATCGAAATCACCCATCCTGTGTGCCAGAGACTTGTCGGTTAACCCACATATTTCCTTCGAAGATTGCCCGCCGCTGGACTACCTCTTGGTTCCAGGTGGGCGGGGGACGCAGAAAGAAGTCTACAACGAAGCCCTAACAGGTTTTGTGCGACGGCAGGCTGAACACTGCCAGGCGCTGTTATCGGTGTGTACCGGGTCTTTCATTCTCCATGCTGCAGGCCAGTTGTCTGGTAAAAAAGCGACCACCCATTGGGCGTCACTTGAACGCCTGAGAGCCTTGGGTGATGTTGAGGTCATAGAAGAGCGCTTTGTTGAGGATGGCAGTATCTGGACATCGGCCGGTATCTCGGCGGGTATTGATCTCATGCTGGCGTTTATCGCGCGCACTTTCGGAGAGCAAATAGCGGGTGACGTGCAGTTCAGTTCTGAATATTTTCCTGCTACAGCCCGTTATGGAAAGGTTGAGCAACACCCTGATGCGCCGACGTACTTGAGGCGTAGCAGACTCCATTGTCGTAACCACTAATGCTCGAAGCAGTTCGCGGGCGTCATACACAAAATGCATCAAGGACAGACGCGTGCTCATAACTGAAACACCCAGATTGTTACTGCGTGAGTTTTCATCCGGTGATGTGGACGCACTTGCGGAGATTATTGGTAACCCGAAGGTCATGGAGTTTTCGACCAATGGACCATGCACCGAGGATGATACCCGGCAGTTTATCGACTGGTGCCTGGACTCATACCGGGATAATGGTTTTGGTCAGTGGGCTGTTGTTGATCGTCTTTCCGGGGCGGTTATTGGTTTCTGCGGATTGAGCCACGTAGAGCTTGATGGCGCTCAGGAAATAGAGGTCGGCTATCGCCTTGCACCAAGCGTTTGGGGGCAAGGCCTGGCGTCAGAGGCTGCGGAGGCGGCGTTGGAGTACGGCTTCTCGCACTGTGGCATTGACTCGATCATAGCGATCATCGCAACCCGCCACGTCGTTTCTGCTGGTGTGGCGGAGAAGGTGGGGTTCAGAATTGATACCCGCACCAAATACCGTGGCTGGGACGTTATCATTTACCGCAAACGCCATGCGGCGAGTGCCTGAGCCACATAGCCCTTACCGGCCCTAAGGAAGCGAGCGCGCACAATGGAATTGGTGACGAGAAGGTTTGTTCTCCGCGATTTCGGGGATGGGGATACGGCCGCTTTTGAGGCATACCACAACGATCCTCGCTCTCAGGAATTCTATGGGGCCGAGCAAGCCAATCCCGAGCATGCTCGCGAGCTCATTGACCTATTCAAGGCATGGGCGGCTGAGCAGCCACGGCTGAACTATCAACTCGCCATCATTTTACGGGACGCCCCCCAAGTGCTTATTGGCTGCTGTGGGCTGCGATGTGCGAATGCGGAAGCAGGAACTGCGGAATTGGGAATCGAACTAGCGCCGGAATACTGGGGGCGATACACGTATGCCTTGGAGGTCATGCAAGCCTTGGCGGTGTTTGGCTTTAACTCGCTGCAACTGCATACAATCTATGGTGGCACGGTCGGCGCAAACTCACGCATAGCGAGGCTGGTAGAAGCGTTTGGCGCGACGGCCGTCACACGACCGGCCCCCGACTGGATGTCAAACAAGGGCTGGGCAAATGGTTGAGTTAGCTACCCACCAACTGGGCTTCTTGGGTATTGGATCGGCCTGAGAGAATCTGGGCATTACTGCGTCTTACTGGAAGAGCCTTGACCTGTACAAACTTTGACCACCCACCCTAAAGACCTAAACTAACTAGTGACTCTGATTCGAGCTGGAGAGTCTTGCCCCCGGAGATTCACAAGGCGGTGTTGCTGCGCTGGTCATCGTCGGTTTTTGCTGGATGCATACAGAACCGGGGCAGGTTCAGCGCTGGCCTCGTCTGGCGCTGGAAGCCATCGTTTAGCATTGAAAAAGGAACTTCAAAATGGCTAGCAAAGATAAAGCGAATGATGAATCACCTCTCTCTGCCTCCCAGGTTGCCGAACGTTTCGACAGAAGTCCGAAGGGCACAATACCGAAAGACCTGCAGTCCATGCTGCTGCCGGAACCAAAGCCCTACAAATATAAAGGGCTTGAAGCCAAACGAGACGCAAGGTCTGACGAAAAACCTACCGCGCCAATGATGCCCAAGTGGTTTGGGGCAAGCTCCGTACCTTGCAGGGACAAGCTGGCAAAACCGCCTCGTGTTCTTCTGAACGGAAAGGATCTTAGGCCTCTTACGGTTTTCAATCCGGAGGACCGCAGGATTTACAACGACATCAGCTACCCGTGGGGGACCATTTGCAAGGTTCTGACGTCGTCCGGCTCAGGATCGGGCGTCATTGTTGGCCCCAGGCATGTGCTGACGGCAAGCCATGTGGTCGACTGGCGCTCAAATGGCGCAGGTACCGTTGAGGTTCATCGATCCGGCGGTTCAGTCCGTGCTATCACCGCCATCACCCGGGTCTGGTTCTATACAAAAGTGACCGGCAGCGTTGGCTGGTTTGAACTTGACGAGGACTATGCCGTTCTGGTCACGGCTGATCGTATTGGCGATCTATTTGGATGGATGGGCACGCGAACGTACAACAGCTCATGGGATGACGAACCTTACTGGTTCAATATCGGCTATCCCGGCAGTATTGGTAGCGCTTTGCGCCCAACCTTTCAACGCGACAAGAAGCTGAATGAGCCCTGGCATGATCTCGGCCCCGCTCGATCCATGGAGACTCACGCGGACATAACGCCCGGAAATTCCGGCGGCCCGATGTTCGCTTTCTGGAGCGACGGTCCCTATGTTGTGGCGGTTGTATCTGCTGAAGATTCAGACGAAAACTGGTGCGCAGGAGGTTCCTGGTTAACCAAGCTTGTGCGCCATGCACGGGATCAGGATGCGTAACCAGTAACTGAAGACCATTTTCCGGAAACGGTACTAACAGAAGGGCCAGGTTTGGCCCTTCTGTTAGTTGTGGCTGTGGTGTATGGCCTCATACATTGCGTTGATGTAATATTTCCCGATAAACAACAAACAACGCACACCCTGGAAGCCAGTTCAAGGATGATATGCCATGACATGGAGCGATCTGCGTAGTCCTCCCGCAATTCCCTCGCACACTTCAAGCAGCCCAAAAGGAAAGAACGCCGAAACATCATTTGGCCTTCGAATGCTGCTATTTTTCTTCCGCTAAAAAGACACAAACCAAGGAACTTCAATGGCAGTCATCGGCATTGATTTGGGCACCACCAACAGTTTGGCAAGTGCCTGGAAAGAAGATGGACCTGTAATCATCCCGAACGCTCTTGGCGAATGGCTTACCCCTTCCGTGGTGAGTGTGGACCGCAGTGGTAATGTGCTGGTGGGCCGGCCTGCCAAGGACCGCCTGGTGACCCACCCTCACGCCACGGCGTCGCAATTCAAGCGGCTGATGGGCACGTCCGAACGCCTTGCCCTGAACGGGAACAGCTACTCCCCGGAAGAGCTTTCAGCGCTGGTTCTCAAGCAGATCAAAGCCGATGCAGAAGCCTTTCTCGGGGAACACGTCGAAGAAGCCATCATCAGTGTCCCTGCCTACTTCAACAATAACCAGCGTACCGCTACGCTCACTGCAGCACGGCTTGCCGGCCTGCACGTTGAACGCCTGATAAACGAGCCAACGGCCGCTGCCCTGGCGTATGGGTTGCGCGAGCAGCGGGACGAAAGCACCTTTATCGTGATCGATCTTGGTGGCGGCACCCTGGATGTCTCCATCCTGGAGAAATTCGATGACCTGCTGGAAGTACACGCTACCAGCGGCGACAGTTTCCTCGGCGGTGAGGACTTCACCCGGGCACTGGTGGCGGGGGTACTGGCAAAGTGGGAACTTGGCAGTCAGAAACTGAGCCGGGAAGAGCGGGCACATGTCTACCGCGTCTGCGACCAGGCCAAGGCCGCGCTTTGCGAGGACGTTCAGGTTGACGTGAAGGCATCCATCGGCGGCCAGTCGCTCGCAACTACCGTCACTCGGGATGACTTTCTGGGATATAGCGCCGGCCTGCTTGATCGTCTTCGCGCCCCACTCGAGCGAGCGGTGCGGGACTCCGGTTTGGGTCGCGAAGGATTTGATGAGGTCATCATTGTCGGCGGGGCATCCCGCATGCCCATGATCAAGAACGCTGTCGGGCGTATGTTTGGGCGCATCCCTTCTGCCAATCTCGACCCAGACCTTGTTGTTGCTATGGGCGCGGGCATCCAGGCGGCTCTTAAACAGCGTAACCAGGCTCTGCGGGATACCGTGCTGACGGATGTCTGCCCCTTCAGCCTGGGCATCGAATCGGCGCAGACGCTGGAACAGGGCACTCGCACTGGCTTTTTCTCCGTGCTCATTCCGCGCAATACCGTGATTCCCGCCAGTCGGGTCGACCGCTTCTACACGGTGTCTGACCATCAGAAACAGGTTCAGCTGCATGTCTACCAGGGCGAGCAGAGACTGGTCAAAAACAACATCAAGATTGGCGAGATGACCGTTCCCGTTCCACCCAAACCTGCTTCCGAGGAAGCCGTGGATGTCCGCTTTACCTACGACATCAACGGCATACTCGAAGTGCAGGCAGAGGTTCTGAGCACCGGGGTCAAGGATCGCCTCATCATTCGCAACACGGCGACCGAGCTCTCGGACGTCGATATCGAACGTGCCTTGAAGCGGCTGGACTCGCTCAAGTTTCATCCGCGGGAGGACAGCGCCAACATCGCGGTGATGATGGAAGCGGAACGAATGTTTTCTGAAGCCCTGGGGGAACAGAGACAATTGATCAGCGACCTGATCATGGAACTGGAAAACGCGATGGACTCTCAGGATTCGCAACGGGTGGACACGATACGTACTGCCGTTGAACAACGCCTGGATGCTATCCGCAAACAATGGGGAATGTGGTGAACGCCTGGGAATATCTCGGCATCGAGCCGAACAGCGACAAGCGCACGATCAAGCTCGCTTACGCACGACGAGCAAAAGAGTGCAATCCAGAGGACAAGCCTGACGAGTTCATGACGCTACGCCAGGCCTACGAGACAGCCCTGAAGGCTATTTCGGCACCGTCGCAGGCCGATCCTGCTTCCTCATTGGCGACGCCAGCAGCCTCAACCACACCCTCGCCGTCTTCCCAACTCGAGCCGCAACCGATCTCAGAGCCTCAGCCGGCGTTGGCCGAACGCCCGGCGGTTGATGCCCGAGAGGTCCGGCACCTGGCAGACGAAATCGCAGCCATGATTCAAAAAGCGGAGGACACATCAAACCTCGAAGCGATGGAAGCGCTCCTGAACAATCCGCTGCTCGAATTCCCGGGTATTCGAGATGACATCGGCCATTATGTTCTCAATGTGCTTTGGCAAAAAATCTCCGAAGCCTCCCCCCGATGCTGTCCACTGGACCGAACCGTACTTCTGACATTGGACCGCACATTCGGCTGGAGCAACGACTACCGGCACGTGCCGGGCCTGCCCATGGACAATATTTACCTGCTTCTGGACGCCGCCCATGCCAGCGAAATCAAGAACAGTGAACGTTTAGGCTGGAGATGGCTTGGCCGCTTGCTGGCGAATTCGAGGGGGCGTATCTCCCGGCTGGAGTGGCTGTTTGCTTTTCTGGTGCTGGTGTTAGGGACGAGCGCGACGCTAGGCCTTGTTCAGGGAGTGATGAATCTGCTGCCCGGGACCTCCTACCACGCAGATATTTTCCTGATCGTTGCTTTGCTGGCGGCCATCTCCTTCTTCTGCTTTACCGTAAAGCGCAGCGTGGATGCCGGGGTAAACCCGATTGCGACCCTGATTTTCGGCTTTCTTTTCCCAGTTACGCTGCTTTTCTTTATTGCGGGGGTACCCAAAGAACACGCACGGCACGAAGACCCGAGGATAAAATTCACAGACCCACTCGATATAGCATTCTGGGATGTCCGAGGAGACGAAAAGCGCTACGGCGTGGCGCAGCGGTTTGGTGTTTTCTTCAAGAAGCTCTCACCTCGGTTTCTCTGGGGTCTTGGAGGCTATCTGATTGTCGGCATAGGGGTTATACCGATACTGACGCTCTGACCGGACACGATCCAGCAATCAGATTCGGATCGCGAAGACAGAACAAGAGTGCGGAAATGCACCTGACTGATGCAGAAGTAGTTATGTTGAAAAACCATAAAACTAAAAGAGGATATAGGATGGTTACTATGCGACTTGGTGTACTTGGTTGTTCGTTGTTAGTCCTCTCGGGCTGCGGCGCATTACCACAGTCTATTGAGATGGAAGATAGCCGAAACAAGATATTCTCAAGTGAGATAGTTGTTGCCATCCAAGAAACGCCAGGCTTCCTTTTTACTACCCCTGACATCGCACTTTTCGACACATTGACGTGGTATTCCGAAAGGCCGGACAGCATGCCTAGCTGGAAAGGAATCACGTCATTCAATGAAATCCCGGATTTCACAGCTGAGGTGAGAGAGAAATTTATAACCGCAGTAGGCAGTGAGAGGCCCTATTCCTTCAGGCTTGCCAACAAGGTGGAGCCGACGGTTGATTCTGATGATTTCAGCAGGCTGACCTCCCAGTATGATGCACCATACATTCTTGAGTTCAGGACTAAATACGGCTCTTTTGCACACGGCCCCCTGAGCTGGAATACTTTTTTCCTGAATTATATTAGCGATGCAACACTGGTGCGCACTAATGATGGGAAGGCGGTATGGCGTGCCACTTGCACAGTCAAAGCATCGGAGTCCGATTTGCTGGGTGTGCCCGCTGAGGATGTTCTTGATGGCTCTGGGGAAGACTTCAGGGCGGCCGCTGACTATGCGACATCCTCATGTGCCGAAAAACTGTCTGAGTCTTTCATCAACGGATAAAAGATTCACTTATCCCATTTTCCCGGTTCGACCTGTGTTTTGGTCGAACCGTTACGCACATCATTGGCAAACCGGGACAGGTTTATTTCCTTACCGCATCGAGAAAAATCGCTCGATTGTCGAAATCCGCGATGCCTGATCGACTACCCGATGAGCCTATTAAAGGTTTTTGATGAAACGACAATCGGGAGAAACACCATGAAATACATGCTGCTGGCCTACGGAAACGAAGAAAAATTCAACAAGATGAGCAAAGACGAGCTGGCCGAGATTGGGGAGAAGTGCAAGAGCTTTGACGCCGAGATGCAGGCGGCGGGCGAGGTCACATGGGGCGGGAGCCTGAGCTGGGACTCAAAGTCGATGCGCCTCAAGGACGGAAAACTGATAGTCACCGACGGGCCGTTCGCGGAAACCAAGGAAGTCGTGGGCGGTGTGGTGATCATCGAAGCGCCGGACTTCGATGCAGCGGTTAAGCTCGCCTCGCTGCACCCGGCAGCGCGCATGGGCGAGAAGTTGGGCTGGGGCATCGAGCTCCGCCCGATAAACTTCTGCCTCGCGATCCGCGAGGCAGCTTCTAACGTCCGTCGTCAGGAGTAAGGCTCATTCAGTTATGGCAGAATTATTGGAATTTCAGACCGAACGACTACGTTTGCGCCAATGGCGCGAGAGTGATCTCGAGCCGTTCGCCGTTCTAAACGCCGACCCAAAGGTTATGGAGTTCTTCCCCGAGCCGCTGGGTGGGCATGCAAGCAACGAGATGGCGGAGACAATTCGTTCGCTCATCAAACAACGTGGCTGGGGGTTCTGGGCGGTAGAAGTCAAGGGCGCCGAGCCCTTTATTGGCTTTTGCGGGCTACACGTCCCCGTTGCGGCGATGCCGTTTTCTCCGTGTGTGGAGATTGGTTGGCGCCTATCGTTCGCCCACTGGGGGAATGGCTATGCGTCAGAAGCTGCTCGCGGTGCCCTGGATATGGGGTTTCAACAGCTGGGGCTTTCTGAAATTGTCTCCTTTGCCACCGTTGGCAATCTGCGATCACGCGGTGTCATGGAGCGCATCGGCATGACGTACAGTGGCGAGTTTGAACATCCCAGTTTGCCCGAGAGTAGCCCGTTGCGGCCACATGTGCTTTACCGGTTGCAACGAGAGCAGTGGGAAGTAGAAAAGCCTAACCATTAGCCCCAGTTTGTACTGGACTTACCCTGGAGCACGCCATGTCAGAAATCACCAACACCCCCACTCCGCCCTACTATGCTGTCATTTTCACCAGCCACCGCACCGAGGGCGACAACGGCTACGGCGAAATGGCCGAGCGAATGGCCGAATTGGCGGCACAACAACCCGGCTACCTGGGTATGGAATCCGCCCGGGAGGGGCTGGGCATTACGGTGTCCTACTGGGAAAGCCTTGAGGCCATTCGCAACTGGAAGCAGAACGCGGAGCATCAGGAGGCCCAGCGGCGCGGCCATCAGCAATGGTATTCCAGTTTCCGGGTGCGGGTTGCGAAGGTTGAGCGGGAGTACGGTATTTGACCGGCGCCCCCCTCATACACCACTCTCAATCGCCACACTGGAACGCATCACGGCCTTGTCCCGGCCCGGTGGCGCGCCAAACAGTTTGCGGTAATCGCGGCTGAACTGGGACGGACTTTCATAGCCGACCTGGTAGCCAACACTCGCCACTTCCTGATCGCTTAACAACAGCCGCCGGGCTTCCTGCAGGCGCACCAACTTTTGGAACTGCACAGGCGTTAAACGGGTGATGCTCTTGAAATGCCGGTGGAAGGTCGCCGGGCTCATACTCGCCATTGCCGCCAGCTCGGCCACCCGGAAGGGCTGTTGGTAGTTCGCCTGCATCCAGGCCGTTACCCGGCCAATGCGGGCGGTGTCGCTGTCCTTCAGGCCGATCTGCTGCAGAGCCGGCCCCAGCGGCGAACGCAATATACGCCAACAGATTTCCCGACGGACAAGCGGCTCCAGAACTTCACGATCGTCCGGTTGATCAAGCAACCGGAGCAGGCGAATGACAGGATCGTACAGGTCATCCGGCATCCCGGCCGTGACCAGTGCCGGTTGTTTTGGGCCCCGATACGCCATTTCCGGATGGGTCACCAGCAGCTCGGAAATCATCGCCGGATCAATCGACAGGCTCAGCGCCAGATACGGCTTATCGGGGGAGGCCTGCACGATCCGGGAGTTCACTGGCACATTGACGGACGCCAGCAGGCACTCGCCCTGGCGATAATGAAAAGCCGACTCCCCAACCGCCGTTACCTTGGCCCCCTGCAATACGATGCAGAACGAGGTCTGATAAAGGGCTCGGATGGTGCCGCTGGGTTCCAGGGCGTGGGTCAGGCGTAAACCGTCGATCGCGCTCTCCGGGCCATGGGTCTGCCATTGCTGCTCGACAAGATCACGGAGCCGGCTCAGGGATGGGTTGTCCGGTTGCATTGGTATGACGTTGGGCTGGGCGGTCATGGCGGTCTCCTGTTCTGATGGGATCATAGACTGTCCGGCGCCGCACTTCAGCAGGGGCATCCCCAGGCTGATATCAGGTTGCGAGGATTGTGCAATCCTCTGAGAGTTTCCGCCAGCTCGATTGGCCGTGCGTCGCCTAGTATGAACCCACGGCCCTGCTCCGGCAGGTTCATCCATAACGAAGAGGTGATCGGCTATGACAACTCCCAACTTACCCCAATCCACCCATGACGCACCCCTGCGCCTGCGGACGCTAGGCAACTCGGGGCTGTTTGTATCGGAACTGTGCCTGGGCACCATGACCTTCGGCGGCGGGGACGACATGTGGGGGCTGATCGGCCAGTTGCAGCAGGAACAGGCCGATCAGCTGATGAAGACGGCCTTGGAGGCGGGCATCAACTTTATCGATACCGCCAACGTGTACGGTGGTGGTGCCAGTGAACGCATCGTGGGGCAGTCCCTGAAGAATCTGAACGTTCGCCGCGAAGATGTCGTACTGGCCACCAAGGTGCTCGGCCCTATGGGTGAAGGCCCCAACGCCCGTGGTGCCTCCCGTGGCCACATCATGAGCGAGTGCAAGGCCAGCCTGCAGCGACTGCAAACCGACTACATCGACCTGTATCAGATCCACGGCTTCGACCCGGCCACGCCGATAGAGGAGACCCTGGAGGCGCTGAATTCCCTGGTGCAACACGGCCACGTCCGTTACGTCGGCCTGTCGAACTGGGCCGCCTGGCAGGTGATGAAAGCCGTTGGCATTACACGCACCCGCCGCCTGTGCCCGATTCTGTCACTGCAGGCTTACTACACCCTCGTGGGCCGGGATCTCGAACGGGAAGTGATCCCCATGCTGGAGTCCGAAAACATCGGCCTGATGGTGTGGAGCCCACTGGCGGGCGGCTACCTCTCCGGCAAGTACGAGGGGCCGGACGTCTCCGAGGAGAGCCGGCGCGCCAAGTTTGATTTCCCGCCTGTCAACCGGGAGCGTGGCAGTGCTGTCATCGCCGTGATGCGGGAGATCGCCATCAGCAAGAAGGTCGACGACCAGCCCGTCAGTGTGGCTCAGATTGCGCTTGCCTGGCTGCTGCACCAGAACGCCGTAACCAGTGTGATTGTCGGGGCCAAGCGGGTAGACCAGTTGCGGGACAATCTCCTGGCGGCACAGGTCCGGTTCTCAGCCGACGAACTGGCAGCCCTGGATGAGGTCAGCCGCCTACCGACGGAGTATCCGGGCTGGATGCTGGAGCGACAGGGGGAGTATCGGGCGCATATGAAGGCGTGATATGCGGCGCTGCCCCGGCGTTACAGGTCGGGGCAGGCTGTTTTACTTGAAAGCAGTTAGACTCCGCCTATTCAGCCACCTCGACCCCACTACCACCCATTTCCGAAGGCACATCCTTCAGTTTCGGAAGGCCATCGCGGATTCGCAGCACAGCCTCCTGATAGTGAACATGCACACCGGGCTCATAGGGGAACTCCGGAATGATCCCAGCGTAGACATCCGTCAGCCCCATGGAAGGGTGCTCGGTGAACAGGTGACCGCCACAGGTTTTGCACCATTTACGGCTGCTTCCCGGTGTCTTGTTGTAGGTGCCAATGTTGTCTGAGCCCTGTTGGATGGAAACAGCGTCCGGCTTCCATAGGGTGAATGCGTTCACCGGGCTGGCCGACCAGTGCCGGCAGGATTCGCAATGGCAGTAGCCCATGGCTTCCGGATTACCCCTGACGGTTAACTGGACCGCCCCGCAAAAACAGCTTCCGTGGTAGACCTTTTCTTCGTTCATGACACATCCCCCTCATTGATTCCGTCACTTGTCTCCCTATTCATTGAAGCTGACCGGCCTTTGCGGCCGGGTGTTCACTTGCAGTGAGAAGATGTCCGGCCGGGCGTAGTGGCCGACGATATCAAGGCTGCGCCTTGCCGCGTTCACTTCGGTGACATCAATGTCTGCCAGCAGGAGGCCGGTCTCCTTTCGCAGGGGGCCGGCTACGATTTCCCCGGCGGGCGAAATGACCACGGAATCACCACAGTTAATCCATTCTTCCTTGTCCGGATACAGGCGGTCAACCTCCGGAAAGTCATCGGGCAGATCGCTCGTGCGTAGCACATTACCGGCGCCGAGCACCCAGCACCCGCCTTCCCTGGCAATGTGCTGAAGGGTGCGAACCCAGCGGTCGCCGCTGTCGTAGGTGGGGGCGATGTATATATCGATGCCCTGGGCGAACAGTGCGTAGCGCGCCAGTGGCATGTAGTTTTCCCAGCACACCAGTGACCCGACCCGGCCAACGGGGGTGTCGGTGACTTTCATCCCGCTGGCATCGCCGAAGCCCCATACCATGCGTTCCGGGTTGGTGGGCATGAGTTTGCGGTGGCAGTTCTGCACCGTGCCCTCGGGGCTGATGGTGATTACCGAGTTGTAGAGGGTGGCGCGGCTGGTGTCTTCGTCGCGTTCGTCGATGCCGCACACGATGGTCACCTGCATTTCCTTGGCGACCTCCAGCAGGGGCCGCAACTGGTCAGAACCAAGCTGGACAGCGTTGTCCAGCAGTCGCCGGTGCAACTGCTCCGAGAGCCCCCAATCACCGCCCGGTTTCAGCCGCCATATCCAGACGGGATAACCGGGGATGAAGGCTTCCGAGAAAACGATCAGCCGGGCTCCCTGGTTGGCGGCGTCCTGCACCAATTGCACTGCCCTTGCGATGGTCTTTTCCCGGTCCAGAAAGACCGGTGGTTCCTGAATGATGGCGAGCTTGATCATGGTATTCCCCTTTCCCGTGGTGTCTGAAATCACTATCCCCCCGGCCGGGTGCAGGCGATAGTCCAGAAAATGGAGCGCCAGCCATGCGAAAAAGGGCTAGGATGAAAGTTCGGGGCACTCACGCCGCCCAGGGAGCCAAAGCCCATGACCAACTATGGACAGTTCTGCACCGTTGCCCGGGGTTCGGAAATACTCGGGGAACGCTGGACACCGCTGGTGGTGAGGGAGCTGCTGTGTGGCAGCACACACTTCAATGAAATCCGGCGGGGGTTGCCAAGAATGTCGGCAACGCTCCTGGCTCAGCGCCTGAAAAAGCTGGAGGAAGTGGGGGTGCTTCGACGCGTGCAGGAGGGCAACAACCAGGAGTATGTGCTTACACCGGCGGGTGAGGAGCTGCGCCCGATCATCCTGGCCATTGGTCACTGGGGAGCGAGATGGATTGGCAGCCGCTTGCAGGCAAACCAGCTCGATGCCGGTTTCCTGATGTGGGATATCCGCCGTTTCGCACACATTGACGAATTCCCTTCCGATCGCAAAGTGGTCATCCACTTTTTCCTGAACGATGCCCGGCACCGGGAACGGCACTGGTGGCTGGTGGTTGCCAACGGCGAGATCGATCTGTGCCGTGAAGACCCGGGCCACGAACTGACCCTGGTAGTGGAGGCCAGCGTCGCCAGCCTGACCGAAATCTGGACCGGCGACAGTGACCCGGATGCCGAGCAGCAGTCGCACCGGCTACTTGTGCGTGGCGGCAGGCGGGATACCCTGGACCTATGGCGGTGGTTGGGGCGGAGTGTGTTTGCGTCCAGTAAAGCCCCGGTAAAATAACCCCAGCGCGTCCCGAGCCATGGCGATAGCTGGCAGTAGCTTGTCATTGCACCATCGCCATGCTTCACTTTCCGGGTTCGCACCTATGCCCCAACCGGAGACGACCCTATGTCCACCCCAGTCACTGTCAGTTCAATAATGCCATCCATGACACGGCGGCTTTGGCTGGTGTTACTTAGTGTCGCGCTGCTGGGCGGTTGTTCCTCGCTGTACTACAACACCATGGAAAAGCTCGGCTTTGAAAAGCGCGACATCCTGGTGGACCGGGTGGAAAACGCGCGGGACAGCCAGAACGATGCCCAGGAGACGTTCCGCTCGTCCCTTGAACGTTTCCAGAGCGTGGTGGACACGCCGGATACCGATCTCAAGGAGCGCTACGCCGAGATCAGCGATGCCTACGAAGACAGCAAGTCCAGCGCGGAAGATGTCCGTGACCGTATCGACAAGGTGGAAGACGTTGCAGAAGCCCTCTTCGATGAATGGGAAGACGAACTCGGTGAATACGAAAGCGACTCCCTGCGCCGCAGCAGCGAACAACAGCTTGATGAAACCCGCACCCAGTACAGCCAGTTGATCAGCCGCATGCACGATGCCGAGGAGCGCATGGACCCGGTACTGGAGGCATTTCAGGATCAGGTGCTGTATCTCAAGCACAATCTGAACGCCCAGGCGATCGGCTCGCTGGAGAATGAGCTGGTGGGTATCCGCCAGGACGTGGATGCGCTGATTCGCAATATGGAGCAGTCGATTGCGGAATCCGAGGCGTTTATCCGGCGTTTTCGTCAGTAAGTCAGAGCGACGAAGCCCTATAGCAAATGCCCCTCGGGCAACATGCGCTTATGAAGGATCCGGATAATTTCAGTTGTACCGTCTGCAGCTAACCGATAAAAAATGATATGGCTGCTCTGAGGGTATTGCTGATAGCCAGGGCTGATTTCGTGGCAGGCCCGCCCCAGGTTCGGGTTTTCGCCCAGGAGGTGGAAACACTGGTCGAACTGAAGGAGGTAATGATTTCGTTGATCTCGACCCCATTTACGTTCCGTGTAAAGTGCAATCGATCTAAGATCAGCTTTGGCCTTCCTGGAAAGCTTGAAGTTTGGCATTACCGTTTTTCGCTATCCAGCTCCTGAATGAATGAATCGTAGGAGTAGTCTTCAAAACCACTGTCCTCTCCTTCCTTAAGTAGTTTTCGGAGTGTTGTCAGACGGGTTTCAGACTCTTCAAGCAGGCGCAACCCTGCACGTACAACTTCGCTGGTCGAGCTGTATCGGCCATTTTTGAGCTGTTCTGTAATGAACGCATCAAAGTGTTGGCCTAAAGTGATGCTGGTATTCTTTTGCATCGTGACACCTCACTGGTACCAATAATTGGTATATTTTGATCTAGACTGGGGTGCATTTCAATCCGTGCGATGCCTCCCTTATCACCGCCACCCGCAGAGTCAGAGCGACAAAGTGTCGAAGGTGCCTTCGACGGCCTCCACAAAGCTGCGCTCCTATATTGAAAGGGGGCAAGTTCGTGTCTGATGCCGGGAACGCCCCGCTACGCCAAGAGCCCGGTGCGGGACGAGGAAACCTACCGTAAGAAACTGGCGATCACTCAGGGATACTTCCGGCCAGACTGGTCGGTTCTGGATCGGTTTTCCTAATCGCCCGGAAGTGACTCGTTAACT
Organism: Marinobacter sp. DS40M6; assembly: GCF_028581595.1. Taxonomy (NCBI): domain Bacteria; kingdom Pseudomonadati; phylum Pseudomonadota; class Gammaproteobacteria; order Pseudomonadales; family Marinobacteraceae; genus Marinobacter; species Marinobacter sp. DS40M6. The sequence goes on along the minus strand of NZ_JAFCAE010000001.1, from coordinate 771,413 downwards.
TCAATCATTGCTCAAAGGTAAAATTACAATGTGATGTCGATTTCACATGCTCCGGTTCGACTTAATTAAGAACCCATCGAACAAACGGTGCCCACGCATCGGAGGAGCAGGAAATGCTGAAATTATACGGAACACCCCCAACCCGCGCCTTGCGCGTTGTCTGGCTGCTTAACGAACTGGGCCTTGAGCACGAACTGCACCCGGTAGACCTTATGCAGGATGAGCATCACCAACAGAACTTTCTTTCTCTCAACCCTGCCGCCAAGGTGCCGGTATTGGTGGATGGGGACCTTGTGTTAACTGAATCGGCCGCAATTCAGCTCTACCTGGCCGAAAAATACCCTCAGGCCGGATTCATTCCCGAGACATTGGAAGACAGGGCACAGATGTACCGCTGGATGTTCTTCCTTGTGACCGAGGTCGAACAACCTTTGTGGCGCATCGCCCGCCACACGTTCGTTTACCCGGACGAGAAGCGAATACCTCAGGATGTCGAGCTGGCGAGACAGGAATGCCTGGAAATGATAGAGGTGCTTGAACGGCACATGTCGGAACGCGAGTTCATGGTTGGCGACCGGCTAAGCGTGGCGGATTTCAACGCGGCATATACACTGGACTGGGCCAACACAGAGGAGATGCTTGCGGGCGCTCCGCGGTTGCGGGACTATCTCAAGGCAATGTACGCCCGCCCCACAGCTCCGCCAACCATCGCTGAAGCGTTCGCTGCGATGGAAAGCAGCGGCTGAGGGTTAACAGGGGTATTGTCCACGGTCTTCGGAAACCGCTTCGCCACAATCACACCTCACTCCAGCGTGCCGCACCCAACCAGCGGCACAAGGCTGTGGCGCCTTTCGCAGTCACTTTCAATTCCCGACCTGCTTCACGCCGTCGCAGATAGTCGTTATCGAGCAGGTGGTTGCAAATCTGCTGTCCCAAAGGGCCGGCTATGTGAAACCGGCGCTCACTCCAGTCGAGACATGGGCGACACAAAGGCACGGAGTTAACAGATTGGGGCTGGCCGAACGACAAACCAATGGGCGCCAATGCTGTCTGTAGCCGGTCTGTTAGAGCGCCCCCATCAGGTTCGAGCACAATGGCTTGCTCTGCCATCAAATAGTCTGCAACGGCGACACCCAGGCGACCACCAAGATGGTCGTAACACATCCTTGCCCGCCTCATGCCGGGATCGCGTGGACCGGTATCGACCCTGGCCGGTTTCCGGCCCAACGCGGCGACCTGCATGATGCCCTCCAGCATTGTCGCTACCTCTCTTGATGCCAGGCGATGGTAGCGATGCCGCCCTTGTTTCAGCAACACCAACAACTCCGCCTCAATCAGAAGCGACAGATGTCCGCTGGCGGTCTGAGGAGAAACCCCTCCTATTCTCGCCAACTCATGCGCGGTATACGCACGGCCATCCATGAGTGCCAGCAACATGGTAGCGCGGGCAGGAACTCCCACTAGTGACGCTATTCGGGCAATTTCGTTCGTGTTCACGAGTTATGATGAGCCTTTGAATCGTTAGGCGCTGCTGATCGATCAGAAAGCCCATAATCCCGGACAACGTCCGCCACTCTCAACCGATAGTCGGAAAAGATCTCACTCCGCCCTTTGGCCTGGGCGTGACGATGGGCTTCCATGTTCCGCCATTGCGCAATAGCGGCTTCATCCCGCCAGAGCGACAGGGACAGTATCCGGCCAGGGTGCGTGAGGCTCTCGAAACGCTCAATGGATATGAAGCCGTCTATTTGTTCTAAAAGCGGCGCCAACGCGGCTGCTTCATCGAGATATTCGGCGGTTTTACCCGGGCGTGGTTCCAACTCAAATATCACTGCCAACATTTTAGATCTCCTCCACAGAGTCAGAGCAACGACGTGTTGAAGGTACATTCACGGTGCCTTCGGCGGCTTCCACAAAGCTGCGCTCTTCCCGTAGTATAAAGCGCTGGGATTCAGCGAGCGCAAAGTTCCTTTTTCCGGCCTCATCCGCCTTCAGGCGACACCGATACGATTCGTAGCTTGCAAGAGAATCAAACCCGATAAGGCCCCAGGCGATGTCGTTGGTTCCTTCCGAGGGCAGGAAGTAGCCGATCAAGTCACCGCCGCAACGCGGAATGATGTCACCCCAGTTTTTGGCGTAAACTTTAAACTGCTCTTTCTGGAAGGGGTCTATCTGATAGCGAATGACGCAAACGATGGGCATTGAAAGCCTCCTGAACCGTTAGTTTAGGCGCCTATTGTGCAACTTAATTCAATGCGAATGTTTCGCTGTGGACCGAAGTGAATCCGGGACAGATTTTACTGACAGCCTGCTTACAGGAGCGTTTGCACGATGAAGGCCTCAAAGGAATTCTGGGACAAGAGCGCACCCCGATATGCGAAAAGCCCGGTGCGGGACGAGGAAACCTACCGGAAAAAACTCGACATCACCCAAGGATATTTCCGGCCAGACTGGTCGGTACTGGAGTTCGGCTGTGGAACCGGCAGCACTGCCCTGGTTCATGCGCCCTATGTAAAAGAAATTCTTGCGACCGACATATCCGGCAAAATGCTGGACATCGCCACACAGAAAGCCCGGGATGCTGGTGTCGAGAACGTGCGCTTTCAGCAGGGCACCATGGAAACTCTGGCGCTGGAGGCGGAAACCTTTGATGCGGTGCTGGGGCTCAATATTCTCCATCTGCTGGAAAACCCCGAAACGGCGATTGCCCGGGTTCATGAACTGCTGAAACCCGGTGGCGTTTTTGTTTCCAGCACCGCCCTGGTGGGCGAACTGATGGTGCTCTGGCGGCTGTTGATTCCAGCCATGCAGGCGGTGGGGTTGGCGCCGTTCGTGAACCGCTTTAGCCGGCAATCACTGGTAGCGATGCTGGCCAAGGCAGGGTTCAGCATCGATTATGAATGGCAGCCGGGTAAGTCGTCAGTGTTTTTGGTGGCCCGGAAGTGACCCCGTCAACAGAGAACCCTGTTGGCTCAACGAGGATTTAGTATGGCAGAAGTCCCCCAAAAACAGTCCGGAACCAGCGGCTACTCCTGGAAACTGTCTGCCGTTGCAGCCGTGGCGTCTGTCATCGGCGCGGTAGTCTCGTTCGGGGAGGTGTCACCAATCATTACCGGGTTGATTCTCCTTGCCGCCGTTGGCTGGGGCTTTACCGCACGGGACAACAAACGAGCGGCGGAACAGGCAAAAGACGCACAGTAAACGACGTTCCTGAAAATTTTTCCTTCCCCTGTCGATTTCGTCCCGTCCCACGCGACTAACCAGTGAAACCACCAACAATCACTGGAGAACGACGACATGAAATACATGCTGATGCGCAAGGCCGATGCGGACACCGAGAATGGCGTAATGCCCACGGATGACCTCTTGCAGGCGATGGCGGACTATAACGAGCGTATGACGCAGGCAGGGGTGTTTACCGGTGGCGACGGTTTGTGGCCCACCCGCGAAGGCTGCCGCATTCAGTTCCGCAACGGTGAGCCAACTGTTGTCAACGGACCCTTCGAGCAGACCAGCGAGCTGCTGGCCGGCTACAGTGTGCTTGAGGTGGATTCTTTTGAAGACGCCATCGCCTGGGCAAAACAGTGGCCAAAAGAGGATGCTGGCGGCAATGTCACCCTTGAGTTACGCCGTTACTTTACGCTGGAGGATTTCGCGCCCAGCCCCGCACTTGAGAAGCATCGTTCGCAGGAAAAACTGCCACGGGAGATGAACGTGCACGTGGCGTTTGGCGGCAACTGCCGGGAAGCCATGGAATTCTATGCGAAGGTCACCGCCGGCACTCTGGAAGCCGTGATTACCTACGGCGAAACGCCAGCGGCAGAGGATGTGCCGAAGGAAATGCACGACCGCGTTGTTCATTCCTCCCTTAACATCCGTGGCCGTCGGCTGATGGGGGCGGATATGGCGGGAGACTGTTATCAGGCGCCGCAGGGTACGCAGATCCACCTTGAATACGATGATACCAAGCAGGCGGAGCGGGTTTTCCGGGCACTGTCCGAAGGAGGCGCAGAGATCATGCCGTTCGAACAGACCTTCTGGGCTCATCGTTTCGGAATGACCAAGGATCGATTTGGGGTCCAGTGGATGATCAGCAGCGGGCTTGAGCAGTGCCAGTAAATGACAACAACCGGGAGCCATACAATGACCAAGCGAGCGAAAAACACCATATGCCTCTGGTACAACGGCGATGCTGAGGAGGCGGCAAATTTCTACGCCAGAACCTTCCCGGATTCGTCCGTGGATGCTGTAAATCATGCGCCGGCAGACTACCCATCAGGCTCGGAAGGGGATGTACTGACGGTGGAGTTTACCGTGCTGGGCATTCCCTGCCTCGGGCTCAACGGTGGCCCCATCTTCACGCACAGCGAAGCGTTTTCATTCCAGGTGGCCACCGCGGATCAGGAGGAAACCGATCGCTACTGGAACGCGATTGTGGGCAACGGCGGCGAGGAAAGCGCCTGCGGCTGGTGCCGGGACAAGTGGGGTATTTCCTGGCAGATTACGCCGCAGGTGCTGTCGGACGCCATTGCCGACCCGGACCGCGCAACCGCGAAACGGGTTTTCGAGGCGATGATGACGATGGGTAAAATCGATGTTGCGGCTATTGAGGCGGCACGGCGGGGGTAGAAACACAGCCACGCCTACACAACCTCCGGAAACGCCGACACCAGGAAATCCACCAGCGCCCTCACCTTGGGAGTGACGAACTTGCGGGTGGGATAGACCGCGTACACACCCAGTTCGTCGGAGCGGTAATCCGGCATCAGCTCCACCAGTCGGCCTGCGTCCAGGTCATCCTGCACCAGAAAACTGGGCTGGTGGATCACACCTTGACCGGCCAGGGCGGCGGCACAGCAGGTTTCGCCGTTGTTGGCATGCATCCAGGGGCGTATCCGTGTGCTCACTGATCCATCGGGGCCGTCAAAATGCCAGTCGTTACCCGTGGCCAGGTTGCTGTAGGCGATGATCTTATGATGGATCAGCTCCTCGGGATGTTCTGGCATGCCGTGGGCGCTGAGGTATCCGGGAGAGGCGCATACAACAAGCCGCGTGGTGGTGAGACGCCGGCTGACCAGGGTGGAATTTCTCAAGCTGGCAATTCGGATCGCCAGATCAAAGCCTTCCTCAACAATATCCACAATGCGGTCGGACAGGTCGATGTTGAGTTCCACATCCGGATATTCACTATGAAACTGCCCCCACAAGGGCGCCAGGTGGCGAATGCCAAAGCTCACCGGGGCATTGATGCGCAACACACCCTTGGCGACGCCGCTGCGTGAGGTCAGTTCTGCCTCCGCCTCTTCCACTCCCGCCAGCAGTTCCCGGCATCGCACGTAGAACACTTCCCCTTCCGCGGTCAGCGACAGTCGCCGGGTGGTGCGGTGAAGAAGCCGCACCCCAAGCCGGGATTCGAGTTCACCAACGTAGCGGGATACGGCGGCTTTCGACATCCCCATTGCCTCCGAGGCGGCCACAAAACTGCTCTCGTCCACAACGGCGCAGAAGGTCTGCATCTCCAGCAATCTATCCATTCTATTGTTCCGATTTTTGAGACAGTTAATCCAATAAAAGCATGTTTATCCCAAAATAAGATATTCGTAAAGTATCCCCATGCTCAACGCACATCTCATACACAAGGAAACAGGATCATGAACAATACATTCCTCAACAAACTGCTCGACACCAACGCTGGCTGGGGCGCGCTTGCCCTGCGCATTCCCGTCGGCATCATTTTCGTGGCTCACGGCGCCCAGAAGCTGTTTGGCTGGTTCGGTGGCTACGGTCTGGAAGGCACCGGGCAGTGGTTGGATTCCATTGGCCTGAGCCCGGGTTACCTCATGGCTCTTCTGGCCGGTGGCACCGAGTTCCTGGGTGGCCTGGCGCTCATTATTGGGCTACTGGTTCGTCCCGCCAGTGCAGCACTGGCCTTCGCCATGTTGATTGCCATCTTCAGCGTGCATTTCCAGAATGGCCTGTTCATGAGCAACAACGGTTATGAATTCGCGCTGGCACTACTGGCGGCTTCAGCTTCCCTGCTGTTTAGCGGTGCCGGGCACGCTTCCGTAGACCGTTTGGCAACGAAATAAACAGGAGTATCGCGCCATGACCAGTCTGTTCGTATCCCACGGCGCTCCCACCTTTGCACTGGAGCCGGGCCTGGCAGGCCCGGCCCTCTCGCAGCTTGGAACGGAACTGCCCCGACCAACTGCGGTGCTGGTGGTGTCGCCCCACTGGATGACACAGGAAGTGCAGGTGGGGCTGTCAGAGGTACCGGCTACCATCCATGACTTTCGAGGCTTTGAGCCCGCCATGTACGAACTGGAGTACCCGGCGCATGGTCATCCCTCGCTCGCAAAGAAGGCTCTATCTCTGCTGGACAATGCCGGATGGAAGCCCGTCGCCGATGCCCAACGCGGTCTTGACCATGGTGCCTGGGTGCCGCTGACGTACCTTTACCCGGGGGCGTCGGTGCCGGTTTTCCAGGTCTCTCTGCCAGCGAACCTCGACAGCCAGTCCGCCTACCAACTGGGCCAGGTGCTGGCGCCGCTGCAAGAGGAAGGTGTGCTGATCGTCGGTTCGGGCAGTCTGACTCATAACCTCTACGAGGTACGCTGGAGGGATAACAACAGTGCAGAGTACGCAAAGGCCTTTAGCCAATGGGTTCGTGAAGCGGTTCTGGAGAACGACCAGGCACGCCTGATAAACACTCTGGCGCTCGCGCCCCATGCCCAACGCGCACACCCCACCACGGAGCACTTTCTGCCGTTGCTGGTTGCACTGGGTGCCGCTGGCCCCGACGCACGCGGCTCGGTCCTCGAGGGCGGCATTGAGCATGGTGTGCTGTCGATGGATTCCTTTATCTTTCGCAATGCCTGAAACCCGGAACCTTTGCTGCCGTATCTAATTCCGTTGCCCTGAACTGACCGATAACGGTAAAGTTCCTGCAGCAAAACGGACGCGGGGATGACCAGCCCCATGGATGCGGGTGGAATGTGACACTACAACGGCACAATCGATGGCCTGTATGGATAGCCCTGCTATCCATGCTGCTCATCTATCTGGGGCCATTGCTCACCAAAGCCCAGCTGCCCCAGCACGCCGAACCAACGCATCACTCTGCCGAGCCTTCCCATCACGCCAAGCACAAACGCCACGGCCACCCACCAGAGCACGCCCCCGACAAGCATTCTGACCCGCTCGAACACCTGGCCCATGGGGACTGTGGCTACTGCGTTTTGCTCACCAAACTGCCGGCCATGTCACCCCAGGGCGCCCAAGGTGCGCCTTCAGACCATCCTGGCAGCCGTCACCCTGCATCGCTGACCTCGATCTCTGCCCCACGGGGCATTCCAAGTTTTCCCAACGCGCCTGTTCGCGCCCCACCGCTCATCGTCTGACCTCCGCACTTTCCCTTTAAATCCGTAGTGAGGAAGACTATGAACGAATCACGCTCCACCGGCGCTGCGCGCTGGGGATACACTCTGCTTTTGCGCCTGCATTTCTACGCAGGACTTCTCGTTGGCCCGTTTATATTCGTGGCCGCCCTCTCAGGCGCGCTGTTCGCACTGACGCCACAGATTGAAAGCTGGCTCTACCACACCGAACTGACCACCGAGTTCACTGGCGATGCTCACCCACTGGCCGACCAGATCGGGGCTGCACGGAGCCATATTGGCAACGACGCCGCCCTCGCTGCAGTCCGCCCGGCACCAGAAGCGGGACAAACCACGCGGGTCATGTTTGTGGTGGAGGGCCTGCAACCCTACGAACATCAGGCAGTATTTGTGGACCCGGTTTCCCTGGCAATTCGCGGTGACCTGGTGGTTTACGGCACCAGCGGCACCCTGCCGTTCCGCATCTGGATCGATTATGTACACCGGCACTTACACTTGGGTGAGGTTGGTCGCTACTACAGCGAACTGGCCGCTTCCTGGCTCTGGCTGGTGGCACTGGGTGGCCTGTTCCTTTGGTGGCGACGCCGCTCAACCAGCCGAAGCGGCAAGGACACGGACCGAAGCACACTTCGCAAATGGCATAGTCGTATTGGCGTGGTGTTGTTGATGGCCTTTCTGTTCTTCTCGGTAACCGGCCTGACCTGGTCCAAGTGGGCCGGCGCCAACATTGCCGAACTGCGCGCGCAACTGGATTGGGGCACACCAGGGCTGAACACGCAGATCGTCGATTCAGCAGCCGCTCAGGCTCACAGCTATGGTGAACACGCCGGTCACGGAATGGCCATGCCAATGGCCGCGGGCAGGGACAACGCAGCCACCTACGATGCCGTACTGGCACGTGCCCGGGCTGCGGGCATCGATGCCGGCATGGTGGAAATCAAGCCGGCGGCAGACGCCAACCGCGCCTGGGTGGTTCGTGAAATCGACCGCAGCTGGCCGACACAGGTGGATATGGTGGCGTTTGATCCCAAGTCCATGACTGTGACCGACCGGGTGGATTTCGAAACCTTCCCGATCGCCGCCAAACTCACCCGCTGGGGCATCGACGCCCACATGGGCATTCTGTTTGGCCTGGCCAACGAGCTCTTTGTGGCGGCCTGCGCCTTGGGGCTGTGCGTGATGATCGCGTTGGGCTATCGAATGTGGTGGCTGAAGCGCCCGACGCGAGGGACATCCAATCAACGATCCGCCCAGCGGGTGTGGACAGAATTGCTCAAGGCACCGCCCCTGGCACTACTGACCATGGCGCTGATTGCGGTCGGATTGGGATGGTTTGCGCCGGTGATGGGCGTCAGTCTTGTGGTGTTTCTTGTTGTGGATGGGTTGCTGACCTTCCGGAGCTACAAGCAAAGCGAACAAGCAACCTCCGAATACAGTTGACAATCTCCTGCACCCTGTGATGTTATCACCGGTAACAATGTTATCGGTGATAACTTATGACTGTTAGCTCCACCCCACTCAAAACCAATTACCACCATGGTGACCTGCCTCAACAGGCGCACCAGTTAGCCCTCGAAATTCTGCGGGAACATGGCGATACGGCGATCAGCCTGCGGGCCCTGGCCAAGCAGATTGGGGTCAGTGCACCTGCGCTGTATCGACACTTCGTTGACCGGGACAGCCTGCTCGCAGAGCTCGCCACTACCGGTTTCAGTGCACTACGGGAACGACTGCTCGCCGTTGATCAAAGCGACCCCAGGCGGGCACTGATTGATATCGGCCTGGTTTACGTGTCGTTCGCCCGGGACGAACCCAATTTGTACCGGCTGATGTTTGGCGGGCGGGTGCTGCCCAAAGGCATTCACCCGCGCCTGGACACCGCCGGAAAGGGAGCTTTCCAAGTCCTGGAAGACACCATTGCACAAGCGCAGGCGGTCGATTACGTCAAACCGATTCCGTTGTCACTGATGACAGCTGCAGCCTGGTCCCTGGTACATGGCCTGTCCCAGTTGTCTATCGACGGGCACCTGCCCAGCACGAAGGCGGAACCTCACCTGACCGAAGGTGTTGTCACACTCCTGCTCGATGGCTCAATTGCCGAAAACAAACAACACAATAAGGACACCACATCATGAGTAGCCCCAAACCCAGTACTATCCGTGTCGGGCGCCGTTATCGCGCCAATCGTCTTGATGGCCACTACGACGCCATTGTCATCGGCTCCGGTATTGGCGGGCTTACCACCGCCGCCTGCATGAGCAAAATGGGCAAGAAAGTGGTGGTGTTCGAGCAGCACTACACCGCCGGGGGCTTTACACACAGCTACGATCGCAACGGCTACGAATGGGATGTAGGTGTGCATTACATTGGGGATGTGGGCGCGGACCACACCCTGAGCAAACGCCTGTTCGACCACATTACCGACGGCCAGTTGAAGTGGGCGCCCATGGACAGCCACTTTGACCGCATCTTTATTGGTAACCGCCACGTGGATCTTGTCGCCGGCCCGGACGCCTTCAAAGCAGAGTTGAAGAAGGAATTTCCCGGCGAGGAACAGGCCATAGATACCTACCTGGGTTATCTACGGCAAGTGGCCAAAGCCATGCCCGGGCTGGTGATCGGCAAAGTACTTCCGGACCTGGCAGCCGGGCCCCTGCGCAAGCTGGTCGACCGCACCGCACCTGCATTCCTCAACAAGCCTACACGAGAGGTTCTGGAGAGTCTGACCAACAACCAGGAACTGATCGCGGTGCTCACCGGCCAGTGGGGCGACAACGGCCTGCCACCAGCAGAATCCAGTTTCATCATCCACGCCCTGATTGCCCGCCACTACCTGTACGGCGGCTACTACCCCATCGGCGGTGCCTCTGAAATGGCGAAGACCATTATTCCGGTCATCCAGCAGAGTGGCGGGGAAGTGTTCACCTATGCCGACGTAAAAGAAATTCTGATCGAAAAAGGCAAGGCCGTGGGTGTGCGCATGGCAGACGGCGAGGACGTTCGTGCCCCGCTGGTGATCAGCAATGCCGGCGTATTCAACACGTTCGACAAACTGCTGCCGGAAACCTCACCCCACCGGGACTATTACCAGGAAAAGCTGAAAACCGTGGAACGCTCGATGGCCAGCAACTGCCTGTACATCGGCCTGGAAGATACCGCTGAGAACCTGAAGTTGCCGAAGACCAATTACTGGATCTATCCGGGCACCAACTACGAGAAGCAGGTCAGCGACTTTGTGGCCGCGCCGGACGAACACGACATTCCGCTGACGTACATCTCGTTCCCTTCCGCCAAAGACCCAAGCTTTGCCGAGCGCTATCCCGGCCGCGCCACGATCGAGATCGTCGCCCCCGGGCCTTATGACTGGTACGAGGACTGGGCGGACGAGACCTGGGGCAAGCGTGGTGACGAGTACGAGGCGAAGAAAGAAGCCTACGCCCAGCGGCTACTGGCGAAGCTGTATGAGAAGTTCCCGCATCTGGAAGGCAAGGTGGATTACTACGAGCTGTCGACGCCGCTGTCTACCGATTACTTCTGCCGCTACAGCAAGGGCGAGATCTATGGCCTGAACCATTCGCCCAGCCGCTTTGAACAGGACTGGCTGAAGCCCAAGACCCGCATTCCCGGCCTGTACCTGACCGGCCAGGATGTGATGACCTGCGGTGTGGCCGGGGCAATGATCGGCGGCCTGCTCGCCACCGTGGCGGTCAGTGGCCTGAAGGGGTTGCCGTTGGCGAAGAGGATGTTTGTGGGGTAAATCCTCACTCACAACATTCCAGCAACCGCGTGGCATGTTCCCGCAACGCATCCTTGAGCCCATCCGGCTTGAGGATGGTAAACCGGAACGGGAGCTGTGCCAGCCACCAGGAAAACCACTCAAAGCTGTCGGTTTGGGTGGTTAGCAACAAGCCATCTTCACGCTGTTCGAATCCCTCCGCACAGGAGGAGTGAAAACCAAACACGGCTGAGGCCGACTCACGGTCCGTATGGAGCACCAGCGATACCTCGTGGGTACTCCCCCAGGACAGGAAGCTCTCACTCAGGAAATCCGCCGCATCAAAATCCGGTGTCCGCTGAAAAGTGGCCGTTAACAGATGGACATGGCTGATGCGGTCCAGCCGGAACGAGCGCATGGCCTGGCGGAGATGGCAAAAGCCAGTTAAATACCAGCGCCCCTGACGGAACACCAGGCCGTAGGGATCCACGCTGCGGTCGATCCCGCCGTGGTCCGGGGAGTGGTAGGTAAACCCCACCGAGCGCATCGCTTCCGTGGCAACGGTCAGGGTTTGCAGGGCGCGGTCGTCCAGGCTGGGCTCGCCCCGGGGAAGGATCACCCGAGTGGTGTCGCTGACACCGCGTACCCGCTTTTTCAGGTTGGCCGGCATTACCCGTTCCAGCTTCGCCTGCACGCTGGCAATGGCCGGCGCCGCATCCGCCAGCCCAAGCTGTCGGGCGGCCAGCAGCCCGAGAGAAACCGCCAGGGTTTCCTCGTCGGTAAACATCATCGGCGGCAACTTGAAACCGGCCACCAGTCGGTATCCACCATAGCGCCCCTGCTCGGTCATCACCGGAATGCCCAGCTCTTCGAGCACTGTGATGTAGCGTCGGATGGTTCGCCGATCCACGCCCAACCGCTCCGCCAGTTCGGCACCGCCGATCTGACCGTGGGTCTGCAACAACTCCAGCACGGTTAACACACGCGTCGTGGGACCAGACATGGTCGCCTTCCTCCTGGCAGCTTTTCCGGTTATTTACATTAAAAATACATCTTCCCATTTATCTAGGACAGATATTGGCCTATTTCCACATTAATCTGATCTCGCAGTAACCCATTCCCCTGAAAACACAGGCTTGAAAAGGAGATCAGCATGTCGGAACTCACCTTTTACACCCACCCCATGTCACGTGGCCGCGTTGTGCGCTGGATGTTGGAAGAAGTCGGTATTCCCTACACGGTAGAGACGATGGATTTCGGCCCGGACATGAAAACCCCGGAATACCTGGCCATCAATCCCATGGGCAAGGTGCCCGCCATCAAACACGGCAGCACCATTGTGACCGAGGTGGCGGCCATCTGCGCTTACCTGGCGGACCAGTTCCCGGACAAGAAGCTTGCCCCACCGGCTGCCTCTCCGGAACGTGGCGCCTATTACCGCTGGCTGTTTTTCATGGCGGGCCCTTTCGAGATGGCTACCAGTGCGCTGGCCCACGGCTGGAAGATCGACAGCACAAACGTGCAGGCCGTCGGTTGCGGCCGGGTGGAAGACAGTATCAACACGCTGGAGAAAGTGTTGGGCAAGAGTCCCTACATTTGCGGTGACGCGTTTACCGCAGCGGATGTGCTGGTCAGCAGTTACCTGTGGTGGGAAACCATGCAGAAAAACATTCCGCCGAACAAGGTATTCCAGGAATACATCCAACGCACGGAAAGCCGGCCAGCGGCCAAGCGTGCCAATGAGCTGGATGATGCCCTGGTGGAGTCGATGAAAGCTGTCACAGCCTGACGATCAGGCGGTAGCAGCCGGCGATACTAGGCACAATCCGCCGGGGACATTCAGCACCCAGTCGCGGATAGCCAGTATCGTCGGGTCCTGCCGGCGGCTTTCCGGGTACACCAGATAGAAAGGCTTACCTTCAAGCTCCGGGCCGAAGGGCTGCACCAGCCGACCTTCGGCCAACTCATCCTCAATCAACGGCCGGCTCATCAACGCCACGCCCTGGCCACCTACCGCAGCGGAGATGGCGTGGGTTTCATCCGAAAACACCAACCCGGCACTGACATCCAACCCCGATATTTCCGCCTGTTTCTGCCAACCCGCCCAATCTATCGGGTTGACTATGGTCTGCTGGGGACGAAAGTGAATCAACGGATGGTTGGGCAGATCTTCAGGCCGTTTCAGCCCGAGGTAGGGGCTGCAAGCCGGTATAAACGTGTTATCGAACAGCTTCTCCGCGACCAAACCCGGCCAATGACCATCACCGTAGCGAACGGCGAGATCCGCCGTAACCCCGTCCAGGGCCACTGGTTCGTGTGAGGCGTGGATGCGCAGATCAATGTTCGGATGGCTGTCTCGCAACATGCACACCCAGGATAGCAGCCAACGTACCGCCACAGCCGGCGTGGTCGAGAGAGTAACCGCCTGGCGCGATGGCACCGCCTTCAGCCGCTCTATGGCATTGCCGATGTTATCGAACGCAGCCCCCAGCACCTCCTGCAGTTCTCGCCCTTGGGACGTCAGCACCAATTGCCGGGGTTTGCGAATGAATAGCTCAACCCCCAGTGCCTCCTCAAGCCCGCGAATCTGATGGCTGATGGCCGTGGCGGTCACCGACAGCTCCTGGGCAGCCTGCTTGGCACTCTCATGGCGGGCAGCAGCCTCAAAGGCTCGCAAGGCGGATAGCGAAGGCAGACGACGGGGGTTCATGGGTGAATTTGTCTCATCTATAGGTGCGAAAAATCATCGTTTGTGGCCCTTTAAGTATGGTTTTAGGCTTAATTCACTGTCAACAACAGATGAATTTACTTACAACCTGATGGAGCCCAAAATGACTCATATCCTGCAACTCGACGCCTCTGCCCGCCCTGGCCGCGCCGGCATCCACGAACACGGCTCCCACAGCCGCAGCCTGACACACCGGTTAGTTTCCCGGTGGCAGGCTCAACGCCCTGGCGATACCGTGACCTACCGCGATATCGGCGGCACGCCCCCATCCTTCATTGATCAGCAATGGATACAGGCGGCCTTTACTCCGCCCGAAAAGCACGAGCCCTGGATGAACGACACACTGGCAGAAAGTGACCAACTGATCGATGAACTGGTCGCCTCGGACATCCTGGTCATTGGTGCGCCACTCTATAATTTTGGTATGCCAGCGGCTCTGAAAGCATGGGTGGACCTGGTTGTTCGTATGGGCAGGACCGTGGAGTACGACCCATCCACCCCAGAAGCCCCCTTCACAGCACTGCTAGCAGACCGCCCCCGCCACGCGGTTATCCTGTCTTCCCGTGGCGGGGCTGGATTCGAGCCTGGAGGGGAGCTGGCACATATGAATCACCTTGAGCCAGGCCTGACCACGGTGCTTGAGTTTATAGGCATCACCAATGTGCACAGCATTGCCATTGAAAATCAGGAGGAAGGCGGCGAGGTGTTGGCGCAATCCGTTGCCGAGGCAGAACAACAGGTGGATGAACTGGTGCTGGCGTTGCAGGAAACACTCACCAAGGCGACACCTGCCATGACGTCGTCATCACTGGTAGGCTCGATGTAATCGCCAACAAGGACATTGCATGCTCTGCTTCAGCTATGGCTCCAACATGTCGCAACGACGACTCCAGGCCCGGGTTCCATCAGCCCGATACATAGCTGTCGCAGAGCTTACAGCCCATCGGCTCCGCTTCCACAAATCCGCCAGCGACGGCTCCGCCAAATGCAACGCGGAAGAGACCGGCAACCCGGGGGACTGGGTGACCGGCGTGGTGTACGAAATTGATGATTCAGAGAAACCAGACCTGGACCGGCATGAGGCATTGGGGTTTGGCTACGATGAGAAGCAGGTTGAGCTGAAAACCGAACAAGGCACCCTGCACGCCTGGATGTATTATGCCACCCGCATCAACAACTCACTTAAACCCTTCCACTGGTACAAGGACCACGTGCTCATCGGCGCCCGGGAAAACGGCTTGCCGGCGGACTACATTGCGCAGATTGAAGCCGTGGAGTCCCTTGATGACCCCAAACCAGAGCGGCACGCCCGGGAGCTGTCGATTTACAGCAACACATAGGCTGCCGGCTTCCTTACACCCCCAACCGATCCCGCAACGCGTAATACCAGGCCCCTATTGCCGTCAAAGGTATCCGAAACGCCCGCCCACCCGGAAACGGGTAATGCGGCAGGCTGGCGAAGGCGTCGAAACGCTCGGCCTGGCCCTGGATGGCCATTGCCAACGCCTTGCCCGCAACATGGGTAAAGGTTACGCCATGGCCAGAGCAGCCCTGGGAATAAAACACGTTGTTCTGCAGCCGGCCCATTTGCGGCAGGCGTGACAGGGTGAGCAAGAAGTTGCCGGTCCAGGCGTAGTCGATCTTCACATCGGCCAGCTGCGGGAACGTTTTCAGCATGTTGGGGCGAATCAGCCGTTCGATGTTGGCCGGGTCTCGGGCGCCGTAGACCACACCACCGCCGTAGATCAGCCGCTTGTCGCCGGACAGGCGGAAATAATCCAGCAGGTAGTTGCAGTCTTCCACGCAGTTGTCCTGCGGCAGGAGTTGTCTGGCGAGGGCATCGTCCAACGGTTCGGTGGCGACGATCTGAGAGCCACAGGGCATGGACTTGGCGCCCAGTTCCGGCACCAGTCCGCCGAAATAGGCATTGCCCGCCAGCACCACAAACGCTGCCCGCACTTCGCCTTGATCGGTTTTCACCGTGGCAGGTTGGCCATGAACAATGTCAGTAACGGCTGAATGTTCGTGGATCACGCCACCGAGGGATTCCAGGGCAGCCGCCTCTCCCAGGGCCAGGTTCAGGGGATGGATATGCCCCCCGGTGTGATCAATCGCACCGCCGACATAGCGCTCGGTGCCAACCCGGGCACGAATTCCTTCCCGGTCCAGCAGTTCCAGGTCCCCGTACCCGAACCGCCGCCAGAGTGCCTGTTGATCCTCCAGATGGACGAGCTGCCGTGCGTTCAGGGCCGCGAAAATGCCGCCCTCTTTCAGGTCGCACTGGATGCCGTAATCCCGTACCCGTTGACGAATGATCTGGCTGCCTTCAAACGCCATGGACGCCAAGTGGGTCAGGTGATCCGCTGTGGTCTGGCGTTCGATTGCGTCGAGGTCACGGCTGAAGCTGTTGACGATCTGCCCGCCATTGCGGCCGGAGGCACCCCAGCCCACGGTAACGGCTTCGAGCACCACCACCCTGAAACCGGCTTCGGCCAGGAACAATGCGGTCGACAACCCGGTGTAACCAGCACCGACCACGCACACATCAGCCTCGCAAACACCCTGAAGCGCCGGCCGTGTAGGGGCCGGATTGGCCGATGCCGCGTAATAGGATGGAACCGGGGAATGCTGGGTCATGGAGTTGTGCCGAATGGGTTATCAAAAAGGGTTCTTTGGCAGGCAATGAAAAGGGCAATCCTGTTGCCCGCCGAACTCAGTCTATGCCGGCTTTCAGCCCACGGGAAGACACGTTCTTGTACCTATATGGAAGGCCGTCGACGCGGCTCAAACACCTGCTATGATGACGCCATTCCTTTGCCTTCGAGGCCGCCATGTCTGACCCTGTATCCACCAATGCCATTTCCGGAACACCCACTAGCCAGCCCGAGTGGCAGGCAATGGCCGACACCCTCGCCATAGAGGGCCGCGCCTATGTAAAGGGCAGTTATCGCTGGGCGGTAAACGGTGAAACCTTTCCGTCGATCAGCCCGGTAAACGGCCGCGAACTGGCCCAAGTGGCCAGTTGCGACAAAGCCGATGCGGACAAAGCCGTAGCCATCGCCCGAAAAGTCTTTGAGCGCGGCGACTGGCGTGAGCTGGCCCCGGCCAAACGCAAAGCTGTGCTGATTCGCTTTGCGGAATTGATCGAAGCCCACGGCGACGAACTGGCCCTGCTGGATACCCTGGATATGGGCAAACCCATCAGCCATGCCCGTACGGTGGACGTACCGGCCACCGCCCGCGCCATACGCTGGACCGCCGAAGCCATCGACAAGGTGTATGGGGAACTCGCCCCCACGCCCCATAACCAGATCGGCATGATTTCCCGGGAGCCTATGGGTGTGGTGGCCGCCATCGTGCCCTGGAACTTCCCGATGATCATGGCGGCCTGGAAAATCGCGCCGGCGCTGGCCACCGGGAACTCAGTGATCCTCAAACCCTCGGAAAAATCGCCGCTCACAGCCATTCGCCTGGCTGCACTGGCCACCGAAGCCGGCATACCCGACGGCGTGTTCAACGTACTCCCCGGTTTCGGCCATACCGTGGGTAAGGCCCTGGCCTTGCACATGGACGTGGACTGCTTGGTGTTCACCGGTTCCACCAACGTGGCCAAGCAACTGATGGTCTACGCCGGCCAGTCCAACATGAAACGGGTGTGGCTGGAGGCCGGCGGCAAGAGCCCCAACATCGTGTTTGCGGATGCCCCGGACCTGAAAAAAGCCGCCGCCGAAGCCGCCAGTGCCATCGCCTTCAACCAGGGCGAAGTCTGCACCGCCGGTAGCCGTTTGCTGGTGGAGGAAAGCATCCGCACCGAATTCGTTGGGCTTATCCGCGAGGCCCTGAAAACCTGGCGCCCCGGCCATCCGCTGGACCCAGCCACCACCTGCGGCGCCATCGTCGACCAGGCTCAGCTTGATCGCATCATCGACTACATCGGCATTGGCCAGTCGGAAGGGGCAACACTGGTGGAAGGCGGTCAACGAGTGATGGCAGAGACCGGAGGTCTGTTCGTGCAGCCCACGGTGTTCGATGGCGTGAACAACCGCATGCGCATTGCCTCGGAGGAAATCTTCGGGCCGGTGCTCTCGGTGATCGGTTTCACCACCGCCGAGGAGGCCATCGAGATTGCCAACGATTCCATCTATGGGCTCGCAGCCGCCGTATGGACCTCCAATATCAATACCGCCCACAAAGTGGCCAAGGCACTGCGGGCCGGCAGTGTGTGGATCAACCACTACGACGGCGGCGACATGACTGCACCGTTCGGAGGTTTCAAGCAGTCCGGCAACGGGCGCGACAAGTCCCTGCATGCATTCGATAAATACACGGAACTGAAGGCCACCTGGCTGGTGCTTGAATAGTTCCCACGAAAAACGGCGCCCTGTGGCGCCGTTATCGGATGACGGGAAGCCATTAAACCGTATGCAGGTACCAGAGATATTCGAGATCTGAGATGGTCATCTCGAACTCGTTCAGTTCGTGCTCCTTGCAGGCGACGAACACATCCAGAAATTCCCTTCCCAGATAGTCCGCCATCACCGGCGACTGACCGAGCTCCCGCAACGCATCCCGCAGGTTATTCACCAGACTGGCTTCGTGCTGTTCGTGGGCATTGCCCACGGTCACGGGCGGTGGCTCGATGCGGTTGGAAATACCGTAGTGAATGCCCGCCAACACCGCCGCCATCAGCAGGTACGGGTTGGCATCAGCACCCGCAACGCGGTGCTCAATCCTCAGCGCCTCGGGATCTCCACCCGGCAGGCGCAGGCTGGCCGTGCGGTTATCCACGCCCCAGGTCGCCGCACTGGGCACGTAATACTCCGGGCTAAACCGGCGGTAGGAGTTGATGTTGGGGCAGAACAGCGCCATGGCGTCGTTCATGGTGGCCACAAGCCCACCAACGGCCCAGCGCAGCATGTCGTTAGGTTGCTCGGCGTCGCCGGCAAATACATTGCGCCCTTCCCCATCAATCAGGCTGACATGCAGGTGCATGCCGCTACCCGCCTGGTTGTGATACGGCTTGGCCATGAAGGTGGTGTCCATCTCATGGTCGTAGGCCATATTCTTGATCAGGCGTTTGAGCAGGGTGGCGTGGTCGCAGGCCTGCACGGCGTCATCCACGTAATGCAGGTTCACCTCAAACTGGCCAGGGGCGGATTCCGCCACCAGGGCGTCCGCCGGCAACTCCTGCTCATGGGCCGCATCCAGCACATCCGCCAGAAATTCCGCGTATTCATCCAGGTCGTCAATGGAGTAGGCCTGGGTGCCCGCCGGGCGCTTGCCGGAAATGGGCGACTTGGGAGGCTGGGGTCGGCCGGCGAGGTTTTCCTGGTCGATCAGGTAGAACTCCAGCTCATAGGCGGCGACCGGGGTCAGGCCCAGTTCCTCGAACCGCTTGACGATGTTCTGCAGCACCACGCGCGGGTCCGCAAAAAAGGGTGTCTCACGATCCAGCTCATACATGGTCAGCAGCAGTTGGCCAGTGGGCCGCTTCTGCCAGGGTTCCATGGTGAGCGTACCGTCGATGGGCAGGCACACACGGTCCGCCTCGCCGATATCCAGGCCCAGACCGGTCTCTTCCACGGTAGTGCCCTGGATATTCAGGGCAAAGATGGACGCCGGCATCGCGATGCCCCGCTCAAACACCTTGGGCAGGGTTGAAGGGTCCACGCGTTTACCGCGGACAATGCCGTTCATATCCGGGATCAGCAGGTCAATAAACTGCAGTTCGGGGTGTGCCTGAAGGAATGCGTCAGCGCTCGCAAAACCAGAACCCATAAGGTCAGCCTTTCAAAACTCAAACAGGCCTGTGGCGAGGGGCCGGCACAGGAGATTTTCAAGGCTCCTTTATCCTGCTTTCCGGGGCAATTTGCAAGATAGGGACATACCACAGCGCGCCTAGTCATCCTGATCCCGAATCTTGCCTTCGCGAATGTTCTCACGGGCTTCCTGGTGCTCGTCGCGGTCCGCTTCCGGAGCTTCGTGCTCATCCGCTCTTGAAGGGCGGAAGCACAGCGTGGTCAGTATCGGGAAGTGGTCGGAACCAAAGGGGGCGAGCCGTTCAATTCTGCCCAGCGTAAAATGCTCGGTGGTGAAGACGTGGTCCAGCGGCCAGCGCAGGTACCAGCGTTCGGCGTGAAAGCTGTTGAACATGCCCCGCCCCCGACGCGGGTCCAGCATGCCGCTGACGCGGCAAAACAGCCGCGTGGTGCGGGACCAGGCCACATCGTTCAGGTCACCGGCGACAATGGCGGGGTAACCATCTTTATGAATCTGTTGGCCGATCAGTAACAGTTCAGCATCCCGCCACAGGGACTCCTCACTTTCACTGGGTGCCGGTGGGCGCGGATGCACGGCGTGCAGTTTCACACGATCACCCGAGGGTAACCTCAACCAGCCGTGGATCGAAGGGATATCGTCCTGAATCAGGTAGCTCACCTCGGCCTCTTCCAACGGCAGCCTCGAATACAGATGCATGCCATAGAGGTTGTCCAGCGGCACGCGGATAATGGTCGGCCAGTCACCAAAAGCCGCATCCAGCTGATCGCCCCACCACTGATCCGATTCCAGAGTCAGCAACACATCTGGCCGGTGTTCCTGGACCTGGCGAATTAGCCCCTGGCTGTTGCGGTTGGGCGTCAGTACGTTGGCAATCATCAATGTGACACAGCGGTCTTCCTGGCCGGGCTCCGCTGATTGCACCTGCAGGGGCCATAAGCGTGTCCACGGCAAAATGCGATACAGCTGCAACGCAAGCACCACCGCCAATATCGCAAGCACCCACTTTTGCAGGCCATCGTTCTCCAGCCATAGCGCTGCGACTGCCAGCAATACCGCCAGGCTGACAATCTGAACACGGGGGAACTCACAGGCGCGGATCCACCAGTCATGAAGGCGCACTTTGCCGAGGACGGTCACCGCGAGCAGGGCGATGGCCAATGTCAGCAGGGTATAGTCGATCAAACAGGCCTCCGAGACAGAGTCGTATATCTGTACCTACACCATAAACGATTGACACAACTTCTGCTGGACGACCTGATCATCGCCAGCTTTGTCTCTGGCCCGGGGCCGACTACACTGCGAGTGACGGAGCGAGGAAAAACGAAAAAAGGAGTTAACCCTTGGATCTTGCCCAGGCTTCATTGCAATTCGATGCCGCTCTGGCAGACTTTGCCCGCGCCCGCAGCGCGTCACCACAAGCCTCCAGCCTGGGGCTGCTGGAGCGTGCGCGCCTTCTAATGACGCTGCCGGGAGGTTTCGATGTCCTGTACCGTCGGGTTCGCGCTCTGGAATCCGCCGGTATATTCGGCACCAGTGACTGGTCTAAACCTGCCACCCTGCAACCTGCCCTGGCCAAGCACTCACTGCGAGAGGCCGGTGCGGTTACCACCGTTGTCGAGGCGATCAGCGAAATACGGCTGCTGGCGGTGGTGCGCGGTGACTATTTTCACCCTGGCATTTCCTCCGAGCAGGCCCGGCATTTCCTCACCCAGGTGATGGCCCTGAACCTGGACCTGCTGTCTGGCACTCTCACCGAAGCCGATCGCGAACGGCCCAAGCAACTCGGCCCCCTGGTGCTGGGGCTATACCAATACCTGATATCCCACCTTGGCTACGAGAACCTGTTGGACAGCCTGGTGGCTGAGGTGTGGCGGCTACTGGAACAAGGCCCTGTGCAGGTGGACAGCATCTGCGACATGATTGGCCAGATCGCCAAATGCCTGTACGACCCGGAACTGAAAACCACCGGCACGGCCGACGCCACCCGGCTGGTACGGGCCCTGTTCGCACCCACACCCGGCAGCCGCGAAGACCCCGGATTGGACGTTTACCAGCTACGCCTGACCCAGATGGACGACGTTGAACTGTCCGCGGAAGCCAGCGAGTTCGCCCGCAACATGCACGACACCGGGCTTGCGTCCCCTTATCATGCCGTGTTCTTACGGTTCCTTCGTACGAGTGGCGAGGACGAACTTATCCCCACGGCCCTGGGCCTGACAATGACCGGGCTGGATGACCTCTACTGCTACAACCAGCTTGTAGATGCCTTGATTGATGAAGCCATCCATCCGGAAACCTGTCAGGCGGTCTACGGGCTGACCATGATGCTGGAGCGGGGTTCGCTGTTCACCCCACCGGTCGCCCAGGCACTGTGGCGGCAGATCAAGCTTAAATTATCGGCGGAAACCGAGCAGGCTCTGTCAGAAGCGTTCGGCGATGAGGTTCCACCAAGAGTGTTCCTGCTGGCCGGCGTGCTCAACCTTCTGGGCCAGCCACTGGGCGTGGGCCAGGGCAACAACCCCAGTTGCCAGTCTGCCATAGGATTGTCCATGTGGGCGGCCAACGAGGCTGATTACCTGCTGCAGGTACTCACCTGGGCAGCCCGCGACAACGAGGTACTGAGTCGGTTTGAAGGCTGGGAAGTATCGTCCAAGAACCTGGAGCCGGGTCTGGTCAAGGACACCCCGGTGGATGTGGACCCGGTGTCACTGATACTGATTCCCCACCTGGACCGGATATACGGTGAGATGTGGCGGCGCTGCGAAGACCGTAACGACGACGCCCACCGCTGGATCAACCCGGAGTTCTATGGCTGGTGGGTCAGCCACGGCTTCAAGGTGGTGGCCGATATCCATACTGGGGAAGTCACCGACTACGACGATTTCATCCGGCACTTCTACGCCAGCTATCACCCCTACTACAACGGCAACATTCCGGTGATTCACCACCAGCCTGCCGGCATCGCCGTTACCGACAGCGCCGCCCGCTTCGTCGGCCGACATGCCATTACTATCCTGCGAGTGGCCCTGAGCCCCAGAAACGAAATGCGGGTGTACTTCTTCAACCCCAATAACGACAGCGGCCAGGACTGGGGCCAGGGCATCACCTGCTCAACCCGGGGAAATGGAGAGATTCGGGGTGAGGCGTCCCTGCCCGTGGCGGAATTCACGTCCCGCCTCTATGTGTTTCACTACGACACCCTGGAACTGGGCGACCTGACAGCCATACCCGAGGCCGAAGTGGCCCGGGTCATGGCGTTGGGGTATGGCAGTTGGGCGGCCAGCGACGATTAACTCATGTTCTTGCGCATGAAGTTCTGGATCTCACCCACAATACCCGAGCGGAAGGCCATCACCGTCAGCACGAAGATACCGCCAAGAATGGGATCTACCCAGTCACCCAGCGGCCCCTGGGCCAGCTGATATTCCAGGTTCACCACGAAAGTGGCACCGACCACCGGGCCCAGCAACGTGCCGGTACCACCCAACAGAGTCATCAGGATGACTTCGCCGGACATGTGCCAATGAGCGTCGTTGAGAGACGCAAGCTGGAACACCACGGTTTTCACCGATCCGGCCAGGCCGGCCAGGCCTGCAGAGATCACGAATGCGAGGAGCTTGTAGCGATCCACGTTGTAGCCAAGGGACACCGCCCTGGGCTCGTTCTGCTTGATCGCCTTGAGCACCTGCCCGAAGGGCGAGCCGACAATGCGCTGCACCGCCAGATAGCCTCCGAGGAAGACCGCCAGCACGAAATAGTACATGGCGTAGTTGTTACTCAGGTCAACAAAGCCGAACAGGTGGCCGCGGGGTACGCCGTGCATACCGTCCTCACCACCGGTAAACGGGGCCTGTACGAAGAAGAAGTAGACCAGTTGCGCCAACGCCAGGGTGATCATCGCGAAATAGATTCCCTGGCGGCGAATGGCCACAACCCCGAAGCCGAGCCCCAACACCGTTGCCGCCGCTGTGCCCACCAGAATCCCCATTTCGGTCGTCAGACCGGAGAAATTCGAGAGCAGGTAACCGGTGGTGTATGAGCCCGCCGCCAGGAACGCAGCGTGCCCGAAAGACAGCAGGCCGGTGTAACCCAGCAGGAGGTTGAACGCCACTGCGAACAGGGCGAAGCACAGGATTTTCATCAGGAACACGGGGTACATCACCGCCGGTGCCAATAGGAGCAGCGCCAGCAGCACAAGATTCAAAATCTGCTTCTTGCGTTGCTCGGATTTCTGCTGCTGAATAATGCTTTGCTGGATATCTGTCTGCGTGGTTGCGTTCGCCATGACTATGCCTCCTTACCAAACAGGCCCGACGGGCGAATCAACAGAACAACCACCATCACCAGGAAGATCACGGCTGCCGACCCTTCCGGGTAGAACACTTTGGTGAACCCTTCTACTACCCCCATCATCAGGCCGGTAACGACGGCTCCGGCGATAGAACCCATGCCGCCGATGACGACCACAGCAAACACCACGATGAGTATGTTGGAGCCCATTACCGGCGATACCGAATATATGGGTGCGGCAAGCGCACCGGCGAAGGCGGCGAGCATGACACCAAAACCGTAAGTGAGGCTGATCAGCAGTGGCACATTGATGCCAAACCCCTGCATCAGCTGGGAATCTTCCGTGCCGGCCCGCAGGTAGGAGCCAAGCCGGGTTTTCTCAATCATGAACCAGGTTGCGAAGCACACCAGCAAGGCAGCGACGATCACCCAGGCTCGATAGTAGGGAAGGAACATGAACCCGAGGTTCATACCACCTCTGAACACCTCCGGCATGGAATAACGCAGGCCAGAAACGCCGTAAATATTGGTCAGAACACCTTGAAGGATCAGTGCAATCCCGAAGGTCAACAACAGGCTGTAGATGTGATCCTGGCCCGCGATGCGGCGCAACAGGAAGTACTCCAGCAGAATGCCGAAACAGCCAACAATCACGGGTGCGACGAAAAGCGCTACCCAGTAGTTGACTCCGAAGGCATCAAAAATCAGTACGGTACACATCGCACCGAGCATGTACATGGCACCGTGGGCGAAGTTGATGATTTTCAGCAGGCCAAATATTACCGCCAGGCCGAGGCTCAGCAGAGCGTAAAAGGCACCATTGATCACCCCGAGCATCAACTGGCCAGACAGCACGGCCACGGGGACTCCCAGAATCTCGGTCATGTTACAAACTCCAAAAGCAGCGCAACGGATCATTCACAAGTTGCGTGTCTGCAGGTCAGTGGCCGCCCCGCCAGCACTGCTGGATAGCGCGGGACGGCCCAGTCGGTCAGAACATCAGTTTTTGGTTACGAGCTTGCACTTGCTCTCAGACAGCGGGCGATAGGCCTCGTCCCCCGGGATGGTGCGTACGATGTCGTACAGGTCCCACTCGCTCTTGGACTCCTCGGGCGTTTTCACTTCCGCCAGGTACATGTCGTGAACCATACGGCCGTCCTCACGAATGATGCCGTTCTTGGCAAACATGTCGTTGATCGGCGTATCCATCATCTGCTTGCGTACCGTTTGGGCGGCATCCGAACCGGTGGCCTTCACAGCGTTCAGGTACTGCATGGTGCTGGAGTAGATACCGGCGTGAACCATGGTGGGACGAACGCCGGTTTTTTCCATGAAACGGTCAGACCAGGCACGGGTTTCGTCGTTCATGTCCCAGTACCAGCCGGTGGTGAGCTGGATACCCTGGGCAGACTGAGCACCCAGTGCGTGAACGTCGGTCAGGAACAACAACAGCGCCGCCAGGGTCTGGCCGGACTGGGTCAGGCCGAATTCACCGGCGGTAGTGATGGCATTGGTGGTGTCTGCACCGGCGTTTGCCAGGGCCACCACGTCAGCGCCTGAGGACTGCGCCTGCAGGATAAAGGACGAGAAGTCAGAGGTTGGGAAGGGATGACGCACTGCCTGCATCACTTCGCCGCCATTCTCTTCCACCACACGGGTTACGTCGCCTTCCAGGGCGTGACCGAAGGCATAGTCAGCGGTCAGGATAAACCAGCTCTTGCCACCTTCTTTAACCACCGCGCTTGCCGTACCGTTGGCCAGCGGATAGGTGTCATACACGTAGTGGATGTGGTTCGGCGTGCAGTGCTCGTTGGTAATACTGGACGCGGCAGAACCGGAGACGATACCCAGTTTGTCGTTTTCTTCCAGGATGTTGCTGACGGCAATGGTGACCGAGGAAGCAACCAGGCCGGCGATCAAATCAACGTTCTCGTTCTCCACCCAGCGCCGGGCAGTACTGGAGGCGGAATCCGGGCTGTTACGATCATCCGCGCTGACCACTTCGATCTTGGCGCCATTGACCGTGCCACCGAAGTCCGCGATGGCCATTTCCAGGGCTGTCTGGCCATTGGGGCCGGCCAGGTCACGATAGGTGCCGGACATGTCGGCCAGGTAACCGATTTTAACGGTGTTGTCGGATATCTCAGCCTGGGCAGCACCCACAAACATGGCTGATGCAATCGCTGATGTCAGAAGCTTTTTGGTGATTGTCATTGTTGTTTCTCCGCTACTGTCTTTGCGTTGGTTTTCGGGTTTCGTTCTTATTGCTCTTGTTGCACTCTTTATTTCACTCTCATCCCCAGGCCTTACACACCCAGGTACTTGTCCAGCATCGACTGCTTGGCCTCAAGCTCGTCGGCGCTGATCTCCTCCACAATCTGGCCGTGTTCCATCACATAGTGACGGTCCGCCAGGGGTGCGGCGAAATGGAAATTTTGCTCAACCAGGACAATGGTCAGGCCTTTTTCCTTCAGCTTGACCAACACCTCGCCCAGTGTTTCAACGATGACCGGAGCCAGGCCTTCGGTGATTTCATCCAGCAACAGCATGTTGGCGCCCGTTCTCAGAATCCGGGCCATGGCCAGCATCTGCTGCTCACCACCCGATAGTTTGGTGCCAGGGCTGGTACGGCGCTCGTACAGGTTGGGGAACATGGAGAAAATTTCCTCCAACCCCATGCCGCCACTTCGGACGACCGGCGGAAGCGTCAGGTTTTCCATGACATTGAGTCCGGAAAAAATGCCCCGGTGTTCGGGGCAATACCCTACTCCCAACCTTGCAATGTGGTGAGGCGCACACGTCATGGTCTCCTCACCGTTAATCATGATCGAGCCGGTGCGGCGGCCCACCATATTCATAATCGCTTTCAGGGTGGTGCTACGCCCGGCCCCGTTGCGGCCCAGAAGGGTGACCAGTTCCCCGCGCTGAACCTCCAGATCAATGCCATGGAGAATGTGGGACTCGCCATAGAACGCGTGAAGCCCGGAGATTCGTAGCTGTTCGTAATCTTTCGAGTGGGCCTGGGTCATTCCGCCGCCTCCTGCTTCTTGGTGGCCGTGCCACCCATATACACCTCACGCACACGGGGGTCATCGGACACCTGTTGGTAGTCGCCTTCGGTGAGCACGGCCCCCTGTGCCAGCACGGTGACCCGGTCGCACAGTTTGCTGACCACACCCAGGTTGTGTTCCACCATCAGCACCGTGCGGCCTTGAGCGGCCTTGCGCACCAGTTCAACGACCCGCTCCACGTCTTCACTGCCCATTCCCTGTGTGGGCTCATCCAGCAACAGCAGCTCCGGCTCCATGGCCAGAGTGGTGGCCAGTTCCAGGGCGCGTTTACGACCGTAGGCGAGTTCGACGGTGGTGGTATTGGCGAATTCAGTCAGCCCCACACTGTCCAGCAGTTCCATGCAACGCTCATTGAGCTTGTTCAGGGACTCGCCGGATTTCCAGAAGCGGAAGGAGTTTCCTTCAAAGCTCTGCAGAGCGACGCGAATGTTCTCGAGCGCCGTCATATGGGGGAAAACCGCAGAAATCTGAAAGGAACGGACCACCCCTTTGCGGGCAATGGCCGCCGATTTCATTGAAGTGATGTCCTCACCCTTGAACAGGATTTTGCCTCGGGTAGGAATCAGGAATTTGGTGAGCAGGTTGAATACCGTGGTCTTGCCCGCGCCATTAGGGCCGATCAGGGCATGTATGTGGCCACGCTGCACCTTCAGGTTAACGTCATCGACCGCCACAAAGCCCTTGAACTCTTTGACGAGGCTTTGGGTCTCCAGAACGAACGGGTCACTCATGAGCCATTCTACCTTTGTTATTGTTGTGCGTTTATACTGTGTACAGAGTAGATTGACGTCTACGTAAACGTCAACCGAAAATCGTACTTTTTTGGCCAATCGCCATTCGCAAAAAATCACTGACCAACGTCAGCGCCTGGGCAGGCTGCTGCAAGTGGGGCGAATGCCCCGTGCCAGCCATGAACACCGGTTCAGCCCGATGCCCGATACCCTCCACAATCCGGGTCACCTGCTCTGGAACGCCATATTCATCATCGTCCCCTTGAATGATCATAGCCGGGCAACGAATGGCGTCCAGCCAAGGGCCAAAGTCCATGGACTCTTGAAATCCCTCATCCAGCCAGACGTCCTGCCAGGCGTAGAACAACGCATCAGTGCGTTCGCCGTGATGGCGCAGTAACTTCTCGCGAATACCTTCTTCCAGGTAGCGACGGCGCATGTCGCGGATACCAGCCAGGGTGAGGTGATCGGCCCAGGTATGGGCGGCCATGGTGACCAACCCTTTTACCCGCCCTTCCAACGCTGCTGCGGCAATCAGGGCAATGGAGCCGCCATCGCTGTGGCCCACCAGAATCACCTCATCAATCGCCAGCGCATCCAGCAGCCGGGGCAACCACACGGTGCCTTCCTGCTCCAGATAATCGTAGGGACGGGGCAACGGCTCGTCACTGGAGGCACCGTAACCACGGCGCTCATAAATCAGCGCATCGAGGCCCGTGACCTCCGCCAACTGGCGCGGGAACTGCTTCCACAAGGCAATGTTGCCCAGGGATTCATGCAGGAACACCAACACAGGCCCGGTACGGTCACCGTGGCTCAGGCGCTGGGCCTGAACCCTGACGCCCTCCCCCAGGGAAACCGAAAGATTGCTGACGTTCATGCCGTCACCGCTGCGCCGGAATCGCGTAGGTGATGGTGGCATGGGCAACCGGGTCTTCCAGGCCATCGGAGAGAATATAGACTTCACCCACCCCACTGGTCTTGCCGATTCTCAGCATGCTGGCCCGCGCCCGGATCGGGCTGTGGGCCACGGGCTTGCGCAGGAAGTTGATGTTGAGGTTACTGGTCACCGCCAGCGGCACCAGGCCGATTTTTCCCAGCAGGGCGGCATACAGGGCCACGTCCGCCAACGCCATCATGGCGGGGCCGGACACCGTGCCGCCGGGGCGCAGATGCTCTTCAGCAACCTCCAGCTTCATTTCGGCCCAACCGTCGCCCAGTTCCTGCAGGGTGCCGTAGCGGGCACCCTGGGGAAACTGCTCGGCGAGGAAGGCCTGCAGCTCCTCGAAGGTGACAATCATCCCTGTTTCTCTTCCTTCGCCTGGTTACGCAGAACAAAGCGCTGGATCTTGCCACTGGGGGTTTTCGGCAGCTCATCCACGAATTCAATTTCACGGGGATAGGCGTGAGCGGAAAGGCGATGGCGAACCAGCTCCTGCAGCTCGTCCTTCAGGGCATCTTCGCTTTCAGGCTCCTGGTCACCCTTGATAACCACATAAGCCTTGATAATAGAGCCCCGCTTTTCGTCGGGCTTCGCCACCACACCAGACTCGGCCACCGCCTTGTGCTCCAGCAGGGTGCTTTCCACATCGGCCGGGCCCACACGGTAACCAGCAGTGGTGATAATGTCATCGTCACGGCCGCTGAATGAGAAGCAGCCACCGCCATGATTCACCACCATATCGCCGGTGAGGTAGTAGCCATTCACGAACGGGTCTTTTTCGCCCCAGGTGTAGCCGTCGAAATGGAACAATGGCGAGGCGTTCACATCCACTGCCAACTGGCCGATCTCACCTTCGCCCACAACTTCATTCTTTTCATTGAGGGCAACGACTTTGTGGCCAGGAGAGGAATAGCCCATGGAGCCCTGGCGCACTGGATGATCAAGGCCATGGAAGTTACAGCAGGTCATGCCGGTTTCGGTCTGGCCATAGTGGTCCTTGACCGGGCAGAAATGACGCCGCTCAATCCAGCTCACCACTTCCGGGTTCAGCGGCTCACCGGCACTGCTGGCCACCCGAAGGCCAAGATTCTCTCCTTCCGGAAGAACGTGGTCATTGGCTTTCAGCAACCGATAAGCAGTCGGGGCCGCCGCCAGGTTGGTGATCTTGTACTTGCGGATCATGTCGTAGGTGGTTTCCGGGGTAAACGCGCCCGGGTTGAAATGGGTGGCATGCCCCATCAGCAACGGGCCCACCACGGCGTAGTAAAGACCGTAGGCCCAGCCCGGATCAGCCACGTTCCAGAACACATCATCGTCCCGCAGGTCGATGGCATATTTCATGTACACGTAAAACGCCAGCAACGCCTTGGCAGGAACCGCAACACCCTTGGACTTACCAACCGTACCCGAGGTAAACATCTGCAGGAACGGATCACCACCCTTGATCAGTACCGGTTCAAACTGGCCAGACTGCTCTGCCAGTGTCTTTTCAAAGTCCGGGATATCGCCACTGACTTCGGCCGCGCTCACGCACACCACAGGTGCGCAGTCCTTGACCTCGGTAAGTTTCGGGTAGTTGACGGGGTCAGTGACCACCAGTTTGGTGCTGGCGCGCTCGAAACGATACTCGATGGCACCAGGGCCAAAGGCGGTGAACAGCGGCTGGTAAACGGCGCCAGCGCGAAGGGCGCCCGCGATGACAATCAACAACTCAGGGCTGCGAGGCAGCAGGGCGGCAACCCGGTCGCCCTTGCCGATACCGCGGGAGGTCAGGTAGTTCGCAAAACGGGCGGATTGTTCTTTCAGCTCGGCGAAGGTCAGCTTGCCGGAACCGCCGTCAGCTTTTTCGTAATAAAGCGCAACCCGTTGGGGGTCGTCTGCCCATTTGTCACAGATTTCCGTACAGACGTTCAGGCCATCGTTCAGGTTACCCTCCAGAATCTCGGCTTCGAGGCTGGCGGGGTCGAAATTGTCATAGACCGATTGGTAATCCGGGAGGCTCATAATCCAGTCCTTTTATTGTTGTGGCAAATTCTGAACTCAATGTGTATCACAGGCTATAGTTTACGTAAAGGTAAACTTAAAGCTAAAAATAAGCGCCTTCAAAACCCATCAGCATGAACGAAAAGCTCGGCCCAGATGGCCCTGAAGGCGCTGCCTGTTCAGCCCTGCTCGCGGTAATAGAACTTCTGTATGCTGGAGAAATCCAGCCCGCCATTACCCTCGTTGGCATGGAGCGCAAACAGGTTACGGGCCAACGACCCCATGGGGATGGGGGCCTGATTCTTGACCGCATTGTCGAAGGCCAGCCCCAGGTCCTTGTTCATCAGGTTCACCAGGAAACCGCCTTCGTAGTCACGGGACGCCGGAACACCCTCCATGACACCCGGCCAGGGGTTGTAGACGTTCAGCGCCCAGTTACCACCGGAACTCTGTTTCATGATTTCCGACAGTACCGCAGGGTCCAGGCCGTTCTTCACGCCCAGTGCCAATGCTTCGCTGGTACCGCTCATCAGGATGGCCAGCAGCATGTTGTTGCAGATCTTGGCAACCTGCCCGGAACCGTGGGGGCCAGCGTGGAAGATGTTCTTCCCCATACCTTCAAGAATGGGTTTGGCGCGCTCGAACGCGTCCGCCTCACCACCACAGATAAAGGTCAGCGTGCCCGCCTTGGCGCCACCAACACCGCCGGAGACCGGCGCATCCATAAAGGTGATACCGGCCGCCACAGCTGTTTCGGCCACACCTTTCGCGGTTTCCGGTGCGATGGTGGAGGAGTCGATCACCAATGTGGTGGACGGCAGGTTTTTCAGCAGGCCGTTGTCGCCCAGATAAACCGCTTCCACGTGCTGGCCCGCAGGCAGCATGGAAATCACCACCTCGGCACCCTCCACTGCTTCCTGAATCGTCGCTGCAGATTTCGCACCTTCGCTGGTGAGCGCCTTGACCGCCTCGGAAGACAGATCAAACACCGTCAGGTCGTGTCCCGCCTTAACGAGGTTGGCGGCCATGGGGCCACCCATGTTGCCAAGACCGATAAATGTGATAGTCGCCATATTGTTGTTCTCCATTTTTGATCAGTGTTGGTCTGTTCGGTTTTGTTCAGGGCTCGATAAAGAATCGGTCGATCCATTCCGGGTCCACGCTCTTCAGTGTCGGGAAATGCCAGCGTGGCTTCAGGTCCTTGTCGATCAACAGTGCCCGGACGCCCTCGGCAAACTCACCCATCTTCAGGCAGCGTTTCGATATTTGAAGCTCCTTGTCGAAAACCTGGGACAGGCTGTCGTGCAAGGTGTCGTGATAGTGTTGCCAGGTCAGAGTCAGGGACGCCGGCGACGCCGCCGCGACCGTCTTGACCGCCTTGATCAGCCAGGGATCTTCGCCGGCGTACTGGCTCAGGTTATCCACCACGTCCACCAGCGAATCGCCGTCGGTAAGGACCTGGATCACATCAAAGTGCTCGCGTACCACGGCCTGTGGCATTGCCTCGCGGGAGCCCTCCTCGAATCTGCGCAACACTTTGCTAACAGCGGCATGGGCGCCACCCTCAAGGCCGGCAAAGCCCGACTGCTGCAAGGCCTGCTTGACCTCCTCGCGCATGTCGTGGCGAATAAACCGATCGGCCAACCCGGTAAACAGCGCATCAGCGCCGTTCATCCGCGCCCCGGTCAGCCCCAGGAACAAACCGATCCGGCCCGGCATTTTGTTGAGGAACCAGCCAGCGCCGACATCCGGGTACAGGCCGATACTCACTTCCGGCATCGCCACACGTGAATGCTCCGTCACCACGCGGTGGGAGCCGCCAGACATCAGGCCGATGCCGCCGCCCATCACCACGCCATTGCCCCAGACAATAAAAGGCTTGGGATAGGTGTGAATCTGGTAGTCCAGTTCGTATTCGTCGGTGAAGAATCTATCCCCTTCACTGACGGCACGACTGTCAGAGCGCGGCTCTGTCATGTCGCGATACAGCGCCACAATGTCCCCGCCGGCGCACAGGGCCTTGTCGCCCTCGCCTTCCAGCCACACGGCGCCGATGGTGTCGTCCGCGGCCCACTGGTCCAGCTTTGCCTTCAACAGGTGGATCATCTCCAGCGACAATGCGTTCATGGCGCGCGGAGCGTTCAGCCGTGCCACACCAATGCGGCTACCGCCAGCGGCTTCCAGTTCCTCAAAAATGACTACTTGATCGCTCATACCATTCACTCAGTAATCCGGCCCGATTTATCGATGCTTTTAACGGTTTTTCCATTCCGGCGTGCGCTTTTCAAGGAACGCATTCACGCCTTCGCGCTGGTCTTCGGTGCTGAACAGTTCGATAAACAGTTCCCGCTCCATTCTCCAGCCATCGTCGTGACTGCGACCGTCACGGGCGCTCATCACCAGGGTCTTGCAGCGGGCAACAGACGACGGGCTCTGCTTGCCGGCCATCTCCGCCAGCTCCAGCGCCTTGTCGAGGGCTGCGCCCTGCGGCACCACTTCCTCCACCAGCCCGATGCTCAGGGCCTTGTCGGCCTTGATACGCTCACCACACAGGATCATGCGCTTGGCCCAGCCTTCGCCGACCAGCCAAGGCAGGTTCTGGGTGCCACCGGCACAGGGCAACAGGCCAACGGTGGCCTCTGGCAATGCCATCTGGGCATGCTCCTCGGCAATGCGGATGTCACAGGCCAGGGCACACTCCAGGCCACCCCCCATGGCATAGCCGTTCACGGCCGCAATTGACACGCCACGGAAGCGAACCAGGGCATCGAATGCCTGACCAAACGCCTGCGCCATGACACTGGCGTTACCAATGTCGCCATCGGCGAAGGCCTTGAGGTCGGCACCGGCAGAGAAAAACTTCTCGCCCTGGCCAGTGACCACCAGCGCAAAGATATTGCGATCAGCGTTGAGCGCCTCAATCGTCTCTTCCAGCGCCTTCAAAGACGCCTTGGTCCAGGTATTGGCCGGGGGGTTGTTAATGGTGATGATCGCGGTGTGGCCGCGCTTTTCCAGCTGAATCAGTTCGCTCATGTGAATTCTCGCCTTTTGTTAGTTGGCAGAAGCGTTTATTGAATAGCTTCAGCGACACCAGGCTCCAGTAGCCGGCGGGCTACGATCAGCCGCATGATTTCGTTGGTGCCTTCCAAAATCTGATGCACCCGCAGGTCGCGTACGTAGCGCTCCAGCGGATACTCGCGGATATAGCCGTAACCACCGTGGAGCTGAAGTGCTTCGTTGCACACCTCGAAACACGCATCGGTGGCGAAGCGTTTGGCCATGGCGCAATGCAGCGTGGCTTCGGTATCGCCCTGATCCAGCCGGTAGGCTGCCAGGCGAACCATCTGCCGTGCGGCTACCAGGTTGGTTGCCATGTCCGCCAGCTTGAACTGCAATGCCTGGAAGCCCGCCAGGGCCTGGCCGAACTGCTCGCGTTCGTGCATGTAATTGCGCGCGCGCAGCAGCGCCGCCTGGGCACCACCCATGGAGCAGGTGGCAATGTTAAGGCGCCCACCGTCCAGGCCTTTCATGGCGATCATGAAGCCCTGACCTTCTTCACCCAGCCGGTTATTGGCCGGCACGCGTACGTTCTCGAAGGTAATCTGGCGGGTGGGCTGGCTGTTCCAGCCCATTTTTTCCTCGGCCTTGCCGTAGTGGATGCCATCACTGTCAGCGGGCACCACAAACGCACTAATGCCCTTGGGACCACTGCCCGGCTCACCGGTACGAGCCATCACCACCAGCATCTGAGTGGCGCCAGCGCCGGAAATAAACACCTTGCTGCCATTCAGTACATAGCTGTCGCCGTCCCGTGTGGCCTTGGTGCGCAGGTTACCGGCGTCAGAGCCGGCACCCGGTTCCGTCAGGCAGTAGGAACCCAACCATTCACCACTGGCCATTTTCGGGGCGATCTGTTTCTGGATATCGGCATTGCCAAACTGCGCCACCATCCAGGTCGCCATGTTGTGGATGGTGATGTAGGCGGCCGTGGAAGGACAGGCAGCCGCCAGCTCTTCCACGATCACGCTGGTATCCAGCCGCGACAGCCCCATGCCGCCCTGGGCTTCCGGCGTGTAAATACCGCAAAAGCCCATCTCACCGGCCTCGCGAATCACTTCCACCGGGAACACATGCTCGGCATCCCATTTGGCAGCGTGAGGCGCCATGGCCTTCTCCGCGAAGGCCCTGGCGGCCTCGCGGAAGGCCAGCTGATCTTCAGTCAGATCAAAGTTCATGGGCTCCCCTTACCGCATGCGGATGGAGAAGTTGGTTTCAGCCACCGCATCGCTGCTGAACCAGCGACAGGTAATGGTCTTGGTCTCGGTGTAGAACTTCACCGCCTGCTTGCCGTAGGCGTGCTGGTCACCGTAGAAGGAGCCTTTCCAGCCAGTGAAGGAGAAGAACGGCAGGGGCACCGGAATGGGCACGTTGATACCCACCTGACCCACTTCGATCTCATGCTGATAGCGACGTGCTGCACCACCGGAGCTGGTGAAGATGGAAGTACCGTTACCGTAAGGACTGTCGTTTACCAGGTTGATGGCATCTTCCAGGGTGTCCACTTCCATGCAGGCCAGAACCGGGCCAAAGATCTCTTCCTTGTAGACATCCATCTCCGGCTTGACCCCGGCGAACAGCGTCGGCCCTACCCAGTTGCCGTCAGGCAGACCATCAACGGTGCAGTTGCGGCCATCCAGCAGCAGCTTGGCGCCTTCTTCCTCACCGCGGGTAATCAGCGATTCCACGCGCTGCTTCGCCTGCTTGCTGATAATCGGCCCATAATTGGCTCCCTTGTCGTTCCAGGCACCGGGTCTGACCGCAGCCAGGGCTTCCTTCACTTCCGGAATCCACTCCTGGGCCTCGCCCACGAACACGGCCACGGAAATCGCCATGCAACGCTGGCCGGCAGCACCAACCGATGCGCCTACCAGAGCTTTGACCACCTGATTCTTGTCCGCGTCCGGCAAGATCACCATGTGGTTCTTGGCGCCGGCGAAACTCTGTACACGCTTCATGTTACGGGTGCCGGTTTCGTAGATGTAACGGCCCACCGGTACGGAGCCAACGAAGGACACAGCCTTGATGGCCGGATCGGTCAGCAGCACGTCTACCTGTTCTTTACCGCCGTGGACAACCTGCAACACACCCTTGGGGGCGCCTGCTTCTTCAAACAGCTCCGCCAGACGCATCGGGGTCAGCGGGTCCTGCTCGGACGGCTTGAGAATGAAGGTGTTACCGGAGGCAATGGCCATCGGGAACATCCACAGCGGGATCATGGCCGGGAAGTTGAACGGCGTGATACCGGCACAGACACCCAGCGGCTGGGTGTAGGAATAGGTGTCGATCTCGCGGGCGACGTTCTCAACGGTTTCACCCATCATCAGCGAGGGGATGTTGGCTGCGTGCTCCACAACCTCGATACCACGCCATACGTCGCCTTTGGCATCCTCGAAGGTTTTGCCGGTTTCGCTGGACAGGATCTCGGCGATTTCATCATGGTGTTCTTTCAGCAGGGCCTGGTAACGCATCATCACCCGGGCGCGCTCGGAGACCGGGACCTCTTTCCAGGTCTTGAACACTTCGCCTGCGTTGTCGATAGCGCGACGCATCTCGGCGTCGGTGGTGCAGGGTGCACGGGCAATCACTTCATTGGTAGCTGGGTCAGTAACGTCAATCCACTGCTCAGTCTGGCTTTGGACGAACTCACCACCGATATAAAGGGGTACGTTTTTCATAGCAATATTCCCTGTCATTGTTGTAGGTCTTTGGGCCTGTGCCCTATGGTTGTCATCGATCCTAGCACAGCCTTCTGCCGCTTAATGATTGACTAAGTTTCGACCATGATGGACTATCTTTCGAATCCATCATGAAACAGGCGCCTACGATGACCAAAACATCACAGTGGCCCGTACCGCCGGACAGCATTCGTTATGTCATCCCTGACCCGGTCATACGCGGCCTGTCACGACATCCGCTGACCCGCGACCTGTACCCGCTCGCCTTCGGTCACTATCGCCGCGCCGCAGGCCACCACATGCACCGGGAGCACCACAATGACGATCTTTTGATCCATTGCACGGAGGGGGAAGCCTACCTGAATGTCGAAGACGAACCCTGCCTGATACGGGCGGGCGACCTGGTGCTGATACCGGCCGGCGCCGCCCACCGATACACCGCCGCACCGGAGAACCCATGGACAATTCATTGGGTGCACTATGCAGGCCCATTGGCGGAACACTTTCGGGAACACATGGGATTTACCGACGGCATCCGCGTTCAGCACATCGGTCGGCAACCCCGATTGCTGGTGGACTTCAACGGCCTGCTTTCGGTACGGCAGACCGGTTTCCGCACCCCCGGCCTGGTCCATGTGGCCAACCGGCTACGCCAGTTGCTGGCGGCCGTTCCGCTGAGCGTCGGCGAGGCCGGCCAGGCGCAGCAGCCAGACCTGGACATCATTCATAACTTCATGCGCGAGCATCTGGATGAGCGCATCACGCTCAATCAACTGGCGGACCTGACGGGGCTCTCACCCGCACACTTTGCCACCCGCTACCGGGCCCTGACCGGCGTCTCCCCGATCCAGCATTTCCTGCACCTGAAAGTGGAACAGGCCTGCCAGTTACTGGACACCACGGACCACTCCTTTACCCAGATCAGTAGCCTTCTGGGCTATGACGACAACTATTATTTTTCGCGACTGTTCAAGAAGGTCATGGGCCAGTCCCCCACCGACTACCGCCACACCCATCGTCATTAACCCTTGATGATATTCCTTTCATAAAAGGAACTTGCGGTTGAAAAACTGACTCACACCCGGAGTTACTGCGTATAGGTTTGAACATTTACCGACAAAGAAGGAACACGGACCATGGCGACTGCAAAAGGCTACGCAGCTGAATCAGCCGACTCAAAGCTGGCCCCCATCAGCTTCGAACGGCGCGAACCGCGCCCGGACGATGTCTCCATTGAGATTGACTACTGCGGGGTCTGCCACACCGATATCCACTTCGCCCAGAACGATTGGGGCGTCACGCAGTTTCCGGTAATTCCCGGCCACGAGATCATTGGCCGTGTCACTGCTGTTGGCTCCGACGTGACAGACTATAAGGTGGGCGATACGGTCGGCGTAGGCTGCATGGTGGATTCCTGCCGTAGCTGTTCCGCCTGCGAATCCGGCCTCGAACAGTATTGCCTGGAAGGCATGACCGCCACCTACAATGGCGAGGACCGTTATGACGGCTCCATCACCTACGGCGGTTATTCCGACCGGGTTGTGGTCAGCGAGCGCTTTGTGGTGAAAGTCCCGGAAAAGCTGGACCCAGCCTCCGCCGCCCCCATTCTCTGCGCAGGCATTACCACCTACTCCCCACTACGCCACTACGGCGTTCGACCTGGCGACAAAGTGGGCGTTATCGGCATGGGCGGCCTCGGCCATATGGGCGTGAAATTCGCCAAGGCCCTGGGCGCGGAGGTCACCATCTTCACTCGCTCCGAAAGCAAGGTGGCCGAGGCGAAGAAACAGGGCGCCGACCATGTTGTCGTCTCCACCGACGACAGCCAGATGGAAGCGGCCGCCGAATCCTTCGATTTCATGCTGGATACCGTGCCGGTACAGCATGACCTGAATCCGTACCTGAACTGCCTGACGTTCGACGGCACCCACATCCTCGTGGGCTTACTGGAACCGGTCGATCCGCCCCTGGAAGCCGGCGGCCTGGTATTCAAGCGCCGCGTGCTGGCAGGCTCTCTCATCGGCGGTATGCCCGAAACCCAGGAAGTGCTGGATTTCTGCGCCGATCACGGCATCACCTGTGACGTGGAAATGCTCGACATCAAAAACATCAACGAAGCCTACGAGCGCATGAAGAAAGGCGATGTGAAGTACCGTTTCGTGATCGACATGAAGACACTGAAAGCCGCATAACCAAACGGCCAGCCGCCAGCCACGCTCTGCCGGCGCTGGCGGCTGCGGCTGCTCCCTGTTAGCTTATGCACTAAGAAACGACACACAAAGCTTACTGATCGTAACGTCCCTGGGGGCGTACTCTGTGAAACTGCGAAAATCCGTCACCAGGGATGACTATGGGATTTACCGTTCACCTGCCGACTTTGCTGCTGCTTTCTGTCGCGATCAATCTATTGATCGGTGGGTTATTGTGGGCCATTTTCCGGCTGCGTTCCCGCCAGCATTGTTTCCGGTTGTGGGCACTGGCGTGTATGACCTTCGCGGTGGGTACCCTGTTCGCAGGTACACGCGCCTTTATCGATACGCCCTGGATCACCGTGTTCCTGGCTCACCTGTTTCTCGGCCTTTCCCCGTTGCTGGTATTGGCGGGCCTGCAGCGCTTCTCCGGCAGTGCATCGCGTAAAACCCGCCGCTCCCGCCATGCTCTGCGCTTATCCGCGGCCTGTTATCTGCTGATCCTGCTGCTCACCTTCCAAGGCGATCCGCTGAATGCCCGCCTGCTAACAGCCCTGTTCTCGGCCGCCATTTTCATTTTTGCGGTCTACACCCTGTCGAAACTGGATACCACACCGTCACTGCCCGTCAGGATTCTGAAAGTGCTGTTTACCATGCATGGGGTACTGATGATGTCCCAGGCACTGGTGATCGGCATGGACTGGCTTGGCCTGAACCAGGCCAATACCGGTTTCGTGCTGCAGTTAATCCTCGTCAACCATATTCTGCTGGCTACCGCGACGACCCTGGCACTGCCATTGCTGGCCTTTACCCATTCCGAACAGCGCCTGAGAGTGATGGCGGAGCGCGACGGCCTGACCGGGCTATACAACCGCCGCTCCCTGTTCCGGGAAGGCATCCGGGCCTTTGACCAGGCGACACAGTCCCAGACGCAGTTGGCCGTACTGATGTTGGACCTGGATCACTTCAAACAAGTCAACGACCGCTGGGGACATGCAGCCGGAGATGACGCCCTCCGCCTGGTCGCACGCACGCTGAAAAACGAACTCAGGGATGACGACATCATTGGCCGTGTCGGGGGAGAAGAGTTTGCGATGGTGCTTCGCATCACCGGTGATGACGACGTGCGCATCATCACCCGCCGTCTGCTGGACACCATCGCCACCAACGGCCAGGAAATAGACGGGTTGCCACTGTACATCTCCGCCAGCATAGGGGGTGTTGAAAAAGCCGGCCATCACAAAACCTTCGCAGATATGATGATCGAAGCCGACGCGGCGCTATACAATGCCAAGGACAAGGGCCGGAACCGGGCAGAATTCGGAAGACTGACGCCGGAGACCAGCGTTAGCTGAAACGGCCCGACAACAATAATTCGTTGGAGGCCATGTGACACCCCCACCCGTATACACTCAAGCCAGCGGTCATGTGCTGACCATTGTTCTCGCCCGCCCGGAGAAACGAAACGCCGTCGACCGCGAAACTGCCAACGCCCTGCGCCAGGCGTTCAGCGACTTTGAGGCTGATGACACCCTCAAGGTGGCTGTGCTCTGGGGCGAGGGTGCAACTTTTGCGCCGGCGCCGATCTGGAAGCCGTCGGCGATCCGGAGCGCCGCAACGAGATCGAGGCAACCGGAACAGCCCACGGCCCAATGGGCCCTTCCCGCATGTCATTGTCGAAGCCGGTGATCGCTGCCGTATCCGGCTACGCCGTGGCCGGGGGGCTGGAGCTGGCACTGATGTGTGACCTGCGAGTCATAGAGGAATCCGCCACCTTCGGCGTGTTCTGCCGCCGCTGGGGGGTACCGCTGATCGATGGAGGCACCGTGCGCCTGCCACGCATTGTTGGCCACGGCAACGCCATGGATATGATTCTGACCGGTCGACCGGTTAATGCGGAAGAAGCCAAGGCGATGGGGCTTGCAAATCGGGTGGTGCCTGATGGACAGGCGCGATCCGCAGCAGAAGCTCTTGCCGCCGACATTGCAGCGTTCCCGCAGAAGTGCCTGCGCGCCGACCGACACTCCGCCATTCACCAGTGGGACCTGGAACTGCCCGAAGCCTTGGCGGCGGAAGGCGCTGGCGGCTATCCTGTGGTGTTCGAGGAAGCCATCGAGGGCGCCGGCCGGTTTTCCGCTGGTGCCGGACGCCATGGTGTTTTCCGCGATGGTGTTTTTTATAGTCCCGACGAACCCGGCGAGCCATCATGAGACTGGTCTGCATATCCGATACCCACAGCATGCACCGCCAGGTGGTGGTGCCCGATGGCGACGTGCTGATCCACGCCGGCGACTGCCTGGGAGTGGGCACCCTTGAGGAACTCGAGGACCTGGACAACTGGTTTTCCGAACAGCCCCACCGCCACAAGATCCTGATTGCCGGCAACCACGACTGGTGCCTGCAGGATGAGCCTGCGGACGCCGAAGCACTGATCAGGAACGCCGTTTACCTTCGGGACAGAAGTATCGACATCGAAGGACTGAAATTCTGGGGCAGCCCCTGGACACCGATCTTTTTCGACTGGGCATTCAACCTCGAGCGTGGAGCGCCCATTGCCGAGCGCTGGGCACAGATACCGTCAGACACTGACGTTCTTATCACCCATGGTCCGCCAGCAGGCATCCTCGATAAGGTGAACGAGTCTCTGGCGGTAGGCTGTAACGATCTGGCCAGGGAGCTGGAACGGCTCACGCTCAAACTCCACATCTTCGGGCATATCCACGAAAGCTATGGCCAGCAAATGCTGAATGACTGCCTGCATGTCAACGCCAGCACCTGCACCGGCCAGTTCAAGCCGCTGAACCCACCGATTGTCGTGGATATCTGACGCCCAGCCATGCCCCTCGCATCAGACCAGCAGACTCACATTCCCGGCACCGCGGACCTGGACAATCCGCTGTACTATCTCGAGAACTTCGAGACAGTGGTGCGCTGGGTCCGGCGTTTTCACAGCGATCTGCTGACCGCCGATGAAATCGGAAAGGTAGATGGCCTGCTGAGCCTGGATCAGCCGGCAAGGGCACTGCTGGCTCGTATGGTCATGCGCACCGGCGACCTGTTCCGGGTGGAGAAGTTCAACTACCCGGAGATCGGTGTACCGGTGAATGACGCCGTGAGCGCGCTCGCCACCAAGGGCTGGATTGAGGACAATCCGAGCGTTCCCCTTGCCGAGCTGTTTCGCCTGTTCACGCTCGGCGAGCTTCGCACTGCCCTCGCTAACCAGATCTCAGCGGCCGGCCTGCCAGCGACGGCCGCCAAGGGTCTTCTGAAAGACACCCTGATTCCACTGCATCCCGACATCGCTCCTGTGGACCTCTGGCTACCAGACGTCTCCACACAGGTAATCCGCCTGAACCACATGACCCTGTTTGACCGACTGCGGCTGATGTTTTTCGGCAACCTGCGCCAGAGCTGGTCCGATTTCGTACTGGTGGAGCTGGGCCACCAGCAGTATGAACAGGTACCGCTTTCTGCCGAGTCCCGGGCTTTTGACGAACGTGACGACGTGGATCGTTATCTGGTGATGCACCACTGCCGGGAACGCCTGGATCAGGGCGAGGCGCCAGAAACGGTATGGCAGGACATCCCCACGGCCGATGAGAATGCCTGGTTGGAAAGCCGGCGCGGCCGCTTGCTGTTCGAACTGGGCAAGCTGGCGGAGCGCGGCGGTAACACCGAGCTGGCGTTGAAGGCCTATCGCCTCAGTGGGCACCGCGAATCACGGCTGCGCCAGCTACGCCTTCTGGAACGGCTGAAGCAACACCACGAGGCCTGGAAGATTGCCCAGGCCGCCACCGACGAACCCAGGTTTGGCGCCGAGGAACGCGGACTCGAACGCATCCTGACGCGGTTGGCGAAGAAACTGGGAGAGGCGCTACCCCAGCAAAGCGAACGCCCGCAACTGACGGCGTTCACCCTGGAACTGGACAATCCGGACGGCCAATCGGTGGAGTGGGCGGCCATGCAACACCTGAGCGAACCCGACACCCCCGTTGCCTATGTGGAAAACACCCTCATCAATGGCCTGTTTGGCCTGCTCTGCTGGCCCGCCCTGTTCGAACCATTGCCCGGCGCATTCTTCCATCCCTTTCACACCGGGCCGGTGGACCTGTACCGGGAGGATTTTGTAGAACGTCGTCAGGCACTGTTTGACGACTGCCTCGGCACGCTGGCCTCTGACAATTACAAAACCCGAATCCGCGATACCTGGCAGGAAAAACAGGGCATCGCGTCGCCGTTTGTGATCTGGCCAATACTCTCTGAGGAATTGCTTGAAATGGCGCTGACGTGCATCCCCGCCCAACACCTGGAGCGAATGTTCCGGCGCCT
The DNA here is from genome assembly GCF_028581595.1 of Marinobacter sp. DS40M6. Lineage (NCBI taxonomy): Bacteria > Pseudomonadati > Pseudomonadota > Gammaproteobacteria > Pseudomonadales > Marinobacteraceae > Marinobacter > Marinobacter sp. DS40M6. Next base: position 728,521 of record NZ_JAFCAE010000001.1, on the reverse strand, counting down.
GCTGGGCAACCTGCGCGAACACCGCAGCGGCTTTCCGGACCTGATCCGCTTTCGGCCCGACCACAACGATCCAAACCGGCGCTATGAAATGATCGAGGTCAAAGGCCCTGGCGACCGCCTGCAGGATCATCAGACCCGATGGCTTGAGTTCTGCGTTGACCACGGCATTCCCGTCTCCGTCTGCTATGTGCGCTGGACCGACCGATGACCGACCTCAACGTCGCGGTACGAACGCTGTGTGAATTCGCCGCCCGCAAGGGCGATCTGGACCTGCGCTACACCCCGGCGCCCACGTCGGAAGAAGGCATTGCCGGCCACGGTGCGGTGCAGGCCCGTCGCGGGCCGAGGTATCAAAGCGAAGTGGCGCTGGACGGCCAATGCGGCAAACTGATGGTCAGCGGGCGGGCCGACGGTTATGACCCGATCGCCGGCCGACTGGAGGAAATCAAGACCCACCGCGGTGACCTGTCCCGGGTACGGGAAGCCCAGCGCAATCTACACCGTGCACAATTGCGGGCCTATGGAGCACTACTGTGCCGACAGGAAAAGTTGAGCCAGATCGACCTCGCCCTGATCTACTACGATGTCGGCAAGGACAAGGAAACCCCCATCACCGAAACGGCCTTCGCAGAGGAATTGTGGCAGGAGCTGGAACATCTCTGTGAACACTACAGCGACTGGGCTGAACAGGAAGCCAATCACCGGCATGAGCGCGATCTGGCGCTGAAAAACCTGACCTTTCCCTTCCCGGACTTCCGACCTCAGCAGCGCGCCCTGGCGGAAACCGTCTACAGGAACAGCGTCCGTCAACAGACATTGTTGCTGGAAGCACCCACCGGCCTAGGCAAGACGCTTGGCACCCTTTTCCCGGCCCTGATGGCGATGCCCACGGCCAGACAGGACCGCCTGTTCTACCTGACCAGCCGCAATACCGCCCGGCAACTGGCCGTCGATGCCGTTCACCTGTTGCGGGAAAAGCAACCCGGCCCGTTGCCCCTGCGAACCCTGGAACTGGTGGCCAAGGATCATGCCTGCGAGCACCCGGACAAGGCGTGCCATGGGGACGCCTGCCCGCTGGCGAAGGGCTTCTTCGACCGGTTGCCGGCGGCCCGTAAGGACGCCGCCAATCACAGCGGCGCCCTGACCCAGGCGGTACTGGCAGGCATCGCCCGCCAACACGGCATCTGCCCCTATTTTCTGGCGCAGGAAATGGCCCGCTGGTGCGATGTGGTGGTAGCCGATGTAAACCGAATGTTCGACCAGTCCGCCCTGCTCCATGCCCTGGTTCGGCAGAACGACTGGAAAGCCAGCCTGCTGGTCGACGAGGCTCACAACCTGGTGGACCGCGCCCGCGGCATGTACTCCGTGGAGCTGAGCCAGGCACATCTGCTGCGGGTTCGGAAACAGTCGCCCAAGGCTTTGAAATCAAAACTCGATGGCGTGTCCCGGGCGTGGCAATCGGTGATCCGCGACCATTGCCCCGACATCAGCCGTGAGCCGGTGATACTGGACAATCTTCCAGGTTCACTGACCGGCGCTCTGAATCGACTGGTCTCCGCCATTACCGACTACCTGGCGGACCATCCGCCGGACCTTATCCTGCAGGAACTGATGTTCGAAAGCCTGGCCTTTACCAAGCTGGCGGAGGTGTTTGGCGATCATTCCCTGTGCGAGCTGATCAGGCCGGCGAGAGGAAAGGCCAGACTCACCATCCAGAACCTGATCCCGGCGGACTTCCTGGCCCCGCGCTTCGAAGCCGCCGACAGTACGCTGATGTTTTCCGCGACCCTGTCGCCTGGTGTCTATTACCGGGACCTGCTGGGCATGCCGGAGGACACCTGCTTCCGCTCCCTGCCAGGCCCCTTTACCCGCGACCAGCTTGAGGTGAATTTCACCCCGGACATCAGCACCCGGCAGCCGGACCGGGAACGCTCGCTGACGCCCATCGCGGAACTGATCCACCGGCAGTACCAGCAGCGGCCCGGCAACTACCTGGCGTTTTTCAGCAGCTTTTCCTATCTCAATCGGGTACAGGACACTCTTCTGCAACAGGCTCCCGACCTGCCGCTTCGAGCCCAGCGCCCCGGCATGTCCACCGATGAGCGCACGGCGTTCCTCAAGGCCTTCCATGAGGACAATACCGGCGTCGCACTGGCCGTACTCGGAGGCGTGTTCAGTGAAGGCATCGACCTGCCCGGCGACCGACTCATCGGCGCCTTCGTCGCCACCCTGGGCCTGCCGCCCTTCGACAAGTGGCATGAAATCCTGCGCCAGCGGCTGGAGCAGCGCTTCGGTGCCGGCCACGCCTACACCTATCTGATTCCCGGCCTGCAGAAAGTCGCCCAGGCCGCCGGCCGCGTCATCCGCACGCCGGAGGACCGGGGCGTGATCTGGCTGATCGACGACCGCTTCCTACAACCGCAGATCCGCAACCTGCTACCGGCCTGGTGGGCTTAGGTCGGTTCCACGGAGATCTTCTTCTGGCACATCATCAAGGCAATGGTCAGCAGGCAAAATGCGGCACCGGCATAAAACGTCAGCGCAGGGCCGGCCCAGGTCCATAACATTCCCGCAACCGCACTGGCCAGAAACAGAGCAACACCGCCAACCAGATTGAAAAAGCCAAACGCGGTACCACGCAGGGCTTTGGGTGCGGTATGGGCAACCATGGTAGCCAGCAGTCCCTGAGTCATTCCCATGTGCAGCCCCCAGATAACGGAACCAACGAGCGTCCACAGCCAGTGGTTGCCCAGCGCCAGGACCAGGTCCGCGATGAGCAAGACCACCAGGCCCGTAACCAGTAGCTGGCGATGGTCCATACGATCAGACAACTTGCCGAACGGGTAGGCCGATAGGGAATAGGCAATGTTCATAACGACCAGAACGACCGGCAGCCAGGCAACACCCAGCCCTCCGTCTTCCGCTCGCAACAGTAGGAAGGCTTCGCTGAATCGGGCCAGGGTGAACAAGGCGCCGGTGGCCACCACTGCCCAATAGGCTCGGCTCAGTTGCTTCAGACTCTCACGGCTTATGGGATTGGCCCGCCGCTCAGTAAGCGGCTGTTCCGGCTCGCGAATTCCAACGATCAATAGCAACACGGCCAGAGCTGCGGGCACCACCGCCACCCAGAACACCGCCTGATAGTCGTTTTGCCAAAGCAGCATCAAGCCGATCGCCAGCAGGGGACCGATAAACGCCCCCACGGTATCCAGGGACTGACGCAGACCGTAGGCAGCGCCTCGCATTTCAGGGGGTGCGAGATCCGCCACCAAGGCGTCGCGCGGCGCACCTCTGATGCCTTTTCCGACACGATCGGTAAGCCGGGCCGCCAGAATCCACCCCAACCCCGGTGCGAGGGCAAACACCGGTTTGGTCAGTGCGCCCAGACCATACCCCAAAACCGCCAGCCCCTTGCGCTTACCCAGATAGTCACTCAGGGCGCCCGAAAACACCTTGACGATCGGCGCGGTCGCTTCCGCCGCGCCCTCAATCAGCCCGACCATTAGCGCGCTCGCGCCGAGGACGGAAACCAAATAGATCGGCAACAGGCTGTGAATGATCTCCGAAGAAATATCCATCAGAAGACTGACAAATCCGAGTATCCAGATGCCTGTTGGTAGCTGGCGTTTGGCAAGCGTGGATGTCGTCACACGTGTTCCTTGATGCTGCGATGAGGCTTTTCCGAAAGCGGATCATTGTGCCTCAAATGCAAATGGATATCGATATCATTAATAACTGATTCATAAAACCAACATCCCCTCGTCACAGTCCGTTCCCAGACTGGAACAGGCGGCGCCGATCGCCCCCGACAACTTCAATGACCACTCAGGGAAAGAACCATGACGATAAAACAATCCGTACTGGCTGCAGCCATTGCCAGTACCCTCACCGCCCCCGCCTTTGCGGAGCTGGTGATCAGTGAATACGTGGAAGGTTCCAGCAACAACAAAGCCATTGAACTGCTCAACACCGGCACCAGCGCCGTTGATCTCACCGCCTGGGAACTGCAGGTTTTCTACAACGGCAGCAACGCAACTGGCCTGACCATCAACCTCGACGGCACGGTTGCCCCCGATGGCACTTTCGTTTTCGCCCACAGCCAGTCCGACCCCGCCATCCTCGCGGTCGCCGACCAGACCACCGGTGCCGGGCTTTTCAATGGCGACGACGCGGTGCTGTTGCTGAACGGTGGCGTGGTTGCCGACAGCATCGGACAGGTCGGTGTCGATCCCGGCAGCTACTGGGGCGACACGGTGCGCACCCAGAACCAGACCCTGCGACGTCGTGACGGCACCAACGCAGACAACAACCCCGACGATGCGTACGATCCCGCTGTCGTCTTTGACAGTTTTGCAGTGGACAGCTTCGATGACCTCGGCAACGGTGCGGGCGACGGTGGCGAAGAACCGACAGATCCCGGCCTTCCCGATATGGCGTGCGGTAATCCCGCGAGCCTGATCTCGGACATTCAGGGCGCCGGTGATGTCAGCCCGCTTGCCGGTGAAAATCTGGTTGTGGAAGCCGTCGTGACCGCCGCATTTAACGGCGACGATGGCCTTGGCGGTTTCTATATTGAAGCTGAGGCCGACCAGCGCGACAGCAACCCAAACACCTCGGAAGGTCTGTTTGTCTATGCGCCGGGCGAGAGCGTCACGGTCGGCCAGCGCCTGAGGATCGCTGGCGAAGTGACCGAGTTCGGCAACCTGACCGAACTCACCAATGTGACGAACCTGGCCGACTGTGGCACCGCAACACTTCCGGCACCCGTCAGCATCACACTGCCCTGGGCCTCCGCTGGTGCCCCGGAAGCCTTCGAGTCCATGCGTGTCCAGTTTGACGAGCCGTTGACCGTCAATGACAACTACGACCTGGCCCGCTATGGCAGCCTGACACTCGGCAGTGGCCGGCACTTCATTCCGACCAGCATCGCCGAGCCCGGGGAAGACGCCGCCATTGTGGAAGAACTCAACACCCTGGATCGCCTGATCCTGGACGACGGCAGCAATCGCCAGAACCCGGCGGTGGTCCCCTACCCATCCCCGGAACTGAGCGCAACCGCCACCGTTCGCGCCGGTGACACTGTGAACGACCTCGTCGGTATACTTAACTATCGGTTCTCCGAATGGCGCCTGCAGCCGCTGTCGGCCCCCAGCTTCACTCAGAGCAACCCGCGCAACCCCAGCCCCGAACTGGAAGACAGCGGCAACCTGATCGTTGCCTCCTTCAACGTACTGAACTATTTCAACGGTGATGGCATGGGCGGTGGCTTCCCCACCGCTCGCGGCGCCGACGATGCTGAAGAGCTGAGCCGCCAGACCGCCAAACTCGTCAGTGCCATTACGGCACTGAACGCAGACATCGTGGGCGTGATGGAAATTGAAAACGACGGTTACGGCGACAGCAGTGCGATTGCACAACTGGCGGACAGCCTCGGTGGTAATTGGTCCTACGTCGACCCCGGCCTGCCACAACTCGGTGGCGACGCCATCGCAGTGGGCTTTCTCTACAACGCCGACCGGGTGGAAACCGTTGGCGACGCGGCAACACTGGCCACCGCACCGTTCGACGACCTTAACCGCCAGCCTCTGGCCCAGACCTTCCGTGCCATCGACAGCGATGATGCGTTGACCATTGCCGTTAACCACTTCAAGTCCAAGGGCTGCGGCAGCGCTGAGGGGACCAATGCCGAACAGGGTGACGGCCAGGGCTGCTGGAACCCGGTTCGCACCCAGGCGTCAAACGCGCTGGCGAGCTGGCTGGCCTCGGACCCCACCGGTACCGCCGAGGAAGACGTACTGATCATCGGTGACCTGAATGCCTACGCCAAGGAAGACCCGATCCGCGCACTGATCAACAACGGCTATACCGATCTGGCCGCACAGGCGGACGGGGAAAGCGCCTACTCCTACGTGTTCTTCGGCCAGGCCGGCTACCTAGACCACGGCCTTGCGAACAACTCACTGGCACCGAAAGTGACCGACACCACGGTGTGGCACATTAACGCCGACGAGCCCCGCGCGTTGGACTACAACACCGACTTCAAATCGCCTGAACAGCAGGCCAGCTTCTACGCGCCGGACAGCTACCGCGCCTCTGACCATGATCCGGTGATCATCGCCCTTGAGATGGAAACCGCGTCGATGGCAGACCGGGCGGACCTGAACGGGGATGGTCGCGTTGACGGCCGGGACGTCGCACGATTCATCCTGGCAAGGCTGTTTGGCCGGGCCTCCGTTGAGCATTACGACGTCAATGGCGACGGTCGCGTTAACTACCGCGATCTGCTGGCGATTCTGGAGTCGAAACACCAGCGCTGACAGTCATTGATACTCACAAACGCCCGCCTTCGTGCGGGCGTTTCTTATTTCGGCAACAAAAGCATCACATCACTGACATCCAGGACATGGAACATGCGGGGAATAAATCAAAAAGCAGGAGCAAGGAAATGATCCGCAAGTCAGCCTGGGTATTACTCCCCTTAATCGCACTGGTCGGCTGTAACAGCGACGATGACGACAACGGCAGCAACGACAACACAGCCAGCCCGTTGAGCCTGAACGTACTGCACATCAACGATCACCACTCGCACCTTGAGAGTGGATCGCAGTCCCTGACCATTGCCGGCCAGGAAACTGAATTCTCTGCCGGAGGCTTCCCCCGCGTTGCCGCCAAGATCGCGGAGCGTGAGACGGCTCTGGAGAACGTGCTGAAGCTGCACGCTGGCGACGCCATCACCGGCACCCTGTACTTCACCTCCTACGAAGGTGAGGCCGATGCCGAGCTGATGAACCTGGTGTGTTTCGACGCCTTTGCGCTGGGCAACCACGAGTTCGACCGTGGCGACGAAGGCCTGAAGAAGTTCCTGGATTTCCTGGCCAGCGGCAGTTGCCAGACGCCGGTACTGGCAGCCAACGTAGTGCCCCAGGTCGGCACACCCCTGGCCCCGACCGCCGTTGACGATTACATCAAACCCTATGTGGTGAAGGAGGTCGCCGGCCAGAAAGTGGGTATTGTCGGCATCGACATCGCGAACAAGACCCAGAACAGCTCCAGCCCGCTGGACACCACACAATTCCTGGACGAAACCGAGAGCGCCCAGGAAGCCATTAACGAATTGGAGGCCGATGGCGTCAACAAGATCATCCTGCTAACTCACTACCAGTACGAAAATGATCTGGTACTGGCCGGAGCCCTGTCCGGTGTGGACGTGATCATTGGCGGCGATTCCCACTCCCTGCTGGGTGACTTCGACGACTTCGGCCTGACGTCCTCCGGAGCCTATCCCACCGAGTTGACCAACGCCGACGGTGACAAGGTTTGTGTCGCGCAGGCCTGGCAGTATTCCCAGGTGGTGGGTGAACTCAATGTTCAATGGAACGCAGACGGCGTGGTGGAATCCTGTGTCGGTGTGCCTCACCTGCTATTGGGCGACGACATTGTCCGTGAAGACGGCGGTGGTAACGAATACACACCCGAAGGTGCGGAATTGCAGGCGATCATGGACGCCGTCGAATCTGCTCCGCAGTTGAGCATCGTCACCGAAGACGCCACCGTGGCAAACGCCCTGGCCAATTACACCCAGCAACTGGACACCTTCCGCAATGAGGTGGTGGGTACCGCAACCGAAGACCTCTGCCTGGAGCGCATTCCCGGCCAGGGCACCAGCAGTCTGCCCAGCTGTGCAGGCACGACAGGAGCGCGTGGGGGTGACATCCCCAATGTGGTAGCCCAGGCCTTCCTGTTCCAGAGCAAGAATGCCGATGTGTCGATCCAGAACGCTGGCGGCGTACGCACGGACATTGAGGCCGGCGACATCACCATCGGCGACGGCTATACCCTGTTGCCGTTTGCCAATACCCTGGTCGATCTGACCATGACAGGCGCCGAAATCCGCCAGGTGCTGAACGAAGCTGTCGCCTTTGCCCATGCGCCCGATGGCTCCACCGGTGCCTACCCTTACGCCGCCGGCTTACGCTGGAACGTGGACATGAACCGCGCCGAGGGTGACCAACTGTACAACATCGAAGTGAAAGGCCGCGACGAGACCCAATGGCGCGCCCTCACCGATGGTGAAACCCTGAACGTGGTCACCAACAGTTTCACCGGTGGCGGACGGGACGGTTATGTGACCTTCGGCACCGTCACCGACGACGGCCGCTCGGAGGACACCTTCCTCGACTACGCCCAGTCCTTCGTGGACTACGTCAGCGAGCAGGGCACCATCAGCAAACCCGCGATGGATGACTACTCGACCCAGTCCTACACGCCACCAGCACCGTAACGGCAACCATCCCCTGGCCCGCTTCATAGCGGGCCGGTTTTTGTTATGCTGCCGGATAGTTCAAACCCGGAGCATTCAATGTCGCAGAATTCCAGCGCCCAATTCCCTGTCTATTCCCTTCTTGAGCTGGCCTCCGTTCGCGAAGGCGATTCCGTGGGGCAGACCCTGGCCAACAGCGTCGCCTACGCCCGCCATGCGGAAAACCTGGGCTTTAACCGCTTCTGGCTGGCCGAGCATCACAACATGGAAGGCATAAGCAGCTCCGCAACGGCCGTACTGGTCGGGCACATTGCCGGTGCTACCAGCACTCTCCGGGTAGGGTCCGGGGGTATCATGCTGCCCAACCATCCGCCGCTGGTGATCGCCGAGCAGTTCGGCACCCTGGAAAGCCTCTATCCCGGCCGAATTGACCTTGGCCTGGGCCGAGCTCCGGGCACCGACCCCATAACCAGCCGGGCGCTGCGCCGGGACGGCCTCGGGGCAGAACAGTTCCCCGAGGATGTCGCGCGTCTGCAGTCTTTGCTGGGGCCACTCCAGCCGGGGCAGCCGGTCAAGGCCATTCCCGGCGCCGGCACCAATGTGCCCATCTGGCTGCTGGGCTCCAGCCTTTACAGCGCGCAGCTTGCCGCGATGCGGGGGCTACCCTACGCCTTTGCCGGCCACTTCGCGCCCCGGCTTTACCGTGAGGCGATCCAGACTTACCGGGACAACTTCCAGCCTTCGGACCAACTGGACAAACCCTATGTGATTCTGGCCGTTCCGGCCGTGCCTGCGGACACTGACGAGGAGGCCCAGTTCCTGGCCACCACCAGTTACCAGCGCATTCTTTCCCTGTTCCGGGGCCAACCACTGTGGATGCGGCCCCCGGTCAAGTCCATGGAAGGTTTATGGAACAGCGGTGAGCAGGCAGGCGTGAAGGACTTCCTGTCGCTGCAGTTGCTGGGCAGTGAGGACACTCTCCGGGAGCAGCTGGAGCGACTATTGCAGACTGTGGACGTGGACGAACTGATGTTTACCGTGGATCTGTACGACCCCGAGAAACGGCGGCACGCGCTGGATATCCTGGCCGCCACCCGACACTGACCTCTTACCGGAGACAACCATGGCCACGCCCGAATTTCATGTTTTCCTGTCCCACGGCCTGGAAAGTGGCCCTGGAGGCACCAAAGTACAGGCGCTGAAAGCCGAAGCGGAAACCTTTCCCGGTGTAACCGCGATTGCCGTGGATCATCGCCGCACGAAAGATCCCGCCGAACGCCTCACACAGATGAGAGAAGCCATCTCCGAGGCGGGTGCCGACCCGGAAAGAACCATCCTGGCCGGGTCCAGCATGGGAGGCTGGGTGTGTGCTCGCACCAGTGCAGAAACACCGGTACTGGGGTGCTTCCTTCTGGCGCCGGCTTTGGCGATGTCGGCGTATCCGCAATCCAGCCCCCGGATTCAAGCCCGGCACACCCAGATCATTCACGGCTGGGACGACGATGTGGTACTGCCGATGCCGGTGATTGAGCTGGCACGGGAGCAGAAGCTGCCGTTGCTGGTACTTCCGGACGGACACCGCCTGGAAAACAGCCTGGCGCGGCTGGTGATCGAATTCAGGGGCTTCATGACCGACTGTCTGTCTGACGCCTGACGACCGGCGCCTTATTTCATCCGTGAGGCTTCGAACACTGCCAACTCTTCGCCGGCTTCACCCAACAACCGAAGCTCGATGCCTTCGAGATTGACACCAACGGTCTTCGCCAGGGCCGCGAACAGCAACTGTTCCGTCTGATTATCCGGGCAGGCCCTGCGAGTGCTGCTCATGGAATCAAACAGCAGGTTCTCACCCGTGACCTGATAGTTACCCATGTATTGATTGCAGCCACTGAAGCCACTTACCCGGCCGTCGTCCAGAAACAGAATGTGGGGTTTCTGGTCGGCGTTGGTTTCTGACACCGGTTCACCCCCGATGCTCAACAGCTGCCAATAGGTGTTGGTCAACGGCATCGCCACGATGTCATCGGCTGAACGGCTGGTAGCAGGTGACCCGACGCAACCGGCCAGGAAAAGCAGAGCAAACAGAATTGCCACATGCCCAGGTACCGACACGACTCCTCTCATGTGCTTTCTCCCTATAAGGGTTAACAATAGACGCTTCAAGCCAACAACCCAGCCAGCCCTGACGCCCTGATCACGCTACGCCCCACTGCCTCTTTCAGCACACCGTCCTGGCATACCGCCAGGCTGAGCCAGTGGCGTGCCCGGGTGATGCCGGTGTATACCAGCTCCCGGGTCAACACCGGGGTCAGGCGGTCCGGAATCACCAGGCAGGCGTGGGTGAATTCCGAGCCCTGGGACTTGTGCACGGTCATGGCGTAGACCGTTTCCATCGATTGCAAACGGCTGGGCGATATCCATCGGACACCTCCGCTACCGTCACTGGACGGAAAGGCGACCCTCAGGGTCTCAACCGGCTCACCCGCGTCGTTACGATCCCAGGGCACGCTCAGGGTGATACCGATATCGCCATTCATCAGCCCCAGATTATAGTCGTTTCCGGTGATCAGTACCGGACGACCGGCGTACCAACCGTCGGTGCGCTCGATCAACCCGGCACTATGTAAACGCCCGGCAATGTCATGGTTCAGTCCTTCCACTCCAAACGGCCCCTGACGCAACGCGCAAAGCACCTTGAAGCGATTGAACGCCGCAAGCACCTCGGTTGCCCAGGCGTCCCATGATTCACGCCCATCCGCCTCGACGTCGATGACAGGTTTGCGGTCACGAATCAGCTTTAGATAGTGGCCGTAGCCAACCGGAGGATCAACCGGCGCAGTGCCAACCACGCGCTGCATGCCCTGGCTGTGAAAGCGTTCCGGGCTGCCGGTCAGGGCGTGATTTGCCAACCACCCCATGTCGTTCTCACCAGTCAGCCAGGCCACATCCTCAAAGCCCTGGTTGCGGCATTGGCCGATCAATTCCCTGCTGAGCTGGCCCGCATTGGTGGCCGACGCCAGCACGCCGATACCGCTATGCTCGTCAAACCGATAGCTCTTTCGCAGCATGGCAACCGCCTGGTCCAGGGCCAGGCCTTCGGAGTCCAGCAGCTCTGATGGCAATTGACATCCGGTCACCGCTTGCAGCCATTGCGCCGTTTGCGGCAGGTAGTGTGCGCCTTCGGCGCGCTGGCAGAGCTCCCCCAACACCGCACCAGCGTCCACCGACGCCAGTTGATCCTTGTCCCCCAGCATAATCAGCCTGGCCTTGTCGGGCAGGGCGGCAAAGACCGACGCCATCAGGTCCACATCCACCATGGACGCTTCATCAATCACCAGGATATCCAATGGCAACGGATTGTCCTCGTTGTGACGAAAACTCCGTGAACCCGGGCGACTGCCCAACATCCGGTGTAATGTAGTGACCTGGGTTGGAATGGCGGATTTATCCGGTGCACCCGGCAGGCTTTCCAGCGGCAGACGGTCAACGGCACCCCCGATGGACTCACTGAGCCTTGCGGCCGCTTTTCCGGTTGGCGCCGAGAGGCGGATGCGCAGGTAAGGGTTGGCACCGGCGGTCTCAGCCGATTCACAAGCCATCGACTGCAAAGCCGCCAGCAGGTTGACTACCGTGGTGGTTTTACCGGTGCCGGGACCGCCGGTAATGACACTGAAGCGGTTCCGTGCTGCCAGGGCACAGGCCACTTTTTGATAATCCGGCGGGCCATCGGAATCGTTTTCCGTGCCGAACAGGGTATCCAGTGCCGTTTTCAACGGCGCGGTATCCGTCAACGCCACACGGTTGTCGAGACGTGTCCGAATACCGGCGGCAATAGCCTGCTCATAGCGCCAGAATCGACGCAGGTACAGCCGCGAGCCATCCAATACCAGCGGTGCTGCCTGCTCGCCGTTGCTGACAGCGCAGCTTTGCCCCAGCATCCCAATCAGTTGGTCAGCGTCGACACTGGCAAACAGATCCGACGGCCTAGGGCTGTTTTCAGGTAGAGAACCGACGCCTTCCGGCGGCAGCACCAGCGTTGGTTCCGTGGCACGACAGAGATGACGCACATCCAGGCAAACGTGCCCCCGCCCCACCTGGTGTGACACCATCGCTGACAGCAGCGCAAGCATGGCCACCGGCTGCTCTCCCTGTTCACGGACCATCGTGCAAACAAACGTCGCGAAGGCATGATCGAGGGCACGAATCCAGTCGCGCTCCACCCACTCATCCAGCAGGGCCAGAGCGTCGGCAGCGGTTTGGGGCAACCGTGGTGCCGGTTCGGGCTCAACGGCGTCGAACAGGTCCGCAATGGTTCCGCTTTCTCCGGTCATGCTGCTTTCTCCCCCTGGCCGCTGAACAGCCGGTCCAGTTCCTCAATCAGGGCCCTGTCCGGTCGTTCGGTAAAAGCGCCGGCGCCCGGTGCATCGCAGCCACGCAGGAACAGGTAGACGGCACCTCCCATGTGGCTGTCGTAATCGTAGTCCGGCAGGCGCGCTTTCAACAGGCGGTGCAACGCCAGCAGGTAGATGACGTACTGCAAGTCATACCGTTTCTCAAGGATTTTGTCTTTCATCACGTCAGGGATATAGGCCTGATCGTCCTCCCCCAGGAAGTTCGACTTGTAGTCCAGCACGTAGTAGCGGCCTTCGTGTTCAAACACCAGGTCGATAAACCCTTTCAGCATGCCATTGAAGGTGGCTTGCTGAGCCTCGGGACGCGGATCACCACCCAGCGTATGCCGGCGGACCAGTCTGTCCATGGCGAGGGTGTTCACCTCATGGCTTTCAAACCAGAACTCTAGTTCCGGCCGAAAGGTTTCAAGGCCCGCCAGGGAGCATGTCCTGCTGCTGCCCGGAAGCGGGATGTCCATGGTGATCAGGGTGTAGATCCAGGTTTTCAGGGTGTCAGTCCAATCACTCCAGTTGCGTAACTGGCAGCGTCGCTCCAGCAGCTCGTGGAGATCCTCCGGCGCATCAGCCACCTTATGGAACCCCTCTCCAGCGCACCACTCCAGAATATCATGCAGGAAGGTGCCGGGGCCGGAGCCTTTCGGGAAAGCATGCTGGTTGACCGGTTGCGGCCCTTGCCAGTCGGGAATCATTGCGGCCAGGGTATCGGCCACAACGGGCTCGTCCTCGTCACGCAGGTTCTCCTGCTCCGCATCCTCACTGGCCGGTGCGAAGTCGTTCCCGTAGCCACCGCGAGCGCCATAGGTGATCGCGGAATAGCTTGCGATCCACCAGTTTTCCCGGGCTTCCCGCACTGGCTCCAGGGCGTTGCCAAGCTCCGGCTCCTCGTCGCCCGCGTAAACGTCGTCTCCTGGTTCAGGCATGGGCGCCACATCGATTGCGGGCTCGCCGGTGGCCACGGACTGCAGGAAGGGCATCAGGTCCGTGTCTTCATCGCTGGCATTGCGGCCAATCAGGTGCCCCAGACCACTCTGCCGCCAGCCTTTGATGCCGCTGGCGCCAACCCAGGTGGCGTGACGGGATCGGGTCAGGGCAACGTAGAGTTTGCGAATATCCTCACCCAGTCGTTCGCGGTCGGCCCTGGCCAGGGTGTCTTCATCCGGCTCAAGGGAAATCTGCAGTCGGCCTTCGTCATCGTGGTACTTGATAAACGCCTGGTTCGGCTTTTCCTCGCGGAATTCGGTGGCAAACGGCAGGAACACCAACGGGTACTCCAGGCCTTTGGACTTGTGGACAGTAACCACCTTGACCAGCCCGGCATCACTTTCCAGGCGCATGGTGCGGTGTTCGTCCTCATCGTCGGAATCCTGCAACATCTCGGTGTAGTGGTGAATGAGCGCATGTTCGCCGTCCAGCTGCTGGCTGTCCTGCTGAAGCAGTTCGGCAATATGCAGAATGTCGGTCAGGCCGCGTTCGCCGTCAGGCCCGGACAGCAGCTTCGCCGGCACGTCATAGTCCATCAGCAGGCGCCGCAGCATCGGCAGTACGCCCTGTTGCTGCCAGAGTTCACGGTAGCCCTGAAAGCGGTTGATCTCGCGGTCCAGCGCATTCTCGTCACTGTACAGACGGTCCAGCTCCTGATAAGCCAGGCCCATGGTGGGCGTGGCGAGTGCCGCGCGAATCAGCGGAAGCTGGCCCGGTTCGGCGCAGGCCTGCAGCCACTGCAACATCTCCACTGACTGGACCGACTGCAGCACGGAATTACGGTCTGAGAGGTACACACTGCGAACGCCCCGGGCGCCCAATGATCGCCGGACGGCATTCGCCTCGTCACGTTTGTTGACCAGCACAGCAACGTGCTCCGGTCGCACGGGCTCAAACGGCGTGCCCTCGGCCCCAAAGCCCGCCTCGCCGCTCTGCCCCAGATTCAACAGGCGGGCAATCTCCGCCGCACAGGCCTCGGCCATGGCCTCCCTGCCGGTTTCCTTGGCGATAGGGCGCTCATCGGTCAGGGTCCAGAACGTCAGTGGTGGTCGCGGCTGCCCGTTAACAAGCCATTGCTGGCTGGTACCTTTGGCCTCCACGGGGCTGAAGGGCAACGGGTTGTCGTCCCCGGCTCGAAACAGGAAGGCCCCTTCGGGCAGGGACTGGTCGGCCTGGGCGAATACCCGGTTGACGCCGTTTACCATGGCGACAGCTGAGCGGTAGTTGGTCCCCAGCGTGTAGGTTCGGCTGCTGACCGCCCGACGGGCATCCAGATAGGTGTAGATATCAGCGCCACGGAAACCGTAAATCGCTTGTTTGGGGTCGCCAATCATCAACAGGCTGGTGTCTTGGTCGTTGCTGGCCACCCGGTATATACGGTCAAAAATCCGGTACTGCACCGGGTCGGTATCCTGGAATTCATCGATCATCGCCACCGGAAACTGCCGACGAATAGTGCCTGCCAGGCGTTCGCCCTGGGGGCCGCCCAACGCGGCATCCAGTCGTGTGAGCAGGTCGTCAAAGCCCATACTGGCCAGGCGCTGTTTTTCGCTGTCCAGGCGACGGGCGATCCAGCAGGCGGCATGATTGAGAATGTTCGCTTTCGCCACCGGCATGGTTTTCAATGCCGGTTTGAGTTCGGTGATGGCGTCCATGGCAGGATGATGCGGAGGCTCATCCTCGCCGGTCCATTTTTCGGCAAACGCGTCCGCCTCCAGGGTATCGAAACCCTTGGTGCGCTTGCTCGACAAGAACTCATGCGGTTCAGCCGCATCGGTTGTGGCCCATTCTCGAAGGTGTTCCACGGCTTTTTGAAGGGAGTTTTTGGTGGTGCCATGCAGCGGTTTCGGCTTTCGCTTCGTGGTTTCCGCCAACAGCTCTTCCAGTTCGTCGCACCAGGCCGGCCAGGGGGCTTTCAGAGCCTGCAGTTCCACCTCCCGCAGGCGTTTCGCTTCCTCCGCAGCGGCCAGTGGGTCACGTTCCGGCACTGGCAGGGCATCAACGTGTGGCAACAGGTTGCGCACTGACTGGCGCAGGCTTTCCGGGGTTTTCCAGGTGTCCAGCACCTCCCCCATCAACTCCGGTGGCATGGGGTAGATAAAGGTACGCCAGTAATCCCTCACAACGTCATCCAGCAGGTCCGTCTGACTGGTCTCCAGGGTCTGACGGAACAGGCTGCCGCTGTCGAAGGCATGCTCGCTGAGCATGCGATTGCACCAGCCGTGGATGGTGGACACGGCAGCCTCGTCCATCCATTCCGCGGCCAACAGCAGTTTGCGGCGGCAGGCTGGCCAGTCGGCCGCTGGGCAGGCATTGCGCAGATTCACCAGTGGGTCTTTTGACATCGCCGCGGTGTCGACGGTGTCCGGTTCAGCCGCGAATAACGCCGCTGCTTCGGTCAGGCGGGCGCGAATCCGGTCCCGGAGTTCCTTGGTGGCGGCCTCGGTAAAGGTCACCACCAACAGGTTGGGCGGCATGATGCCCTCACCGAGTGGCTCCTCCACGGTGCGATGGCCCAGTACCAGGCGCACGTACAGCAACGCCAGGGTAAAGGTCTTGCCGGTGCCGGCACTGGCCTCTATCAGCTGGCTGCCACGCAACGACAGTGTGAGGGGGTCGAGCTTGCGGATCTCTTCCATCATTTTGTCGACCCCCGTCCCGCACCGCCAGGCTTGGCCCGACCGGCCTGTTCGGCGTGCCAGAGTGGCTCATACAGTGCCGACACCAACAGCGGAAATTCGTCATCCGCCAGCAGTTGTTCTACCTCCGGATAGGCCCGGCGCAGGTAACCACTGTCGCGCTCCAGAGCCTTGCCGTAGGCGTCCGTCGCCTTCAGCAGTGCTTTGTCTTCACTGCCCTCGCCCCTGGCGGGAAAAAGGCCCCGCAAATAGCCGAAGGCCGCACCCGACTCTATCGGCAGCGGCCGCGTCTGGCCCTGAATCCAGTAGCCCAGGATGCCGGCCAGGTATTCCCTGGCCTGGTCGGTGTCCAGAGGCAACAGGTTGACGACACGCTTTTCCTCTTTGGCGATCACCAGGGTGTGGAAAGCGTTGTAGCGAATATTACCTGCCAGGTGTGCCACCCAGTGTTCCAAGAGGGCCGGGAACTTTAGCTGGCGAGCGCTTCCGGACCCTTCCAGCAGGTTGCTACTGGCAATCACCACCCGGCAGAAGTCACCGCCCGGGCGGGTACGCAGGTTGCCCAGCCTGTCGTTAACGGTGACCGTCGCGTCGCCATGCTCATGGCGGCACTCAAAGCCTGAGATATCCTCCACCGGCTCAGGCCAGAGCGCCACGGCCTCCTGATAACGCCGGTACAGGTCTGGCATGCGGCTTTCCAACTGCCGGGTCAGGGCGGTTTCGGTCACTCCCATGCCCAACTCGCCTCGCCGGGCCATGCTCGCCAGGGCAGCCTCCAGCCGCTGATGCAGTTCGTCCTCGGTGCCCGATTTCATTACCGCATGACGGATCAGTTCGTCCTCCAGACGCCAGTGGTGCAAGCCGTCCATGGCGAACGCCTCGTTGTCGGTGTCCAGGCTCTCCACATCGGTAAACCGGACCTGCAGCCGGCGCTGGTAAAAGGTGTCCACTGGTCGTTTGAGGAAAGCGCCAATATCGGCAATCGTCAGTGGCTCCGCCGCTGGCAGGAAAGGCAGTTCGGCTCCCACCACATCGGTTTCCCGTTGCTGGTGCGCACTGAGCCATTCACTGTCATAGGTGAACAGGCGCCGCGTTGCCAGCACCGCGTTCACGTCCGGCGAGCCATTGTGCCCGGCTCCGCGATTTCCGGCGGGAAAATACTCACGGCTGAACGGCTGCAGCGGGTGTTTGATCGTCAGGGCCGGAGAGGCTTTTCGGTCCGACTTCTCCACCTGCCACACCGCATCAAGATGGTCACAGAGCTGGCTGACCAGTACCGAGGGCGGCCGTTCCGAATCATCACGGATGCTGCGCCCTACCCAGCTGATGTAAAGCTGCTCCCGCGCGGAGAGCAATGCCTCCAGAAACAGGTAGCGGTCGTCCTCCCGGCGGGAACGGTCGCCCGGCCGGTAATCCACGGCCATCAGGTCAAAATCCACCGGCGGTCGCGAGCGCGGGTAGTCACCGTCGTTCATGCCCAACAGGCACACCCGCCGAAAGGGGATGGCGCGCATGGGCATCAGGGTTGCAAAATTGACCTTGCCGGCCAGGAAGCGCTGATTGAGGCCGCCTTCTTCCAACCCTTCCAGCAGAATTTCCCGCACGATGCTCAGGGGCAGTTCCACGTCTTCCATGCCCGCACTGTTGCAATCCTGGAGCCACTGCTCTGCCTGTCGGCGTAGCCGGTTCACCAGCAGTAGATCGTCGTCAGACAGTTCAGCGAAGAAGCGTTCGAGGATGGACTGCAGCCGATCGAGCCAGCCGGCAGGCGTCGCAGTGCACCTGAGCTCGTGCCAGAGCTCTTCCAGCCGATCCACAAAGCGGTAGAGATTGCCCGCCACACCTGCCTGCAGGCCGCCGATTTCCTCGAACGGTTCGATGCCCTGCCAGGGATCATCACGGCCAGCGCCATAGCCCAACAGCATCCGCCGCAGCCCCGCCTGCCAGGTGTTGCGTTCCAGCCCCTCAGGCAAGTCGAGACTGCTGCGATGTTCGCTGTGCAGACCCCAGCGAATGTTGGCGCCGTCCACCCATTGGCGTACCAATGGAAGATCGCCCTCGGCGATACCGAACCGGCTGCGTACGGCCGGCACTTCCAGCAGGCTGATGATCTCGCTGACGCCAAAACGGCTTTCGGGCAGCGCCATCAACGTGTCCAGTGCAATCAGCACCGGCTGACGATGCCGCTGGCCCTGGTCGGAAATGGTGAACGGGATGTAGCGCCGGGACGACGACGGGTAACGGCCAAACACCGCCTGGATGTGAGGTGCGTAGGTATCAACGTCTGGCACCATGACAATCACGTCGCGGGGCCGAAGCTGCGGGTTGCTGTTGAATGCCGCCAGCAACTGGTCGTGAAGAATCTCCACTTCCCGTTGCGGGCTGTGGGCATTGTGAAACACCACGGAATTGTCCTGGAACGGATCGAGGGTCCGTGCCTGCCCCAGCATCTCTGCCTGGGAAGTGAGCGAACGAATGTCGTTCTGGATCTGGTGCAACAGCGCAGGCTTATCCGGATCTCCGTGGGGCGTGAAAATATCGATCCGGCCCTCCGGAGTTGCCACGCGGCCCTGGTACGCCTCGGGGTTGTCGAATTCGTCCAGCAGGCGAATGTAGTCCCGCCCCTGTTTGCCCCAGGCCGCCAGCAGGGGGTTAGCGTGCTGGTGGAGGGCATCAGGGTCGGTCAGTGCCGCCAGTTCCGGGTGGGTCTTGCCGCGCTTGCGGTCCGCCGTCAGCAGGTCACGGTCGCTGATGATGTCGGCCCAGTAAAATTCGCTGGGATTATGGACACAGAGCACCACCTGGCTGACCCGGCTGAGAACGGACAGGGCTTCCAGCGCCTGCTTCGGCAGGGATGACACACCGAAGACCACAATACGACGGGGCAGGTTTGGAGGCCGGTCTGCGGCTGTCAGTGCCTGCCCTTGCGCCATGAACCGGGTGTGAATGCGTGAACGGCTGGTACCCGCGAGTTCGCCCACATCGGCCACCAGCCTGCGCCACAGTACCGCCTGCCAGCGCAGCTCATCGCCCAGCTCACGGTATTCGCCGCGCGCCATCCGCAGCCGGTCATGGCCGGCTTCCCAATCCGCCAGCCAATCGGCGCGGAAAACCTGATACTGGTCGAACAGGTCCGCAATCTTGCCGGCGAGCTGGTAGCGTCGGGTTTCAGTATCCGTTCCGGCCATGAATCGTCGCAACGGCGCAAACACGTCGTCGTCCGCGATCAACTCCGGCAGTAGTCGGAACAGGCGCCAGACCAGTCGGGACTTATCAAACGGGGACTGTTCCGGTACGCCCTCCGAGGTCAGTACCGCACGGTAGGCCTGCCAGATAAAGCGGGCGGGAAACAGAAAATCCATGCCGGCCGCAATCCCCAGGCCGCCGACCCCGACATCAGCACCCTCCTCGGACGGGTCTTCAGCCAGTGCCAGCTTGAGCCATTGGGCAATACCATTGCTCTGCACAAGAAAGGTTTCACTTTCCAGCGGTGGCAGGGGGCTTTGCCGGCTGATCCAGACCACAGCCCGGCGCAGGTCTTCCAGATGATTCGCGTGGATGGCGTGAAAGCCGGGCTCGATGGATGGCGTTACTGGCATACCTGCCCTGTGTGTTGTTTCCGGTAAGAAACAAAAGCCTACCACAACTTGCATGGGCGACCGGAACGCGTCGCTTTCGGCCCCAGGTAAATTCGCCAATTTCTTGCGAAATCGGGATTGTTTTGCCAGTCTAAATAAATGTAACAGATCATTTCAGCAAAAAAATAAGCGGAGACAACGCGATGAGCACCATGAGCAAGTTCAAGAAACTGGCCGGATTTTCTGCGTTTGCCTTTGCCGCAATGACAGCGGCGAATTCGGTGAATGCTGCCAACTGGCGCTATGCGCACGAAGAATATGAAGGTGATGTCCAGGACGTATTCGCTTACGACTTCAAGGAATACATCGAAGACAACTCCGACCACACCTTGCAGATTTATCGTTTTGGTGAGCTCGGCGAATCCGACGACATCATGGAGCAGACCCAGGCTGGCATCCTTAACTTCGTCAACCAGTCTCCCGGCTTCACCGGCTCGCTGATTCCGGAAGCGCAAATTTTCTTCATTCCTTACCTGATGCCGACCGACATGGACACGGTGATCAAGTTCTTCCGTGAAAGTGAGGCGATCAACGAGGACTTCCCGGAGCTGTATGCCCAGAATGGTCTGGAGCTTCTGCAGATGTACCCGGAAGGCGAAATGGTTGTAACGGTGGACGAGCCCGTCAGCAAACCGGAAGACTTCAACAACAAGAAGATCCGTGTCATGACCAACCCGCTGCTGTCGGAAACCTATTCAGCGTTTGGTGCAACCCCCACGCCGCTGCCCTGGGGTGAAGTTTACGGTGCCCTGCAGACCAACATGATCCAGGGTCAGGAGAACCCGATTTTCTGGATCGAATCCGGCGGTCTTTATGAAGTTTCCCCGAACCTGGTCTTCACCAGTCACGGCTGGTTCACCACTGCCATGATGGCCAACAAGAACTTCTACGACGGCCTGTCCGACGAAGACAAGAAGCTTGTTGAGGACGCTGCGGATTACGCGTTCGAGAAAATCATCGTTCACATCGATGGTCTCGCTGAAGAAGCCCTTGAGAAGATCCAGAAAGCCAGCGACGAAGTCACCGTCACTCGCCTGAACGACGAACAGATCGAAGCCTTCAAGGCCCGCGCGCCGCAGGTTGAAGAGAAGTTCATCGAGATGACTGGCGAAAGCGGTAAAGAACTGCTGAACCAGTTCAAGGAAGACCTCAAGGAAGTTCAGAGCAACTGATCCTGAAGGAACCATTCCCGCCGGCCCTGCCCGGCGGGAATCTGTTTTAACCCCGCCCCGCCGGGGACCTCCTGCCGGCTGGGAGCGATATGTTCTGGAGCAACCCCCCATGTCCGAGAACTCCCCGGATCTAGAAGACGATACCGGCACCTACGAGTCCGGCCTGCCCGGGTTTCTGGGAACCATTGATGAAGTTATTGCTAAAACTGAGGCCGTGATGCTCGCGGTTGGCGTCATCCTTATGGCCGTCAACACATGCATCAACGTTATTGCACGCTTTGTCTTTGGAGAAGGCCTGTTTTTCTCCGGCGAGATTAACCGGATTCTTATTATCCTGATTACGTTTGCCGGCATCGGCTACGCGGCCCGCCATGGCCGCCATATCCGCATGTCTGCGGTTTATGATGCGATCCCGCCAAAAGGGCGCAAAGTACTGATGATTTTCATCGCCCTGTTTACCTCTTTGGTAATGTTCTTCCTCTGCTACCACTCCTATGGATACGTCGAGACCCTTTACAGCCGTGGGCGAATTCTCCCTGCGTTGGGCTTTGAGATCTGGTGGATTTACGTTTGGGCGCCAGTGGGCTTTGCGATTACCGGCATTCAGTATTTCCTCACAGCGATCAAGAATCTCACCAGCAAGGATGTTTATCTCTCCACTGGTGTGATCGACGGCTACTCTGATAGTGAGTCGGAAGTCTGAACCTGCAGCTGCTTTAACAAAGGATAGAAACTCATGGCGACTATAATGATGGTAATCATGATCGGGCTGCTGCTCCTGGGCTTCCCGATGATGGTTCCGCTGATTACCGGTGCGGTGGTCGGTTTTGTAATGATGTTTGATGGCTTCGGCCAGATGGGCACGTTCGTCCAGCAAATGATGGGAGGTATCCGTCCAGCCTCTTTGATTGCTGTGCCCATGTTCATTCTGGCGGCTGATATCATGACTCGCGGGCAGTCCGCCGACCGCCTTATCCATATGGTGATGGCCTTTATCGGGCACATCAAAGGCGGGCTGGCGATCAGTACAGCCACCTCGTGTACCCTCTTTGGTGCGGTATCCGGCTCCACCCAGGCGACGGTTGTGGCTGTTGGTTCTCCCTTGCGTCCCAAACTGCTTAAAGCGGGCTATTCCGACTCGTTCTCCCTGGCGCTGATCATCAATTCCAGTGACATTGCCTTTTTGATCCCCCCCAGTATCGGCTTCATTATCTACGGGGTTATTTCCGGAACCTCCATTGCCGAACTGTTCATTGCAGGCATCGGCCCGGGCGTCATGATTCTGATGATGTTTTCAATCTACTGCCTGATCTATGCATACATTAACAAGGTCCCCACCGAGGAAAGGGCCGGCTGGAGAGAACGGGGGGTCGCCGTCCGCGAAGCACTATGGCCTCTTTTCTTCCCGGTCATCATTGTTGGTGGTATCTACGGCGGTATTTTCAGCCCTACGGAGGCCGCCGCTGTGTGCGTGCTGTACGCCTTCTTACTCGAATTCGTGGTGTTCCGCTCGCTGAAATTGCCGGATATCTATCGGATTGCCAAGTCCACCGGCCTGATTACCGCTGTGGTTTTCATACTGGTTGCCGTGGGCAACGGCTTTTCCTGGATTATCTCGTTTGCACAGATTCCACAAACAATACTGGAAGCAGTTGGCGTCAATGAAGCCGGCCCGGTAGGTGTCCTGATTGCGATCTGTATCGCCTTCTTTGTTGCCTGCATGTTTGTTGACCCGATCGTGGTGATACTGGTGCTGACGCCGATCTTTGCACCGGCGATCGAAGCCACCGGTCTGGACCCAGTGCTCGTCGGGGTTCTGATTACACTGCAGGTCGCCATAGGCTCTGCAACGCCACCCTTTGGTTGTGACATATTCACCGCCATCGCCATATTCAAGCGCCCATACTGGGAAGTAATCCGTGGTACGCCACCGTTCGTCTTTATGCTGGTGGCAGCGGCCGGGCTGATCATCGCCTTCCCGCAAATTGCGCTGTTCCTTCGTGACGTTGCGTTCCGCTGAGGGATATAGAGACCGGACTTCAGGGAGAGTGAAATGTTCAAGAAAATTCTGGTGGCCGTTGACGGTTCCAAGTCATCCTTCAAGGCCATGGACAAGGCCATTGAGCTACAAAAACTCATGGACACCGAGATCTATCTGATCTGTGTTTACAAGCATCACAGCCTGTTTGAGGCATCTCTGTCGATTGGCCGGCCGGATAGCATGGATATCCCTGACAAGGTGCTATCGGAATACGCCAAGGAGATCGTCAACCATGCCAAGGAAAAGGCCAAGGAAAAGGGGGCGGTAAAGGTTCGGGGCTTTGTTAAAGCCGGCCGTCCTTCCAGCGTGATCGTCAAGTTTGCCAAGGACAAGGAAGTAGACCTGATTGTGGTCGGTACCCGGGGCACTCACAGCGATAAAGAGGGTATGCTGCTTGGCAGCGTGTCCCACCGCGTCGCTTCCAAGGCGAAATGTCCAGTGCTGGTAGTTTAACGACAACTGTTTAAGGAAGAACTATGACCACTATCGTAGATTCGCTGAACTCCATTCTGTGGGGCTACGTTCTGGTCTACGGCCTGCTGGGCGTTGGTGTCTTTTTCACCATCCGTCTGGGTTTTCTGCAATTCCTCAATTTTGGGGAAATGATCCGCGCCATTCGTGGCTCCCGTGACAGCGATGTCCACGGTATATCGCCGTTCCAGGCCCTATGCACCAGCCTTGCCTCTCGCGTGGGCACCGGCAACCTCGCCGGTGTCGCGGTGGCCCTGTATCTTGGCGGTGCTGGCGCCATCTTCTGGATGTGGATGGTCGCCCTGGTCGGCATGGCAACCGGCTACGCGGAGAGCACGCTGGCACAGCTCTACAAGGTACGTGATGGCAAAGGCCAGTATCGGGGTGGGCCTGCGGTCTACATAACCAAGGGCCTGAAGGCGCCGTGGGCGGGCAGTATTTTTGCCGTCTGCCTGATCCTGTCCTTCGGACTGGTCTTCAACGCTGTTCAGGCAAATTCCATTGCCGATGCCATGCAGGGTGCCTTTGGAGTGCCCAAGATTTGGGTTGGCATTGTGATCGCTGTTCTCGCGGGCATTGTCATCTTTGGTGGCCTGCGCTCCATCGTCCGGTTCGCAGAACTGGTAGTGCCGCTGATGGCGGGTCTCTATGTGCTTATTGCTCTGGTGATTATGGCCATTAACATCACTGAAGTGCCGGGCGTGCTGATGACCATCGTAAAGAGCGCCTTCGGGCTGGAAGAAGCCGCCGGCGGCGCAGCGGGTTCCATTACCGCCGCCATGCTCAATGGTATCAAGCGCGGGCTGTTCTCCAACGAGGCCGGCATGGGCTCGGCGCCCAACATTGCGGCAACGGCCACACCAGCGCCCCACCACCCGTCATCCCAGGGATTGGTGCAGGCGTTTGGCGTGTTTGTCGACACCATCATTATCTGCACCGCAACAGCAGTGATGATTTTGCTCTCCGGCGTCATGGAACCGGGCTCCGGCATTACCGGAACCCAGCTTACCCAGGATGCCATGCAAAGCCACATTGGCGAGTCTGGCGCCTATTTCATCGCCATTGCCATCCTGTTCTTTGCATTCACGTCCATTGTCGCCAACTACACCTACGCAGAGAATGCCCTGATTCACCTTGGCGGTGACAGTACCATCGCCATTACACTGCTTCGCTCTGCCGTCCTGGGGATGGTTGTATGGGGCAGTTACGAGGCGGTGGTGACTGTTTTCAACGCCGCTGACGCATCCATGGGTCTGATGGCAACCATCAACCTGATTGCCATTGTCATGCTTTCAGGTACGGTGGTGAAGCTGACAAAAGACTATCTTGCCCAGCGCAAACAGGGCGAGGTACCCCACTTCAAATCAAAAGACTACCCTGAGCTGCACGAAAAGATCGACGGCAACATCTGGCATTAGTACCCGTTCCGGCGCCTATGAAATTTCTACCCGGTCCCTGCCCGCCTCCTTGGCGCGGTAAAGGGCCCGGTCGGCAAGTCCCAGCAAGCTGTCTGGGGAATCGCTGCACTCGGGCCAGCTGGACACCCCCACCGATATGGTTACATGGCCCAACTCAAAGCCACCATGTTCCACCGGCATGGCACGGACGGCATGGGCCAGTTCTCGCGCCTTATCGTAAGCGGCTTTTGCGGTGGAGCCAGCCATGATGATGACAAACTCCTCGCCTCCAAAACGACAGACCACATCGCTGTCGCGGAAATGCCGCGCCAACACACCGGCCACGGCTTTCAGAGCGGAATCGCCGGCTTCGTGGCCATGAGTGTCGTTAAAGCGTTTGAAATGATCGATATCCACCATCAGCAGTGACAGCGGCTGGTCACCACGCAAGGCCACCGCCGACTCGTGCTCCAGAAGCTGATCAAAATAACGGCGATTCTTCAGGCCGGTGAGCGCATCCTCATACGAGTATTTCTGCAGTTCCTCCCGCAAGCTGATGCTTGAGAGCGCGATACCGATTTTCTGCACCCCCTGACTTAACGTCTGGAACAAGCGGGCCACGCCGTAATCCGTGCCGTCAGCCGCAAACTCGTCCGGCACTTCCACAAACAACAGCGCCATTGTCACCGCCCCCTCGGTTGCCGACTGCAGATTGATCCACAAACACAATGACTCATCCTCGTCCTTCTGCCACCCGGACCAGGACTGATCCAGGTCCTGAACATGGCGGGCCGGTATCTGGCTATGGGGCGGCGGGCCCTCAGGAGTTTCGATGCGTAATGGTGATTCCGGTTCCCCTGCATACCCCCAGCGAGTCAACAGTTCATAGGCGCTGCCGTTTTCCACACGCTGATATAGCCTTCCCCGCAGAGGACTGCACAGGTCAGGAAGTCGTCGCGCCAGGATATGGAACGTCTGGTTGAGGCTGATGCAATCCTGCAGTTCCCCGTTGATGTCGTTCAGAACACGGGTTTTTTCATTCTCGAACGTGAGCAGCCTCACCCTGGCCTGCTCACGGCGAGCCAACGATTCCGCCTTCTGGGTTCGCTCTGTTACCTGCTGCTCCAGCGACAGGTTCAACCGATGGAGCGCCTGTTGGGTTCGTGCATAATGCCAGAGGGAAATCATCACTACGGCCAGCGAGAAGACCAGCGTTCCCCAACTGACCGGTACCCGCCCCCAGGGCAGGACGCCGTGGGCAACGGCCATATCCACCACCAACAAGCTGCAGAACACGCCATAAGCGGCGAGGATGATCTGCTGTTCAATCTTCAGTTGTCTGAACCGCTTTACGACAACGACCGTGACGGTTGCAAGGGACGCTAACAGCAGCGCATCAAACGGCGGGTACGTTGATGACAGGTCAACCACACCCATTAATGCCAGCCCTATCGCCACCACCGCGTAGACAAGGTGAATCTTCCAGACCAGATTAATCAACCAGGGCCGGCGATCACTGAACCACTGCTCCAGCAACAATGCCATGGCCACCGGCAGCATGTAGTAGGAACCAGCGGCCAGATAGTCCCACATCATCGGCAGGTTCCAGATCAACTGACTGGCCTGGCTGTCGGACAGAAGCAGAACAGCGGACGACAAAGAGAACAGGGCAATGCTGCCGAAACTCTTCTTTTCCGTTTGCAACAGGGCAAAGATCATCGCTAGCAGGGCAATCAGGGCTGAAAAGCCGGAAATGACCAGGGCTTCGAGGGAGTTTTTCACGATAAACAGGGTCAGGGCCGGCTGCTCCATAATGGAGACTTCACCCCACAGACCAATGTCGGTGTAATCAGAGAAAATGCGAAAGTAGATCGGCGTACCCGCAAACTCTTCAGGCAGCGGAATCGCGTGCCAGGGCCAACCTTCAAAACGCCCCCGGCCCTGATCATCAAACGTGCCGTACTGGTAGATGTTCTCGCCGTCGAGCCAGACCTGGACAATCAGATCGACACTGTAGATATACAGAACCGGCTCCTGCCACTCGCCCTCCGGAAGGGTGATGCGATACCACACATGTTCTTGTCCGTTGCGACCAGGCGGGTTGGATGGAAAGCTGATAGCGTTCCATTGCCAGGGGGCCTGACCCAGAGTCCACTCCGGCACCCCCTCCTCGGTCAATGGAGAATCGCCCCACCGATATTCCCATCCCTCGTCCAGGTCCACTGCCGCATACGCCGCCGAAGGCACCAAAAAGCTCAAAGCGATCAGGAGCATCAGCCTTACGGCGTTTAGGGAGTACAACATCTGCATACAGTGGGCTTGCCTGTCGCCAAATAGTACAGTAGTGCAATTATACAACATCTATGGAGTTAAACTCGCTCAGGCGCGCCATAAAAACAAGTGCTAACTGAAGCCATAGCAACGCTTTCGCGTTTTTGCCCGTTCTACCTGTCACAAAACCATCACACAGTTTCCGTAGTGTCATATTCACGTCATCAACAGGACACAAGGAACTGCCTCATGAACCGTACCATTGCTGCTATCACCATTGCCTCAATACTCCTGCCCGTCGCTGCCCACAGCGCCTTCAAACTGGATTCACGATACCAGGATCGTGATGGCGACCTTGTTGCCGACATCCCGGAACAGACCGAAAAGCAGACCGACCCGTCCACCCTCGTATTTGCCTATACACCGGTTGAAGATCCAGCGGTCTATCGTGAGGTGTGGTCCGGTTTCCTGGACCACCTGTCGGACATCACCGGCAAGCAGGTGCAGTTCTTCCCGGTTCAGTCCAACGCCGCCCAGATTGAAGCGATGCGTGCGGGTCGCCTTCACATTGCCGGCTTCAACACCGGTTC
This sequence comes from Marinobacter sp. DS40M6, assembly GCF_028581595.1. Taxonomy (NCBI): domain Bacteria; kingdom Pseudomonadati; phylum Pseudomonadota; class Gammaproteobacteria; order Pseudomonadales; family Marinobacteraceae; genus Marinobacter; species Marinobacter sp. DS40M6. The sequence continues at coordinate 700,649 of NZ_JAFCAE010000001.1, read as the reverse complement.
CAACCCCCTGGCCGTTGCCTGCGCTGGATTCCGTCCATTCACCATGATGGCTGCCGCCGATGGCTCCTTCGGATACGAGATGGAAATCATCACCTACCCGGGCTCTGGTGTTGAAAAGGTGGAAGACATTCGCGGGGGAGAGCTGGCGTTCACCTCCCAGACCTCCAACTCCGGCTTCAAAGCGCCGTCAGCCATTCTCAAGGCCGACTACAACATGGTTCCTGACCAGGACTTTGAGCCAGTGTTCTCAGGCAAACACGATAACTCCATTCTTGGCGTCGCCAATAAAGACTACCAGGCCGCGGCGATTGCCAATTCGGTACTCAACCGAATGTTGCAACGGGATGTCGTGAGTGACGAACAGATCGTCAGCGTCTACAAATCACAAACCTTCCCGACCACCGGCTACGGCATTGCCCATAACCTGAAACCGGAGCTCCAGGAACAGATCCAGGAAGCCTTCTTTACCTTCGACTGGAAAGGCTCCGAACTGGAAGAAGAGTTCTCCAAATCCGGCGAGGCACAGTTCATTCCCATCACCTTCAAGGAACACTGGGAAGTGATCCGCAAGATCGACGATGCCAACGGCGTTGAATACAACTGCCGTTAATCCGGCCACGGCAGGTTACTGTGCTCGAACTCAAACACCTTTCGAAAACCTACCGCACCGGCGACCAGGCCTTGACCGACATCGGCTTTACCGTGCCGGCAGGGCAGGTCGTTGGCCTGATCGGCCCGTCCGGTGCGGGAAAATCCACACTGATCCGCTGCATCAACCGGCTGGTTGAACCGTCCCGGGGCTCAGTCGTCCTGGGCGATACCGAACTGACAACCCTCCGCGGCCGGGCGTTGCGCAAAGCCAGAAGGCGTATCGGTATGATTTTCCAGGAGTACGCCCTGGTGGAACGACTGACCGTGATGGAGAACGTCCTGTCGGGGAGACTGGGCTACGTGGCCGGATGGCGGTCGTTTTTGCGCCGTTTCAATCGCGAGGACATTGCCCTGGCCTTTTCGTTGCTGGAAAAAGTCGGCCTGGCAGAGCACTACAATAAGCGCGCGGATGCCCTGTCGGGCGGCCAGCGACAGCGTGTGGGAATCGCACGGGCGCTGGAGCAGAACCCGGAGCTGCTTCTGGTGGATGAACCCACCGCCTCCCTGGACCCCAAAACCTCCCGTCAGATCATGCGCTTGATCCAGACGGTTTGCCGGGAACGCAACCTGCCCGCGATCATCAATATCCACGATGTCATGCTGGCCCAGCAGTTCTCCGACCGTATCATCGGCCTGCGCGCAGGCGAGGTGGTGTTTGACGGCAAACCGGAAGAGCTGACGGACGACGTGCTAACACGCATCTATGGTGAGGAAGACTGGGCCCAGGTACGCAAGGACCAAACAGATGAAGACAACGACAGGGCATCCCCAGCCGTTGATCTGGCGGAGGGTGTCTAGTTTTGTCCAACGCCACGCCCTCTACCTGGAGACGCCCGCCCGTTCTGCTGAAAAACCCGCTCTGGCGACGGGCATTCTACCTTGGCGCGATTGTCTATCTGGCACTGGCCCTGCAAAGCGTCGAGGTCAACTGGATGCGGGTGTACGATGGCCTTGAGCGCGGCTGGCGATTTGTGGAAGGCTTCCTTGTACCCGATTTCACGTCTCGTTGGACCGATATCCGGGCAGGGCTGATCGAAAGCCTGACCATGACGGTTACTTCTACAGTCGCAGGCATCCTGATCTCGGTGCCCATCGGCATAGGCGCTGCCCGCAACCTGGCGCCTGCACCCGTTTACCTCGCCTGCCGGGCCATTATTACCCTATCCCGTTCCTTCCAGGAGGTGATCATCGCCATCCTGCTGGTGGCAATGTTCGGATTTGGCCCCTTTGCCGGCTTCCTCACCCTGGCGTTTGCCACCATCGGCTTTCTATCAAAGCTGTTGGCCGAAGATATCGAGGCCTGCGATCGCAACCAGATTGAGGCGATCCGCGCTACCGGCGCAGGCTGGTGGCAAGTGGTTAACTACGCGGTGCAGCCCCAGGTGATGCCCCGCCTTGTGGGTTTGTCCCTGTACCGTCTGGATATCAACTTCCGAGAGTCAGCGGTGATCGGCATTGTCGGGGCCGGAGGCATAGGCGCCACCCTCAACACCGCCATTGATCGTTACGAATACGACTCCGCTGGCGCCATCCTGATTATCATCATCGCCATTGTACTGGCGGTTGAGTATTCCTCTTCACATATCCGCAGGTGGGTCCAGTGATAGACGTGAGCGCACGACACCACGCAGACTGGCAGTTCCATTCCGGTAAACAGCAACTGGCGCGATGGATCGGATGGTTTTGGCTGGTGGCCCTGACGGTATTCTGCTGGGAGTTGATGAACCGGAATACCATTTGGGCTTTCGTATCGGACGCACCGGACCAGGCCGCCGATATTGGTGAACGGATGTTTCCACCCGCATGGAGCTACGTGAACCAACTCTGGACGCCACTGTGGGACACTCTCAATATCGCAACCCTGGGCACGATTATCGGTGTGATTATCGCCATCCCAGTAGCCTTTCTGGCCGCCAGCAACACCACGCCCAGCCGTCGTTTCGTGCGGCCAGTGGCACTGCTCATCATCGTCTCCTCCCGCTCCATCAACTCGCTGATATGGGCGCTGTTGCTGGTAGCCATAATCGGTCCTGGTCTATTGTCGGGTATTGTCGCTATCGGACTGCGCTCCATCGGGTTCGTCGCAAAGCTTCTGTACGAAGCCATTGAGGAAATCGACGTCAAACAGGTTGAGGCGGTGCGCGCCACCGGAGCCTCCGGAGCGCAGGTCATTGACTATGCGATTGTGCCGCAGATCCTGCCCGCCTTCTGGGGCATCAGTGTTTTTCGCTGGGACATCAACATCCGCGAATCCACCATCCTTGGGCTGGTGGGCGCGGGCGGGCTCGGCCTGCAGCTGCAAGCATCCCTGAGCACCCTGGCGTGGAATCAGGTCACCATGATTTTCGTGGTGATACTGGTCACGGTGGTGGCCTCGGAATGGGTTTCCGCGAGGGTGCGCCAAGCGGTACTCTAGGCCAATGATCGATACCCACCCCATCTCGTTTAATGGCATAACACCCACTCCAGCCTGGGCTTTCCACCAGTATGAGCAGATCCGTCGCTGGCTGCCTGCGGGCCTGCCGACCTCAGAACAGCCTGGACCAGTCACGCTGGAGGATATGGCGCCGCTGGCGGACCGGTTCCAGGTATACGTGTTCGATGCCTTTGGGGTACTGAATGCCGGACCCAGGGCCTTCCCCGCAGCCATTCAACGGTTTCGCGAGCTGCAACGAATGGGCAAACACGTCCAGATTCTCTCCAACGCGGCTACCGCCAGCCACGCCAAACTGGTGGAGAAGTATCGGCGCATGGGGTTCGACATCACGCCGGAACAGTTGATCTCCAGCCGCTGGTTGTTGGAGCAGTCTCTGTCCGACCGGGGACGCGAAGGGCTATGGGGTGTCATTGCCCCGGAGAATTCCGAACCGGACACGCTGCCGCTAGACTGGCAACCGGTGCGGCCCCCCGTCACGGAGCAACTGAAACGAAAACTGGATAGCTATGACGGCCTGATCATGCTCAGCAGCGAGGATTGGAACGAGGAGATGCAGGCGGCACTGGAGGCCACACTGACAGAACGGCCGAGGCCACTGGAAATCGCCAATCCAGATCTGGTGGCCCCCCGCGGCGACTGCCTGACGCTGGAACCCGGATTCTTCGCCCACCGGGCGCGGCAGGCCAGCGGTGTCCAACCGCAGTTCTACGGCAAGCCCTATGCACCTGCTTTCCAGGCTGTGCTTGAGCGCTTCGCGGACGTGCCGCCGGGGCAGATACTCATGGTGGGCGACACCCTTCATACGGACATCCTGGGCGGGCAGAACGCCGGCATGAAAACCCTGCTGGTTACGGCCGAGGGCTCCCTGCAGGGTATGGATATACCGCGCTGCATCGCGCAGTCTGGTATCGCGCCTGACTTTATCGCCCCGGAGATCTGATTTCCGGGGCGGATCAAGCCGTTTGCGGGTTTACTGCCCGGACTTCAGCATTTCCCAGTATTTGGTATAGACCTGCATGGCATCGTCACCCACGTCCTTCTGGAACTCGGCGTTGGTCAGGTCTTCCGGTGTCGGGTAGCTGGTGCGGTCGTTGGCCACTTCATCGCTCAACAATTCGCGGGCCGCAAGGTTGGGCGTGGCATAGCCGATGTCTTCACTGATCAGCGCGGAGATTTCCGGCCGCATGACAAAACTGATGAATTGATGGGCAGCGTCTGCATTCTCGGCGTTCTTGGGAATCACAAAGCTGTCGAGCCAGACAATGATGCCCTCTTCCGGATAGACGTATTCAAGGGACGGCATGTCCTCCTCACCCATCACGGCTTCACCATTCCAGATCATGCCGATGTCGGTCTCGCCTTCAAGATAGGGCATTCGCGGTGCATCCGAGTTGAAGGTACGCACCGCAGGCATCAGTTCGGTCAGCTTGTCATAAGCCGCCTCGATCTCTTCGGGATCGGTGCTGTTGCCAGAGTATCCGAGCACTCTCAGCCCGATGTGGAACACCTCGCGCATGTCGTTGGTGAGCATCACGCGGCCTTCGTATTTCTCGTCCCACAGATCCGACCAGGCCGTTACCTCTTCGCCCTCAACATCATTGGCATCGTAGGCCAGCCCTGTGGTGCCCCAGAGGTAGGGAACGCTGTATTGGTTTTCAGGGTCGATATCCAGGTTCGTCAGCTCGGGGTCGAGCTTTTCGAAGCCTTCCAGTTTCTCGTGGTTGATCTTTTCCAGCAGCCCTTCCTCACGCATTTTGTTGACGTAATAGGTGGAGGGCAGCGCAAGATCGTACTGGCCGCTGTCATCCAGAAGTTTCAGCCGCGCATACATAGCCTCATTGCTGTCATAGGTGGTGTAGACCACCTGGATACCGGTTTCCTCCTCAAAGCGGTCCAATACCTCCTGGGGCATGTACTCAGACCAGTTGTAGAGGTTCAGTACCTGCGGCTCTTCCTGCGAGCTGCATCCGGTCAGGGTTGCAGCCATCAGGCCCGCCAACGCCAGTTTCTTCATCGTTTGCTCCTTGTCAGTATCCATTGGGACAGCATCAACATTGCCAGGGAAAACACCAGCAGCAGGGTGCCCAGGGCATTCACTTCCGGCTTAAGGCCCACACGCACCATAGAGTAGATGCGAAGTGGCAGAATTTCATAGCTGGGACCACTCACAAAGGTGCTCACCACCACATCGTCCAGTGACAGGGTGAAGCCCAACAGCCATCCAGCCAGCAATGCTGGCATGATTACCGGAATCAGTACCGTGCGGGTCATGGTGAAATCATTGGCGCCCAAATCCCGCGCCGCTTCGGGCAGGCTTTCATCGAACCCGCTCAATCGTGCCATTACGGTGATCACCACAAATGGCAGGCAGAAGGTAACGTGGGCCAGCAGAAGAGAGACAAACCCCAGTTGCAGGCCCACCAACAGGAACAACGCCAGCAAAGAGATGGCCAATACAATCTCGGGCGACATCATCACCACAAACAGCATCCCGCGCAGCACACGCTTGCCACGAAAGCGATACCGGTGAAGAGCCAACGCTGTCAGCGCGCCAATAATGGTCGATACCGTGGCCGCCGCCAGTGCCAGCCAGAGGGAATTCCACATGGCCTGGACCATGGCGTGGTTATTGAACAGCGACTCGTACCATTGCAGACTGAGCCCGCCCCAGCGGTAACCGGTGCGGGAACTGTTAAACGAAAACACCACCAGCACCAGGATCGGCAGGTAGAGCAACACATACACCAGGGTGAGATAGGTTTTCGGCAGCCAGCGATTCATGCCCTGGCCTCCTCACCGAGCCGCCGCTGGCTGAGCCGGTGCGCAAACAGCAGGACAGCCATGGCAACCGTCAACAGAATGCTGGCGGCGGCACCGAAGGGCCAGTCACGGGCGTCCAGAAACTGGTTCTTGATGACATTGCCGACCAGCAGATTGCGGGAACCACCCAGTATGTCCGCCACGAAGAACAGGCCCATGGCGGGCAACAGCACCAGCATCACGCCCGCCAGCACGCCCGGCAAGGTCAGGGGTATCGTCACGTGCAGGAACGTCGAAAGCTTGCCCGCTCCCAGGTCGTGCGAGGCCATCAGCAGCTCTTTCCTCAGGTCATCGAACACGGAGTACAGAGGCAGGATCATGAACGGCAGCAGCAGGTATACCAACCCGATGATCACAGCACCTTCGGTGTAGAGCATTCTCAGCGGCTCGTCGATCAGCCCCAACCCCATGAGTGCATTGTTGATCAGGCCGTTGGTGGCCAGCAGCAGTTTCAGGGCGTAGGTGCGCACCAGGGAATTGGTCCAGAAAGGCACAATCAACAGGAAAATCAGCAGCATCTGGCGCTGTTTGCCCAGGCCCGATAATGCCCAGGCAAAGGGATATCCTATCAGCAGGCAGAAGACGGTCGTCATGCCGGCCATGTAGAGGGAGTTCAGGAACACGTCCAGGTACAGCGGGTCGAACAACTGCCGGTAACTGTCCAGGTTCAGCGGCAACGAGAGGAAGGTGCCGGGGTCTCGTGTCATCACACTGGCACCCACCACCAGTAGGTTCGGGGTGAGCACAAGAAGCAACAACCAGCCCCAGACCAGAATCAGCACTGCGGTTTTGAAGGGCTGCTGTAACACCCTATGCATTCGTACTCAGCCCTTCTTCTGTGTCGTTGTTGACGGGCTCCAGTTCAACCGGCAACAACCATTCCCAGCCGTCGACCCAACTGACCCGCACGGGCTCGCCCAGTTTATAGTCAAAGGCAGGATCGTCCTCATCAAAAAACTCACTGGCCAGCACTTCAGTACCGTCCTCAAGATGAATCACTGAGTCCAGCGTGCTGCCCTTGTAGTTTCGCTCCACAATCCTGCCGGCCAGACCCTTTTCGTCTTCAGGAGCCAGCACACGAATATCCTCCGGACGCAGCAGGACATTCACCTGCTCACCTTTGCGCAGCGTAAACCCGGGCTTCTGAAGGGTACGGCTCAGGCCCAGGATATCCAGGGTAATGCCAGTATCTTCAACCGAGGTCAGATATCCCGGAAAGAGGTTGGTCTCCCCAACGAAGCGCGCCGTAAAGAGATTGGCGGGCCGCTCATAGATTTCCCGGGGCGTACCCAGCTGTTGAATCGCGCCGTCTTTCAGGACCACCACCCGATCCGACATCGACAGGGCTTCTTCCTGATCGTGGGTCACGAATACAAACGTGATGCCCAGTTCCCGTTGCAGTCGCTTCAACTCCACCTGCATGGTCCGGCGCAACTTGTAGTCAAGCGCAGACAGAGGCTCATCCAGCAACAGAAGTTGCGGACGCTTGACCACGGCACGGGCAATGGCCACCCGTTGCTGCTGTCCACCAGAGAGTTGATGCGGTTTGCGGCGGGCGAAATCCTGCAGTTGCACCATGGCAAGCACTTCATCCACGCGCTGGCGAATTTCGTCCCTGGGCCGTTTCTCCATCTTCAGGCCATAGGCGACGTTGTCGTACACCGACATATGGGGAAACAACGCGTAGTTCTGGAACACGGTATTCAGGGGGCGGTGTTCGGGGGCGGCATGGGTAATGTCATGGCCAGACAGGCTGACTGCCCCGGTGTCTGGCTGCTCAAAACCCGCCATCAGGCGCAGCAGGGTGGTTTTGCCGCAACCCGACGGCCCCAGAAGGGTGATGAACTCGCCGTCCAGGATGTCCAGGTCCAGCGAGTTCAACACGGTTTTGTCGTCAAACGCCTTGGAGACGTTTTTCAACGAGAGAAGCGTCTCTTTCATTCACCCGAAACGCTGTTCAGATAGGCCTTATCGGAAATGTTGGTCCACTGACGAACCTGCTTCAGATAATCCTGCTGGGAAGTGATGATTTCCCGTGCCAGTTCATCCTTCTCCGCCTCTTCGGCCAACAGCTTCTCTGTGGCATCACGAAGCGCTTCAATGACCTCTGGCGGGAAGGTTTTATGGGTGACATCCGGATAGTCTTCCTTCATACGATCCCAGGCCACGCCACTTTCATGCATGCTCTGGATGTACATGTCGTAGGCGGCGGTCCGCATAGCCACCCGCAGTACTTCCTGGAGCTCTTCGGGAAGCTTGTTCCAGGTTTTCTCGTTAATCAGGAACTGAACTTCAGCGCCAGGCTCCTGCCAGCCGGAGTAGTAGTACTTTGCGATCTGATGGAAGCCCATCTGAAAATCCAGTGCCGGGCCGACCCACTCCAGAGCGTCAATCGTGCCTCGCTCCAGCGCGCTGTAGAGCTCCCCGGGAGGGATGTTGGTCACCGCAACGCCCACTTCGGACATCACTTCGCCGGCGAACCCGGGTGTGCGCATTTTCAAACCCTGGAGGTCCTCAACACTGTTGATTTCCTCGCGGAACCAGCCACCCATCTGGTTGCCGGTATTGCCACCGGGGAACGACAGCAAGCCATGGGGACGATATACCTTTTCCATCAATTCCATGCCGCCACCGTAGTAAAACCAGGCGTATTGTTCAGGTGCAATCATCCCGAAGGGAACGGTGGTGAAATACATGGCATTGGGAATCGAGCCTTTGTAGTAATACGAGGCGGTATGCCCCATATCGTACTGGCCCGCCTTCACCATATCGAAAATACCGAATGGCGCCTTGTGCTTGTTGGATGAGTCAATGCGGAACTGCAGGCGGCCGCCCGACATCTTCTCAGCCATCGAGGCCATGTGGCGCGTTGTTTCACCCAGAATCGGAGAGTTGGGCCCCCAGGTTTCTGCGAGGCGAAGCGTATAGGTTTCCTGGGCCGACAGCGACGCGCTTGCCAGCGCGAACACCAATGCCAGGACGGTCATGAAAGATTTGCGAATAGTCATAGCGAGGTCAGGTTCCGTTTTTTGTAGTGGTCGGATCAGATCGCCCACATCATAGCTTGCTGGCCGGCTGACGCCAATCGTCGACCGACCAGAAGCAACGGTTCTATACCTTGAACTGGCCTACCAGCTCACGCAGACTCTCACCAAGCCGCGCCAACTCGTGGCTCGCCTCGTTGGTCTGGTTCACACCAGTATCGCTACGCTGCGCCGCGTCCACGATGCGCACCACGTTCTGGTTGATTTCCTCGGCCACCTGGCTTTGCTGTTCCGCCGCGGTGGCAATCTGGGTCACCTGATCATGAATATGGCCCACAGACTTCTCAATGGTGCGCAGGGCGTCAGTGGCGTGGTTAATGCGCTCAACCGTTTCGCTGGAGCGTTGGCGGGACGCATCCATCCGCTCCACCGCTGCGCGGGACTCGGTCACGAAGCCGTCAATCATACCGCGAATCTGATCAGCGGATTCCGCACTGCGTTTGGCCAGCTGGCGGACTTCATCGGCAACCACCGAGAAACCACGGCCATGCTCACCGGCCCGGGCGGCCTCAATGGCTGCGTTGAGGGCCAGCAGGTTGGTCTGGTCAGTGACGGCGTGGATGACGTCCAGCACCTGGGTAATCTCGTCGGTTTTCTCAGCCAGATTACTGATACGGCCAGAGCTGGACTCAATCTCCTCCGACAACTGATTGACGGACGCCTGTGCGTTGGCAATGGTCTCGCCGCCATCCCGTGCAAGCCTGTCGGCGTCAGAGGCGGCGCTTTCCACCGAGTTGGCATTGCCGGAAATCTGCTGGATCGTGGCCGCCATCTCATTAATGGCGGAGGCAATCTGATCGGTTTCCGAACCCTGCTCCTGTACCGACGCACGGGTTTCATTGGCAACACGGCTGAGCTCTTCCGCGGCCGAGGCAACCTGGTCAGTGGTCGCGCCGACATCGCGGATGGTGTCCTGGATTTTCACCACGAAGGCGTTGAAGCGACGCCCAAGCTCGGCGAGTTCGTCGTTTCCTTCGTCCGGCAGACGGTGGCGGAGGTCGCCCTCACCCTCGGCGATGTCCTTCATCATGGCAATAACGGTGTTCAGCGGCTTCGTTACCGTACGGCCGACAAACATGCCGATGAGCAGTGCGATAATCACCACAACCACCGTAACCAGAACGATAAAACCGAGGGTTTCGGCTATCTCCGCTTCAATATCCGCGCGAGCGGCAGAAACAACCCGGTCAATGTCAGTGACATAAACGCCAGTGCCAATCATCCAGTCCCAATCTGGAATAATCGTTGAATAAGACACCTTTGGTTCTACCTCGCCTGACTCTGGATTGGGCCAGTCGTAACCGAAAAAACCACCATCCTCGGCCGCATTGAACAGTGACCGAACCAGTTTCTGCACGTCTGGATTGGTTGTGGGGCCTTCGCGAGAAGGGTCGGGGGCGTAGGCCAGATTTTCCAGGTCGCGAGCATATGCGAAAACATAGTTTCCGCCCTCGTACCTGATTGAACGCAGACGCTTCCGTGCTTCCTCCTTCGCTTCGCGATCCGAAAGATCCGGATTGTTCTTGGCGTTCAAAACCAGAGAGCGCGCAGTATCCACAAGGTTCTTTACACCTTCCTTTCGTGCCTCAAGCAAACTTGCTTCAAGGCGCTCAAGCTCAGCCTCACCACCGCTTTTGATCTGGGCGACCGTAATCCAGGCAAGGGTTGCCGCCGTTATTACTACCGGGATCAGAACGCCCAGCAGAAGACGGGAACGAATGCGTAACCGGCTCAGCAATGTCATCAAGAAGTTCTCCGTATGAGATCAAATGTTCAGCGTAATTATCCACAACCGGGCACCCAGGGTGTGTTCCAGTTTGTAATACCGGTGTGTGCGACTTCGGGGTGTAAAGCTGCGACACTGCCACAACTCATTCATGCATTTGCTTTTATTGTTAAAAGTCTTAACGGCCGGTAGCGGATGGACTTGAACCAGCGTTAGACTAAAGGTCTAGCCCCAAACGTCCGATTCATCAAACCTGGCCCAATAAAACCAGTTTCAGGGGCACGGATGAAACACCTCTATTTGATTCGCCACGCCAAATCCAGCTGGGCCGATGATGGCCTTCGTGATCACCAGCGCCCCCTCAACAACCGGGGCCTGAAACAGCTTGCCCCCATGGGCAGGGCAATCCGTGCGGACGGGGCGTTCGATGGAACGGTCTACTGCAGCAATGCCACCCGCGCGCAACAAACCCTGGAAGGCCTGATCCCGAGCAACCATCAACACGCCGTCAAACTGGCGCCTGTTCTATACACGTTTAACCATGAGGTCGTGCTCGACTGGCTGCGCGACCGGAACGAAGACAGCATTACCCTGATTGGCCACAACCCTGCGCTGGAGGATCTGGCAGGCTTACTGCTGAAGCACGCACCCGACACCTTCCCCACGTGCAGCTACATGCACATCACCCTGCCCATAGAGCACTGGCGCGAGATCGGCAAGAACAGGGGCCGGCTTGAACGGTTCCTGACGCCCAAAGACGTCAGCTATGAGCAGTTTCATCGCAAACGGACGAAAATCCGTATCGACGAGCACTCTCCGCTGGCATGGCACATCCCGGAATCGCTGTTACACCAGTATCAACGCATCAGGGATCTGGAACCGGGCGTATTGCAGGGGTACGACGACGAGTTTCTGCATCAGTACCGTATTGCCATTCGCCGCAGCCGGGCCATCGCCGAAGCAGTTGTCGACATCAGTGGTGACAGCGATTTACGCAAGGCCGTCAAGAGTCTGAAACGGCATGGCCAAGCCACCAGCCGGCTCAGAGACCTTCACGTGTTACTGGGTGACCTGGCGCAATGGCCACTGGAGGAAGATACCCGGTTGGCCCTGGTGAGCTCCGGCGCCCGCAGCTATTTTGCCAACCTGGCAGACATTGAACACCAGGAGCTGACCAAACGCCTGAGCAGCGGCCAATACCGCAAAGACATGGATGAGTGGTACCAGCTTATCACCTCCCGCCACTTGAAGAAGATAACCCGGAAACTGGCTATCGAAGACATCCACAAAGCCCTGAAAAAGCACATACACAAGCACGACGCCGTGGCGCGGCAACTGAACGAACAGTCCCCGGACGATCACTTTCACGACCTGCGCAAACGGCTGAAACGCATACGCTACCTGGCCGAGTTGAACAAACCGGCGTTTCACGACAGGCTCAGGCCATTAAAACATCGACAACAACGGTTCGGAGACTTTCAGGACCTGCACGTGCAGATTGACATGCTGCTGGCCTTTCGCAACAGCATTGCCACGGAGCCGGACATGCTGGCGCCCGTGGCGGGCCTGAACACGCTGATTTCAGACCTTGCCGTGGAGAAACATCGCGTACGGGCTGACATACTGACCCTCGGCGGTATTGCCTGACAACCCACTATTTGGGGGTGGGATTCATCCCACGCCCTATCCAGGCCGACCAGGAATAAAGCCCCAGCGCCACCCAGATCATCACGAAGCTCGCCAGCTTCTCCCCACTCATGGGTTCATCAAACACAAACAGCGCGATGAAGAACTGCAGCGTGGGGTTGATGTACATCAAAAAGCCCACGGTTGCCAGGCGTAGCCGGCGGGCCGCACCGGCGAAGAACAACAGGGGGATGGCGGTGACGATACCGCTGGACATCAAAAGCAAGGCAATGGTGATGTTGTCATTGAAATGGGATTCTCCGGCCGAGCCCAGAAACCCGAGAGCCAGCAGACCGACCGGTAACAGAAGCAGCGTCTCAACAAACAGGCCCGAAAGACCATCCAGCTCCACCTGCTTTCGAAGCAGGCCATAGGTTCCGAAACTGAACGCAAGTACCAGGGTGATCCAGGGCACCACGCCCAACAGAAAAAGCTGATAAAGGATGGCGATGGTCGCCAATGCAACCGCCACAATTTGCAGTCGGGTAATGCTCTCCCGCAGCACCAGCATGCCCAGACCGACGTTCACCAGGGGCGTGAGGAAATACCCCAGGCTCGCCTGGAGCACATGACGGGTTTCCACGGCATAGATATAGACCCCCCAGTTCAGCGCAATGAATACCGCACAGCCGAATACGAAACCAAGCTTTTTAGGGCGTGCCAACGCAGCAGTGATGGGTTTCCAGCGCCCCAGGAAACTCACCACGATGGCGAGAAAAACACAGGACCAGACGATCCGGTGAACCAGCACCTCGTAAGAGGGCACACCCTCGAAAAGCGCGAAGTAAATGGGGAAACAGCCCCACAAGGTATAGGCGGCCAGGCCGAAACCCACGCCTTTTGCTGCATCAGGCGTAGCATGTTTCACAGACAACAGGCCTTGTATTTTCTGCCACTTCCGCAGGGGCAGGATTCGTTCCGGCCAGGCTTGAGGGTCCCTTCGCGGGTATCGCCGGACACGTAGTACCAGCGCTCATCGTCGCGGACGAAGCGGGAGTTCTCTTCCAGATACCCCCAGCCGCCGCCTGCCCGGTAAAGGGCGCGAAAGTGCACCGTGCCTTCATGTTCACCTTCCTCTGACGACAGTACCTGCAGCGACACCCACTTCGGCGCCTCGGTCAGATCAAGGTCTTGAGGCCGGGTGCTGGTGTGCCATGTGGCTTTCAGATAGTCCGTCAGATTCAGTACAAACGCGCTGTAGCGAGATCGCATAAGGGCTTCCGGTGAGGATGCCGGTTTGCCCTGATGGCATGGCTCGCAACAAGTACTGTACGGTTGACGGCTGCCACAGGGGCAGTCGTCCGGGGTAATCTCTGGCGCCATCGGGTCGTCCTTATCGCCGGTTAGTGCTGTTCACGGACCCGGCAGACCCAGGACACGTAAATGATTCATTTTAACAGTTTTAGTTGCCCTGCGGCTGTGCTATCAACAATCATCAACTGACCTGATCGAGTAGCCCGATTGTGACTGACCTCTCCCTGCTGCAGATACTCCTTGCTAACCTGGCTTTGCTGGCCGGCGCCTGTTTGCAGGGCGTGGCAGGTTATGGCATCGGTACGCTGGCGGCACCATTGCTGTTCCTGATCAGCCCCATACTGATACCGGCGCCGCTGGTTCTGAACGCCGTGGTGCTGACGATTCTCATGCTACTGAGGAACCGGGGCGCGTTACAGGTCCGCGAGGTGCGTTTTGCCATTGGCGGGGGCGTTGGCGGCATGATCCTGGCCGGGATCACGCTGATGCTGATTTCACCCACGGGGTTCGAGCTGGCGTTCGGCGTTCTGATCCTGATTGGCGTATTACTGAGCGCAGGGGGTTTGCGACCTGCCCTGAACGCTCGCAACAGTATCCTGGCCGGCGCTGCCTCGACCTACATGGGAACCATTACCGCCGTTGGCGGCCCACCGATTGCACTGATCTACCAGAATCAAAAGGGGCCGCTGGTGCGGGCCAATATGTCGGCCTTCTTCCTGGTGGCGAGTTTTTTCAGTATTGCCGCCCTGGTGGTTTCCGGCTACCTGGGGCAGCGAGAGCTACAGTTGTTTGCGGTCACCTTTCCAGGGGTTCTCATCGGCTTCTGGCTTTCCGGCAAGCTGGTCAACCGCATGCCTTTTGACGGACTGAGGCCGGTCATTCTTGGCATCGCCGCCGTTGCGGGTGTGGCGGCACTGGTTCGCGGGCTGATGTCGCTCTGACCCCGGGACTACTCGGCCCACAGTCTCGCCCGGAAATGGCTCTGTTTCCACAATACCGCGACCCATATCGCGTGAAGATTGATCAAAAACGCCAAAATCCACTCGAAGGCGTCGTCTATCTGGCTGTACACCCCTGGCACAACGGCCGTGAGGATAACCGATAGAATACCCACCGCCAGTATCAGCTCACACAGCCACAACAGTCGCCGGCCATTGGCATACCATCGCGGGTGTCCCTTCAGGGCCGAGCTGATCAGCAACTGTGCAATGAACGTCAGCGAAAAATACAGCACGACACCTATCCGGCGAATCAGATTGAAACCGTCTCCTTCGTGCCCCAAAGCCAGTGTGTATGCAGCCAGCGACGTACACGCGACGAAGCCCAGCCTGGGAATCCAGGGCCGACCGCGGCTGGTGGCACCCAATTGCTGTAGCCAACGACCGTTGAGGGCCCAGAACAGAATGCCGAGAATCGCCGCCGGCAACATGGTGCCCTTGAAAATGAAATAGCTGGTACCGTATCGGCCGGTGCGGCTAATGCTCGTGCAACTGTCCCAATAGGGAATACACCAGGAAATATGCCCCTCCAGCACCGACACCGCGAAGGTTGCGTGAATGGTGACCAGCGGCGTCAGCGTGGCGGCGAGCGCCAGCCACCACAGGGGGATGCCATTCCTCACGGAGGTCATAACGTTATTCTCTCATTACAAAATAGTTGGAAAATCGAGTGCTTGCAGACTGTCATCTATAATAGATTAGCAACGTATTACTCATTCGCGATGACTTTGTGCGCATCATTCAGTCGCTTCTCTACCTGATTTCGGTTCCACATGATAAGACGACACCCTCTGCTTCAACTGCTTGCAGTCGCCCTACTTTTACCCTTCGGTTTTGCCAATGCTGTGGGTCAGCCGCCTAACATCGCGTTCTATTACGGTAACGAAGCCCCAATAGGCAGCTTGATGGCCTACGACTGGGTGGTACTGCAACAGGATCAGGCCAGCGACGCACGTATCGACCTGCTGACCGAAGCCAGCACAACGCCCATTGCCTACGTCAGTGTCGGAGAGATGGCCCGCAGCCACCGCCTGTTCGCAAGCCTGCAGAACAGCTGGCTGATCGGCAAGAACCCGGCCTGGTCGAGCACAGTGCTGGACCTGCGCAACCCCGAAGTCCGCGCCTTTCTGCTGGACAACCTCATTGACCCGGCCTTCGAACGCGGCTTTCAGGGGGTGTTTCTCGATACTCTGGACAGCTTCACGCTTGCCGCCAGTGGCGAAGCGCAAATGCAAGCCTTCGCAGAAGCCCAGACAAAACTGATTTCAGACATCCGCGCCAGGCACCCGAACGGCAAGATCATCCTCAACCGCGGCTTCCACCTGCCGGACAGCGTTATCGGCCAAGTCGACGGGCTTGCCCTGGAGTCCTGGCGTAATGGCTACAACGCCAAGGACAAGCGTTATTACAAAGTCTCTGAAACAGATCGCCAGTGGCTGGACAAACAGCTACAGCGCTGGCGTGAGGCACGACCTGACATGCCCATGATTGCCATCGATTACGTCGCGGACGCCTCCCAGGCCGAGGAACTAGCAGGCCAGCTACGTCGCGACGGTTTCGTGCCCTGGGTGGCCAACCCGGCCCTTGATCGCCTCAGCCCGTCCAAACCCGTCCAGGTGAAACGCCACGTTCTGGTGATTCATGACTTGCCGGAATTCAACATGGACAGAAGCGCTGCCCATCGTTTTGGTGGCATTATCCTGGAGCGTTCCGGATTCATCCCACAGTACCATTCCGCGCTAGAGCCCCTACCGACGGAGCCCACCGAAGACCGGTATGCGGGTATTCTGGTGTGGTGGGAAACCGGGGATCGCCACAGCGGCCTTTGTTCATGGCTTGCCCGGCAGCAGGACAAGGGCGTACCCGTGGTGCTGATGGGACTGATTCCCGGCAACCCGGCGTGCAGCGGCGTGATGGCCGCCAGCAGCACCACTGTGCCCGCTGCGCCTCTGAGTCATGAGCGCGTACACCCATCGGTGGCCAACTACGAAGGTAGGCGGCTTCCTTCCCTGACCACACAGGCCATGCCGAAAGTAGAAGGACACACGCCCTGGCTGACCATCACCGACGCGCAGGGCCAGCAATTTTCGGCCATCTACACCCATGACAAAGGCGGCGTGGCCTCAGCGCCCTTCCTGTTCGAAACCGGCCCCGACGACGAAGCCTACTGGCTGTTCAATCCCTTCGAGTTTATCCAGCAGGCCTTCAGTGCACCTGCCATGCCGGTAATTGATACCACCACGGAGAATGGCCGCCGCATACTCACCGCCCACATTGACGGCGATGGCTTCGTCTCGCGGGGGGAATTCCCCGGTAGCCCGTTGGGCGCCCAGGTCATCCAGGATGAGATTCTGTCACGGTATGAGGTGCCCCATACCGTTTCGGTCATCGAAGCGGAAGTTTCACCCGAGGGCCTATACCCGCGCGCCAGTAAAGAGGCGGAACGCATCGCCAGGGCCATATTCAGATTAAATTCGGTGGAAGTTGCATCTCATACCTACAGTCATCCGTTCTTCTGGCAATCGATAGAAGGTGGCACCGCCCCGAGGCTTGAAAACACACTGTATGGCTATTTCATGAACATCCCGGATTACCAGGCTTCGCTTGAACGCGAAATCGAAGGCTCGGTGCGATACATTAATCAACGTCTGGCCCCGGCGAACAAGCCCGTATCGGTGTTCCTCTGGACAGGCGACGCCCGGCCCGGCGCCAATGCCTTGAAACGGGTTCGGGAAGCTGGCCTGGTCAACGTTAATGGCGGCAACACCAAGCCATTGCCCTACGCTTCCGAGCTGGCGGAAACCTGGCCTGACGCCCGCCCCGTAGGCGATGAACTGCAGGTGTACGCACCGGTGATGAACGAAAACGTCTACACCAACAACTGGACAGGCCCTTACTATGGCTTTCGCAATGTGACGGACACTTTCCGCATCCTCGAAGTCAAAGGCCGACTAAAGCCTATGGGCATTTACTACCACTTCTATTCGGGCACCAAACCCGAGGCCCTCGGAGCCTTACATGAGGTCTACAAATACGCCCTAGATCAACCCGTCACACCGCTCTATCTCAGCGACTACGCCAAGCGCGTGCAAACCCTCTATTACTCGGCGTTGCTCAGGGACGATAACGGTGGCTGGCACTGGCGCGGTATTGGCCAACCCCACACCGTCACCATTGAGCAGGACCGGTTTCCCGACCTAGAGAGAAGCACTGGCGTCGCCGGTTTCCACGATGCTGCCGGCCACCGCTACGTGCATCTGACCGGTGATTCGCCCCGCCTGCTCCTGACCGACTCCGCCCCGAAAGGCCCCTGGCTGGCCCACGCCAATGGGGTACTTACCCAATGGCAGCGCGAGCAGGTAGCCGGGAAATGGCGGATAACGCTGGGTTTGCAAAGCCATCGGAACGTGGAATTCACCCTTGCCGGAACCCGCCGATGTACAACCAGCGGCGGTTCGGCACGGATGTCACGGTCGGGTGAACAGGTGCGGATTGTTCTCAGCAGCCGGCAAACAGAATCCCTGATGCTGGAGTGCCAATAGCGTTATGCGTCGGAACAGGGAGTCCTTTTTCAGCTTGCCCGCGCTGGTCCTTATGGGAGCGCTTATCGCGCTGGCGTTGTATCTGCTGTTTCCGCGACAGGCAGTGTTCGAGAACCCGGAGTACCTTGAAACGCCAGACGCCCTTTCCATCGCCTATCTGGAAGTGCTACTGCGTTCGGATTCAGACAACGTTCCCTTACGCCTCAGCCTGGCCCGGGCCCTGAGCACAACCGGCCAACTGGAACGCGCAGACCAGGTACTGGCCCCCTTGATGGCACAACAGACGGTGCCGGAGGAGGCCTTTGAGTTTTACCTGGAACTGCAGGCTCAACGCCTGTTTGCAATCCCAGAAGGCCCCCGGAGGGAGGCCCGGAAAGACCAACTCTTTGCCGACGCCCAGGCGCTGGTCCGCCAATCCTATGAACCGGAACGCATTCTGGAGCTCTTAAGGCCAGCCTCCAGCTGGCTGAGCCAGCCCCGTTACCTGACACTGCTGCAAGGCGTCGAGGACCGGATGACCAGCCCCGGCCAACGGCTTCAACTGGCCCGTGAAATCGCTCGGCTGGAGGAAGCAGAGGGTCGGCCTGGAATGGCTGCAGCGACCTTGCGCCCTTATATTGACACCGTCCGCCCCGAGGCCCGCGATGAGTTCATCGACAACATCATTCGCCTGGAGCTTGCCGGCGGCAATCCAAAAGCGGCGCTGGCACTCTTCAAGCAAAAGCTCCCGGACACCCGGATGTCGGAACCAGCACAGACCGAAGGTATCCGGCTGGCAAGACTGGCTGGTTCGGCTACGGACGAAGCCACCTGGATTCGGCAACGGGCGGACCGGCATCCCGACAACACAGAGTTCCAGCGAGAATTGCTGGCCTTTCAACTCGCCGCCGGGAATCTGAAAGCAGCGCTCAATACTATCCGGAGGCTACAGAAGACACCGGACAGACTCACTCGCGAAGATCGGCAAACCATTGCTCAAGTGCTGGAGTGGAACGGCCTGCCGCAGGAAGCGCTGCCTGTATGGGTGTCCCTCTATCAACAAACCGGTTCCGCGCAAGCCTTTCAACGATCGGTGGATCTGGCGCGCGGGCTCTTCCAGTGGGACACACTGCGAATGCTGTTAACCGAGGGGGCCAGGCAGGAGCGTTTGCAACCGGAAGGCTATATCACCCTGGCCGACGCATTGGTGGGTTCCGGGCGTTTCAATGATGCAAGGGAATGGCTAACGGAAGGCCGATCACGATTTCCCCGGTCCGACACGCTTAGGGAACGACTACTGACGCTGCTGGTTAACCTGCGTGATTTCCCCGCCGCCATTGAACTGCTGGAAAACGAGCCACGGTTATCCGACGCCGACCGCATACAACTGGCCTCTCTTTACTGGCGCACACGGCAACCTGAACGCGCCCTGGCGCTGTTGAATTTCGAGCCGCAAGACCGGCAACTGGCCGAGACAGTTCAAATCATGCGGATGGACCTGGCCAACAGCCTGGGTAGAACCGACATCCTGAAGCGGGATTATGAAAGTCTCCTGGCCAGAAGCGACTCTGAGCTTACGCCGAATTTAAAGGAGCGCCTGCTCAACCTGGCAGCCCTTTTCGAGGACTACCCAAGGGCCCTGTCGTTGAGCGAACATCTTTTCCTTGAAACCGGGGAACCCCGGTTCCTGGCCGCTATCGCTGAATACCAGTTGGCGCTCGGGCAATGGCAGGAACTGGAGCAAACCCTCGAACGCTGGCAAACGGACGTTCCCACTGCCCGCAACAACCCGCGCTACTGGTCACTTCGGGCATTGATTCACCAGCGCAACGACGAGGTCCTGGCAGCAAACGATGCCTACCGCGCCGCGTGGGAGTTGGCACCCGACGATGAGAACCTGATGATCAGTTGGGCCTGGCTGCAACTTGCCAATGCGGAACAGTTCGCCGACACCCTTCCGGCCCTGCTGGCCCGAATCGGTGATACACCTTCTCCCGCCGCCTATCCGGTCCTGGCCTACGGTTACAGTGCCCTGGGCCAGCCAAGACGGGCTCTGAACTGGTTTCGTCAGGGTATGGATACCCGCAGTGATGACATTGAGTGGCTTCTGGCGACGGCAAGACTGCTGGATCAGACCGGTGCACCCGGCACCGCAACCGATCTTCGCCAAAAGGCCGCGAAAAGATTACAGGAAGACCCATCCACCCGCTCCAGCCGCTCCAGCCGCTTTGCGGTGTACAGTGAGGAAGGGTTGCTCAAACTGGCCTGGCAAACCTTGGCGACCTTTCCCCGCAGCGGCGAAGTCGACGACCCTGACCAGAGGGGATTACGCGAAACCCTGGCGTACTTTGCGTCCAATCAGGGTGACACGCTGGTCGCGGAGGCCCTGCTACCGGCACCGGACGGCCGAAACGCAGCGGTGCGCCAACGCATCGGACAAACCCTACGGTCTGCGCCGGAAAACCGCGAACAACAGACAGGCCGCTATGTTCGGCAGCTTGATCGACTCAACAGTCCGATGACGGCGGAACAACAGAGGGTGACGATGCAGGACACGGTAAATCTACACCAGACGTTCAACCGTGCCATTCAAGTGGGCAGCCGCTGGCAGAACCTGGGTAACTTTACCGTTCAGCGCAGCGGGATAACCGGGCAGTTCAGCGAAGACGAGTTTCGCTGGAAATTGTCTGCCAGCACTCTCAAGGCGAGCGATTCCGGGCGACTGATAAGCACCCCCGGTCGCAGCAGTGAGACTTCTTTCGAGGTGGACAGGCGCTCAGGCAATAGCGCCTGGTCGCTATCGGTCAGCCAGTTGCCACGCTACCAGCAGGATGACCTGGCCATCAGCGCTGCCTTCGACCAGCAATGGTCTGACCGCATCGCCTTCGGCGCCGGCTACCATTTCCAGGAACGCACACCGGACAGCGCCGAAGCCTGGTGGCTGACCCGCCGCGACCGCGCCTACGCCAGCGCCAGCTACACCCCTTTCTCCCGGCTTAACCTGAATGCCCAACTTGAGCAACTGACGGTCAACAGCCTGGAGAACGATCAACTGGCGGACGGCTACGGGCTGGACCTGAATGCCACCTACACCATTTTTCGCAATGACCCGGCCTGGATTATCAGCGCCGGTTATCGAAACCAGCAGCTATCCCTGGCCGAAACCCTGCCCTCATCCACCCTTGCGGCACTGGATCAGCCACTGGAAACCGCCAGCCTGCTGACCGAGGAGTATGAACGTATCGGTGTGGGCACACGTTGGTTCCATGGCTCACCCCACGCTCTGTATCGCTCGACACCCTCACCCCGCGCATTTCTCGGTTTGGACGCCGGTTATGTATTATCCACTTCAACGGCGGAAATCGGTGTGGAAGTGGGCCTGGGTTGGCGGGTGCTGGGGGATGATGAACTAGCCTTGTCTGGACGCTGGTCGTCGGAAGGGCTGGACGGCAACGGCCGAACCGAATTCAATCTTACATACACGATTTACCCTGGTCGCTGAAGGAGACCGTTATGAAAACACTACGCCATAGCCTCTGGCTCACCCTGTTACTTCTGGCTGGCTGTTCGGTTATCCAGAGCCAGGAGGGCTCGCCGATTCCGGAGGATGGACAGTTTGCGGTGCTGCCGCTGATCAACCTGTCACAGACACCCCAGGCCGGAGACCAGGCCGCCAGTGTACTGTCCGCGATCCTGAGAGCCAAGGGCAGCGAAAACGTGACCCTCTACCTGCCCGATGACCGCAACCCCTTGCTGTACGAAAGCAGTGAACGACAGCAAACAGCTCTCGCCACGGCCCGCAACGATGGCGCGGACTACCTATTCACGGGCACCGTGGAAGAATGGCGCTACAAAAGTGGGCTGGATGGCGAGCCCGCCGTAGGCATTACCCTGGAAATACGCAACGCAGACGACAATCGCGTCGTCTGGTCCGGCACCTCGGCCCGCACGGGATGGGGTCGTGAAAGCCTGAGCGTGGCGGCCCATAAGGTTCTGGACGAGCTGGCCAACGCCATGCCACTGATCGAAAGCCAATAATACCGCCTGAGCAACAGGGTTCACTATGGACGAAGCAGAGCAGATAACGGGCGAGAAGGTACGGGTACCCATTGCGCTGAAGTGGCTGGAAACCCTGCTGATTACCGCGTTTTTCCTGGCCTTTAGCGTTTGGCACCGGCCGGATGATCCGTTCTATCTGACGGGAAACTTTCCCTGGCCCGTGCTGGGACCGCTACTGGTAGGCCTGAGGTACGGCTTTTTCATGGCGCTGATTTCAGCCCTGATCATCATCGCCGCCCTGGGTTTTCACTTGCGGTTTGAGATCACCAGCGGCACCCGTGATTTTCC
The DNA here is from genome assembly GCF_028581595.1 of Marinobacter sp. DS40M6. Taxonomy (NCBI): domain Bacteria; kingdom Pseudomonadati; phylum Pseudomonadota; class Gammaproteobacteria; order Pseudomonadales; family Marinobacteraceae; genus Marinobacter; species Marinobacter sp. DS40M6. The sequence continues at coordinate 678,165 of NZ_JAFCAE010000001.1, read as the reverse complement.
CTACGTGTGGACCACCGGGGTACTCGGCATCAGCCTGTTGGCGGGTGAGTTTCGGGACTACTGGGGCCGCCAGCAGCAAAAACTGGAAGCGAGCAACGACTACCGCGGTTCCCGCCTGGAAGAGTTCACCCGCAACTACTATCTGCTCAAGGTGTCCCATGACCGACTCGAGCAACAACTGGCCGGCAGCTCCAGCAGCCTGAGAGAGGCGCTTAGACGCCTGTACGCGCAGATTGGCGAAGCCGGTCAGGCCGGCCTGAATCAGGAGACGGCCTCATTGATGCTCCAGCTACTGGGGCGTTACGGACAACTGCAGATTGCCGGCATCTACGCCGTCAATAATGGCGTACCCGAACCGGAACCACTGGCAACGGTCGGTCGCTTCCGCAAGGTGGACCTGAAAGATCCACTGCTGCTGCACGCACTGGCGGAACGGAAACTGGTGTCGGTGCAGACTGAGTTCCGCCAGCGTATGGGCGACCTCGACACCGATCTGCTGGCAGCCATTCCCCTGATTGACTCCGAAGATCGCTTTATCGGCCTGTGTGTTATCGAGGCCATGCCCTTTTTCAGCTTCGAGGCTCGCTCGTTGCGACTGCTGGCGATCCTGGCCGGGCACATGGCAGACATCGCCCATGAACACTCGGAAATACAGGCCGGCGGATCACCGGAATGGCGTTACTTCCGGCGCCATCTGGCCCGTGCAGGCCGCGACGCGGAATTCTTCAACCTACCCGCAGCGATGGTGGGCTTGCCGCTGGCCGACAGCCGCAATGGCCAGTTGATTGCCGACCATATTCAAAAAGTCCGCCGGGGCCTTGATGTGATTGCCGAGCATCGGGCCGGCAATCAGCGCTACATCGTTGTTTTGATGCCGCTCACCGATGAACTGGGCCTGGCCGGCTATCTACAACGGCTGGACGACGGACTGAGGGAACAGCTGGGGTTGCATGCCAGTGACCTGGTGACACCGCAAACCCTGCAAGTCCGTAATCGGGCCCAGGCCGATGAGTGGGTGCAGGCCTTCCTGTTCGACAACCAGGGAGAGCACAACCAGGGAAAGAACAGCCATGGCCAATAGCTGGTTTGCACTGCTCGCCCTGGCGCTGGAAACCGGCGGCGTCACCGGACTGCTATCACCCACCGCCGGCAACCTTGAGCTGGCCGCTTACCTGATCGCCCATGCCATGGCCTGTGCGCTGCTCACCCTGATCCTGCTGCCATTGATGCCGTCGCGCTATCGCGGGCAGCCCATTACCACAGGTGTCTTCCTGTTCACCCTGCAGTTTGCCATCCCTTTCATTGGCAGCGTGGGCCTGGTACTGGGCATGTTGCTGGCACTGTATCTACCGCGGTCCAGTCGCGACATACCCTGGCAGGAAGTGGACATCCCCGAACTGCCATTCCAGCCGATCGATATGGATCTACAGGTGGTTTACAGCCAGGGCGGCCTTCGCCAGGTACTGCGCGAAGCCATTAGCACCGACAAACGCCTGAAAGCACTGATGGCCACTCGCCAGATGAACGACCGGGACGCCATTGAAATTCTGCGTGAAGCTCTGAAAGACCCGTCTGACGATGTGCGATTGCTGGCCTATTCCATGCTTGAGCAAAAAGAGAAAACCCTGGCCCAACGGGCCGGCACTCTCCAGCAGTCACTGCAGAACGCCGACGACCTGACCAGTGTTTCCCTTCAGCGGAGGCTGGCACAGGTTTGGTGGGAAATGGCTTATCTGGGCCTGGCCCAGGGCGGCCTGCGACACTACTACCTGGACAGTGCGGGGAAACTGCTACGACGACTGGTGGCCCGACGCTCCCAACACAACGACTGGCGCCTGCTCGGCCGTGTGGAACTCGCCCTGGGTAACATCGACAACGCGGAAGAGGCCTTCCGTTCGGCGCTTGCCGGCGGCTCGTCACCGGAATTGATCATGCCCTACCTGGGGGAAGTCGCGTACCTGCGCCGGGACTTTGCTCAGGTGCGCCAACATCTTTCGGCCTGCCCTCTTGAGCGTTTCCACCCCGCCAACCGACCGGTTATCGAGTCATGGTTATGACATTACCCAAAACCAGCGTAACCCCCAAAGCTGACATCGCCCTGTTGCTGGAAGGCACCTATCCGTTCATCCGGGGCGGGGTGTCCTCCTGGGTGCACCAGGTCATTACCGGCTTGCCGGAATACACCTTCGCCCTGATCTTTCTGGGCGGCGACCGCGCACATTACGGCGAGCAACAGTATGTCCTGCCAGACAATGTCACTCACCTGGAATGCCACTACCTGATGGACACCGAAGCTGCTGGCAAACCCCGGCCACGTCGGGGTAACAAGGCCGCCTTCGAGGCCCAGAAGTGCCTGCACGAGCAGTTCAAGTCCGAAAAGTCAGTACCGCCAGACATCCTCCACAAGGTGTTTGCCGACCTGGGCCAGAAGCAGGGTATCAGCCGTGACGACTTCCTCTACAGTGAAGAAAGCTGGGAGATGATTGACGAGAACTACCGTAAATACTGTACGGAGCCGTCCTTTGTCGACTATTTCTGGTCGATCCGTATCATGCACGCGCCATTGTTCCAGCTCGCCGAAGTGGCGCGAAAGATGCCGGCCGTGCGCATGCTGCATTCCATTTCCACCGGTTACGCGGGCTTGCTCGGCGCCATCGCCAGCGAGCAGCGGGGCATTCCCTTCGCGCTCAGTGAACATGGCATCTACACCAAGGAACGCAAGATTGACCTCTCCCAGGCCCAGTGGATTCACGACCCCACGGACCAGGTCAGCGGTACGCTGAATGAGCAGTTGGGATACATTCGCCGGCTCTGGATCCGTTTTTTCGAGGCCCTTGGACGACTGGCCTACCAGCAGGCGGACCCGATCGTGTCGCTATACCAGGGCAATCAGCAACGGCAGTTTCAGGACGGAGCACCGCCTGAACGTACCTGTATCATTCCCAACGGCATTGAGCCCACCCGCTTCGACGCCGCAAGGAAGGCCCGCCCCGACCACATCCCGAAAGTGCTGGGACTGGTCGGGCGGGTCGTTCCCATCAAGGATATAAAAACCTTTATCCGTGCCATGCGCTCGGTCAGCGAAACCATTCCCGACGTGGAGGGCTGGATCGTCGGTCCGGAAGACGAGGACGAAACCTACGTACGCGAGTGCAAGGAACTGGTGGATAGCCTGGGCCTCAACCAACGAGTGAAATTCCTGGGATTCCAGAACGTCAACGACATTCTTCCTCAGCTTGGGCTGATGGTACTGACGTCCATTTCCGAAGCGTTGCCGCTGGTAATCCTGGAGGCCCACGCTGCGGGCCTGCCCTGCCTGGCTACCGATGTGGGCGCTTGCCGCGAATTACTGGAAGGCGCCAGCGACGAAGACCGTGCACTGGGCGCCAGCGGTGCTGTGGTGCCCATCGCAGATCCTGAAGCGACCGCGCGGGAAGCGGTGCGGCTGCTGTCGAACCCCGAGCAATGGCAACAGGCTCAGAAAGCGGGGCTGGAGCGGGTACAGAAGTTCTATACCCTGGAAAGCATGTTCGGGGCCTACCGCTCCATTTACAACAAGGGGCTGAACGGCTAATGGCAGGCATCGGTTTCGAGATACGCCGCATCCTCAAGCGCGACAGTTTCCTGAACCTGTTCGAGGCCTACGGCCTGGCCGGTATCATCAGCTCCGGCCCCTGGGTGCTGTCGGTGCTCGGCGTCATGATGATCGGGGTGATCAGTTTCACACTGGCGGTATCTGATACCGAGGTGGTTCAGTTCCTGGTATCGGTGACCTACCTGATGGCCGTCTCCCTGACCCTGTCGGGCCTGTTCCAGCACGTCTTCACCCGCTGGGTGGCAGACCGGCTGTACGCCAAGCGCAATGACCTGATCCTGCCCAATTTGATGGGGCTGATCTGGGTCACTACGGTACTGTCATTGGGGCTGGGGTTGATGGCCATGGTGCTGTTCTTCAGCGACACTTCGGTGCTGTACCGCCTGCTGATGCTGGCCAACTTTGTCGTGCTGTGTAACCTGTGGCCGGTGACAATCTTCCTGTCCAGCATGAAGTCCTATCGTCGCATTGTGGTGGTGTTTGCGCTGGGTTACGCCACCGCCGTAGTCAGCTCCATGGTGCTGTCACAATTTGGCCTTGAGGGGTTGCTGGCCGGCCTTCTTCTGGGCCACAGCCTGCTTTTCTTCAGCTTCTTCTACACCATTATCCGGCAGTATCCGGGTGACCACTTCATCCGATTTGATTTTACCCGGCGGCGGCAGATTTTTCCGGCGCTGATCCTCACCGGCCTGCTGTTCAATGCGGCGGTGTGGGCCGACAAATTCATCTTCTGGTTTCACCCGGACACCTCACAGCCTATTATCGCCAGCCTGCGCGCGTCGGTGATCTACGACTTGCCCATCTTCCTGGCTTACCTCTCGATTATCCCCGGTATGGCGGTCTTTCTGGTTCGCATGGAAACCGACTTTGCCGAGGCCTACGAGCGTTTCTACAACGCGGTACGGGAGGGCGACACCCTGGAACGGATCAATCGCTTCCGGGACCAGATGGTCATCGTGGCCCGCAACGGAATCTACGAGATCTTCAAGGTGCAGGGGCTGACGGTCATCGTAATCTTCCTCTGGAGCGAGGAAATCCTGGCGGCCATCGGAATATCCCCTCTGTACCTGCCGCTATTCCACATTGACCTGGTCGCCGTTGGCATCCAGTTACTGTTGCTGGCGATCCAGAACGTGCTGTTCTACCTCGACGCACGAGGCATTAACGTCACTCTTTGTGCACTGTTTTTCTTCGGCAATATTGCGTTTACGTTCATCACCATCGAACTGGGAGCGTCTTTCTACGGCTATGGTTTTGCCGCCGCCGCCCTGCTCGCAGCGCTGACCGGCCTGTGGCTGCTGTCGCGCAAGTTCGACAAGCTGGAGTACGAAACCTTCATGTTGCAGGGACGGTAGCGCATGCTAGGCTGAAATGACCGGCACGTTTTCTTTTGGTTACAGCATTTGACACTATTTTAGGATTCAAGCGATACACGGGCGTAGCGTTCACTCATACTTTGGTTGAGGCGCACAAACCCGGAGTTTGATCGGGCGATCGCGCCAATCCTGGCTTCGAGAAAATCTACTATGCCAATGGGCCGCGAAGACATCATAGAGACTGAAATCCCGGTATCCCAACTGGCAATAGGGATGCATGTGATTCGTCTGGACCGGCCGTGGGAAGATACCGATTTCCTGCTGCAGGGCTTCATTCTTCAGACTGAGGAAGATGTGCTTGCCGTGCAGCAACAGTGCGAAACGGTCATCGTGGAAGGACGTGTACAAGTCGCTCCAACTGCCGAGAGACACGCGCCGGTGAGCCGACGTAAAACATCGGCTAAAACCAGCAAGCCCAACGTTTCTCAACAGCCTTCGGCCATCCCCAAGCGGAAAGTCACCTACGTCAATAAAGTGGACGCCAGCCGGGAAATGGCAACGGCACGGATGAACTATGCCGATGCCAAAGCCACGGCTAAAAACATCATGTCCAGCCTGCGGCTCGGGCGGACCCTGGAAATGAACCAGATCCACCAGGTGGTGGATGATTGCGTGGATAGCGTACTGCGCAACGACAATGCTCTGCTACTGCTCACCAAGATCAAGAACAAGGACGAATACACGGCCGAACACTGCATCAACGTATCAATCCTGTCAGCTGCGTTTGCCAAGCACCTGGGGCTGCTGGAAGGCGAGATTCGCACTGTGGCACTGTGTGGCCTGCTTCACGATGTCGGCAAGATGCGCATTGATGACGAGATCTTGAACAAGCCCGGGGCCCTCACGCCCAAAGAGTTCGCGGTGATGAAAAACCACACCACTTTTGGTCGCGATGTGCTTGCGGCACTCCCCCGACTGGCACACGCGGCCGTTGATGTTGCTTATTCCCATCACGAACGAATGGATGGCAAGGGCTATCCACGAGGCCTGTCCGGGCAGCAGATTCCACTGTTCGCGAAAATCGTGGGGCTGGTCGACACCTACGACGCCATCACCAGCTCCCGGGTTTACGACAAGGGGCGGGCGTCCATGGAAGCGTTGCAGATTATCCACCGCAACAAGGGCGCCCAGTTCGATGCGGAGCTGGCGGTGGAGTTTATCCGCATGGTTGGCGTTTACCCGCCCGGTTCCATCGTGGAAATGACCAACGGTGAGGTAGGCATCGTAGTGGCCACCCATCCCACCAGTAAACTCAAACCGCGGGTGCTGCTTGTGCGAGACGCAAACAAGCAGCCGCTGGCCATCTTTCGCGAAGCAAACCTGTTAAAAGAAACGCAGGACAGCTCCGGACAACCCTACAAGATTGCCCGGGAAGTGCCGGACGAGAGCTTCGGCATCGTAATGAAGGACTTCATCGAACAGGGCATTCTCAACCGTAAAGCACCGGACGTGTCAGCTTCGGTCGATGACGGCCATGGTGAGTCTTGAGATACAGGTCAGCTTGCCTTCCTCGTTTTCCAGCTTTATTTCCCAGACCTGCGTTGTGCCGCCGATATGAACCGGGCGTGCGGTTCCGTATACCCAGCCCTTGGTAACGGAGCGGATGTGGTTGGCGTTGATGTCCAGCCCCACAGCAATCTGGTTCTCCTTGCGCAAGCAATAATTGGCCGCCATGCTCCCAAGGGTCTCCGCCAACACCACTGACGATCCACCATGGAGAATGCCAAACGGTTGAACCGTGCGTTCATCGACCGGGATACGGCCAATCACGTAGTCATCACCAATCTCCACGTATTCAATACCCATGGTCTCGACAGCGGTGTTTTTACTGGCTTCGGCCATTTGTTCGAGGGTGGGGATACTGCGGGTCCAGATTGCCATCGACTGCTACCTCCTAGTGTTGTGGGCCCTGTAAGCTGAGGGGCCCCAAAGCTCTTTAGTGTATACAGATAGGTAGCGAACGACCATAGGGTGGGTATCCAATAAACGTATGCCATCAGGCAAGATCAACCACACTCCAAATTGTTATTGATAATCGTTTGCATTAAAGATTATTACTGCTAGTCTTTCAGTGAGTCGATGCAAACAGGAGACGGTGTGATGAGCCGAGCAGCAACTCAACTGGCCGGCAACGCCAGCAGCATTTTTCAGGCGTGGCTGGATCTGAAACAGCAGTCCCGCCACGACACGAAGCGCCCAGCCACCCAGGCCAGTCACTCGACCGGTGTCAGAGCTCTTCCCAGGCCGGGAACGGATCGTTGAGCGTTTGCCAAAACGCCTTCCCTGCCAACAACTGCTCCTGATCCACCAGTAGGTCAGTCACACTTCGCTTTTCTTCTTCCCCAAGGTCTATCTCTGGGTTGAGCACAAAAGGCGAAAGCTTGGCTTTCGAATTCATTATGTTATAACATAACATTAATGTCGAAATCGACGACTGGAACCGTCGTCTTTCTCCATTTATTTTCATCAGGACAAGACCATGACGCTGCAACCGCCCGCACTAGAAAAACCCATCGCTGTCATGGGCGAACATCCAGGTTGCTTGACTGAAATCTTTCGGGACGACGTCAACCTGGTTGCCTGCAACCGCTCTCTGAACCCCCGAATTGCGCAATTTGCTGCCGAGCTCTCAGCCTGGGAAGGGCAGATGGAACGTTTTGTCACGCTTTTGGAAGCCGACAGCGCGGCACTCGCCTTACCGAAATGGGCGCTGACCATTGGAGGTGCCGACGACTGGGTGGCTGATGCGGACGAGCTGATAGGGATGTATCGATGCCTGTTTGAACCCGACACCGTTGGGCTTCGGCTGCACGTATTAAAAGGAACCATGTGCCCTCGCTTTCACGTTGACCGGGTGCCAGTGCGACTTCTGTGCACGTATCAGGGAACCGGCACGGAGTGGTTGCCGGAAGACCAGGTTATCCGGCCTTCCCAGCTCGGCCCTCTTCCAGATCAATCGGTTGAACCCACCAATGTGGAGCGTCTCGGCACCGGCACTATTGCGCTGCTTAAGGGTGAGTCATGGGTGGGTAATGAAGGGAAAGGGCTGGTCCACAGGTCGCCTTCACCTGGCCGCCATCCACGGTTGGTTCTGGCGCTGGACTGGCTTTGAGCTACCTCTGAAACGCAATGTTATAACATTTAACACAACAAGGAGTTTGGAATGACAATTCAAGACAATTCGAAAGCCGAACGGAATTGGGCTCTTTCAGGCCGTTCATCCATGGCCATCGCCTTTTCCGCCATCCTGATCGCAGGGTGTGGCGGCAGCAGTTCGGATGACGATGATTCCCATGAGCATACCGACATCGATACCGCCGGCCGTCTAGCGCTGTTCGATACTGACGCTAATGCCGTAAAGGTGTTGGACATCGACGACAACGGTCAAACCCTGGCCACGTTTGAACTGACGGGGGAAGCCCCCAGACTGTTCAGCAGCCCCGATAGCCGCTATGGGGTCGTTATTCAGCGTGGCGACGATCTGGTTTCTTTTTTCGACAGTGGTCTGTATACCGAGGACCACGGCGACCACATGCATGATTACGCGGAAACGCCAACCATGCTCAACCTGACGTTGAACGATAACCGCCCCACTCACTACTCGCTGGGCGACGATCGGGGCATCGTTTTCTTTGATGGCTCAGACGCCGCCAGCTCCAAAGTCACCGTGTTCACCGACGAGTCGCTGGGAGGAGGAACCGCCGAAGCCTCCCTGGATCTGGACAACAACATGCACGGCGTTGCCAAACTTGCGGATAGCAAACTGTTCGTTACCTACCGCGATGCCTCTGTCACCGACACCACCTTGCCCAGCCAGGTCGAGCGCTACGATTTCGCCAACGGCGCATTCGCGTTCGAGGAACGCTACAGCGAAACCTGCCCCCGGCTCCACGGTGCAGCGGCCAACGATCACGTTGTCGCCTTTGGGTGCAGCGATGGCGTCCTGGTAATTGATCTGCACGGCGTCTCTTATCCGGCGACCAAGCTTGGCAACCCTGACACCCTGGAAGACGGCAGCCGGATCGGCACACTGGCGAGCCATCACAACGTTGAGGAAATGGTCGGCATTGCCGGTGATCAACTGTTTGTGATCGATGCCGAAGCGGCCACGGATAACTACAGCGAACTCGCGCTTGAAGACGGCGTTGGCCGTATCGCCCAGGGCTTTGATGCCCACGGCGAGGTTTTCTATGTCATGGGCGACGACGGCAAGCTGCGGATTTTCCATCCGTCCGACGAATGGGCCCTGGCCGCAACCCTTGATATCACGCCCCCTCTGGCGGAGACGGATGCGGCTCCAGCCATCGCACAGTCCGCGTCGGAAGACCGCTTGTTCGTGCTGAACCCCAACGATCAGACCATCATCGAGATCGACACGCACGATGGTGACATCGTTCGCACGATCACTCTGGACTTCGCCGCATCCGGACTGGTCTGGCTTGGCTTGCCAGACCACGATCACGATCACGATCACGATCACGAAGAATGACACCAGAGAACGCTCCATCCGCACACAATCCTGCAGTCAGAGGACCTCTATGACACACCGATACATTGGTGCCAGCGCTCTCGCGCTGGCCCTGTTCCCGCTCGCCACCATCCAAGCCAACCAGGCCAACGAACTGAACCCTGACGTCAGCGTGATCCTGGACGGCTATTACAAACAGAACCAGACGGCCCTGTCACACCGTGATCAAGGCTTTGGTCTTGGTCATACCGAACTGTCCCTGTCTTCGCCCATCGATGATCTGTTCGAGGGCCGTCTGACAGCGGTTCTGGAAGATCACGAAGGTGAAACCGAACTGGAGCTTGAAGAAGCCTTCCTGCAGACCACCGGCATGCCCTACAACCTTAGTGTTCGCGGCGGGCGGTTTCTGTCTCAGGTGGGTTACCTGAACAGTCGCCACCTCCACGAGGACGACTTCGTCGAACGCCCTGCCGTGTATCGAGCCCTGCTGGGAAGCCATTATTTCGACGATGGCCTGCGCCTCAACCTGTTACTTCCCACGCCTTTCTATTGGCAGATTGGCGCTGAGGCCTTTGATGGCGGCAGACTCTCCGAGGGTGACGAAGACATTGGCGTGTATACCGTCAATACACGAGTCGGGGGCGACCTCTCCCGGTCACAGAGTTGGCAGGCGGGCTTCTCGTATCTGAACAACCGTCAGACTCACAGCGAAGCCCACGAGGAGCACGATGACCATGATCATGAGGGAGACCACAGTGGGCACTCTCATGGTGCCGGCTACACTGGCGAAAACCTCTACATCACCGATCTGGTGTGGAAATGGGCCCCCGGAGGCAACAACCGCCAGCAGCAACTGACCCTGAGTGGTGAATACCTGTACGCCGACAACCTGAATGAGCATGCCACCTCGGACGATGTTCATGAAGGGTGGTATGCGTCGGCGGTATACCAGTTCGCCCCCCAGTGGTCCACGGGTGCCCGCTACGGACAGGTGGAACTCCAGGACGCTCACGGCGACCACTTTCATCATCAGGAACTGAAGGAAACGGACGTCATGCTGGCCTGGTCACGCTCGCACTTCTCAACGGTACGGCTGCAGTACACGCACCAGGAGGCAGAAGGATTTGAGCAAGCCGACAATACCGTCATGCTGCAATACGTAATGAGCTTCGGAGCACATGGTGCCCATGGATTTTAAGCGGTTACTATCGGGCGTCCTGCTGGGGCTGGTCATAACGCCAGCCCAGGCAACTCTCAACGTGTTTGCCTGCGAGCCGGAGTGGGAAAGCCTTGTACGGGCCCTGGTTCCGGATGCGGACATTCACACGGCAACCACGGCTATGCAGGATCCCCACTATATTGAAGCCAGGCCAAGCCTGATTGCAGCCATGCGACGTGCCGACCTTGCCGTCTGTACCGGCGCGTCGCTGGAGGCCGGCTGGCTACCAGCCCTGATCAGCAGGGCATCCAACCAGGACGTACAACCCGGGAAACCGGGATTGTTCTTTGCGGCAGAACAGGTCCACCTGCATCAGCCTCACCAACATGTAGACCGCAGCATGGGCGACGTCCATCCGGAAGGCGATCCACACATCCATCTGGACCCACAACGTGTGCCAGTGATCCTGAATGCACTGGCAGACAGAATCGTTGATCTTGCGCCCGAACAAACCAATGGTATCCGTTTGCGCCAGCAACAATGGAAGGTTCACTGGCATCTGAAAACGACGCAATGGCGTGATACAGCGAGGCACTTGGAAGGCATGTCTGTGGGGGTTCAACACTCCACCTTCGGATACCTTCTGCGTTGGCTTGGCATTGACACTGCCATTGACCTGGAACCTAAACCGGGGCTGCCTCCAAGCGCATCCCACTTAAGCAATGTGCTTTCAGACCCGGCGATTCCAGAGCTGGCGTTGATCCTGATTGCCACTTACCAGGACGAGCGTCCCGCACACTGGCTAGCCGAGAAGGTCGATCTTCCGGTTGAAGTGCTCCCCAGCACCGTCACCAATGACGCGGACACCGATCACCTTGCGGCGCTGATCAGCCACATCATTGGTCGCCTGGAACATTATCGTTCGCAGCGCCCGAACGAGAGTGCCAGCAATGACTAACTGGTTGTGGCTACTGACACCCCTGGGGGCAAGCATGCTGATGGCCCTGAGCCTGGTCCCTCTGGGCTACCGGGTACTGGCGCGGGGCGTAGTGTTTGCAGACCTGGCGATTGCCCAGTGGGCGGCCCTCGGGTCGCTGGCCGGGATGTCCCTGTTACCAGACCACACCGTTGCAGGTCTTCCTGTCAGCGGGCTGTTATTTGCACTTGTAGCCGTCGCGATGGTGCACCTGATCCTGAAATGGGTGCCCGAACATCGCGAGGCCATGATTGGCATTCTCTATGTCGCCGGGGCAAGCTTCGCCACTCTGGTGGTCAGCAACGATCCCCATGGGGCGCAGCAACTGGCCAGGACATTGAATGGGGATCTACTGTGGGTCACCGGCCCGGCGCTGATACCGCTGGTCACCATCACCGGTGCCGTGTTGTTGTGGCAGAGTACAGCGTCGGAACGCACACGCTCGTTGAGCTTTCTACCTTTGTTTGCGGTCGCCGTGACCACGACCGTCAACATGGCGGGAATCTACGTCGTGTTTGCAACCCTGATTGTCGCGCCGCTGATGCTTTGTTTTCTTCGTGGACATGGCCTTTTCGCAGCCGCAGCATACTGTTTTTCAGGACACAGCGTCGGGCTTTGGCTATCCGCCAGCCAGGATATCCCGGCGGGGCCTGCAATCGTGGTTTCTATTATTGCCTGCAGTCTGTTCGGAGCGATCGCTACCCAAAAGCTCCCTTCACTCCGTTCCTCTATATAGCCGGGTGTAGTCATGAATCAACTGCCTGGCCCGGCCCGCACTCACCAGTTTGTACAATCGGTCGGCTATGGCTTCCCGCAACTCAAACGTGTTACACAGTGATGCCTTTGAGAACGTAAAGAATAGGCCCTCCCTGCTGACAGGGGGCTCCAGCGCCTCAAACCGGTCCGCAACACCCAGGCTGTCCAGCTTCACCTGCCCCTGCAGCACCTCGTAGAGAACATAATCCACCCTGCCGGCAAGTGCCATTTTGAAAGATTGCTCGATGCTTCTCACCCCTTCGATTTGAAGGTTGTTGTCTGCGTAACGATCAAAGTTCTGCCCAAAGCTGTTGTTGATCAGCGTGCTGCCGCGCTTCCCCAGCAAGTCCGGCCAGTGGCGGTAGATGAATTCACCACCCTTGGGAACCCAGACAGCCGTGGGGAGATGTGTGATCGGGGGGAGCAGGTAATCCATGTAGCCGATACGCTCTGAGGTAATGAACGCGCCCGCGACCATATCGATATCACCCTTGCGAGCCATATGCTGAACCCGGGCCCAGGACCCCAGGTCCCGGACCACAACCTCCAGCCCCATGGGCTCGACGATTTCCCGTAACAGCGCCGATACGGCACCAACCAGAACCCCCTCCTTCTCTGTGCTTCGCCACAGCAGAGGTGGGTACTCGGGGTTACCACTCACCGTCAGCGTCTTGCAGTCGGTGTCCTCAGACGCCTGGACAGCAACTGGCACGGTCAGCACCCCAGTCCAGACACACAGCGCACAGAACAGTCGCAACGTTGGTTCAAACAGTTTTTTCAACATCATTCCGCCATGAGTGTTCTGGTGCGATCGCTCGTCCACACGGTTGAATTCCAGCCGGATCACCGCAAGTAAGAAGGTTATAAGGCAGTTGTCAGAATACATCCCTTGATCAAAAAGGACAGGTTACATGAAAGTACTGATGGTTCTCACCTCGCACGATCAGATGGGAGATACCGGCCACAAGACCGGCTTTTGGCTGGAAGAGTTCACCGCCCCCTATTACGTTTTCAGGGATGCCGGCGCAGACATCACCATTGCCTCTCCCAAGGGGGGACAGCCACCCGTCGACCCCAACAGTGAAACAGAGGATGCACTGACGGAAACCACCCGTCGTTTCCAGCAGGACGCCCATGCCAAGGAAGCGCTCGCCAGCACGAAGAAACTGGCGGATGTGGATATGAACGACTACGACGCCCTGTTCTACCCCGGGGGCCATGGCCCACTGTGGGATCTGGTGAACGATGACAAGTCCGTCGCTCTGATCAAGGCAGCCTACGAACAGGACAAGGTCATTGGCGCCGTATGCCATGCCCCGGCGGTCTTCAGAGATGTCGAGATCAAGCCAGGGCAGAACCTCGTCGGCGGTCGCAACGTGACCGGTTTCAGCAACAGTGAGGAAGAGACCGTTGGCCTGACCAATGTTGTGCCATTCCTGCTGGAAGACATGCTGAAGGAAAAAACCGCCACCTACACCTCCGGGGATGACTTCACACCGCACATCGTGGTGGACGGCAAGCTGATTACCGGGCAGAACCCGCCCTCCTCGGAAGGCACCGCCAAGGCGGTGATGCAGGCCTTGCAGCAGGGCTGATCAGCGATCCTGAACTTGCTCCCCGGCGTGACTGATCATCACGCCGGGAGCGCCTTCCTCCAGCGTTTTCCGGATTGCGTCTGGCACTGGCGTCTTCGTCATTGTCGACGGCTGGATCAACACGTAGGTGATATCAGCCTCTGCCACCAGCAATCCATCTCCGTACCGATAGAATTCAAGGTGCACCGTGAATGAAGTGTTACCGATACGGCCAGCTCGTATCCTGGCTTCCAACACATCATCAAAGCGCGCCGGTGCCCGATAGTTCACGGTGAGACTCACTACCTGAATGTCCAGATCCTGATCCAGCAGATTCTGGTAATCCCCGAACAGAACGCGGATATATTCATTAACGGAAATGTCCACGTAATCCGCGTAGCGTGCGTTGAACACCACACTCTGGGCATCGCATTCACCGTAGCGGACGCGAAACCGAAACCGGAATGGCAGGTCGGTCGATTCAGTCATGCTCACTCAGCCCCAAAACCAGAGAAGCCCCCAGCCTACCCCATCCAGAAATCATTTTCTGCCGGTACTTCCATTAAGCACCAGGTAGCAACCATAGCCGATCACAACACCCCAGAACGCAGACGACAGCCCGAACACCGACATGCCAGAGGCCGTCACAATAAAGGTGATCAATGACGCTTCACGATGGCTGGCATCTTCCAGCGCGGCAAACAGGTTGCCCGCAATAGCCCCCAGCAACGCCAGCCCCGCAAGTACCGCAACAAAGGCCGCAGGCAGTGAGGTGAACAGACTGACGATGGTACCGGCAAACAGGCCACCCACCAGATAGAACACGCCGTTAAACACACCGGCAACGTATCGACGGGAGGGGTCTTCGTGGGCATCCTTACCCGTGCAGATGGCGGCGGTGATTGCCGCCACCACCGTGGTGATACCGCCAAAGAACGCCATCGGCAGCGATACCAGGCTGGTCACCCCGATGATCGGTTTGGCCCTGACGGAGTACCCTGCCCCCTGCAAGATTGCCATGCCCGGGAGAAATTGCCCGGTCAGGCTCACCAGTACCAGCGGAATCGCCAGGCTCAACGTTGATCCCAGGTTCCACTCCGGCTCAATGAACTGTGGGACTGCAATACTCCAGCGCACGCCAGACAGTGATGCCCCTTCCAACACCACCGCCAGAATCACGCCGGCAATCAACAGCAAAATCAGGGTGTACTTGGGAAACAGACGACGGAACACCACGTAGGAAAGCAGCATGCCAATCGCCAGCGCCGGGGTTGTTTCAATCGCGGTAAACGCCCCCACGCCGAACTGGAACAGGATGCCCGCCATCATGCCCGCCGCAATGCCCTTGGGAATGGCACGAACGAACGTGTCAAAGGTGCCTGAGACACCAATGATAAAAATGATGACCGCCGCCGTAATATAGGCGCCTACGGCCTCATTCAGCGACAGTTCCGGAAACAGCGCCACCAACAACGCGGTGCCGGGCGCCGACCAGGCAGTGACGACTGGCGCCTTGAGCCAGATCGACAGAATGATGCCGGAAACCGCCGCCCCCATGGAGATTGCCCAGACCCAGGACGTCATCATCTGGTCGGAAATACCAGCACTTGCTCCAGCCTGGAACAGGATGGCCAGCGGCCCGGAGTAGGACACCAGAACGGCCAGAAACCCGGCCACAATGGCCGGCAAAGAAAGGTCTTTCAGAAGTCTCGACATAAGCGCAATCCGTTGTTGGTTTTATGATTCTGCTTAACGAAAAAGGGCCCCAGGCACTTTCGCGCCGGGGCCAAGGAGGGTCAGACTGACTATCTACCCTGGGATCACATCAACACTCCAACGCTTTAGCTACCGCTAACAGCCATACCGTCGCTCGGAGCCACCGGCTCGCGCCGGAAGCCAAATCCACGACTACCGACCAGAGCAATGGCCACCGTGGCAATGGCACCCGGCACCGCCAATGCGAGGAAGTTCATCTGGTGCGGCAGCGCCATGGCCAGCAGTGCGCCACCTAACAGTGGCCCGACAATAGCACCATTGCGACCAATGCCGGATGCCCAGCCCAGTCCGGTGGAGCGAATACTGGTCGGGTAGTACTGAGCAACATAGGCATAAAGCAGGATCTGGGAGCCGATGGTTGTCGCACCGGCAATACCCACCAGGATATACAGGAACCACATCGGGCTTTCGTACCCCAACAGCACCAGTGACCCGGAGCCCAGAATAAAGAAAGACACCAGCACCGAGCGCAGCGACAGTCGGTCGGCCAACCAGCCACCGCCGACGGCACCTATGATCGCCCCGACGTTCAATACCATCAGGAACATCAGGCTGGAGCTCAGAGCATAACCGGCATTGGACATCAGCTTCGGCAACCAGGAACCCAGCGCGTACACCATCAGCAGACAGCAGAAGAACGCCACCCAAAACATCATCGTGCTCATTGCCCGCCCATCGCGAAACAGCTCGAGCACAGGGGCCTTGCTGTCGGTGGTTGGCGGTACGGTCAACACGTCCTGTTCGTTGATGTGTTTGAGCGGAGCTACCTGGGTCAGGATATCGCGGGCTTCACTCTCGCGTTTCTGTGCCATCAGGAACGCCACCGATTCCGGCAGGAATTTCAGCATGAATGGCAGCATCAGCATCGGCACCACCGCCAGATAGAACATGATTTCCCACCCGTAGTTGGGCACGATCCAGATGCCCAGGCCGGCAGACATCATGCCGCCTACCGCATAGCCACTGAACATCAGCGCTACCAGAGTGCTACGTCGCTTGGCAGGTGAGTATTCACTCATCAGGGACACCACATTCGGCATAACACCGCCAATACCGAGGCCGGCAATAAATCGCAGGATACCGAACTGCCAGGGCGTGGTGGCGAAGCCGTTAATGACCGTGGTCACGCTGAACAACACCACACAGGTGATGATGACTTTCTTGCGCCCGAGCCGGTCCGACAGCATTCCGAACCCCATGGCCCCGAACATCATGCCAAACAGCGCGCTGCTGCCGAGCAAACCGGCTACGTATGGGTTCAGGTCCCACTGGTCCATCAGGATGGGAAGCACCACCCCGTAGATCACCAGATCATAGCCGTCGAAGACAATAATCAGAGTGCACCAGAAAAGGACTTTCCAGTGGAATTTGTTGAATGTGGCGTTATCAATAACGTCGTTTACGTCGATGTTTCTCATGATCTCTCACTTCCGCTCTTGTTCTTGTGCGGAGCTGTGTAATGGGTTATCCCAGGTCACCACCTGCCACAGGCAGCACGGTACCGGTCATATAGGAAGACGCATCCGATGCCAGGAACAGGATAGGTTCGGCCTGTTCGTCCAGGGTTCCATAACGATTCATGAAGCTGTTTTCCGTGGTCTGGTCAATCAGCGTCTGATACCAGGCCTTCTCCTGCTCACTCTGCTCTTTTGCATTGCGCGGCGTCAGGCGCGGGGGCGCTTCTGTGCCTCCGGGGGCGGCGGCATTTACCCGAATATTGTGCGGCGCGTATTCATAGGCCAGGTTAACCGTCATCGCATTCACGCCGCCCTTGGCCGCGCCATAAGGCACACGCATCAGCCCG
The DNA here is from genome assembly GCF_028581595.1 of Marinobacter sp. DS40M6. Taxonomy (NCBI): domain Bacteria; kingdom Pseudomonadati; phylum Pseudomonadota; class Gammaproteobacteria; order Pseudomonadales; family Marinobacteraceae; genus Marinobacter; species Marinobacter sp. DS40M6. The sequence goes on along the minus strand of NZ_JAFCAE010000001.1, from coordinate 660,681 downwards.
CGCGTTGCCACCGACGATACGTTCACGATGACACCACCCTTCTGCTGAAGCATATGAGGCAGAACCGCCCGGCAGCACCACAACGTGGTAAACAGGGAACGCTGGATCTCCTTCTCGATCTGCTCCGGGGTGTAGTGTTCAAACGGCTGCGCCCAGATCGTACCGCCGACATTGTTGATCAAAACATCGATGCGACCGTACTGCTTCTGCGCTTCTGCCATAACGCTTTCAGCACCGTCCCAGGTTTCCAGGTTGGCCTGGACAGCAACGGCATCAGCACCCTGGTCACGCAGTTCGGCGGCAACGCCCTGAACGTAGTCAGCAACATCAACCAGAAGCAGCCTGGCGCCCTCGGCGGCGGCCAGTTCGGCCACGCGCTTGCCAATCCCCTGGGCGGCGCCGGTAATCACCATGACCCTGTCGGTGAAGCGGTCTTTCATGCGACCTTCTCCCTGGCCGACGGTGCACTGGGTGTGAACTTCTCGTAGTGGAAGGAGTTCGGTTCAATGCCCTTCTCACGGAAGAACCCGAGCACGGAATCCACCATGGGAGGGGGACCACAGAGGTAGACATCCACGTCGCCGTCGTTCACAGGCGCTTCGTCCATATGCTGAGTGACATACCCCTTTCGCGGATGGTCACTTTCTTCGCCGGAAACAACCGTCACGTAGCTGAAGTTATCCAGCTCCGCGGCAAAACGGTCCAGAATATCCAGGCACACCAGGTCATCGTCATTGCTGACGCCATACACCAGGTGAGTTGGCTGATCACAGCCATTGGCTTTCAGATACTCCAGCTTTGCCAGCATCGGCGCCAGGCCGGTGCCACCTGCCAGCATCAGTATCGACCGTTCAACGGGACGTAGATAGAAGCTGCCCATGGGGCCGGTCAGGGTCACCTTGTCACCGGTGCGGGCCTCGCCCACGAGCCACGAACTCATCAGCCCGCCCGGCACGTTGCGAATCAGGAAACTGAGATCACGGCTGCCAGGTGGCGAGCTGAAGGAGTAGGCCCGGGTCTCTTCGGAACCCGGAACCTGAATATTCACGTACTGTCCCGGCAGAAAGGCAATGTCTTCATCGGCCGTGATTTTCAGCTCGATCGACGTGGGCGAGATCAGGTTCACCTCGGCCACCGTTCCCGCCACTTCCGCATTGCCGGTCTTGCACATGGTGGAAGCGACAGGCACTTCCACCACACAATCACTGGAGGGCACCATCTGGCAGGTCAGCACCATGCCCTGCTCGGCTTCCTCGTCAGACAGCGCTTCGTCAATGTATTCATCACCCATGTCGAACTCGCCCTGACGGCAGGCACCCTTGCAGGTGCCGCAGACGCCATCGGAGCAGTCCATGGGCAGATTGATCTGCGAACGGTAGGCGGCGTCCAGAACCGTCTCGCCTTCGTTGCAGGACACAAAACGGGTAACGCCGTCTTCAAAGTTAAGCGCGATGTTATAACTCATGATGATGCTCTCCCCATCAATTACAGGTGATAAACGTCCAGCACCTGATTGATGCAATCGTTGTTCAGGACCATCCTCTTCTCCCGGATCAGCGGCTGGTCGCCGGTGACATCCAGGGTGTAGAAAGACGTTCCAAAGAATTCCGCAGTTTTCTTGTAGCGATAGGACTTGGTCAGCCAGTTAAACCGCAGCGTCACTTCACTCTCGTTCTGGGACAGAATCTCCAGATTGCTGGTGAAATGGGTCGTGCGCGGCTCGGGCATGGAGCTGGCGCCGGAACGCTCGGTTTTGATCCGGTAGATCCGGTCTTCCAGACCTTCCTTGTTGGGGTAATAGATGAGCGAGATCTCGCTTTGCGGATCTTCTGTCAGCTCATCGTCATCGTCCCAGGCCGGCATCCAGTAGGTGACGTCCTCGTGGTAGCACTCCAGCCACTTGTCCCACTCCCGGTCGTCCAGAAAACGGGCCTCACGGATGATGAATTGCTCGATATCGTGATAGCTCAGGCTCATGCGGAAGCCTCCTCTGAATCAGTTGAACTCGAAGCCAAAGGAATGAAACGGGCACGCTCGGCCTCGATAGCGCGAGTCATTTCTACCTGCCAGTGTTTGTGGTGGTTCACATACAGGCCTTCGTCGTCTGGACGGGCGCCGCTCATGGTCGGCTTCATGTCGATCTGGTTGGCGTGCTCATCCGGGCCATCGATCCAGTGGGCCGCGCCGCGGCTCATGTCGTTCCAACGCATGTCACGGGCTTCGTAGCCGTTCTGGCAGGCACGGAATTCCTCCAGATCGTCCGGAGTGCCCATACCGGTCACGTTGAAGAAGTCCTCGTACTGACGGATGCGCTTGGCGCGCAGCTCTGCCGGCTCATTCTTCGGGCCAAAGGCGTAAATGGTGACTTCCGTCTTGTTGACATCGATCGGCCGGGTCACACGGATCTGAGTCGAGAACTGGTCCATCAGGTAGACGTTCGGGTACAGGCACAGATTTTTGGTGGTACGAACGATGGAATCGGCGCGAGCTTCGCCGTAGGTCTTCTCCAGACGTTCCAGCTGGCTGAAGATCGGGCGCACTTCCGGGTTCAGCAAGCGGGTCCACAACATCATGTGGCCGTTCTCGAACGAGTAAAAACCACCCTCGGCGGACCAGCTCTTGGCATCCACCGCTTCGGTGCCGCCCTTGTCGTAATTACGCTGGCCCATGGTGGAGAGATAGTTCCAGTGCACGGTGCCCACGTGGTAGCCGTCCGCACCGTTTTCGGCGGTCAGCTTCCAGTTACCTTCATAGGTGTAGGTCGAACTGCCCCGCAGAATTTCCAGGCCGTCTTCCGACTGATCCACGATGTTGTCGATGATCTTGGTGGTTTCACCCAGATGTTCCTCGAGCGGAAGCACATCGGCATTGAGGCTGCCAAACAGGAAGCCACGGTAATTGCCGAACTTCGGCATCTGCTTCAGATCGTGGGAGCCGTCGGTATTGAACTGCTCCGGGTAACCGCCCTTCTTCTGGTCTTTCGCCTTCAGCAACTGGCCGTCGTTCCGGAAGGTCCAACCGTGGAACGGGCAGGTAAAGGAGGTCTTGTTGCCACGCTTCTTGCGACACAAGGTGGCGCCACGGTGCGAGCAGGTGTTCAGTATGGCTTTGAGCTCGCCATCCTTGGTGCGGGTGATTACTACCGGCTGGCGACCCACGGTCACCGTGAAGTAGTCGCCCGGCTCCGGAATCTGGCTTTCATGGGCGAGGTACACCCAGTTGCCTTCAAAGATGTACTTCATCTCCAGGTCAAACAGTTCCTGGTCGGTGAAGATACCCCGATCACACTGATAACGGCCGGTTTCCGGATCCGCGATCACCGCGTCGCGTACTTTGTCTGCAAGCTTGTCGAGTTTGCTAGTCATGTCGTTCACTCCGTCTTGTTCTTGGGTGGCGCTTAGGCAACGTCGGTTTCCAGGGCGCGACGGCGTGCGTGGCGTTCCTGGAGCTCAGGCTTGTCTGTCGCAACCAGAGTGACGTTGAACTCAACCTCGGTAATCGGTCCGTTCACGCCATGCTGTGCACCTGTTTCCGACTGCTCAACACGATTGGCCGCAACCACCAGTTCTTCGCGGGTAGCAAATGCAAAGTCGTCGTAGGTGTACTCGTCACCGGCAATATTGATCTGCGTCGTCAGGTGCTTGTAACCCGGCTTCGACACAAAGTAATGAATGTGCGCGGGGCGTTGACCGTGACGGCCCAGATGATTCAACAACTGCTGAGTGGAGCCTTCCGGTGGGCAACCGTAACCGGACGGCATGATGCTCTGGGCGGCGTACCGGCCTTCGGCGTCGGTTTTGATACGACGGCGCAGGTTGTACTCGCTCTGCGATTGGTCGAAATAGGAGTAGGCACCCTTGGTATCCGCGTGCCAGATATCCACGACCGCGTTCGCCAGCGGCTCACCGTTTTCATCGGTGATTCGGCCCTTGATCAGGATGGCTTCGGCGTCCTTGTCTGAGCCGTCGTCCATGCGATCAAAGCCTTCGCTCATGGGGGCGCCGGCAACGTACAGCGGGCCTTCGATGGTGCGCGGCGTACCGCCGGTCAGGCCGGCCTGCTCGTCTTCGGCGTCCTGGCGAATGTCCAGGTAACGGTCCATACCCAGGCCCGGCGCCAGCAGGGCTGCCTCACCATTTGCGCCCAGTTCGCCCACGTAATAGACGGCGCTCCAGAACTCCTCGGGCGTGACATCGAAATCTTCCACGATCTGGAAAATATCGTGCATGACGCGATGAACGATCTTCTTCATGCGCTCATTGCCACCGTCCTTGTCGAAGCCGGCTACTTTCTCCAGCAGTTCCTTCACATCTGCGGATTGCATGGTCTTAACGGTCATTGTTGGTCTCCTCGGTCTTTTGTTGTTGTTGCTCCAGACATCCCAATCAATTGGCAACAAGTTCTGTGTGGCGCCTGAAAACATTGGGCGCCGGTATTGGCTGATTACGCCCGTTAGCGGTCATCCTCGTGAATGGATGACGGGTGACGGCACAGGGGCGCAACGGTGATATCCATGTACGGGAACAGCGGAAGGTTGCCGACCAGGTCCTGCAGCTCGGCGTTGTCCTCCACATCAAAAATACTGACGTTGGCGTAGCTACCCGCCACACGCCACAGGTGGCGCCATTTGCCCTTTTCCTGCAGGTCCTGGGCGTAAGCTTTTTCCCGGGCCTTGATGTCCGCTACCACATCGGCGGGCATGTCGTGGGGGATGTTCACTTTCATCTCAACTTTGAACAGCATGTGCTTTCCTCCGTTATCCATTCTTGCGGCGTACTTACGGCCGGCGCCCTATGCGTCTCTGCGATAGACCGCCAGCTTGTCTTCATCAATCTCGACACCCAGGCCCGGGCCCTGCGGCAGGTCCACACCGTTGGTGTGGAAGTTCAGCGGGCGCACCACGATGTCGTCTTTCATCAGTAGCGGGCCGAACATCTCTGTTCCCCAGTGAAGGGTTTCCAGCGTGGACCAGGCGTGCAGGGACGCGGCGGTACCGATGGTGCCTTCCAGCAGGGTGCCGCCGTACAGTCCGAGTCCTGCGGACTGGGCAACCATCGCCTGTTCCAACGCTCGGATCGGACCGCCTGCCTTGGCAATTTTCATGGCCACCGCACCGGCGAATCCTCCGGCCGCCAGGGCAAACAGATCCTTGGCGTCGGCTACGGATTCATCGGCCAGAATCGGGATATGGAATTTTTCGGACAGTCGTACCAGGGCTCCGAAATCCTTCATCGGAGTCGGCTGCTCCACCAGATCAATGCCCGCGGCCTGCAACTCAGCCATACCCTTGGCTGCCGTGGCTTCATCCCAGGCCTGATTGACGTCAACACGCACACTGGCCTGCTCCCCCACGGCTTCTTTGATAGCCGCCACATGGCGCACATCATCCATCACCGCGCGAGAACCAATTTTCAGCTTGAAATCGCAATGGCGTTGTTGCGCGATCAGACTGTGCGCCTCATCGATATCTTTGGCGGTATCACCACTGGCCAACGTCCAGAGCACCGGAATGTGCTGATGCAGAGCGCCGCCGAGCAGATCGGAAACCGGACGATTCAGGCGCTTTCCCTGCAGATCCAGCAGCGCGGTTTCAATGGCGGACTTGGCCAGGTTGTTTCCGCGGGTCGCACGGTTTAGCCTTACTCTAAGAGTATTGATGGCATCCGCTGGTTGATCGATCAGCAGTGGCTTGAAATAGGTGTCGATGGTAAGTTTCACGCTTTCGGGGCTTTCCGGGCCGTAGGCCAGGCCGCCAATCGTGGTGGCTTCACCCAAACCTTCCAGGCCATCGGAATCCTTCACCCGCACGATCACCATGGTCTGAACCCCCATGGTTGTCATGGATAGTTTGTGCGGCCGGATGGTCGGGATATCGACCAGGATGGCTTCAATGGACTGAATGGTGGCGGACATGTGCTCTCCGAATCGCAAGTTAAAATGCCTGTCATTCGGACAGTACGAAGTTTCACGTATGGGAGCCAATATTGATTAAGTACGAAGCGATACCCTGGAGGTATGGATGGAGCTGAGACACTTGCGCTACTTCGTGGCGGTGGCAGAGGAACTGAACCTCACTCGTGCTGCGGAAAAGCTGTTTATCGCCCAGCCACCTCTGACCCGTGCCATCAAACAGCTGGAAGAAGAAGTGGGGGTTGCGCTGTTCATTCGGAAGCCCCGGGGGCTGGTATTAACGACCGGCGGTGAATACTTTCTTGAGCAGGCACGGCAGATTCTCGACAAGATGGCCGCAACCGTCAGCGACACCCGCCGGATCGCCCAACACCGCAAAACCGTTTTTTCCATCGGCTTCGTACCCTCCGTGTTCTACGGGCAACTGCCACTGATGGTCCGGCGCCTGCGGCGCAACAAGAACCTGGAAATCATCCTGCACGAACTGAAAACACGGGAGCAGGTAGATGCGCTGAAATCGGGGAAGATTGATATCGGTTTTGGCCGGGTGCGCATCGAAGACCCGGATGTTGATCAGGAACTGTTGTTCGACGAACCCATTATCGCGGCCATTCCCGCCGGCAACCCCCTGACCCGGCACCCGCCGTCCATGAAGGAGCTGTCGGAATGGCCGATGATCACCTTCCCGTCCGGCCCGGGCCCGAACTTCGCCGATCTGACCCAGGGCCTGTTCCATCGTCGCGGGTTGCGTATCAACGTGATGCAACAGGTCAATGACCTGCAGACGGCGCTGTCACTGGTGGCTTCGGATATGGGGTTTACCCTGGTGCCGGAGCAGGTCCGACGGCTGAACCGGGAAGGTGTGGACTACATGCCTTTGGAAGATGACAACATCAGCGTACCGGTCATTGCGTCACGGCGGCGGGGAGAAAACCCCAATGCGGTGATGCGACTGGCGAACACGATTCTGGATGAGCTGGTGGAAAACCGGCTGACGGGCCGGTATCCGTGATTTCAGCGGGTCGTTCGCCGTACAGCCTCGGCCGCCTGCTGCAACCGGGGCAAATACACCCCCACCAGTGTTTCCATATCCACCCGCGCCGCATTGGTACTGATATTGATCGCGCCCAGCAGCTCGCCATTGCCGGCAAACACCGGCACCGCAGCGGAACGAAGGCCTGAGTCGAGCTCCTGATCCACAATCGAATAGCCCTGCTCCCGGACCTTCGCAATGTCTTTCTTCAGGGCATTGGCATTGGTAATGGAAGAAGCGGTATAGGGCTCGAGCTTCACGCGAAGAAGAAACGTCTCCAGCTCCGCTTCCGGCAACTGCGCCAGCAGCACCCGGCCCATAGAGGTATAGGCCGCCGGAAGTCGTGTACCCACCGAGAGGGTAATCGCCATCAGCCGGTGTCGGGCCGAAGAGCGCACCACGTACACCACATCGTCACCATCCAGCACCGCCAGCGAGGACGACTCCCCGAGTTCCGCCGTGATGTCCTCCAGGTATTGCTGGATGACCGCCCGATATTGGTTCGAGGCCTGGTAAGCATAACCCAGCTGTAAAACCCGGGGCGTCAGTTCGAACTGCCGGCCGTTGCGCTTCACGAATCCCAGTGCGTGGAGAGTGAGCAGGAAACGCCGCGCCTTGGCCCGGTCCATATCCGTCCGTGTCGCCACCTCGCTCAGGGTCATCCGTGGATGCTCAGCGTCAAACGCCTGCAACACTTCCAACCCTGACGCCAGTGCGCCTACATAATCCCGGTCTCCGGGCCTGAGAACCTGATCGTCCATTCCTACTCCTTACTCGCCTGAACACAGCCTGTTCGAATGGTAACAGCTCGTTCGCTATCCGAACATCCGTGCATTTTTATCAACTGGTGAAAATTTGTACTTGACGACGACAAAACCTTCGAGTCATTATGTTCGCATATTAAACTTATGTTCGTATATCGAACTTTTCAACAATGCACTGCACTGGAGATTCTGTAATGGCTGAATTTCTCTCTCTCAAGGAAGCCGTGAGCCGCTATATCAGCAACGGCGACACGGTCTGTATGGAAGGCTTTACACACCTGATCCCCTTCGCTGCGGGCCACGAAATCATCCGCCAGGAAAAGCGCGACCTGACGCTCATCCGCATGACACCGGATCTGGTGTACGACCAGATGATCGGTGCGGGTTGCGTCCGGAAACTGATCTTCTCCTGGGGCGGAAACCCAGGCGTGGGCTCACTGCATCGCCTGCGAGATGCCGTCGAGAAAGGCTGGCCGAATAAACTGGAGATCCTGGAGCACAGCCACGCTGCCATGGCCTGCGCCTATGAAGCCGGTGCTGCTGGCCTGCCACTGGCAGTGCTCCGTGGCTACGTGGGCAGCGATCTGCCAAAGGTGAATGACCAGATCAAATTCATCGAGTGCCCGTTCACCGGAGAGCGCCTGGCCGCCGTGCCATCGGTACGTCCGGACGTTGCTGTGATTCATGCCCAGCGGGCCGACCGCAAAGGCAATGTACTGATAGAAGGCATTGTGGGTATCCAGAAAGAAGTGGTTCTGGCCGCCAAGCGCAGCATCGTGACCGTTGAAGAAGTGGTGGACGATCTGGGCGCTTCGGTGAACGCCTGCGTGTTGCCGTCCTGGGCGGTTACGGCCATTGCCGAGGCCCCGAAAGGCGCCAGCCCGTCCTATGCGCTGGGCTACTACGACCGCGACAACGCTTTCTACAAAGAGTGGGACGGCATTGCCCGGGACCGGGAAACCTTCCAGAGCTGGCTGAAAGACAACGTATTTGAAAAAGGAGCTGCGTGATGAGCCTTGAATTTACCTCTTCGGAAATGATGAGCGTCACTGCCGCCCGCGCACTGACCAACGACATGACCTGTTTCGTCGGTATCGGCCTGCCCAGTGAGGCCGCCAACCTGGCACGCCTGACCCACGCGCCCGACGTCACCCTGATTTACGAATCCGGCACCCTGCAGACCAAACCGGACGTTCTTCCACTGTCCATCGGTGATGGCGAACTGTGCGAATCGGCGTTGACCACCGTCGGCGTTCCGGAGATGTTCCGCTACTGGCTCCAGGGCGGCCACATCAGTGTCGGCTTCCTGGGCACCGCCCAGATCGACCGTTTCGCCAACCTCAACACCACCCTGATTGGAGACTACCGCGAACCGAAAGTGCGACTGCCAGGCGGTGGCGGTGCCCCTGAAATCGCCACCAACGCGAAGGAAGTGTTCATTACCGTGAAGCATTCCAAACGCACCTTCGTGAAGGACGTGGACTTCGTCACCACCGTTGGCTTTGGACGTGACGGCACCGCACGGGATAATGTCCCTAATATCGGTCGCGGCCCCACGGTGGTGATTACCGATCTGTGCATTCTCAAGCCCGATCCGGACACCAAAGAACTGGTGGTCACATCCTTACACCCGAACGTAACCCGGGAAGAAGTGATCGAAGCGACTGGCTGGGAGATCCGGTTTGCGGAACAGCTGGAAACAACGCCGGAACCCAGTGCCAAAGAGCTGGACATCCTGCGTGACCTGAAAGCGCGCACCAACGCGCATCATGCCGGCCAACAGTGAGGACTATCATGACTGACGTTTATCTCTGCCACCCCCGCCGTTCGGCCATTGGCCGTTTCGGCGGCACCCTGGCCAGCGTTCGCCCCGATGACCTCGCGGCACATATCTTCAAGGCTGTACTGGAACAGGCCCCGGAACTCGACCCCGCCGCCATCGACGAAGTGATGATGGGGTCTGCCAACCAGGCCGGTGAAGACAACCGCAATATTGCCCGGATGTCTGCCCTGCTCGCAGGCCTGCCCACCTCCGTGCCCGGCACGACCCTCAACCGCCTGTGTGGCTCCGGCATGGACGCAGTGGGCACCGCCTTTCGCGCCATACGCGCCGGCGAAATGGAGCTGGTACTGGCCGGCGGCGTGGAATCCATGTCCCGCGCGCCCTATGTGATGGGCAAGGCTGACTCGGCTTTTTCACGGGATCAGAAGATCGAAGACACCACCATCGGCTGGCGCTTCGTGAACCCACTGATGAAGAAGCAATACGGCATCGACTCCATGCCGGAAACCGCGGAAAACGTCGCCGAGCAGTACCAGGTGTCGCGGGAAGATCAGGACCTGTTTGCCTTCCGTTCCCAGGAAAAAACCGCCCGGGCACAGAAGGAAGGCCGCTTCGCAGAAGAAATCGTGCCGGTATCCATTCCGCGCCGAAAACAGGACCCACTGGTATTCGATGCCGACGAACATCCTCGTGCAAGCACCCTGGAGAAACTCGCCTCCTTGCCAACCCCTTTCCGGGAAGGCGGAAGCGTGACCGCCGGCAATGCCTCCGGCGTCAACGATGGTGCTGCGGCTATGCTGGTTGCCAGTGAAAATGCGGTAAAAGCCCACGACCTAAAACCCATGGCCCGAATCCTGGGCATGGCCACGGCCGGCGTGGAACCGCGTATTATGGGCATTGGCCCGGTCCCCGCCGTTCGAAAACTGCTGGAGAAGCAAGGCATCGGCATTGACGACATCGACGTGATCGAACTGAACGAAGCCTTTGCAGCGCAAGGACTGGCCGTACTACGGGAACTGGGCGTTGCCGACGACGATCCCCGGGTCAACCCGAACGGCGGCGCCATCGCCCTTGGGCATCCACTGGGCATGTCTGGCGCACGACTGCTGCAAACGGCAGCCCACCAGCTGCAACACACCGGCGGCCGATACGCGCTTTGCACCATGTGTGTTGGCGTCGGCCAGGGTATTGCAACACTTATCGAACGCGTCTGAGGCAAGGAGCTACCATGGCTTTTCTGAAACACAACGGCCGCACTGTCTGTTACCGCCTGCTCGGTGACAGCACAAAACCGCTGCTGATGCTGGCACACCCTCTGGGCATGACGCAGGCCGTGTGGGACGACATGATCCCCGCACTGCTGAACAGCTTCCGGGTACTCACCTGGGACTTGCCAGGACATGGCGCCAGCGCGGCCTGGCCAGAGGCCAGTGACCAGATCACCCCTGAAGACTTGTCACAGGAGGCCCTCGTACTCGCCACTGCCGCCGAGGCACAGCGTTTCCACTTCGCGGGCACGTCCATCGGGGGCGTGATTGGCCAACAGCTCGTCAGCAAGCATGCAGACCGATTGCTGTCCGCCACACTCACCAACACCGGAGCCGTCATCGGCACCCCCGATGCATGGAACACCCGTTCTGCGAGCGTTCTGGAACTGGGCCTGAGCACCATGGCGGTGGATATTGTGCCGCGCTGGTTCGGCCCCAGCGTCTGCGAACAGCAACCAGCGCTGGTGGAAGGCTGGCGCGTGATCATGGGGCGCGGCGATAACCGTAGTTATGCCCTGCTGTGCGAAATGCTGGGGCGGGTCGACTTCCGCGAAATGCTCAGCGAGCAACGCGTACCACTCCGGTTAGTGGGAGGGTCCGACGACGTGGCCACACCGCCAGACACCCTGAGGGCGCTGGCCGACGCCAGCGGCGCGGCGGAGCCGGTCATTCTGGAGCAGGTTGGCCATGTGCCTTCCGTTGAGTGCCCGGACAAGCTAACCCAGATCCTGGTCAACAACCTGGCCTGATCGACATACAAGCCAGGCCCGTTCGTCTCCCGGCCTGGCTTTTACTCTCGCCAGCACCCAACTTCATTATACGGACACACCTCTGCACTCAGCGGATAGTGGCGCCGCCAAAAAAGCCTTAGCGTTTCAGCACAATCAGAACTATTGCCCTGCGGAAACACCACTATGGCCGACACCCTCGCGTTCGAACAGGAACCGACACACTCCGGAACTTCCAAAACCCCCATCTACGGCGCACTGATCCTGGCGTTAGTGGGCATCGTATTGTTGCTTGCCACGGCAGGCAGCCTCCTTCAGGTTGTTGCCGCAACTCTGACCCTGGGCCTTGTTGCCGCCGCTCTCGCCCTCTGCGTGAAATGGCAGCCAGAGGTTATCACCGTCCGTGAGGAAATACCGGTGCCCGTACCGGAACCTGTCGCAGAGCCGGTGCCGGAAACCAACCTGCAAGAACAACCGTTAGCCCCCGACCCCATGCTCATCAGCCACCTCGACGATTTGCGCAATAATGTCGAGGTCATCCTGGAAGAAATGGGCGAGGCCGGCAAACTCGCCAAGGCATCGGGCGCCAAAGTCACCCACAGCGCCAGCTGCATTTCCGACTCCGAAGCCTCCATCCGGGAACTGGCCGATTTCATGGGACGCATTGACGAGGTCTTCACCCAACTGGGTACACAGTCCGAGGAAATTGGCACCATCGTCGGCAACATTCAGGATATTGCCAAACAGACCAATCTGCTGGCCCTGAACGCTTCCATTGAAGCCGCCCGGGCGGGGGAACATGGCAGAGGGTTCGCCGTGGTGGCAGACGAAGTGCGCCATCTTGCGGTTCGTGCCAACGAATCCAGCGAAGGCATTCGCGCCATCGCCAACAGCCTGACAACCACGTCGGTGGACGCGGGCAATGGCATGGAGAGAATCCGCGAGTCGTGCAACCAGTGCCTGGACCAGTCCGGTGAAGCCTTACAGGCAATGAAGGATATTCAGGCCGGGGCCGTGGCCCGAATGGAAGTGGTGCAGGGAATTACTGACCGTCTACGGGTTCAGCGTGAACTGACCCACCAGCTTTATACCGATCTCAGCCCGAACGACTGATTTTCAGGCATCGTTGTACACCGAGTCTTCATTTTTTCGTCGGCCAACTGTCTGAAATATAAAGTTCCAACAATGCCTGTGCAATCACCGGACACCCCTGTGCAGAAAACGGATATTTCTGCAGCGCCGTGACGCCTCTAATGACAGAACCGCAAAACAAAAATTTCGAGGTGTTGAAATGAACAGGACCAAATCCCTTGCCAGCGCAGTACTGGCAACCACGCTGACCGCAGGCATGAGCCTTGGCGCACATGCCGCCGGCGATCCGGTAAAAATTGGCGTCATGCTGCCGTTCAGTGGCATCTACGCACAACTGGGCGAAGCCGGGCGCGACGGCCTGAAGCTGGCGCTGAAGGAAAACGCCGCCAACCTGCACGGCGCGGACATTGAATTTATTGAGCTGGATACCGAAGCCAAACCATCACGGGCTCCGGAACTGGCGTCGTCGCTGCTGAACCAACACGAAGCGGACTTTATAATTGGCCCGGTTCATTCCGGTGTTGCCATGGGCATGATCAAGATGCTTCGTGGCAAGGATACCGTGATGATCATTCCGAACGCAGGTGCGGCAGCGGCCACAGGCCCATTGTGCTCGCCCAACATGTTCCGGACGTCCTTCTCATCCTGGCAGCCATCCTACCCCATGGGCAAAGTCGCTCTGGAAAAGGGGTACAAGAAGGTTTATGCCATCAGCTGGAACTACGGCATGGGCCGCGAGAGCCTGGACGCTTTTGAAGAGTCGTTCACTGCCGGTGGTGGCGAGATTGTCGAGAAAGTGCTCCTGCCCTTCCCATCTACCAACTTCCAGTCCCACGTGAGCTCCATCGCGGATACAAATCCCGATGCTGTATTCACCTTCTTCGCTGGCGGCGGCGCCATCAAGTTCGTGAAGGACTACGATGCCATGGGCCTGCGCGGCAAGATTCCGCTGCTGGGGTCCGGCTTCCTCACCGAAGGCACTCTGAAGGCGCAGGGCGACGCTGCCGAAGGCGTGATGACCGGTCTGCACTATGCAGAGCAACTGGATGTTCCCAAGAACCGGGAATTCCGCGAAGCCTTCAATACCGAATACGGCCACTACCCGGACATCTACGCCGTACAGGGCTATGACGCGGGGCAGGCTATCGCTAACACCATCGACCAGCTCAAGGGTGACATTTCGGACAAGCAGGCCGTGATCAGCACCATGGAAAAGCTGACCATCGACAGCCCGCGTGGAGAGTTCACCTTCTCCAAGGCCCACAACCCGATCCAGAACGTCTATCTGCGGGAAGTGAAGGACGGCGTGAACGTGGTGCAGAGCATCGCCGCCGAAGCGCTGGAAGACCCTGCCCGTGGCTGCAAGCTCTAAGCACGGGTTCTGAATCCCCCGGCGAAAGCCGGGGGCTCATCTGAAGCTCCCTTGCCCACACCTGAACTGACTTATCCGTAAAACCGTTGGGTATCACTATGTCTACCGAACTTTTCTTCGTGCAACTTATTAATGGTCTCCAGTATGGGTTGCTTCTGTTTTTGATCGCCTCCGGCCTGACCCTGGTGTTTGGTGTCATGGGCATCCTTAACCTGGCCCATGGCTCCATGTACATGGTCGGTGCCTATCTGGTGTGGTACTTCGTTGCGGTAACCGGCAGCTTTACGGTATCCGCCATTCTCTCGGCGGTCATCGCCCTCGGCCTGGGCATACTGATCGAACGGGTATTGATACAGCGATTGTATAACCGCAACCACCTGGATCAGGTACTGCTGACCATCGGCATGATCTTCGTGTTCAACTCGCTGCAAAGCATTCTCTGGGGCAACGACCCTTATGGCGTCGCGGTTCCTGACGCGCTGAGCGGCTCCGTACCCTTCACCGACAACTCAAGCTACCCGATTTACCGCATCTTTGCGGCATTCATCTGTATCGCCATCGCCGCCGCGCTCTATTTTGTGGTGAGCAAGACCCGCCTGGGCATGCTGATCCGCGCAGGGGAATCCAACCGGGAAATGGTGGAAGCCCTGGGCGTCAATATCAAAAGCCTCTACACCATCGTGTTTGCGATTGGCGTCATGCTGGCCGCGGTGTCTGGCATTATCGCCGCCCCCATGCGCTCCATTGTTCCGGGTATGGGCGAAAGCGTCCTGATTACCTGCTTCGTGGTGGTGGTCATCGGCGGCATGGGTTCGATCAAAGGCGCCTTTGTGGGAGCCCTCCTGGTGGGGGTTATCAGCACATTTGCTGCGGTACTGATGCCCACCATGTCCAACATGATTATCTACATCTTTATGATCCTGGTGCTGCTGGTGAAGCCCCAGGGCCTGTTCGCCAAGTAAGCGGGAGCCGAACATGATTTTCGAGAAACGCACCGAGCGCATCTTTCTGGCGATCTTCTTTGTGATCGCCCTCTGTATTCCTCTGTTCCTTGAGGACAATTCGTTCTTCGTCGGCAAAGCCACCACCATCCTGATCCTGGCGGTGTTCGTGATGTCACTGGATTTTCTAGTAGGGCGTGTTGGCCTGGTGACCTTGGGGCACGCACTCTTCTACGGCTTGGGTGGATACCTGTTCGTGATCGTTACGCCGGAATACGAAGCCGTCAATTTCTGGCTCTACGCCCTGTACATCATGGGTATCAGCGCTGTGGTCGCTCTGGTTGTCGGTGTTGTGGTGCTGCGAACCTCTGGCATCTATTTCATCATGATCACCCTGGCGATATCGCAGATGGTGTACTACTTCTTCTTCGACTCCCTGGAGTTCGGGGGTAACGACGGTCTGTTCATTTTCATGAAGCCGGAAACCAGCATCTTTGGCCTGAACTTCCTGAACCTGGATAACCCCACGCACTTCTATTACCTGTCGCTGCTGGCGGTGTTGGTCACCCTGCTGGCCATCAAGATCATCCTGCGTTCGCGCTTTGGCCGCATTGTGGAAGCCAGCCGCCTGAATCCGGAACGCACCGAGGCCCTGGGCTATAACATTTTCGCGTTCCGTCTGATCAGCTACATCATTGGCAGCACCCTGGCGGCCTACGCCGGACTGTTGTTCGCCCTGCAGTATGGCTACGTCAATCCGCAATTCATGACCTGGGAAATGTCCGGTACCGCGCTGGTGATGTCCATCCTCGGTGGTATGGGCACCATCTACGGCGCCATTCTCGGCACCATTACCTATGAAGGTCTGCAGTATTTCTTCGAGCACATGAGCGAAGACTGGATGCTGTTCATGGGCGGCGCGATCATCCTGATGGTCCTGCTGCTGCGCAAAGGCCTGGCCGGTTACCTTGAAAAGCTGCTGGAGAAATAATCATGGCCAACGACATCATTCTGGAAACCGAATCCCTCAGCAAACACTGGGGCGGCATCAAGGCACTCAACGACATTTCCCTGCAGTTTCATGACCGACAACTGCACGGCGTGGTCGGTCCCAACGGCGCGGGCAAAAGTACGCTGCTGAATATGCTGTGCGGCACACTGAAACCGACCAGCGGCTGCATTTTCCACAAGGGCGATCAGATTGAGGGCATGAAACCCTGGAAGTTTGTGCGCCGGGGCATTGGCCGCAGCTTCCAGAAAACCAACATCTACGCCGATGTCACCTGCCTGGAAAACTGCGCCGTGGCCGCTCAACGCCGCTTCACCGGCAGCTTCAATCTGTTCGCGTCGCGTCATTCCAACAAGCTGGTTCGGGAAGCGGCTGAAAAAGCGCTGTGCCAGGTGGGGCTCGAAAGCCGCATCCACACCGTCGCAGCGGAAATATCCTACGGTGAGCAACGCCAGCTTGAGTTGGCGATGGTGCTGGCAACCGACCCCTGCATCCTGCTGCTGGATGAGCCTATGGCGGGGATGGGGCACGAGGAGTCCCAGCGCATTATCGAACTGCTGAACGAACTCAAGCAGACCTACAGCATTGTGCTGGTGGAACACGATATGGATGCCATCTTCGAGCTCTCCGACCAGCTGACCGTACTGGACAACGGCACCCATCTGATCACCGGCACCGTGGATGAAGTACGTAACGAGCCCCGGGTGAAAGAAGCCTACCTGGGCAAGGAAGACGAGGAGGAAGCGGCATGAGCAACAGTCTTCTGGAAGTTAAAAACCTCAACACCCTGTATGGCCGAAGCCACATCCTTCACGATCTGTCGTTCCGGCTGGATAAGGGGCAGTCCATGAGCCTGATGGGGCGTAATGGCATGGGCAAGACCACCACGCTCAAGTCCATTCTTGGCATCGTGCCGCCCCGCAGTGGTCATGTGTATTTCGACGGACAGGACATCAGCAACCTGCCGACCTGGAAGCGGATGCGCCGCGACATAGCCTATGTTCCCGAAGGCCGGGGCATGTTCCACAATCTGACGGTGAAGGAACACCTGCAAATGGCCGCCCGCCCCGACAGCAACGGCAACACCGGCTGGAATTTCGATCGGGTCATGGATACCTTTCCGCGCCTTCAGGAGCGCCTGTCAAACCTGGGTACGGAGTTGTCCGGGGGCGAGCAGCAGATGCTGGCGATCGGCCGCGCGTTGGTCACCAATCCCCGACTGATGATTCTGGACGAGGCGACCGAAGGTCTGGCGCCGCTGATCCGCCAGGACATCTGGAACGTGATTGCCACCATTCGTGAGTCGGGCATTTCCACACTGATCGTGGACAAGAACATCAAGGCACTGAAAAAGCTCTGTGACCGTCATGTGGTGGTGGTGAAAGGACAGGTTCACTTTGATGGCAGCTCTGAAGAGCTGGACCAGAATCTGGAAAAGGTCGAAACCGCGCTCAGTGTCTGAATACCCTGATTGGGCTTAGCCCCAATCAGGCGTTTGGCACGCCCAGTGAATCCACAAAGTAGTCCAGCAGCATTCTCACCTTTGGCGACAGGTGACGGTTATGGGGATACACCGCCCAGATACCGTCATCGTCTTCCTGGTAATGGGTCAGAAGAGGTATCAGCGTACCCGCGTCGAGTGCCGGCCCAACGTAATAATCCGGCAGCTGGACAATACCAACCCCCTTCAGCGCCGCATCCAACAAGGCTCTGCCGCTGTCACAACGCACATTTCCACGAATCCGGACATTGCGGGGATGACCCGCATCCTGAAATCGCCAGTAACCCAGATTCCCCTGAAGGCAATTATGGTGTTCCAGCTCAGACAGAGAGTGCGGGGTGCCATGGACAGCGAGATAAGCTGGCGAGGCGCATACATAGAGCGTCCGGGAGGCAAGACGCCTGGCCATCAAGCTGGAGTCGTCCAGCTTACCAAGCCGTACCGCAAGGTCGTAACCTTCCGCCACCAGGTCCAGTTGCTGATTGGTCAGTTTCATTTCAACGTCGAGTTCGGGATACCGCAGTACAAAGTCGTTGACCAGCGGTGCGATCGACTTCTCTCCGTAGGTTACCGGCGCGGTCAGTCGCAGCCGGCCCTGGGGCACCAGCTGCATATTGGTCATAGAGCGCTCCGCCTGTTCAAGGGCGTCCAGTATCTGGCGACAATGCTGATAGTAGATCTGCCCGGCCTCAGTAGTGGAGACGCGCCGGGTCGTTCGATAGAACAGACGGGTGGATAACCTGTCTTCGAGCGCGCTGATCTGTCGGCTGACGTGAGCGGTCGAGACGCCCAGGCGTTTTGCCGCCCGGGTGAAGCTCTCCGTTTCAGCCACCGCCACGAATTCGTTTACACCTTCCCAGCGCTGCATGTCACCACCCTACTTTTGCTTCAGACACCCTGATTATTACACATGAGTAAAAGTGATTTCACGAACAAAGTCATTATCAACATCTGTGCAGCAAATATAATGACCAGATCATTCGGGCAGTATCCAAATACAGATGCATCACAAACGGAGAGAATTATGAGCGAGATGATCAAATCAAAAGCAGCCATTGCCTGGGGACCGGGGCAACCACTCTCCATTGAAGAGGTGGATGTAATGCCGCCGAAAGCTGGTGAAGTTCTGGTGCGGGTGATCGCTACCGGCGTCTGTCACACCGATGCGTTTACGCTTTCCGGAGACGACCCCGAAGGTAATTTCCCCGCGATTCTGGGCCATGAAGGCGGCGGCATCGTTGAGGCCATCGGCGAAGGTGTCACGAGTGTCGAGATTGGAGATCACGTTATTCCCCTCTACACGCCAGAGTGTGGGGAATGTAAATTCTGCCTCTCCGGTAAAACCAACCTGTGCGGGAAGATCCGGGAAACCCAGGGCAAGGGCCTGATGCCCGATGGCACCAGCCGTTTCTACAAGGATGGCCAGCCAATCTATCACTACATGGGCTGCTCCACCTTCTCCGAGTACACCGTGCTGCCGGAAATCTCTCTGGCCAAAGTGAACAAAGAAGCGCCACTGGAAGAAGTGTGCCTGCTGGGCTGCGGAGTAACCACCGGCATGGGCGCCGTCATGAACACTGCCAAGGTGGAAGAAGGTGCCACCGTGGCGATCTTCGGCCTGGGCGGCATCGGCCTGTCTGCCATTATTGGCGCTACCATGGCCAAGGCCAGCCGCATCATTGCTATTGATATCAACGACAGCAAATTTGACCTGGCAAAGCAGTTGGGCGCGACCGACTGCATCAATCCGAAAAACTATGACAAACCCATTCAGGAAGTCATTGTCGAACTGACAGATGGCGGCGTGGACTACTCCTTTGAGTGCATTGGCAACGTCGACGTGATGCGTTCTGCCCTGGAATGCTGCCACAAGGGCTGGGGCGAATCCGTCGTCATCGGTGTCGCAGGTGCTGGCCAGGAGATTTCCACCCGCCCATTCCAACTGGTGACCGGTCGAGTCTGGAAAGGCTCCGCGTTCGGCGGCGTCAAAGGCCGCTCCGAGCTCCCTGGAATTGTCGAGCGGTATCTGCAGGGCGAGTTCAAACTCAACGATTTCATCACCCACACCATGGGGCTTGAAGACATCAATGAGGCGTTCGAACTGATGCACGAAGGAAAGAGCATTCGTAGCGTGATCCATTTCGATAAGTGACCGGCGCGGTCGCCTGCCACCCATGGCAGGCGACTCACCCACGGAGTTCTTGATGAGCATCGAAAACCTGAGCAGCAACAAAAGTTTCGGTGGCTGGCACAAGCAGTACAGCCATCAGTCCGACACCCTTGGTTGTGTCATGCGTTTCGCGATTTACCTGCCACCACAGGTGGCTAGTGGGCAAAAGGTACCCGTCGTTTACTGGCTATCGGGCCTGACCTGCACCGACGAAAACTTCATGCAGAAAGCGGGCGCCCACCGCGTAGCCGCCGAACTGGGCATTGCCATTGTGGCCCCGGACACAAGCCCCAGAGGCGACGACGTCGCCAACGATGACGGTTACGATCTTGGCCAGGGGGCGGGGTTCTATGTGAATGCTACCAAGAGCCCCTGGAACACGCATTACCGCATGTACGATTACGTGCTGAATGAACTACCGGCACTGGTGGAGTCGGTGTTCCCAGTAACCGATCAACGCTCTGTCGCGGGACATTCCATGGGCGGGCATGGCGCCCTGGTGCTGGCATTGCGCAATCCACAGACATACCAGTCGGTGTCTGCCTTCAGCCCGATCAGCAATCCGGTCAGCTGCCCGTGGGGCAAAAAAGCCTTTGCCGCCTATCTCGGCAACGATACCGGGCGCTGGGCTGCCTACGATGCCAGCTTGTTAATGCGCAAGGCACAGAAATTCGTGCCGGCCCTGGTGGATCAGGGTGACGCTGACAATTTCCTGGCCGAACAGCTTCGCCCCGACGCCCTTGAGGCGTCAGCCCATATCAGCGGTTACCCGCTGGAACTGAATCTGCGCGAGGGCTACGACCACAGCTACTACTTCATTGCCAGCTTCATTGAGGACCATCTGCGATTCCATGGTCGTCATCTGGAACGGTGACGGAACCCTGCACCGTGCCAGAGATAAGTACAAAAAACGGATAGGGATGTTCATTAACCGGATATTTGCCAACGCCTGAATAACCGATAGTTCAAATGCCAAACAACAAGGAGAAGGTAAATGAACTATCGACATTCGTTACTAGCGCTCGCTATTGCATCCGGTCTCAGCGCGGCCCCCGCCGTTCACGCTCTCGAACTCGGCGAGTTCAACGACACCAAATTCAGCATCGGTGGCTATTTCAAAGCCGAAGCCATCTATGAAAAGGTCGATGACGGAGATTCCCGCATCTTCGGCCGTTCCAACCAGTCCCGCGTTAACCTCAAGACGGTGACCCAGAAGGAAGGCCATACCATTGTCGGCTTCGTGGAAGGCGACTTTTACGGCGGCACCTATCCCGGCGAGAACAACGACCTACGGCTTCGCCACGCGTTCATCAAGGTTGACCAGACCACCGTGGGGCAAACCTGGACCGGCCAGTTCTGGGCCGTTGCCTATCACGATTACCTGGATTTCCTGGGCGGGCCGCGAGGCACCCTGGGCGGGTTCAACTTCCGCACAAACCTGGTTAGCCACGAGGTTGCCGGCTTCCGTTTTACTGCTCAGGACCCGGTCAACAACGACGCCGACACGCCTGATCTTGCGGTTAACTACAACCTGAGTCTCGACGGTGGTCACCGTGTTATCCTCACCGCGTCAGGACGCGAAGTTGAAAACGGCGACTTCGTGGGTGGCGGCGCCATCGGCTCGAAGTTCATGATCGGGCCTCACAGCCTGAACGTGAATGCTCACTACGGTGAAGGGCTTGGTGCATTCACCGGTGTTGGCGTAAACAACAGCCTGTCGTCACCGGATGTCGAAAACGACGACGCTGTCAGCCAGGCAGGGTTTGACGTTGGCTTTCGCTACGTCATCAACAACGAGTGGCGGGCAAACGTCGCCTATACAGCCGTCGAAGTGGATGACGACGCCGACACCAACTACGAAGCCCATCGCGTCAACCTGATCCATAACATCACCCAGGATCTGGAAGCCGGGATAGAGTGGCGAAAGTACAATCTCGCCTTCGGCCCGCTATTGCCGGAAGGCCAGCAGGTTGAGGTCATGGCCAAGTACAAATTCTGATCCGGACCTTCAGAATTGGTATCCTTGCCAACAACCCGAAAAACAGGTGCCCGCCGTCTCCAGGGTGCCTGTTTTCCGCTGGTACACGGCAGCACCAGTCATTCGAAAATGGTAACGTCCATGGCAGAAGAAAGCCCAAAGCGGCAAGGAATCGGTTCGCTGGAAATCGGATTGCATATCCTCAATTATATTTCCACAGCGCCAAAGCCACCCACCCTCAAGGAACTGTCGGGCGCCCTGGATCTGTCACCTAGCCGCGCCCACAAATACCTGGTCAGTTTGCTGCGAGAGGGCTACATCAATCAGGTGAATCACACCCAGTACACCCTGGGCAATTCCAGCCTGACCCTGGGCATTTCAGCACTCCGGCGCATCAACCCGATTCAGCTGAGTTACGAAGCCGTTGACCGGCTCAATGAGGAAACCGACAAAACCGTGTCGGTCACCGTCTGGAACGGCAACGGCCCACTGATCATCAAGTGGCTGGACTCAAGCCAGCCAATCTCGGTCAACGTGAGGCTGGGCGCCGAGCTATCGCCACTGAACTCAGCCTCAGGCAGGATTTACCTGGCCCACCTGCCAGCGAAGCGACGCAAGGAACTGGTGGACCAGTATTACAAGAACGCCAAGTCACTCCCGAAACATCGGGGCAAACCCATCACCCGGGAGGAACTGCAACCTCATCTGGAAACCATCAAACGGGATAACTACTGCGCGTTTTTCAGTGATTACCTCCCCGAAATCAATGTGCTCAGCCGCCCTGTATTCGATATCAACGGCAGCATTGTCACCGTCATCACCCTGTTGGGTCTTGATCGGGACACCGACATCAGCGAAGGCTCATTCCTGTTCGAACAGGTCCGGGAATGCAGTGACCGGGTTACCCGACAGATCTGCGGGCAACAACGGGAAGGTAATGGCCGGGATTAACCGGCCATTCGCAGGGTTTCAGAGGGCAACTCGCCGAAGGATTTTCGATAATCCGAAGAAAACCGGCCCAGATGACTGAAGCCATATTCCAGGGCGATCTCGGTGACATTCCGGCACTTTCCCTGCAAAAGGTCTTCCCGCAACTTCTGTAACTTCAACTGCTTGATGTAACACTTGGGGGTCGTCGCGAAGGCCTTGGAGAAAGCATTGTAGATGGATCGAACACTCATATTGGAGACACTGGAAAGCTCTTCTATATCGATGTTGCGATGCACGTTCTGTTCAATGTACCGCAGCATTTTACCCAGCATGGGCGTACAGGCCGCACCGTTCTCCTGGCTGGACCAGTTACTGGGAAATACTTTCAGCAGTTTCTTGAGGATAATTTCACGATAGGCGCCGCAAACCGGGTTTATGTCCTCGTCTTCGGCATCATCAAGCTCGGACAGCACCGCCTCCATGATATTGATCAGGGCAGGACATAGCCGAAGCTCCACGGGCGCCCGGGTAAAGCGAATGCCATCCTCCGGCAACCGACCGTGTGATAACTCACGGGCATTATTGAGTACATGCTCGGGAACCTTGATGATCAGCTTTTCGCAATCATCCGAATACTCCAGATCAATCTTTTCATAAGGGTTCACCATAACCGCCTGACCACTGCGAACCTTCATGCGCTCGCCCGCCTGATGCCAGACACACTCACCCCGAGTGACCACCTGAAAGTGATAGATGGACTCAAGTTCGGGGCTTTTTACCCGTACATGGTTACCGTAACTGAGTTGGGACATCCCGAACCCGGCAAATTCCCTGAAGCTGAGACTGGACTTCCGTTTCTGCTCTCCAAGCATTTCCAGGCGATGCTGCCCGATATGCTGGTTAACAAACGAAGACACCTCTTCCGGATGTGCCCCCTGAAGGACGGTAGCGCCCGCAAGTGATTGACCAAACATCTCTCGCCTCATTTACTTATTGTTAATGAGTTCACTTTATATAAATTCAGGTGATCAATCAACAACCAACAAAGACACCACCGAAACAGCATGCGTTAGGTCATCAAAGAAGAACGCGAGCATGAGAAATAACTGGGTATACGAGAGCGGCAAGAGCACCAACTCACAGCGGGAAGTCAGGAGGCCTGTTGCTTCAACAAAGTGGCGATGGTCGACGTGTATGGAGCATCGATGCCAAGATTGGCGCAACGTTTAAGTACAGCGCCCGCAATACTGTCCAGTTCAAGGGGGCGCCCCTTCTCCCTGTCTATCAGCATGGACGTTTTGATTGCATTGAAGGAACTGATCAACTCGAACATTTCGTGGAGATCTTCCTTCGTGAGGTTTACATCATCGGCCCTTGATGCCTCAACGGTTTCCGCCATCATGCCATACACAATCCTGCTGAACTCGGGACGATGAGTCAGGCTGCGGGTATCCAATCCTGTCAGTGCCGAGAGGGGATTTACACCATTGTTGATCACCAGCTTACGCCATAGCTCGTAGCGAACGTTGTCGGAAAGCGTGGTGGGAATACCCGAGCCGTCGAATGCCGCCGCGAGTTTCTCCAGCAGCAACGAGCGCGCGCTGCCGGGCTTACGCGCCGCAGGCCATTCGCCCATCACGATCTCAGCAACGCCCTCTGCTTCGACAACACCTGGCCGCACAATATGCCCGCCGATCCGCACCGCAAGCCCGCCGATGATCCGCTCGGCCCCGATGGCTTCTGCCAGCAATGGCTCATTATCAACACCATTCTGGAGGGACAATACAGGAACCCGGCCCTGCCTCAGCCAGGCTCCGAGCTCATCCACGACCGACTCGGTGGCTGTCGACTTCAGGGCAATGACAATGACGTCAAAGTCGTCAGGATGGAATCGGGCGACCAATTGCTGGTGGCTGAAGGCCTCTGGACGATGAATCAGTTCCCTCCCCCCGTAGTGGACCTTCAGGCCGTTGCTGACAAGGGCATCCAGATGGGCTCCGCGAGCAGTGAGCACCACCCGGTGCCCCGACTCCAGAAGCCTTGCTGCGTAGTAGCTTCCAATACCACCGGCCCCAACCATCAGTAGTTTCAGCATTCACGGAATCCTCTGCGTTTTCGACAGATTATTGCATCCATCCATAACCTGCGAGGGACTGGCTATTCTCATTCAGAGAGAAGCCAAACAGGCGCTGAGGTGCCTGCATTCCACCTAGACTGAAGGCGGTATTGAGCACACATAACGTTGGGTCGGCAACGGGGGCTTCGGCCCCCGGAGTAGAATGAGAGGCGCGCAGGTCAGATTTCGACATGGCTTTTACCCATCTGTGCTCATCTTCCCACTGACGAATCAGATTACGGAGATAACTGTCATGTGGCTGAGGATGATCCTCGTTATTGCCGACGTTTTCCAGCCGGTCCAGGCATATCAGCAACACACCCTGGTCTCTCAAGGCTTCCAGGCAATGACCAATATCCCTGTAGTGTTCACTGGTCATACCGGTGTTGAGCCGCAGTTCAATCACCTCCTCAGGCGCAAGATGCGTCATGCTTTCAGCCAGTTCCTTCAAACCCTGTTCCCGAGACCCGCTAACGGCGACATCAAACCCCCGTTCCGCCATTCCGGATTGCAGGCGTCTGGCAAGAATCCCCTCACCACACTGGTGAAAGATTTCCGGCTGTGCGCCCCCTTTTTTCGAGGTAATAAATGCCACGTTGACAACTACGAGATCGGGCCGTATCAGGCGGCGCAGGCTGGCCTGCCCTTTGGGGCCTGTCAGCGCTTCTGTTTCACAGGACAAGTACAGCACGGGCAGCTTGGTCATGTTACTCACCGGCAATAGGCGTTGGTTCGAGGACAGCGCTAGGGCCGTACTTTGCTGGCCGGCTCACCGGCTATCCCAAAATGGCTTTTAGGCATTTCGGTAATGATCACCCGTACGCGTTCAATCGGTGAATCAATTGAGCGTGACATGGCTTCCGACACCTCACGAATAAGGCGCTCTTTCTGTTCGTCCGTGCGACCTTCAAGGATATACAATTGGGCTATCGGCATTATGGTTCCTCACGCAAAATCAACAAGAATGTTCCTGACCCGCTCAGGGCTCGAGGACAAGAAAGCCGGGTGGATGGCCTGGCGACCAAACCATTGGCGAGTTCGAGGAAAATCAGCAGGGATATCCACGCCATAGAGCAGAGCCAGGGCAAACCTTGGGAACAGGGCGCACTCGGCCAAGGTTGGCCAGTTTCCGAGAAGGAAGTTTTCGTCTCGCAGCGCCATCTCCAGTGCGGGCAGCCCACTCAGGAATCCGCGTGTACCCCTGCGAATCCTGCCTTGGTCCCATTCGCTCTCCGGTTTATCGCGTTTCTCAAAAACCACTTCCCGCAGGGATCGCCCCAGAACATTATCCCCATACACAATCCAGCTTCGTGCTTCCGCCCTTCGGCGTGGAAAATCCGGGAGCAAAGCCGAGCCAGTTTCGGCCAGGTACTCAAGCATCGGGCCGGAGTCGGTCAGTACCAGGTCATCCTCAATCATCACTGGCACCGTTTGACTCGGCGATAACCGCTGCCACTCGACGAGAACATCCGGGTCTGACCTGTCCATGCTGTGCATCGCCCGCCCTTGCAAAGCCGCGGCAATCCGGACTCGCCAGCAAAACGGGCATTCGGGCTTATCAATCAGTCGTATCCTGCTCATTGGCGTGCCGCTCCCAAATCCCTCAGGTGCTCCCCCACAAAATCCAGCCTGTCCTGACCCCAGAAAATCTGGTCGCCGATAACAAACGTGGGAACACCCAGGGCACCTTTTTCCTGTGCTTCCTGCCAGTTCCGGTCAAGTTGGGTATGGAGTTCGGGATCATCGACCGCCCTGGCGAACGCCTCCCTGTCTAGTCCAACGCTTTCGGCAACTGAGGACAGGACCGCTGCATCCCCTATGTCCAGGCCGTCCGCCCATTCGGCGCGCATCACTGCCACCACATAGGGTTTGAGCAGTCCTTCCTTCTCTGCCAACAGTGAACCAGCCCCGGCACGGGTAGGATCCGTACTCTTCGGAGGTGGGGTCAGAGGCATGCCAAACCGACGTGCCCAGCGTGCCACGTCCTGCCTGGCGATAGGCATCTTGACCTTTGCCCGGTCCGGATCCGAGCGACCGTGCCATCCTCCCAGAGGCCTCCAGAGCAGATTGACTTGGTACTGGTCAAACAGCTCGAACATACGCTCGCTGGCCAGATAGCAGTACGGGCTGCGAAAGTTGAAATATAAACGTAGATCAATGGTATCGCTCATAATTCCCTGCTCCGTTGGCAGTGCCTTTGAGGCTTAGATAAACCTTCCGGTTACGGTCCCCAGCCCCTGATAACGCACGGTGATATTATCCCCAGGCTCCACCGTGATGGCGGCGGTTATGCCACCGGTCATGATGAAGGTGCCCGCGGGAATGTGCTCACCCCGCTCTGCCAGCAGATTCGCCAGCATCGCCACGCTGGAGGCCGGATGGCCGAGCACGGCGGCACCCGCGCCTACATCGACAACTTCACCGTTCTTCTCGACCACCACGCCCAGGGTTTTCAAATCCACATCCGCCACATCGGCCATCTGGCCGCCGGTGATAAACCGGGTTGATGAGGCGTTATCCGCCACGACACTCACCAGGTCGAACTTGAAGTTCTCATAGCGGGAGTCAATAACTTCCACGGCGGGAATCACAAAGTCCGTCGCCGCCAGCACTTGGCCGATATGGCAGCCGGGGCCTTTCAGGGGTGCCTTGGTGACGAAGGCAATCTCGGCTTCGATTTTCGGATGGATCAATTCCTGGGTGTTGACCACGCCGCCGTCCGGCACACTGAAATAGTCTGCCAGGAAGCCATAGATCGGAGTCTCCACACCCATCTGGGCCATCTTTGCCCAGGAGGTGAGGCCCATTTTCATGCCAACGATCTTGTTGCCACGCTCTTCCTTGCGGCGGCGTATTTCCCACTGCACGTCGTAGGCATCCTCGAAGGTCATGTCCGGGTAGTCATTGGTGACCTTGGTGATGTCGTGGGCCTGCAACTCGGCGTTTTCCACGTGTTCGGCCAGGGCCAGCACCTGTTCACGGCTCAGTGTCTTGCTCATGCGTTCTGCTCCTTTTGCGCCGCCAGCAGATCCAGCGCCACATCCACAATCATGTCTTCCTGGCCACCCACCATCCGGCGTTTGCCCAGTTCAACGAGAATATCCACAGTCTTCAGGCCATACTTCTGCGCTGCTACCTCCGAGTGGCGCAGGAAGCTGGAATAGACTCCGGCGTAGCCAAGCGCCAGGGTTTCACGGTCCACCCGAACCGGGCGGTCCTGCAGCGGCCGCACAATGTCATCAGCGGCATCCATCAGTGCGTACACATCGGTACCGTGCTCCCAACCCATCTTGTCGAAGGCGGCAATGCACACTTCCAGCGGGGCGTTACCCGCACCAGCGCCCATGCCGGCGAGGCTGGCATCGACACGGTCACAGCCTTCCTCGACAGCCACGATGGAGTTGGCCACGCCCAGCGCGAGGTTATGGTGGGCGTGGATGCCCGTCTGGGTTTCGGGCTTCAGGACGTCTTTCAGCGCCCGGAAGCGGTCGCGGATGTCGTTCATGTTCATGGCGCCGCCGGAGTCGACGACATAGAGGCAGGTAGCCCCGTAGTCTTCCATCAGCTTGGCCTGTTCCGCCAACCCTTGCGGGGTCTGCATGTGGCTCATCATCAGGAAGCCGACGGTGTCCATGCCCAGTTTGCGGGCGTGCTCGATATGCTGCTTCGACACATCCGCTTCGGTGCAGTGGGTGGCCACTCTGACGATTCTTGCGCCGGCGCTGTAGGCATTGTCCAGGTCGTGGACGGTGCCGATGCCGGGCAGCAGCAGGGTGGCGATTTTCGAGTGGGTGACTACGTCCGCCACCGCTTCGATCCACTCCAGGTCCGTGTGGGCGCCGAAGCCGTAGTTGAAGCTGGAGCCCTGCAGGCCGTCGCCGTGGGCTACTTCAATACTGTCGACTTTTGCCTTGTCCAGGGCCCGTGCAATGTCCTGCACGTTCTTGATGGAGTACTGGTGACGAATGGCGTGGCTGCCGTCCCGCAGGGTCACGTCGGAGATGTAGAGTTTCTTGCCGGGGTTATAAGTCATGGTTCAGTCTCCTCACTTGACCAGCGATTCGGCGATGCGCTCGGCAGTACCAAGAGCCGCGGAGGTCATGATGTCCAGGTTGCCCGCGTAGGCCGGCAGGTAATGGGCAGCACCCTCCACTTCCAGGAAGATGGAGGTCTTCAGGCCGCTGAACTTACCCAGGCCCGGGACGTTCATGGGCTGGTCTTCAGGAATCACATCAAACTGCACTTTCTGCTTGAGGCGATAGCCGGGCACATAGCGGTTCACCGCCTTCACCATCTCCTCGACGGAGGCTTCCACTTCGGCTTTGTCGGCGGCATCCGAAAGCACGTACACCGTGTCCCGCATCAGCAGGGGTGGTTCGGCCGGGTTGAGGATAATGATGGCCTTGCCCTTGCCGGCACCACCGACCACTTCGATGGCCTTGGAGGTGGTCTCCGTAAACTCATCGATGTTGGCGCGGGTACCGGGGCCGGCGGATTTACTGGAAATGGATGCCACGATTTCCGCGTAATGAGCCTTGGCGACTCGGGACACCGCCGCGACCATGGGAATGGTGGCCTGGCCACCGCAGGTGACCATGTTGACGTTGCCCTCGGCCAGATGTTCCTCCAAATTAACCACGGGCACGCAGTAGGGGCCGATGGCCGCCGGAGTCAGGTCGACCACGCGGATGTCGGGTTTGTGTTCCCGCAGCAGTTTGTCATTGTGAACGTGGGCGCCGGCCGACGTGGCATCAAACACAATGCCGATGTCGGCGAACTCGGGCATCTTCACCAGCCCTTCCACACCCTCGGCGGTGGTGGCCACGCCCATACGTTTGGCACGGGCCAGACCATCGGACTCGGGGTCAATCCCGACCATCACCCCCATCTCGATGTGCTCGGCGGTGCGCAGGATCTTGATCATCAGGTCGGTGCCGATATTGCCCGAGCCGATGATCGCCGCTTTGATTTTGTTGCTCATGATGTTGTCCTCTTCAATCCGGGTCAGGCGAAGCGCACGGAAGCACTGCCGATACCACCGATATCCACACGCATGTAATCACCGGCCTTGACCGGCTCCAGCGGAACCAGGGAACCGGACAGGATGACTTCACCGGCTTTCAGGGTGATGCCGAACTCGCCCAGGGTGTTAGCCAGCCAGGTCACGCAGTTCACTGGGGAACCCAGGGCCGCGGCACCGGCCCCGGCGCTCAGCACACTGCCGTTCTTTTCCACCACCATGCCGCAGGTCACGAGATCGACCTTGCGGGGAGAAACCGCCTGATCGCCCAACACAAACAGGCCACAGGAGGCGTTATCCGCCACCGTGTCCTGGATGGCGATCTTCCAGTCCTGGATGCGGGAATCGACGATCTCGAAGCAAGGCATCACACACTCGGTGGCGGCCAGCACATCGGCATTGGTTACCCCGGGGCCGCTCAGGTCTTTCTTCAGGATGAAGGCAATTTCGCCCTCGGCGCGGGGCGCAATCAGCCGGTCACTGATGGGCATGACTTCACCGCTGTTGAACACCATGTCGTCGGTCAGGTACCCGAAATCCGGCTGGTGCACGTTCAGCATGTTCTGCACCGCCTTGCTGGTGACACCGATCTTCTTGCCGATGACGGAGGCGCCATCCGCCAGCCGGCGTTCCAGCATGCGCAGGGAAATGTGGTAGGCGTCGTTGATGGTGATGTCTTCGCCACGGTCGGTCAGCGGTGCGACCGCCTCCCGGTTCAGCATGGCCTGGTAAAGCTCGTCACCGAAGGCCTGGATGCGTGTCTGTTCCATTACTCTGCTCCTGAAGCCACTTGATCGGCCTCGGTCAGGAAATCGTTCACCAGCCGGGCAAACCGGTTGGCATGTTCAATCTGGGTCCAGTGGCCGCAACGCCCGAATACATGCAACTGGGCTCGGTCGATCAGTTCAGCCAGTTTCAGTGAGGCGGCCAGCGGTATCACCTCATCTTCGCGGCCATGAAGAACCAGGGTTTCGTGGGGCAGCGCCCGGATGTCCTTCTCCTCGCTGGCCAGGTTGTCGACCCAACGCTGACGCGGTGCCGGGAACATGGCGGCAAAGGATTCCTGGAAACCGGGGCGGATACTGGCCTGATAGCGCATCTCCGCCAGTTCGTCGGTGAGCAGGCCTTTGTTGAAGGCAAACACATCCATCAGGCGACGCATGTTTTCAAGGGAAGGCTGGTAGCCCCAGACGTCATCCAGGCCCTCGGTGATCGGAAAGCTGACGCCGGCGGAGCCCATCAGCACCAGACGACGAACCCGCTCCGGGTACTCGATCGCCAGCGCCAGCGCCAGGCCGCCACCGAAGGAGTTGCCGACCAGATCCACCTGTTGCAGATCCAGTGCATCCATAACGCCGATGGCATGGGCCACCCAGCGCTCCCGGTTGTAGGTGTTGTCTTCCGGGCGTTGGGTATACCCGAAGCCGAGCATATCCGGCGCCACCACACGGCGATTCTTCGCCAGCTCCGGAATCACCAGGCGCCAGTTGGCCCAGGCGGTCACGCCGGGGCCGGAGCCGTGGATCATCATGACAGGAACACCGCCCTTGCCATGGTCATGGACGTTGGTGCGGTAGCCGGCGGCGGATATCTCACGCCCGATTTCCGGGCTGTTTTCAGGTGCAGTCATGGTTAGCTCACAATTTCACACAGATGTTTTTCATCTCGGTGTAGAACTCCAGGGAGTGCACACCACCCTCGCGGCCAATGCCGGACTGTTTGCTGCCACCGAAGGGTGTGCGCAGATCCCGCAGGAACCAGCTGTTGACCCAGATGATGCCAGCTTCGATCTGGCCCGCGACCCGGTGGGCGCGGGTAATGTTCTCGCTCCAGATTGCTGATGCCAGTCCGTAGGGAAGGCTGTTGGCCAGTTCGATGGCTTCCTCTTCGGTGTCGAATGGGCACAGGTGGACACAGGGGCCGAAGATTTCATCGGTAATCACCGTCGAACTTTCCGGCAATCCGGTCCAGATGGTGGGCTGAACCCAGGCACCACCGGCCAGCTCGGCCGGCATATCGGGAACACCACCACCGGTCACCACCGTGGCACCGTCATCAACGGCTTTCTGGTAATAGGACAGAACCTTCTCCCGGTGTTTGAGGCTGACCAGCGGACCCATATCCGCCTCGGCATCATCCGGCGGACCAATCTTCATGCCTTCCGCGGCTTCTTTCAGTCGGCCAACGAACTCGTCGAAGATGGAACGTTCTACATAAACCCGCTCAGTGCCAAGGCAAACCTGGCCACAGTTGGCGAAGGCTGAGCGCATGGTGCCCTCGATGGCCTTGTCCATGTCGCAGTCGGCGAACACCAGGCCGGCGTTCTTGCCACCCAGCTCCAGGGAGATATCCCGGATGCCCTTCGCGGCTGCCTT
The DNA here is from genome assembly GCF_028581595.1 of Marinobacter sp. DS40M6. Lineage (NCBI taxonomy): Bacteria > Pseudomonadati > Pseudomonadota > Gammaproteobacteria > Pseudomonadales > Marinobacteraceae > Marinobacter > Marinobacter sp. DS40M6. The sequence continues at coordinate 628,691 of NZ_JAFCAE010000001.1, read as the reverse complement.
CATGATGACTTCGCCGGTGCCGGTTTCGCCGGTAAAGGTGAAACCATCCACTAGCGGATGCTCGGTGAGGAAAGCGCCGGCTGAATCCCCACCGAAGCCGTGAACCACGTTGAACACCCCGTCCGGTACGCCGGCGTCTTTCATCACTTCGCCCAGCAGGGCGGTGGTGGTGGGGGTTTCCTCGGAGGGTTTGACCACCACGGTGTTGCCACAGGCCAGAGCAGGCCCGACTTTCCAGGTCATCAGCAGCAATGGCAGGTTCCACGGGCTGATCACCCCGATCACGCCCTTGGGGCGGCGTACGGCGTAGTTCAGCGCGCCGGTACCGTCCGGCGTGGGCATTTCGAAGGATTCCGTGGGCACGTTCTTGATCATGTCCGCGAACACCTTGAAGTTGGCCGCGCCCCGGGGAATGTCGATGTGGCTCGCCAGGGATTTGGGCTTGCCGGTATCCAGGCATTCCGCTTCCAGGAACTCGTCAAACCGTGCGTTGATGCCGTCAGCCACCTTGTGCAGGATGCCGGTGCGTTCCTCCAGTGTCATCTTGCCCCAGGGGCCGCGCAGGGCCGCTTTCGCGGCTTTGACTGCGGCGTCCACCTCGTCACGTCCGGCTTCGTGAACTTTGCTGATCACCTTGCCGTTGGCCGGGTTGACGTTGTCGAACAACTTGCCGCTGGCCGAGCCAACATACTGCCCATTGATGTAGTGCTTGATGTCTTTCATTGCTGCCTATCCTGTTAAATTAGCCCTGTTGAGTCGGATATCAATCAGGTCAGAACCGTCAGGAACCGTTCGTTCAGTACCCGGTCGTGGTAGAAGATGGCCTTACCCAACTGCTCGGCCTGCCAAGTCACCGGTTTGTGATCCGGGTAGATGTAGTCACCACCACAGAACACCTCATTACGGTTACCGGACGGGTCGAAGAAGTAGATAGTCTTGCCGTGGGTCAGGCCGTGACGAGTCGGGCCGATATCGATGGAGGTATCAGTCATGGAGATCAGGTCCGCGGCGCGCAGTACGTCTTCCCAAGTCTCCAGGAAGAAAGAGGCGTGGTGGAACTTGCCCTTCTCCTCGTGGTGAATGAAGGCAATGTCGTGCTCCTTCATGGACACGGTCAGGAACTGGGCAATACGAGTGCCGTCGCCATCCAGAACCTGCTCTGCGAGATGGAACCCGAGCACGTTCACGAAGATGTCGTACACCGCCGCCAGTTCAGGCCCGTAAAACAGACAGTGATCAAACCGAACGGCCTTCATACCGTCCAGGCCACGGGGCCATGCTTCAGGGTTAACGTTATTGATGCCCCATTTGCCGGTGTAGAGCTTGTCGGCATAGAGTTCGAAGGCGTGACCGGAAGGCACGGTAAAACGAACCCGGCGGCCACAGTCTTTCAGATCACCTTCGGGAACCTGCTCAACATCAACGCCGAAGTCCACCAGGTCTTTCTCCAATTGAACCAGAGCGGCTTCGTCCACAACCTTAAAGCCCATAAAGTCACAGCCAGGCTCGTCCGCCTCGCGAAGTACCACGGAAAACTTGTCCACTTCGGTCCAGGCTTTGAGATACACACGGCCCTGGTCGTCGCGGTCGGTTTCGATAAGACCCATCAGGTCCGTGTAGTGTTTGACGGCTTCATCCATATCGAGAACACGGATCTGGACGTGGCCGGGACGCATTACACCTTTTTTCATGACAGTTACCTCAACGCTGTTGTTTTTGTCTGCTTGCTTGCGAGACCGGGCTGCGATGGCGGCCGGCACTCGATGGTCAAATCAGTCAGGGGATACACCCGGCAGGCCAGGACCTCCCTTTTTTTCAGGGCTTCCGGCGGAACATGGACCTTGCTCATCTTTCCGCACTCGAACTCTCCTGCCAGAACCTGGATCTTGCAGTAGCCACAGCCACCGCCCCGGCAGCCCACGGGCACGCACTTCATGCCCCGTTGTTCCATGGCCTTGAGCACACTCTGGCCTGCCTCGCACTCAAAGGACTTGCCGCTGCACTGCTCGGTAATCCGATAGACCTGAGCCATGCTTCACCTCCGGTCAGATCTTCTTGAACAGGGCCGAGCGCTGGGTTTCTTCCGCGCCGTCTGCCGCTGTCAGGAACTTCTCCATGAAGATGTCCCGCTCAAACAACCGGCCCTGCATCAATGCGGTAATCGCGGCATCGATCATCGGCGGCGGCCCGCACAGATAGGCCTTGTGCTCGGCAAAACGACCACCGAAGTGTTCCCTGGCCGCATCGTGTACATAGCCCCTGAATCCAGACCACTCACCGTCTTCGTCCGCCTGGCTCAGCGCCGGTACGTAGGTGAAGTTGTCGTTGTCCCGGGCCAGGCCTTCGAACAGCTCGCGGTTGTAGAGCTCGGCAAGGTTACGGGCGCCCTGGAACAGGGTGATCTGGCGGTCGTCGCCCTGCTCCAGCAGGTCAATGATCATGGATTGCGGGCTGGAGAGACCGGAGCCGCCGGCAATGAAAATCAGGTTGCCGGGCTGCGAACTGCGCACGAAGAACTGGCCGTATGGACCTGACAGATGCAGTTGCTCACCCACGTTCAGTTGCTGGTGAATGTAGGTGGTTGCGGCACCCCCCTCGACCAGTCGCACATGAAGCTCTACCTCACCCGCCTTGCTCGGCGGATTGGCCAGGGAGAACGCCCTCGCGCCATCCACACCGGGCAGTTCGATATTGATGTACTGGCCGGCCTGGAAGGTCATCTGGCGGTCCAGCTTCAGATGGATGCCCTTGATGGTTGGAGACAACTCGACGATGTCTGTGACGGTTGCGGTGTAGTCCTCCACCGGATAGCCCTCGAAGTCTTCGTCGACATCGATATCCGCCTCGATGGTGACGTCGCTTTCAACTGTGGCACAGCAGGCCAGCACCTTGCCTTCGTCCCGTTCCACATCCATCAGGGCAAACGGCGAGGCATCGCCGATTTCAACATCGCCCTCGATGACCTGGACCTTGCAGGTGGCACAGGTGCCATGGCCGCAGGCAAAAGGCAGCCAGACACCCTGGCGCAGGGCGGCGGCAAGGATGGTCTGGCCATCCTCGACCTCGATCTGCTCACCAATGGGTTCGATAGTAACGGTGTGACTCATAGCGCTACCCTCAGAATCCGGCGCCGGCAAGGCCGTTAAGGCCCGGCGTGGTTACCGTCAGCATGCTCTTGTGATCGATGCCGTTGTCTATAAGGCTGGCATCTGCATCCGGCGTAAACGGTTCATCATTCAGCAGCCACTGCGCCGCCAGGAAGTCAGCGTTCGCTGCATCCGGATGGGATGCCGTGGCCGGTTTCAGGATCTCTTCAACCATGGCTCCGAAGGTCATGTCCGGTTGCACCAGCAGGGCAAACGGAGCACAGAACATCAGATGATTCGGCCAGAGCACATACAGCAACTGCATGCCGTTGAAGTTCTCGACCTTATCCCGTGGTTCAAACTTGTAGTCGTATAAAGCGTTAACACTCATGGTGGTCACCTTGTTGTTTTTTGCGGGCGAATCACCCGGCGTCAGATGACACCGGGTAATCTCCGTATCAGGCCGCGTCCTGCTTGGACCCTTCAGCCTTGTCATCAGACGACTTGCCCTTGATGGACAACCAGCGTTTGTGGTCCGGCGAGCCGACATACTCGAAATTGTCCTCGCCAATATTGATGTGGTAGTACTTCTGAACCACCGTCTCGACGTCGCCGCCTTCACAGTTGCCCTGGTAGATCTGGTGTACCGGCAACCACGCCTGAACGTACTTCTCCGGCTCGTGCTTGAAGATGTCGCAGCAGGCTTCCGAGCAGAAGTGGTAACGCTCACCTTCGTAGTTCATCTGGCGGTGGCTGAGCTTGGTGGGCTCGCCCATCTCGGTAAACAGCGTCGGCACCTGGCATACCTGGCACAGTTGCGGCAGGGTGTTGTTGTAGAAGCGGCGGCCTTCAGCATGCTCTTTGGCCCAATGCTCGTAGCGCGGGCGGTAGTACTTGTCGAAAGTCTCCGGGTACTTCTCGGACATCCAGTCCATTTCTTCCTTGCCGGGAATCCAGGTATGGAAGTTGGTGGCCTGACTGTACTGGTAGAACGTGCCCCATAGCTGATGGCTGATGTGGTGCTTGGCATCGTTGGCCACATCCTGATATTTGGGCGGGCGGATGCCGTAGCGCTCAAGGTCTTTGAACAGGGCGCCGCCGTTTTGCTCGTAATACACTTCCCAGGCTTCCGACCAGGACATGACCTTGTTCGGCAGCATGTAGTCCATCATCATGCTGACCAGGCTCAGCAGGCGGAAACCGCGCCAGAACCATTTGTCGATCCAGCGCTGGACGATGGGCACGTTGTCCTCGTGCTGCTCGAGGATGAACTTGATCACCTCAAGACCCAGGGTCATGTGCCGCGCTTCGTCGGACTGCGCCGAGAAACCGAAGGTGACGGTGGCCATGTCGCCGTTGTAGGCAGCGCCGGACATGAACGGCACGAACAAAAGGTTAGTCAGCACATACTCGAAGGAGAACGAGATCGCGGTCAGGAACTCGAACGGACCGGCCGAACGGGCATCATCGAAGAACGACTTGGGCACCGACAGGAACCACACCCGGTCGTGCATGTAAGCCGCATCGTGCAGGCCATTAAAATGCTTGTTGTAATGGCTCATCGCATGCTGCTGGGTCTGGGAGTGGCGCAGCTCATCAATCGCCTGCATCTGACAGGCAACACGCGCCCCGGCCCCACTGAACTGGCGACCCACTTTGGCGTAGCCCTGGAAAGCCGCGTGTTCCAGGGGCGACACACCGGTCAGGAACAGTTTCAGCGCATTCACATAACGGGCGTCCGAGATGTTCTGGTGGCCGTTGTTCTGGGCAAAGGCATCGAAAATGGCGTACAGCTTTTTCTCTTTTTCAGCCTGGTACTTCCAGTAGGCGTCCATGGTCAGACGGAACGGATCTTCCCATTGGGACCAATCGGTAATCTTGATACCTTCAAAGTCCTCGTCCGGGAAAATGTCCTTCTTCTTTTGATAGGTTGGTTCCCAGGCCATGTCCCGGGTCAGGTACTGGTACTTGTCCTTGAGATTCAGCTTCTTGTTTTTAACAGCCATGATAAGTCTCCCAATTAGGTCCACTGAAGAATGAAGTGGTCGTCGTCTTCGTCGACATTGCCGCCGATACTGATCACGTCGATGAGCATTTCCTGAACATCCCATTCGCGACCGAGCTTCTCTTCCATCGTTTCCCGGTTGATCACCAGGCGCTTCTCGGCCTGGATCCGGATCATTGCCGGCTGGTGCTGAACTTCCGCTTCCGGATTGTCTTCGGCGATGGCTTCCACCAGGTAGCGGGCGTTGTCGTTGTCCTGAAAGGCAATAAATACGAGCTGGCTCATGCGGATACTCCCTGGCTCTGCAGCTGGAATTTCTTGAGACGGGTGGAGAGTTGAGCCCGGGTTTCATCCAGGGCCTCAATGCCGGTGCTGGCCTCGGCCAGGGGCTTGAGTGCGCTGTACACCTGAGGTTCCCACTGATCGATCCAGGCCTGGAGCTGTTCGCGGTTGGCATCGCTTTCCGCTGCCACAACCTTGATCATGGCGTTGGTCCAGCGCAGGGATTCCTTGTACCAGTCCCGCATGAATTCGGTGAGCATGGAAACATCTTCGGCATCCTGCTCGCCCAGCCACTGGTCCATCCTCTCGTACACCAGGGGAAACAGCAGGCCATCCACCAGCACGTTCTGGACCAGCGTCAACTCGAACCAGTCATCCACCACCAGGGTGTCTTCCACCAGCTTGCGCATTGGCTGCCACAGCTCGTCATCCATCCAGTAGCACTTGGATTCGTCCAGTGCTGCACCGGTACTGCCATCCAGCATCAGGGCAATTCGAGACAGGTACTGGCCAATGCCCAGGCGATCCATGGCGGTATATATGTGCATCTGCGAGACCGTCGTGGCGTTAACATCGCCCGCGATCTTGCTGTTGTTCATGTTGGCACCCAGCTCCACGTGGCGCAGAGGCACCAGCAACCTCAGGATCTGCTTCTGAGTGGCTTCGGGAAGTCGGGTCAGCAGATTGCGCTTTTCGCAGAACCCGAAGCTGGTCTCCGCGGCCTCCTGCATCTTGGCCCGGTTACCAACATAGGCGCCGTAGTAGAACTGGCGGGGATCGGTGACGGCGTACCAGTCTTCCATGCGGATCGACGTGCGTGTGGGGTCGTTCAGCGTGTGCTTTGAATCCCACAGCGGGCGGTAGTGAAAGTTGGTTTTGGCTTCCAGGTCATAGCTGGCTTCCTGGTAGCGGGAGGCCGGCTTGTCGCCGAAGCGACGGGCGATGTGCCCGTATGTCTGGCGGATGGGTTCCACCGAATTGGTTTTGATCTCAATGCTCATATCAACTTACCGTTTGTTGTTTTGAGTGGATGATCGATTTGGTGACGTTCAGCGGTGACCCTTCTCGCCGAAGCGCCACTTGACCATGTCCGCATCAATCTCGCGGATCATGTCGGAATCCATGTGAACGACATTGTTGTGCTTGCAGAAGATTTCGAACGCTTCGCGGGGAAGGACAAGCTCAACAAACAGTTCGGGATGTCCGATGGCAAAATCGAACTCTACGAATCTGTCCTCTGGCCCACTTCGGACCCGGATGTAGCGGGTCAGCTCGTCGAAGCTTTTTGCATGCTCAGTCATCGTTGACACCCTTGTGTTTGTTATGGGTTGCCACAGCTGGAGCAACCGCTGTGCCAAGCATCGAAACCTGCCGTCAATAAAAACCCAGACTTCTGTTTTAAAAGGCTTTATATAGAAAGGCGGGCGCTGATACAGAGTGGATTATCGAAGGGTGAGATCAGGAAGCCAGACGAATTTTTCATCATTTGATCAACATGAAATCGTGATCTGAGCAAATGCTCAGATCAGCAGCCAACCGTGACTTTCGCCTGAAATTTCATCATTTGATTGATTTGTGACAAGGATAGGGTGTTATATGAAAAAGGCGGCGTTCGGCTGCCTTCGCGCTGGACGACCTTTCCAGGACGCGACCCCATACAATTACAAACGGGGCTCCTGAGTATGGCTATTACCTACAAACCACAATTGCAGTATGTGGATTTTCAGGATCTTACGGAGCAGATCCGGTTCCAGAGCACGGAAGGCAAAATCTGGTTTGGCGAGCAACGCATGCTACTGATGCAAGTCAGTGCCATGGCCGCCTTTCGTCGCGAAATGGTGAATACCATGGGTATTGAGCGCGCGAAGGGCTTTCTCCTGCGCCTGGGATACCAGTCCGGACTGAAAGACGCCGAACTGGCCCGGAAGCTTCGCCCGCACTGCAGTGAACTCGACATCTTTCTCGCTGGCCCCCAACTGCATTCACTCAAGGGCATGGTCAAAGTCGTTCCCATGGAGATCGACATTGATCACGACTCCGGCAGCTTCTATGGCGAGCTGGAATGGGTTGATTCGTTTGAAGTGGATATCTGCCAGACAGAACTTGGGCAGATGGATGAACCGGTCTGCTGGTCACTGCTTGGATACGCCTGCGCCTACACCTCCTCGTTTATGGGCCGGGAAATCATCTTTCGCGAGGTCAGCTGCCGTGGCTGTGGTGACGAAAAATGCATGATCGTGGGCAAGCCTGCCGAGGAATGGGAGGACGCCGCCGAATTTGCCCAATACTTCAAGGCAGACACCATCATGGAAGAACTGTATGACCTCCAGAGCCAAGTCAGTTCTTTACGCAGCAGCCTCGAAAAGCAGGAGGGGCAGTATTACGGCATAGGCCAGTCCGCCTCCTACAACAAGGTCTGCAAGATGATCGACAAGGCCGCTCTGGGTAAAGTGTCGGTCTTATTGCTAGGCGAAACCGGCGTAGGCAAGGAAGTGATTGCCCGCAGCGTTCACCTTCGCAGTGAACGAGCCGAACAACCCTTTATCGCGGTCAATTGCGCCGCTATTCCCCCGGACCTGATCGAAGCGGAACTGTTTGGCGTGGAAAAAGGCGCCTACACCGGTGCCAACCAGTCCCGGCCGGGCCGGTTTGAACGAGCCAACACCGGCACCATTTTTCTCGACGAGGTGGTTGAGCTCACGCCCCGGGCTCAGGCCACACTGCTGAGGGTGCTGCAGGAAGGGGAGTTGGAGCGCGTGGGTGACAACCGCACACGGGCGGTCGATGTCCGGGTTATTGCGGCTACCAACGAAAGCCTTGAAAAAGCCGTGGAAGAGGGCCGTTTCCGCTCTGATCTGTTTTATCGCCTCAATGTCTTCCCCGTGAAAATTCCGCCGCTCAGGGAACGGCTGGAAGACCTGCCGCTGCTGGCCGAACATTTCCTCAATAAATTCCACTCTGAGTATAACAAGCGCACGCTCGGGCTCTCCGACAAGGCCCTTGAACTCTGCCTGCACTACCATTGGCCGGGAAATATCCGGGAGCTTGAAAACGTTATCGAGCGTGGCGTCATCCTGACCGACAACAATGAGTCCATCAGCCGCGAATCCCTGTTTGCAGGTGTTCCCGAGCCGCAACCTAGCCAGCCCCAGGGTATTGTCGACAGCCACGGACAACTTGTTGAAAAGACATCTGAAACGTCCAGGGGCGACTGGGCCAGCCAGATACTGGGCAATGGCATCGGCCTGGACGATGTCGAGGAAACGCTGATGCGGCGTGCCATGGAAGAGGCCAACCAGAACGTTTCCGGCGCAGCGCGTATCCTTGGTCTGAGCCGCCCCGCTCTCGCCTACCGGCTCAAGAAATCCGGCATTCTCGCCGAAAGCTGAACCACAACCGTCGCGCCATGACAGGGATGTCCACGGTTCGTTTTCTGGTTTGACGATATCAACAAACGCCCCACCCGTTTCATCATTTGATAAATCTCAATCCTATTAACTGCCCCACCAAACTTCCCTAAAGCTCTCTAAAACCGTCACCTTCACCATTAAATACAGACAGTTAACAGCGCGAAAACGTGCATGGCACACGCGTTGCTAAATCACCGTCAGTCGCGTTATCCACAAAAACAAAGACGGTGACATAAAATGCGAAATGCCCCCCTGCGCAAATGGCGCACTACCGGCGCAGCCGTATCGCTGGTCGGATTGTTTTCGGTTCTGTTAACGGGTTGCGAAGCGCCCCTGGATCTTGACGCGGTTCGAGATCAGTCGGGACAGGCCGTTAAACGGACCGATTTCTATCAAGCCATTGCTCGCAATGACGAGGTTATCGTGCTGACTGGCAACAACGGTGTTGTGTTGGTCAGCTCAGACAACGGAGAAAGCTGGAAACGGCAGACGCCAACGTCGGAAAGCTTCCTTGCGTTGGACGTATGCCCGGACAACAGCTTTATTGCGCTGACGTTCAACAACGAAATCTGGCATGGCGATACCAGCGGAGATAACTGGACGGCGCATTCCCTGCCCAGCCAGGAACAGATGATGACCGCCGCTTGCGCTCCGGACGGCAACTGGTGGGCAGCAGGTGCTTTCACCACTATTCAGGGCAGCGCTGACCAGGGTGAGACCTGGACTGAGACTTCACTCAACGAAGACGCCATCCTCAACAACCTCCAGTTCATCGATGCCGACCATGCTTTCATAACCGGTGAGTATGGCCTGGTACTCAAAACCACGGACGGCGGAGAGAACTGGGACTATGCCGGCTACCTTCCGGATGAGTTTTACGCCCATTCCAGCTATTTCCGTTCAGACAATGAAGGTTGGGTTGGCGGCCTGAACGGTTTCATCTACCACACCGCCGACGGCGGAGAGAACTGGGAGAAATCCCCCACCGGCATCAACGCCCCGATATTCGGTTTCGTTGCCGGCCCTTCAGGGTTATACGCCCTGGCGGATAACGCCACCGTATTGCAGCAGACGGGGCGATCCTGGCAGAAGATCTCCGCGTCCGACCAACCCCTGTATTTGCGTACCGGCCTGATTCTCCCCGACCACCGACTACTCGCCGCTGGTGGCCGTGGCCTGCTGCTGAACCTTGAAACTCCCGTGGCCCACTCGGCCAGCACTGACTGAGGAACTCCGCCATGCCTGGACTGCATCGATTCACCCATCTCCTGCATTCGCTGGAGCTATGGATCTTCAACAACCCGCGCAAGGTATTGAGCGTGATCGCCATCCTCACGCTGGCGTTCGCCCTGCGTATCCCCGGGCTGAAAATCTACACCGACTTCGCCGACCTGCTGCCGCAGCAACATCCCTATATCGAACTGCACAACAGCATCAAGGACAGCTTTGGCGGCGCCAACGTTCTTACGGTGGGTGTCGAATTCGAAGATGGCGACATTTTTACCAACGAGAATCTCGCCAAGATCGACCGAATCACCCAGGCCGTGGACAACCTGCCCGGGGTTAACCACAACCTTGTGTCCAGCGTGACTCACCGGAATTCCCGCAAAATCTGGCTTACGGAAGTCGGCAGCATCAACTCGGAACCCTACTACGACTCCACCTCCGGCGAGTACTCACGGGAAGCACTGGCTGCCATGAAAGCCGATGTGGCGGCCAACCCACGGGTGTACGGCCCCCTTGTGTCTCCAGATATGAAAATGGCCCTGGTCAAGGCGCAACTGATTGAAGGCAAGCTGGATTACGAAAAGACGTTTGCACAGTTACAACAGCTGCGTGAAGCGGAGGAAAGCGCGGGAGTCAGGATCTACGCCACGGGACAGCCAGTCCTGGTGGGGTGGGCCTACACGTACATGGAGCAGATCCTCCAGATCTTTATTTTCACCGTAATCACCATGCTGGCCTTACTCGTTTTCCATTTCCGCAAGGCCTACGGTGTGCTGATCCCCCTGGGCGGCGTTTTGGTCTCCACGATCTGGGGGCTTGGGATCATCAGCCTGCTCGGTTACAACCTGGATCCGCTCGGGCTGGTGATCCCCTTTTTGATTGCAGCCAGGGCGATGAGCCATGGCGTACAGCTCGTTGAACGCTACTATGCGGAAACCCGCGAACTGGGTAGTGGCCCCAAAGCCGCAAAAGCGACCTTTGACAGTCTTTTCCGCCCTGGTTCCCTGGGTGTTGTGTCGGATGCTATTGGCCTGTCGCTCATTGCCATCGGGTCCATTCCGTTGAATACCCATCTGGGCATCTATGCTTCCCTTTGGGCGATCACTGTTGTGTTCACGGTGCTGATCGGCGTGCCACTTCTGTTATCCATTCTGCCAACGCCCAAAGACCCGAACCTGCGCGAAACCGCCCTGCGCCATATCGGCGCCAGTTGCTCACGCACGGTTGCACGGCCAGGCGCGGCGAAAGTGGTGCTGAGTGTCGCGGCACTGGCGATGGCCGCAGGACTATTAGCGGCGTCCAACGTGCAGATTGGCGACTCGGAGCCAGGCTCTCCCATCCTGTATCCCGACCACGACTACAACGTTTCTTCCCGCGTGGTGAATGAGCGCTTCCCGGGCTCCGAGGAGCTCTACATCGTGGCGGAAACCGAAGAGAAAGGGGGCCTGAAACGTCCGGAGGTACTGGCTGCCCTTTCTGATCTGCAATCCCACATGCTGAAGGACCCGGAAGTGGGCGGCAGCAAAGGCCTGCCCGACCTCGTTAAGCAAGTTAACCGCCTGATGCACAACGACGACCCCCGTTGGTACCAGATTCCTCACGATGCGGGCTATGTCGGCGGGCTGATGTTTACCTACATGGCCTCCAGCCCGATTCCCGGGGCCCTTGATGAATTCAACGACACCGACGACCGCGTTGCCAACTTGGTGTTCTATTACAAGGACCGCCAGGGCGAGACCATCCGCCGTGCCATTCACATGGCCAAGGAATGGATCGCGGAGAACGGTGACAGCGTTGAGGGCCTGACCATCAAACTCGCGGGGGGAACCCTTGGTGTTGCCGCCGCAATGAACGAATCAGCCTTCGAGACCAATGTCATTGTTCTGCCACTGGTTTTCCTGCTGATCTTTGCCTTTGTCATGCTGTTCTACACCTCATTACACGCCGGGCTGATGATGCTGTTGGCGATGATTTTCGCAACCACTCTCACCTACGCCTATATGGGCTTTAATGCGCTCAATATTGACATCAATACCGTGCCGGTGATTGCCGTGGGTATCGGCGTCGGCATCGATTATTCCATCTACATGATGGACCGGATACGGGAAGAAATGGCCCGACTTGGCAACCTGAGGGACGCCGTCAGGCGAGCCATATCCACCACCGGCATGGCCATCAGTTTCACCGCGCTGACGTTGATGGCGGGCATCATCATGTGGGTCATTTTCTCAGACCTCCGATTCCAGTCTGATGCAGCATTGCTGCTGTGCGTCATGATCGTGATCAACGGCATCGCGGCCATGCTTCTGGTGCCTTCCTGGGTACTGGTCTTCAAGCCTCGCTTTGTTACCGATGTTTACGCCGACGAAGACGGCATTCTCCATGCTGATCGTCATCCACCAACACCATCTCCATCGTCCGGTTCCCCACGGGAACAAGAGGATGGGTTCGTGCCGGGAGAGCCGTACCGGGCCTGAGCCCGGTAGGACACTCCACTAAAACCTGTAACGAGGACATGCCATGCAAACAACAATAAAAGGCCTGAGGCTCTGGTGCTATACCCTTGCGGGAAGTGCCGGCCTGGCGCTGTTACCAATCAACTCCGCCGTCGCCCAGGAAGATACCCGGGTAAACGGCTTCTACGAGAATGCAACCTACGGCCGGGATGGCGTAGGGCTTTCAAAATTCCGCAACACACTACAGCTGGAAGCAGAGAAACGGGCTGGAGATGTCGGCATTTTCAGTAATGTCTCCGTCAACGCCACGCTCCGTGGTAGCTATGACGGTGTTTACGACCTTAATGATGACGAATACGGCCGCAATGCCGGTGGACCGGTCCGCCTGGAAAACCGGGCAGCGGGACCCAACGCCACCGTGCCCCACGGTGGCGGCCTGAAGCTGCCGAACTCCTTCAGTGAAGCGAACAACCCCAACGAAGGCATGATCGTGTTGGGTGAAAACCTGCATGATACCGACGGCGGTGTAGCCTTCGGCGTGCCGGTTCGCCCCTGTGACGAGGACGAACGAGGGTGTATCGACGGTTATTTGGACAAAGACACCAACGACATGCGATTCCAGGAGTTCAACGACCGCGCCGATTTCATCCGCGAACTCTACGTGGATTTCGATTACAACTTCTCGAACGGTAATATCCTCAGCACCCGATTGGGCAAGCAGCAAGTCATCTGGGGACGTACCGACCTTTTTCGGGTGTTGGATGTGATCAACCCGGTGGATTACTCCCGCAACAATATCTACGACGAACTGGAAGACATCCGGATTCCCATGTGGATACTCCGGACCGACTACCGCATGGGGCCAACCGAGGTGTTCGATGGCCTCGCCTTCGACGACCTTAATTTCCAGCTGGTATGGAACTTCGACAAGTTCCGCCCGCACGATATCGGCCAGTGCGGTCAGCCCAACGTTATTCTCGATGCCGGCTGCTTCTTCCGCGGCATGAACAGCCTCTGGGAAAATGGTGGCACAGTGGCCAACTTCGCAGGCGGCGAAGCGGCAACGGATTTCGGCCCCGGCCAGATCGGTATCCGCGAAGCGCACATGCCAAGCTGGAGCCTGGCGAATACCCAGGTCGGCCTCAAGATGGAAGGCGTTTATGGTGATCTGGGCTTCTCGCTCAACGCCCTGACCTATCGCTCCCAACTGCCCTCTCTTCGGGGCGGTATTCCCGCACAAAACGGCTTTACCGGTGAAACCGGTATATGGCCAAGCCTGATTGCCTTCGATATCCACTTCCCGAGGGTCAACCTGTTCGGTGGCTCCCTGGATTATTACGCCCAGAGTGTTGATACCGTCCTCAGGCTTGAAGCGGCCTATACCACCGGCGAGGAATTCGCCAATACGCTGGAGGAAGATCTCTACTCCGAGAGCGACGTGGTTCGCTACGTGGTCGGCGCTGACAAGAACATCTTCATTCCCCTCCTGAACGAACACCAGGCATTCCTGTTCTCCGGCCAGGTATTCGGTCAGCACATCCTGGATCACGAGCGCGAGCAGCGTCGGTTTGGTGAAGCCGGTATTCCCGACTGGAAAGAAAACTGGACAGGCACCCTGCTGATCAAAGGCTTCTACATGAATGGCCGCCTCAGCCCGCAGATCATCACCGCACATGATTTCCGAGCCGGGGCAACCGCGATCGCGCCGTCTGTTGAGTGGCTGGTCAGTGACAACTTCCGTGTCACGGCCGGTGCAAACATCAAGGTGGGTACCGGCGCGCGCAAATTCGATGACTGCCGTAGCTGCAACCCCTGGGATCCGTTCACCGCCACCTATCCGGGGCAACCGGCCGGGGAGTCTGCCGGCCTGGGTGGATACGAGCCGCTGGGCCGCTTCCAATCTGGCCCCATTGGAATGGCTCAGGAAGAAGACGAGCTTCAACTGACCATGCGTTACAGCTTCTGATATAGAGGAAACATCATGAAACGAGCATTCCGAAAATCCGTGTTTAATGGCCTGGTGATCGGTCTTACGGCGGGCGCCTTCTCCGCTGGCGCCTTTGCCAGTGACAAGGTCATCAACGAATCGTTCCATCCATACAAGGATCAAATGCCAAGCCACGAAGGGCTTAGCGCCGGCATGACCATCGACGAATCCAACGTGGCACAGTTCAAGGACGTGATCGATCCGGCCTTCTATACCTTCATCGAGAACGGCTGGACATCCATTGCCGTGGGAAAGACCACGTCCTTCGACCTGCACCCTGCCTATGTGGACGCAACCCGCAACGCCCTGGGTGAGGTTTCCCTGGGTGAGCAGGTCGGGGAAATTAACGGCTGGAAAGCCGGTCGCCCGTTCCCGCAGGAGCCGGATGCGGATGACCCCCGCGCCGGCGAAAAACTGGCCTGGAACTACAAGTACGGCTACAACTGGGGCGACAGTGCCGCCATCATGCCGTTCTACTGGAAGTACCGGGACATGGAATCAGCCAAGGTGGAGCGGACCATCAAATTCAACTTCCACTTCCTGAATTACAAGGGCCGAGTGATACAGGAACCCACCCCGGAAATCACGCCCAACCCGTCTGACCTGTTCCGCGCCATCTATGTACAGGTACTCGACCCAGCGGACGTCCGCAATACGCAACTTCTGATTCACCGGGCCGCCGACGACCTCAAACGTGATAACTCCTGGCTCTATTTGGGCTTCCAGCGCCGCGTGCGCCGCCTGGCCACAGGCCAGGTTACCGATGCCTTTCTCGGTTCGGACCTGATGATCGAAGACTTCGAGGGCTACAACGGCCGCATTTCCGACATGGACTGGACCTATAAGGGCACCCGTTACATGCTGATGCCGTTCTACAACCACAACGAGCTGAAGCTGGACGAAGAAACCCACAGCGACAGCAATGGTTACCAGGTGGTGGCTTTCAGTGGCAAGGGCGGCTGTTTCCCGGACATCACCTGGCAGCTCAGAAAGGTGTACGAAGTGGAGGCGAAACCGGTGGATGAAAGCCATCCGCTGTCGAAACGTATCCACTACATGGACGCCCAGACGTTCACCATTCCCCGCACCGTCGCCTATGACCGTAAGGGCAGCCTGTGGAAAACCTTCACCATCGGACAGGCCCATCCAGACCACCACCTGCCCAAGAACGAGGGTACCGGTGTATCCATTGACGACAGCTTCAGCATGATCGACGTGCAGGCCAGCCACTGCACCACCGGCCAGTTCAAGGGCCAGGTCGACCCCGAGCTGTCCCCCCCCAATATGTTCAACGTGCAGCATCTCCGCGCAACCGGCAGTTAAGGCTGGTGTACCCCTTGGGCCCGTATTATCGGGCCCTTTTTTATTCATTAAAGATGGCTCATCAGCGCCCGGATGCGACGATTGTCGGGGAACCGGCCCAGCAAAGACGCGATCACCTCACGGGCCTTATCCTTCTGGCCCAGCTGATACAGTGCCACCGCGTAGCGGTAGCCGAACAACCATTGCTCCGGGGCAAGCTCAGCGGCCTGCTCCAGATTTTCCAGGGCTGCTGGGTAGTCCTTCAGCTTCAGGTTTATCAAGCCACGCAGGTGAACCAGCTGCGCCTCACCCGGCGATGCCTCCAGCGTTGAGTCAATCAACTGGATCGCTTCACGGTTACGACCTCCAGAGCGGAGAACATCCGTTAGCTGAATGGCTGCCGGGACATAACCACGGTCTTTCTCCAGGGCACGGTCTAACGTCTTTTCGGCCTTGTAGATCATGTCGTTCGCCAATAGGTAGCGGGCCTTCAGGACAAGGCCCGAGGGAAGGTCTGACTGAACATCCAGGAAGCGCTCGTATTCGTTCCGGGCATTTTTCCAGGCCCCTGAATCCAGGGTTTGACCCAGCCTCACCAGCGTTTCGAAGGCTGCGATGCGTACCGCAAGGGATGGATCATTAAGGCCGACTACCGCCAATTTCAGGGCCTGATCTTCGGCCCCATGGCGCAGCACTCTGTAGGCACTCTCACGAATCACCGCATGTTTGCTCCGGAGCAGTTCCGCGACAAGTGATGGTTTGTTCCGGGCCAGCGCTTCACCCCATCGCTCCAACAGCGTAGCCCGGCGTAGTGCCGGTTTGTCAGAGTCTGTGAGGTAAGCCGTCACCTCTGCTATGTCCTGCTGCTGAACGTGATACCAGGTATCAGTCTCATAGAGTTCCGGGAACCAGCCACCCACTGTGGCTACTGACCAGTCGCGCTCCTTGTCAGAGTGGCACGCCAGGCACACATCCGGGCTACCACTAGCTTTCGAGACATCCGGCCGCGGCACCATGAAGCTGTGTTCACGGCGGTCATCAATCTTCATGAAGGTGGTTTCTGGCATGTGGCAGTTCACACACAGGGCCCCGCCGCTGTCTTCAGGATGATGGTGATGCTCCGGCGTATCAAAATCGCCGGCATCGTGGCACTGCGCGCAGACGGCGTTTCCCTCTGCTTTAAGTTCCCCGCTGTGGGGGTTGTGACAGTCGCTGCATACCACGCCGGCCTGAAACATTCTGCTTTGCTCAAAGGAGCCCAGCACAAACACTTCTTCCCGCACCCGGCCATCGGAATAATACAGCGGCTGCTCTGGCCGGCTCAGGCTATACTGGTCATGGACCTGGCCGCCCTTAGTGTCGGCCAGACTGGTCCTTAACGAGTGGCAACGCCCGCAGGTAGTCACCTGCGCATCACTGGATGATTTTCCCGTGTGTCGTGGCGGGCGGCCACCTTCACTGACCAGCCAGGCTCCCATCGCCGCCAGATCGACGCCGGCGCCGAGGGACCTGTCCTGGTGCTTGGCTTCGGCGTGTGCCTGTGCCGTTTCATGACAGGCAGTGCAGCTCACTGCAACGTGATCCCAGGTGGTATTGTAAGTATCGCTTTGCGTATCGTAGTTGCGCTCTAGCCCAGTGGAGTGGCAATCCGCGCACTGGTTGTTCCAGCTCTGGTAGATGCCGGTCCAGTGCATGGCATCTCCGGGATGGTTTTCACCCGCTTGATCCAGCCTGAACCAGCGCTGACCACCTTCGGGCTCGTCCCGGGAATCCCAGGCAATATTTAACGCCTGGAGCCTGCCATTACCGATATCGATCAGATACTGTTGTAACGGATAAACACCGAAGGTATATCGCACCGTCCATTGCTTTGTTTTCCTGCCTTCAGTGGTATGGATAACGTAGGTATTTTCAGTGCGGCTGAACCGGACCTCAAGATCGTCGTCGCTGTAGGTCGCCCCGGAGAAATCGCCTGATACAGAACCTGGGCTGGCAGGCGCCATCGCCGCCGCATGTTGCGACTCACTCCATTGTTCCACTTCATCTGCATGACAACCGGCGCAATCTGCCGGTTTAGCGACAACACCTGCGCTTGTTAATACCAGACAAAAGAACACCGACAAACACCGGTCAGGGTTAATCATATCGTTCAATCTCGCGTCGTGAACGTCGGGTATTTACCAGATGCTTAACTGATTATCGCGTCTGGATCGCCTTATTGGCTTCCGTTGCCTTTGTCCTGCAAGGCCCGAGCTGAGACCCACTACAGCTGGCCTGTCCATTGCTTATAATACTCAACAAAACGGATGGAAATTCCGAACAGAGCATACAAAAACAACGATATTGCGCTATGAAGAAAGACGACGTTCCCTTTTCCCACAACATCGGCGTTCAGTCCTCCGATTTTGAGGAAGCCCGTTGCTTTATCAACTCCCGCATCGATGATCGGGAAGTGTCACCGCTGTCCGCTAGTGGGAGCGCTAACAATCTGCTGACCTGCCAACCACTGGGGGGCTCTACTCTCTTTGGTGCTCAATGGTCGGAGAAAGTCCATGTCCAGTCGGATGCACAGTCAACCTTCCATGCGATACTGGTATTGTCAGGTCGCATTCACTGCAACGCACTGAACCAGGATATTCCCCCCAACAGTTTGCTTTTAATCGCGCCGGGGAAGCTCGCAGATCTGGTCTGGGAAAAATCCACCAGATCCGTCGTTATAAACCTCTCCAAACAAACGTTGATTGACAACCTGGGCGTTCCAAGCCTCGAACTCCTGCGGGACGACACGACCCTTGTGTCTGGAAACCACCAGGATGCTCAGTTGCTTAAAAACGGCATTGAGTGCCTGGCAGCGCAGCACCAGATTTATCAGGGAAACATCGGGGTTTCAGTTCAAAAACAATGGGAGAGTCTCCTGGTAGCTCAGTTATCAGATCAACTCCACCGGCCTGGAACCGAAAACCTGAATATTCTGCCAGCGCGTATCCGGCTCGCAACAGACTGGATTCTGGCGAATATTCGGGAACCCATATCAGTATGCGATTTGCTTCGTGTTACCGGAGCCAGAAGGCGCTCCCTTGAGTCCGGTTTTCGAACCTACCTGAACACCACGCCTGCTAAATTCATTCTTCGTCATAAGCTCAAAGGCGTAAGGGAAACGCTCCTGTCGGACCCGGATATCAACATCGGCGATGCTGCGTTCTCCTACGGTTTCAATCACCTCAGCCATTTCACATGCAAGTACCAGGAGGCCTTCGGCGAGCTGCCTTCGGAAACCGTGCGGCAGCGCCGAAATGCGCACTTCGTGTTGCC
The DNA here is from genome assembly GCF_028581595.1 of Marinobacter sp. DS40M6. Taxonomy (NCBI): domain Bacteria; kingdom Pseudomonadati; phylum Pseudomonadota; class Gammaproteobacteria; order Pseudomonadales; family Marinobacteraceae; genus Marinobacter; species Marinobacter sp. DS40M6. The sequence continues at coordinate 609,624 of NZ_JAFCAE010000001.1, read as the reverse complement.
TAAAAAGGCCCGGTCCAGGACGGTATAGGCCGGGCAAGACGCTTTCATGTTCAGAAAGACAAGCTAAAGCCCACCGCATAGTTGCTTGGCAGAGTGTCGTACTGACCGGTCTCGGCCCAGACTTTCATCTGCGGTGCCACTCGCTGTTCCACCTTGAGGGTGTAAACGCTCTCATCTTCAGCGTTATAGTCATGGTTCTTTTCCTTGTACCCAATCGCAACACCCGCCCCACTACTCGCAACGTAGTTGGCCGATATACCGTAAGAGTCATAGTCTGCCTTACCATCAGGCGCCAGGGGGTATGGTGAGTTGGAGTTGTGTTCCCAAACCGCGCCCAGTGTCAGGCCCCCAAGGCTGTAGCTAGCTCCGGCGGCGGAGATCTGGTAATCGTCGGTGGCGAATGGTGGCAGTTGTTCCTGCATCAACATCGTTGTTCCAACCGCAAAATTAAGATTCTCACTCTTGTGAACCAGGCGAATTGCTCTACCGTCCACATCCTGATCGTTGCTGTCATTCAGCGTAATTGCCGCCACTACCAGTTTGGTCTTCATTAACCAGGGTGTGTGATAGGCAAATGTCCCGGATGTCCTGTCCGGCTGGGCAAAAATTCCGTCAGGGTGGAGATCAGCGTGGGGCTCGTTGAATTCGTAATGATTGATGGGGCTATAGATGTCTACCCACTGCCCACTCGTTCCGCGCGGCGCCACTACAAACATGCCGTAACGGGTCGGTAGCCAGAACTTTGCTTCTTTGACGTGTACCTCCGCTTCTCCTCCCGGATTGCGGCTATCAGCATCGTTGGCGGCCGCGGCCAGATCCACCTCAACTGCATAGTTCAGGTTCAGCCCCTTGTCGATGACCGCCTTGCCCCTCAATCCCAGCTCCAGTTCAAAAGCCTCAGCCTCGGCATCAGCACCTTCAATTTTCAGGGCACCGGCGCTCAGATAGCCGTACGCCTCCGGTTGCTCCAGCTCTACCGCTATTGCGGGGGTCGCGACAGCGGCGGAAACCGCAGCTGCCAAAACAGTTTTACGGATTGTCATACTAGTTCTCCTGCTTGTTTTTGCGGGGCGCGGTTACTCAACACACTTGCCGTACAGGCAGGTGGTGAAGCTGTAACCTACTTTCCTCATGTCCGCAGGATCAGCAGGAAAGACACCGTTGCGGCTAATGTATGCGTCCCACTCCACTAGCATTTCCTTGAGCTTTTCCGGCTTCTCCGCAGCCAGGTCGGTTGTTTCAGCAGGATCTTCTTCCAGGTTGAACAGCTGCCACTCTCCCTGGCCATAGGGCTCTTCCAGTAGCCGGATTTTCCAGTCGCCCTTACGCACCGCGGCACGGCCCAGCAACTCCCAACCAACAACGCGGTTTGTCTTGGCTTTACCATTCAGGCCTGGGAGCATGGACACGCCCTGGATATCGAAAATTTCACGGCCGTTATAGGGGCTTGTGGGCTGTTCAATACCCGCCAACTCCAGAAAGGTGGGCATAACATCCATCACGTGGAAGAACTCGTGGTTAATTTCGCCACCGGACTGACCCGGCAGGCTGAGAATGGCCGGAACCAGCAAGCCGCCCTGGGACGGGTATGCCTTCCACATAGGATATGGCGTAGCACTGACCTGCCCCCACTGAGCGCCATACCAGATGTAAGAGTCAGGACGGCCGATATTGTCGTAGCTGTTGTCGTACTCGGAGGCAATCCATTCCTTATTCCTGGGCAACACTTCCGGGCTATTGCCATCGGCACCGTTATCGGAGATGAACAGCACGACGGTGTTGTCCAGCTCGCCCGTCTCCTCCAGATAGCCCATCACACGGCCGATATTGTGGTCCATGTTGTCGACCATGGCCGCGTATACTTCCATCTTGCGGGCTTCAATCTTGCGCTGCTCATCAGTCAGTTCATTCCAGGTGGGAAGTTCATCAAACGGAACATTGGCTGAAAGCTCATGGCCTATGAGCCCCATCTCCTTCATCTTACCCACACGCTGCTTGCGAATTGCCTCATAGCCCTCGCCATACTGGCCCTCGTATTTGTTTATGTAGGACTCTGGTGCATGGAGCGGCCAATGGGGTGCGGTAAATGCAAGAAAACTAAAGAAAGGCTTGTCTTCTGCAGCATCGATATATTCGATGACCTTGTCGGCGTAGAAGTTAGATGAGTAGAAACCTTCAGGCGCCTCAACCTGCTTCCCATCCTCCAGATAGATTGCCTTTGGATCGACACCAATAATGGCGCGCCCATCATCAAAATGGCTGGCGCCACCTTGGACAAGCACCCAGGAGTTATCGAAACCACGAGCTGCCGGGCTCAGCTCTTCCGTCCGACCGAGGTGCCACTTACCGGCTATCGACGTACTGTAACCATTGTCTCGAAGGACTTCTGGAAGGGTTGCTACGAGATCGTTCAGATACCCTTCGTAACCGGGTTTACCTTTCTGCTCTGCAGTGAGTAGTTCAGCCATGTTACCGATACCGGCCTGATGGCTGTCAGTACCGGACAACAGCATGGACCGAGTAGGAGAGCAGGTTGGTGCGGTATGGAAGTTGGTCATGCGGACGCCTTCATCCGCCAAGGCATCCAGGCTTGGGGTTTCGATTTCCCCGCCGTAAGCGCCGATGTCGGAGTAGCCCAGGTCATCGGCCACAATCAGGAGAAAGTTGGGTTTGCCCGCATTATCAGCGGAGGCCATCATCGAGGCTGCCATTAGCCCCAGGGCCATACCCAACCGACGAAGCAGTGCATTGTTGTTATACATTTCATGCCCTCAGTCAGTTTGTTGTTGAGCCACCTGTGAGTGGTCAACTTCATTCTGCTGAGGGTTGTGGTGTAAGGGTTATCCCGTATGCGCAGGGCCTAACCAAAATGCGCAGAAATCTGGAAAGCGGGCGTCCCTGCCCAGACTGGAAGGGTGGTTTTATGCCTTATCAAAAATGAATAACCGTCCGAATACTCTTCCCCTCATGCATCAACTCAAACGCCTCGTTGATGTCCTCAAGAGGCATGTTGTGGGTGATAAACACGTCCAGTGGAATGTCTCCTTTCTCGGCCTTTTCGACATAGCCGGGCAGTTCCGTCCGGCCCTTCACGCCACCAAACGCAGAACCTTTCCAGACCCGGCCGGTAACCAGCTGGAACGGCCGGGTGCTGATTTCCTCACCGGCACCGGCCACGCCGATGATGATGGATTCACCCCAGCCTTTATGACAGCACTCCAGGGCTGAGCGCATCACGTTGACGTTGCCGATACACTCAAAGGAGTAGTCCACACCGCCGTCTGTCATTTCAACGATGACTTCCTGAATCGGCTTGTCGTAGTCCTTGGGGTTCACTACGTCCGTGGCACCCAGCTGTCTGGCGATATCGAACTTGCCGGGGTTGATGTCGATGGCGATGATGCGGCTGGCCTTGGCCATGGTGGCGCCAATAATCGCCGCCAGGCCGATTCCGCCGAGACCGAAGATAGCGACCGTCGCGCCTTCCTCCACCTTAGCTGTGTTCAGCACCGCGCCGATACCGGTAGTGACGCCACAGCCCAGAAGGCAGACTTTGTCCAGTGGTGCATCCTTGGGTATCTTCGCCAGGGAAACTTCCGGCAATACCGTGTATTCCGAGAAGGTGGAGCACCCCATGTAGTGATAGACAGGCTCACCCTTGTAGGAAAAACGGGAGGTACCGTCCGGCATCACTCCCTTGCCCTGGGTTTCGCGCACGGAACCACACAGGTTGGTTTTGCCAGACGTACAGAACTTACATTTTCCACATTCGGCGGTATAAAGAGGGATCACGTGATCACCCACTTCGACGGAGGTGACACCTTCACCAACCGCCTCAACAATGCCACCGCCTTCGTGGCCCAGGATGGCCGGAAAATTACCTTCGGAATCGGCGCCGGACAGCGTGTAGGCGTCCGTGTGACAGACGCCGGTGGCAACGATACGCACCAGCACCTCCCCTTTCTGGGGCGGGGCAACATCCACTTCCACAATTTCCAGCGGTTTGTTGGGGGCAAACGCCACCGCAGCACGGGATTTGATCACTGGCAGACTCCTTGAACGTGGTTCGGAATAAAATGTCTCGGGTTTTACGGGTTTGACGCTTACTAGACGACCGGTCTAATATACCAGCCATGACATCGAACGACACCCGCAATCACATCATCCACACCGGCGCCGACCTGATTGGTCAAAAAGGCTTCGGCGCGACGGGCATCAATGCCGTGCTGACCGCCGCCGGTGTACCCAAAGGGTCGTTCTACCATTACTTTAGCAGCAAGAACGATTTCGGGTTGGCTGTCATCGACACCTTTGCGCAGGAATACGACACCAAGCTGGATCGGATTCTGAACGACCACACCCGCTCGGCGGTGGACCGCCTTAGGGCCTACTTCGACACTGGTCTGGAAACCATGACCAGCTGCGAATTCACCCGGGGCTGCCTGATTGGCAATCTTGGCCAGGAGCTGGCCGGGCAAAACGAAACCTTCCGCAGGCGCCTGGACACCGTTTTCCAGGGTTGGGAAAAACGCTTTGAGCGTTGTGTTGAAGAGGCTCGCCAGGCCGGCGATATCGATGCATCCATCGACCCTGCCGACGTCGCCAGCTTTCTGCTTTCCGGCTGGGAAGGCGCCATTCTCAGAGCCAAGGTTCTGAAGTCTACCGAGCCCATGGAGCGGTTTGTGCGGGTCTTTTTCCGCCAATGTCTTGGCCTTCACTGAACGCCCACATTTTTTTCAGTCATTCCTAGTAGACTGGTCTAATTACACTCAGTTAATCCTCAAGGAGAGTGATCAATGAACAACGTAAACGACGCACTGTTTCAACCGCACGATCTCGGCACCCTGACGCTGCCCAACCGCGTTCTGATGTCTCCCCTGACCCGTTCGCGCTCCAGCCAACCTGGAGACGTACCGAACGAGATGAACGCGCAGTACTATCAGCAGCGGGCCGGTGCAGGGCTGATCATCAGCGAAGCAACCCAGGTGTCACCTCAGGGTAAGGGCTATGCATTCACGCCAGGCATCCACTCGGAGGAGCAAATCGAAGGCTGGCGCAAGGTCACCAGTGCGGTGCACATGGCGGGCGGACGCATTCACATGCAGCTCTGGCACGTTGGCCGAATTTCCCATACGGCGCTGCAGCCGGATGGCAACAAGCCTGTAGCACCATCGGCGATCAAACCCGAGGGCGCCAAGACCTTCATCAGCGCCGACTCCGGCATGGTGGACGTGCCCGAGCCCAGGGCTCTTGAAGCCGGCGAAATGGCGGACATCGTGGAGCAGTATCGCCAGGGCGCGCTGAACGCCAAAGCGGCCGGGTTTGATGGCGTTGAAGTACACGCCGCCAACGGATACCTGCTGGACCAGTTTCTCAAGAGCGGCAGCAACCACCGCAGTGATGAGTTTGGCGGCTCCGTTGAAAACCGGATGCGCCTGCCACTGATGGTGATCGAGGCCGTGATCGACGTCTGGGGCAAGGACAATGTCGGCGTTCGGGTCAGCCCGACCGGCAGCTTCAACGCCATGTACGACGAGGACCCGGTCGAAACCTTTGGTGAATTCGCGAAGCGGCTGAACGACCTGGGCATCAGCTACATCGAGGTCGTGGAAGACTCGTTCCAGGGCAACCATGCGAACGGCCGCCCGGAATCGGTGATCGATGCCATCCAGGCTGGATTCCACGGCACTTACATCGCCAACGGCGCCTACACCGCTGAGGAAGCTCGCAAACGGATCGGCAATGACCGCTGTGATCTGGTGACCTTTGGCCGTCCATTTATCGCCAACCCCGATTTGCCCGAGCGTTTCCGCCAGCATGCGGAACTGAACAAATGGGATGACAGCACCTTCTACGGCGGCGATGAGCGCGGCTATACCGATTACCCGACGCTGAAGGAACTTGAACCCAGCGTCTGAACATCACTTTCACACGAGTAAGGAGTCAAACCATGAGCAATACCAACGACCCAATCAATAGCAAAGTCGTGATTATCACCGGCGCCAGCAGTGGCCTGGGTGAGGCAACTGCCCGCCGCCTGGCAGCGCGAGGAGCCCGGCTGGTGCTTGCAGCCCGTCGCGAAGACCGCCTGTCCAAACTGGCAGAAGACCTGAAAGCCGAGGGTGCTGAAGTCACCTGGCAGGTGACCGATGTGACTGACCGAAACCAGGTGGAGTCACTGGCTGCCACCGCGAAAGAAACCTTCGGCCGGATCGACGTACTGATCAATAACGCCGGCCTGATGCCACTGGCACCGCTGGACGCCCTGAAGGTCGATGAGTGGGACCAGATGGTGGACGTCAACATTAAAGGCGTGATGTATGGCATCGCGGCTGTGCTGCCGACCATGCGGGAACAACACAGCGGGCATGTGATCAACCTGTCGTCCGTTGCCGGACACAAACTGTTCCCCGGCGCCGCTGTGTACTGTGCCACGAAATACGCGGTGAAGGCGCTGTCTGAAGGCTTGCGCATGGAAGCCGGCGACGAGATCCGCAGCACCAATATCTCACCGGGCGCCATCGACACCGAGCTGACCAGCACCATCACTGACCCGAACGCCAAACAGGCAGCGGATGAACTCTACAAGGTGGCGATTGATTCCGATGCGGTGGCGCGGGCCATCGTCTATGCCATCGAACAGCCTGCGGACGTGGATATCAACGAAATTATCCTGCGGCCAACGGCTCAGGAGCTCTAAGGCTGTTGCTTGCTGAACGCTGTCGGCGTGCATCTGGTTGATGCCGCCGACAGGCGGGTGTGATACTGGTTGTTCCATTCCAGACGGACACACCAAACATGACCACTGTGCAGCAGGCCCTGGCCCGCATTATCGATACCTGCCAACCGGCCACACTGGTGGTTTGCGGCGAGATCGCTGGTGAGGTTGGGGATCACTGGTGCCGGCACCACAGCGAGTCGGCCATGACCACCCTGGATACCAGCGCCCCCAACGATGCCTTCCCTCTGCCCGAGACCCAGGACCTGGCCCTGGTGACCAACACGCTCGAACACCTGAACCACGACGAGGGCCAAGTACTGCTGGGCCAACTGCGCAACTACGGCACCCACCAGATTGCCGTTGTGGTGAAAGACTGCCCCGGTTGGTCGTTTACGGACTTCATCGGGCTGGGCTTCCGCCGGCAGGCTGAGCTTGGTTACGAAGACAGCCCACTCACGCTCTACACCTACAACATCGACAGCTACAACCACAAACGCGCCTGGAACAATCCCGACAACTGGGCCAATCCTGAAATGTGGGACAAGGCCTGGTGGTAGCGGCCACGCTTACAGCGAGGCCACCACGTCAAGGTTGTGGCGACAGGCGCTCAGATAGGATGCCCCGAAAAGGTTGTAGTGATTGAGGGTGTGGTACAGGTTGTAGGTGGCCCTCTTGGTGTCGTAGACATCCGTTCTGGGGTAGACCCGGTCATAGGCACGATAAAAAGCCGAGGAGAAGCCACCAAACAGCTCTGTCATGGCAATGTCCGCCTCCCGGTCACCGTAATAAACCGCGGGATCAATCAGCCAGGGCCCGGCGCTGTCGAACAGGACATTCCCGGACCATAGGTCGCCGTGGAGCAGGCTTGGGTGTCCGCAATGCGCATTCAGAAACCGGGCGAGCTTGTCGCCCTGACGCTCAAGCACCGTTTCGAACTCGTCCCGGACATGGTCATTGCGGATCATGCCTACCTGCACACCCAGTCTATCTCCCCGGAAAAACGCACCCCAATCGTCCGTCAGGCGGTTCTTCTGTGGTGACATCCCAATCATGTTGTCGGCGTCGAACCCGTACTCGGGCTGACGTACCGCATGCATTTGCGCCAAGCCTTGGCCGAGTGCGGCCATGGCTTCCTCGCTCGCCGGGCCAGGATGGATCTTCGGAATCACCAGCTCGCGGGCTGATACGGCTTTCACCTCCGGCACACGCAATCCGCTGACACCGGCCGCCTTGAGGGTGTCTGCCAAAACCTCAAGACCGCGGGCTTCGCACAACAGCGCATCGGGAAAGGACGAAGGATTCTGTTTCACGTAATCGGTCATGCCACCAGTATAACCATGATCGGAAATCGCCTCGCAAACACCCTTGGCTTTGTCACAGGCTTCATGGATCATGGAGCTGCAAGGCCATCCCACACAGGAATAGCCCGATGACAGGTTTTAGCAAGCGCACGGCAAACGAACAGTTGAATCAAGAGGCGGACAAGGTTCACCGCAGAGATGTGGGCGCCCTGCTCGACCGCCAGCAGGCCATCGAGGACAAAGTCAGGAACAGTGGCAAACTGAGCCGGTTCAGCACTGACATCCGGCTGATGTTTTCCATGCTCAGGGACTACTGGCAGGGCAACTATCGCGAAGTACCCTGGAAAAGCATTGCGGCGATCGCCGGTGCCCTTGTTTACGTACTCAATCCCCTGGATTTGATTCCGGACCTGCTGCTGGGATTCGGCCTGCTGGACGACGCCGGTGTGGTGGCCGCATGCCTGGCCCTGGTGGAATCCGACCTGCTTCGTTACGCAGCGTGGAAAGATCTTAAAATAGAAACACAAACGCTTACGGATAGCGATTGATTCAATAGTGGACTACCGTTAATCTTCGAAAGCCCTCTGAATCACAAAACCCTTTGGAGCTAATGTGGATTTTGCCACCCTGATCGGCCTCGTTGGGGCCATCCTGCTTATCGCGTCTGCCGTCATACTTGGCGTGTCGCCGGATGTCTTCATCAACCCGCCCTCAATACTGATTGTGGTCGGTGGCACCATGCTTGTCGTGCTGGCGAAGTTCAGCCTGAGCCAATTTTTCAGCGCCTTCAAAGTGGCTGCACGGGTTTTCAAGTTTCGCCTGCCTGACACCCGTGAAAGCATTGATGAGCTGATAGAAGTGGCCAATATTGCCCGCAAGGAAGGTGTCCTGGGTCTGGAAGACCGTGAAATCGGCTCGCCCTTTCTTGGCCAGGGAATACAAATGCTGGTCGATGGTCAGAACGCCGAAACCATCAAACATCTGCTCTCCAAAGAACGCTTGCTGACGCTGGATCACAATCGGTCTGGCGCAAAAGTCTTTACAGCAATGGCAGACGTGGCCCCTGCCATGGGCATGATCGGCACACTCATTGGTCTGGTGCAGATGCTGTCCAATATGGAAGACCCGAAATCCATCGGCCCTGCCATGGCGGTTGCCCTGTTAACCACACTCTACGGTGCAATGATTGCCACCATGATCGCCACCCCCATCGCGGACAAACTCTCGCTGCGAATGACTGAGGAAGCGCGCCTGCAATCGCTCTATATTGATGCGCTGGTTGCTATCAAGGAAGGCACCAATCCACGGGTTATCGAACAGATGCTGTCGAGTTACCTGACGCCGAAAGAACGTGAGAAAAACTCAGAAGCCGAGACCGCAGGCGCTTAGCCATGGACGAATTACCAGAAGAGGAGAAAGCGGGCATTCCCGCCTGGGTAGTGACCTTTGCCGACCTGATGTCACTGCTGATGTGTTTCTTCGTGCTATTGCTGTCATTCTCGGAAATCGACGCTCAGAAGTTCAAACAGATCGCTGGCGAACTGTCGAAAGCGTTTGGCGTACAGCGCGAGGTGCCCGTCCTTGAAATACCCATGGGTACCAGCCCGATTTTCGATCAGTTTTCTCCGGCACCGCCCGAGCCCACCGTACTCAACGAAGTCAAACAGACGACAACCGAGAAACAGCCCGAGCTGGAAACCTTGAAAAGCCCTACCGACGTTGCCGTGGAGGCCGCGATTCAGGAGGAAATAGATAACACCCTGGAGCAGGTTCAGTCGGTTCTGGAACCCGCCATCAAAGACGGCCGGGTAAACGTCAGCCTCGAACAGCAGAGAATTGTTATTCGCGTGGAGGAAAAAGGCGCTTTTCCCTCCGGTTCGGCCGATCTGACCTGGGAGTTTGAAGGCCTGCTTCTGGAAATGGCCGACATACTGGTGGAGATCCCCGGCAAGCTGACCATCGAAGGCCACACCGACGATGTCCCCATCCGTACGCAGAGGTTCTACAGCAACTGGGATCTGTCCGCCGCCCGGGCAGCAGCGGTTGCCAATGCGCTCCTCGCCGAAGGCCGGTTGGAACCTGCCCGGCTGGCGGTCACGGGGCTTGCGTCTACGGAGCCTCGGGTGCCAAATACTTCCTCCGAAAACCGTACCAAAAATCGTCGTGTGGAAATCATCATCGACTTGTCCGGGCCGATCGAGGAACAGGAGATGCGGTTAAGGGAACTCATGAATCCCGAAGCCGATGTTTCCGCTACATCAGACTCCCGCAGCTCCGACGAATCGGACCAGGACGAATTACTGTGGTAAGAGGCCAGATTGGTGCATTAGCCCCATTGGTGCACCAATAAAAAGCACAAACACCCCGCCTTCAACTCAAACCCGCCCAACTTCAGAGCAGAAAATCACCTAATCGACTATCCGGCCTGAAATTGCCTCAAAATGGAACACTCCTTGCTTGGTGTGCACGCTATCAATGCACAACCCGCCCGTGACAGGCGGATAAAACCATAAAATCAGGAGCAACCACCCCGTGGATATCACGAGTGCAGTACATACCCTGACCGAAAGCGCCAACACGCTGTTCATTCTGATCGGTGCCATCATGGTACTGGCCATGCACGCTGGCTTCGCCTTCCTGGAAGTCGGCACCGTGCGCCACAAGAACCAGGTGAATGCCCTGGTGAAAATCATGACCGATTTCGGCATCTCCGCCGTGGCCTATTTTTTCATTGGTTACTACATCGCCTACGGCAGCCACTTTATGGCCGGCGCTTCGGAACTGACGGCCGCGAATGGCTACGATCTGGTCAAGTTTTTCTTCCTGATGACGTTCGCCGCCGCCATTCCCGCCATTGTTTCCGGCGGTATCGCCGAGCGTGCGAAGTTCTACCCCATGCTCATCGCCTCCGGGCTGATCGTGGCGTTTGTATATCCCTTCTTCGAGGGCATGATCTGGAACGGCAACTATGGTTTCCAGGCCTGGTTGGAGAACCAGTTTGGTGCAGCCTTCCATGATTTCGCCGGCTCGGTCGTGGTGCACGCCGTGGGCGGCTGGATCGCCCTGGCCGCCGTGCTCCTGCTCGGCGCCCGCAAAGGCCGCTACCGGAATGGCCGCGTGGTGGCCTTTGCCCCCTCCAACATTCCATTCCTGGCACTGGGCGCCTGGATTCTCACTGTCGGCTGGTTCGGCTTTAACGTGATGTCCGCCCAGACTCTGGATGGCATCAGTGGCCTGGTGGCGGTGAACAGCCTCATGGCCATGGTGGGTGGCGTTCTGGTGGCCATGTTGGTCGGCCGCAAGGACCCCGGCTTCATCCACAACGGACCGCTCGCCGGTCTGGTGGCGGTGTGCGCCGGTTCGGACCTGATGCACCCCGTCGGTGCACTGATTACCGGTGGCATCGCCGGCGCCATCTTCGTGTACATGTTTGAGTGGGCCCAGGACAAGATTGAGCGCCTGGACGATGTACTGGGTGTATGGCCCCTGCACGGTGTGTGCGGCGTATGGGGCGCCATTGCCGCCGGCATCTTTGGCCAGGAAGCCCTCGGGGGGCTGGGCGGCGTCAGCCTGATGTCGCAGATCATCGGCGCGGTTGCCGGTGTTGTGGTGGCCTTTGTCGGCGGCCTGATCGTCTATGGCATTGTCAACGCCATCTCCGGCCTGCGTCTCACAGAAGAAGAGGAATTCAACGGTGCGGATGTCAGTATTCACCGCATCGGCGCCACTTCACTGGAGTAACCGGTCAGTTCCATATACCCCACACCATCGTGGGAACCTGTCACCGTCACCGGGCTTTCCCAATACGGGTAGAGCCCGGCATTCCAGTAGTCGCCGGGCGGCGCGGCAATCTGGACATCCACGTTTTGCTGTGGCATCCGCAGACGCCACTCCACAGGAACCCTGCCCTGCGGCGACACTTGCCAGTTGAGTGGGCTCAGGCTGATGTCGTTCCCGTTCAACGTTTCAACCTGCCCATTGGCGTTTATCCAGCTACCAGACACGAACGCGCCCTGGTCTTCCCGCAGGCGAAACGCCATCAGTTTATGACCGTCGTTTAGATGCAGGGCGAACCAGTCCCAGCCCTGCTGGCCAGCTTTCAGAAACTGACTGCTCCACTCGCGATCAAACCAGCCCTTGCCGGAAACGGCCAGGGTTTCATCGCCAAGGGTCACCGTACCCTCAATGTGCAGATCCACCAGGCTGAAATACATTGAGCCCTCGCCACTGGCGGATTTGGCACTGAACCCGTTTTTTCCATGGGGCACCGGTTTGCCGGTGTTGCTCAGGCGCAGATCATATCGCCAGTCACCGCCCTCAACCTGCAAATGCCACTGCCCGGAATCCGGTTGCGATACCAGCCGCCAATCGTCCAGCCATACCTGCAACGGATCCGCCCTGGCCCCGGCATGCCCCAAATCACCCCGGGCCAGCTTTTCTTCAAACCAGTGTTCACCTTCAAATGACACGGCGGCGTGTGCCATCCACGCCGCGTCCAGGGGCCAGGCACTGGCCTCTGGTGGTTCTGCATTGGCGGGTCGCGGTTTCAGCGCCTGACGGAACTGGGTCCACTGCAGCCCCAGTGATCTGCCGTCCTGGGTTTCCAGGTTAGCGGTCAGGTACCACCATTCAATACGGTGTTGCGGATGGGGCCCCCAGTCCTCGGGAAAAGTCAGGGGGTCGCCTGGCTCCGGCTGCTGGAATTGCGATTGCTCCACCTCGCCTGTCTGCTGCGCAAGCCCCGCGAAGCCGGTGTCGTTCTCCGAATCCGTACAGCCCGCAAGGACGACCGCCAGTAGGCCGGCAACAACGCCGGTTTGGATATTCATGGCTCCACCTGTTTAATGCTGTCCATGTGGCCAAGCTGCCGGCGCATCAGATGGGCGATTATCAGCCCTGTCGCCACGGCCACCAAACCCAGTTCAATCCAGAACAACGGGTACAGGTCCATCGGCAATGACCACCCAAAAGCCAGCGGGTTGATGCGACTGACCAGCACCCAGGTCAGCCACACGCCCAGCGGTAGCGCAGCAATGGTCACCGTGAGGGTCAGCGCCACCGACAGGCGCCGGAGCTGACGCCTGACCTTCGATGCAGGCAGTCCCCAAACGCCCAGCAGCTGAAAGTATTTCACCCGGGTAGTGAAAAAGACCCATCCCATAATCAGCAGGGCCATCGCCGCCAGCAACAAGGTCAACAGGCTGATGGCGCGGGTAAGCAGGAACGTCTGGCTGAAGACCTTCGACGCCAGGGCCCGGATGCTGTTGTTGTCCCTGATGGTGAGTTCCGACGTCTGCCAGGTGTCCGACAGGCGCCCGCGGATGTCGGACATCGCCACGCCGCCGGGTGTCACCGAAAAGCTTTGGAAGTGGGGCTTGAAAGCCGCCGGCAGCGCAGAACCAGCCATCAAAATTTCCCCCGCAGGCCGCCCGTAGTCGGCGTAGATAGCCACCACTTCTGCATTACGATTGGTATCCGCTACTCTGATGTCGAGGGTGTCGCCCACCTCAAGCCGGTTGCGCCGGGCCAACTGCTCATTGATCATTACGCCATCGGATTCAAGCTTTAGCCAGGGCTCCTCAACACTTTCCAACAGAGACCATTTTGTCACCAGATCACTGATTGGCATCAGGGCAAGCAGGTCCACCGCAATACGCTCATCGCCAAGGCCGCGTTGGCTCCCGGAATCCGCCCTCGCAATGTGTGCCTGGCCACGGATTACCCGATGCCACGGCCCGATGCCGTCCAGGCTCTGCAATTGCGCAGCCGCCATGTCGGCGTCTGCATTCGCAGGCACCTCCACATAGAACTCCGCTTCCAGGCGCTGGGCCAGCCAGGTTTCGAAGGTGCCCTCAAAGGTCGTCACCAACGCCTGCACCGCCAGCACCGTGGCCATGGCAAATTGCAGTGCCACCACCGGCAACGCCAGGTGCCGGAACATCACCGCCAGTTCCCGTTGCCGCCAGCGGGCAAGTGGGTCTTCTCTTCGTGAGCCAGTGCGATTGGAAAGCCGTTGGGCAAGCAGCGCCAACCATCCAGGTGTCAGCCAACCGGCACCTGCAAACACCATCGCCGTTGAGGCAAAGACCCAGACCAGGTCCGGGGCCAGGGCAACCCCCACCAACCCGACCAGAAACATCAGGAAGGCAATCGTTCGCCCCCGGGCCTGGACCTGGCCAGCCATCGCCCGCCAACGCGCTGGCACCACCCAGTCCACCAGACAGACCGCCGGCACCAGAAAGAGCATGATGCCGGCCGCCCTCCAGGGCAGTGCTCCTTCGGCGCCGGCATAGACGGCCACATCAAACAGGCTGTCGAGGGCCTGGCCGAAACCGCTACCCAGCATCCCGGCAAGCCTTGCCCCCAACCATAACCCCGGCACAACGCAAATACCGGTCAGCACCAACAGCTCCAAGGTCAGCCACTGCGTTATCCGTTGGCGAGGCACTCCGAACCGGTGCAGCAGGGAAAAGCTGCCGTGCCGTTGAGCAATCCCCAATCGATGTACGCTGCGCACCAGAAGGCCCGTAATCAGAAGCACCAGGAGGCTCAGGGCATCCAGATTCAGCAGGAAACTGTCCGCCAGTTCACCGGTGGGTGGGCCCATGGAAAATTCACGCAGAATATAACCAGTTGGTAAATCCCTGTTCTCATCCCGCGCCAGCAGGTAAAGCCGGCTGCCGTACCCTTCTTTCGAAAGCTCTGCAGCCTCGCTGATATCGAGGAAAGGCGCACCATCCAACGTGTCGGCACCACTGCCGAGGCCAGTGTCACCGAAACACCCCATCGCCAACGGGTCGATGCCGATCACCCGCCCTTCCGGCGGCGGTCGCTGCAGCTCCAACCAGGGCGCCACACACACGCCGGCCATACGCAGGGCAGCAAAGTCATCCACACCCACCGGTCGCCCATCCGAGCGAATCACATGAGCGCGAGCCGCCACCGCATTCTCGCTCTGCAACAGACTATTGCGGGCCTGGTCGGTCAGTACCGTCACCCCGGTCCAAAGCATGGTTGCCAGCACAATCATCAACGCCAGAGCCAACAGCTGGATGGGGTGGCGGCGGTAGTGGCTGACGAAGGCGCGCGCAAGCATCATTGGTCAAACAGTCGTGCTGAGATCAAGCAAGTGGTCGCAGCGGGACGCCAGTTCCCTGTCGTGGGTAGCAAGCACCAGTGCACAACCGGTTTGCTGCTGCACCGTGAACAGGCAGTCTGCCACCTCATCAGCGGTGTGGCGATCAAGGCTGCCGGTGGGCTCGTCCGCCAGAATCAACGCCGGAGCCATGGCGAACACCATGGCCAACGCCGCTCGCTGGGCCTGGCCACCAGACACCTGATCCGGATAACGGTCGGCTTCCCCACCCACACCAAGGCGTTCCAGCCATCCACGCTCGCCGCCGGCAGGATGGCCGGCCAGGTGCGTGCGTAGGCGAACATTGTCCAGCAGCGAGAGGGCGGGCATCAGGTTAACGTCCTGGAACACCACGCCGATGGTGCGCCGGCGGAGTTCGGACCAGCGCACTTCGGCGCCTGCGCCAGTTGCTGCAAAGGACTCACCCGCGACGGCGATGCGTCCGTCATCCAGTGTCTGCAGGCCACACAACAGGTTCAACAAAGTGCTCTTACCGGAACCTGATCGTCCCACAACCGCCAGGGACTCCCCCGAACAAACCGACAGGGACAGATCCGCCAGCACGGGCACCCGCTGACCACCACTGATATAACCCTTGCTTAACCCTTCTACGGCCAATACCTGGCTTCCCATCATTCGCTCCGCTGACAGTGTCTTAGATACTATACCGCCCAAATGTCCTTGTGGATCCGGACCCAGGCGTTGGTAAATTCCAATTTACGGACATAAAATCTAAGACTTTAGTCTTAATAACCCTCACTTTTTGCTGAAAATCTGATCTAATTCGCCCCACTTTACTTGTGCTTACATTACCTACACATTTTTAACACCCGGATACATTGAGTTACCGGGCCACCACAGATCTCGCCTCATGGATAGCTACAAAGAACCCCTGAAAGCCCTGGCACGCCCCTATCGAAAGGCGGTATTAAAGGCGTTGCTGGTTCTCACCATGCTGGGGGGGATTCTGTTTGCCATACTGAACCTGCTTACGGGCAGTTATCCATTGGCCATTGTCGAACTCGCAATGGGTGCTTACGCCATTCTGGTTTTCTGGGCTGTACGCGACACCCGGCATCTTGAGCGTTGGATCATTGCTTACGCCATCCCGTTCTTCACCGCCATGATGTTCGCCATGACCATCCCCAAAGCCTCGGCCACCGTACACGCCTGGGTGCTGCTGATTCCGATTGTCTCTCACCTTCTGATGGGCCGTCGGCTCGGCCTGGCTATATCCGTGTTCTACATGAGCATCGCCGGCGTTATTTTCCTGCTCAGATATCACGATGAGCCGGCCATGATGCAAGCGCTGCCAGTCGCCAACATTGCCGTCATCTCCCTGTGCATCCTGGTGTTCTCCCACGTCTACGAAGTGACCCGGGAACAGTCACAGCGCCAACTGCTCAAGATTGCCCAGACCGACACCCTCACTGGCCTTGCCAACCGGGCCAGGCTCAGTGACATCTTCAAACGGGAGCAACAGCGCAGCCGACGCTATAACACGCCGATGACCCTGCTCGCGCTCGACCTCGATCATTTCAAAGAGGTCAACGACCGCTATGGCCACGACACCGGCGATCTGGCCCTGCAACACGTTGCCCGTATTTTCCGGGAATGCCTGCGTGCAACCGATCTGGCGGCACGCCTGGGAGGGGAAGAGTTTGGCATACTGCTGACCAATACCAATGGCCAGCAAGGCCTGGAGGTGGCTGAAAAAATCCGCATTGCGGTCGCCTCTACCCCATTGACCGTCAACAACGACGTTGTCCGCCTGACCCTCAGTGGTGGCGTAGCGGAATTCGGGCCAGACGGAGAGACCCTGCGTCAGTTGGTGAGAGAAGCCGACAAGCGCCTGTACGAAGCAAAGAATCGGGGCCGCAACCTGATCATCCCGGCGGAAGCGACTGACGGCTTTCAGGAGCCGCTGGAAACAGACACGCATCGCGCCTGAGACAGAATGCCGCATCCGACTGAAGACATTCCCGCAGTAGCACCATCGAAAACCCGCTAGAATGCATGCCATGGAATGGCTGACTCACTCACAAACAGGTTTTCAACAGGCGGCGCGCTACCTTCTCACCATGCGCCTGGCCATCGTGGTCATTCAACTGATCGCCGTTGCCATCGCCGACACCATGGTAACCCTGGCCCACCGGCCAGAAGCCCTGCTGATATGCCTGCTCTATACCGTACTGGCAACCCTTGGCTGGCTCTGGTTTACCCGCCGGCCTCCCCGTTTGACGGTTACGGTCAGCCTCGGGCTCGGCCTTGATCTCTTCCTGATCAGCGCCTGGCTGTTCCTCACCGGAGGCTACACCAACCCGCTTGTCTCGCTGCTGCTGCTTCCCATTGCCGTTGCCATCATCCTGGTCCCCCTGCGCGAAAGCATTGCTTTGACGGTCATCGGTTTTGGCTTCTACACCGCCATGGTGCTGTGGCACACGCCGCTGACCCATGAACACCACGACGCCGACCTGACCCAGCTGCACCTGATGGGCATGTGGGCCACCTTTGCCATCACCGCCACCATGCTGTTGCTGGTGGTTGGCTCGCTGGCCCGTCGGTTGCGCCAAAAGCAGGGACAACTGGCCGAATTCCGTGAGAACCGGCTCCGTGATGAACAGGTGATTGCCCTGGGCCTGTCCGCCGCGGCGGTGGCGCATCGGCTGGGCACGCCATTGAACACCATGGCCCTGCTGGTGGATGAAATGAAGTCCGTGCACACAGACCCTTCGCTTGCAGACGATCTCGGGCTGATGGAGAAGCAACTGGGCCTTTGCAGCAACCACCTGCACCAACTGTCTACCGCCGCCATGCAGGCCAAGGCCGCGCATCAGGAAATCCTTCCGCTGCACTTCTGGATGATGCGGCTGCGGGAGTCAGCCACACTGTTGTGGCCCGCCTCGCCCATCCACTGGCGGGCGCCGTTTCCCGACCAGCTCGTCGCCGTGGATGCCACTCTGGACCAGGCTATACTGAACCTTCTGGCCAACGCGCTGACCGCCAGCCCGTCCTGGGTGGCAGTCAGCGCTGGGGACAGCGACGAGGGGCGGGTCGCAATCGTGGTCGAGGATCATGGCAAGGGTCTGGAACTCTCACTGCAGAACACCGCCGGCGATGGCGTTGTGGACTCCGAACATGGCCTGGGGGTAGGTTTGTTCCTCTCCAACGCCACCATCCAGCGCCACGGCGGCACCCTCAAAGCCAGGGCGGACCGCACGGGCACCACCATGATCATCGACCTGCCACAGGCGCAGGACAGCACCCCGGACGGTAAGGAGGCAGAATGAACGGCCAGCCGACCTGGTTGCTGATCGACGATGATGAAGCCTTCGTACAGGTGCTCCAGCGTTCCCTGAGGCGTCAGAACATCGAGGCAGTCTGTGCCCTCAACCGCCTGGAGGCCATAGCAGCGCTGGAATCACAGACCTTTCACCGCTGCGTGCTTGACCTCAACCTGGCCGGCGAAAGCGGCCTGCAATTACTGCCGGAGCTACTGGCCCTTCAACCCGAACTGGAGGTGCTGGTACTGACGGGTTACGGCAGCATCGCCACCGCCGTGGAAGCCATGCGCCGGGGTGCCGTCAATTACCTGTGCAAACCGGTCACACTGAGCCAACTGACCGCCGGTTTCAGCCCACTGGACGGCCCACCGGCAACCCGTGAAGAACCCCCAACGGTGGAGGAAATGGAGTGGGAACACATTCAGCGAGTGCTAAACGAGCACGACGGCAATGTGTCCTCAACAGCCCGAGCGCTGAACATGCACCGGCGAACCCTGCAGCGGAAGCTTCAGAAGCATTCCCGCTGGCGCAACCAGTGACACTCTGAACACGCAGCCGTTGGGCGCCGGTTAAACGGCGTCAGGCCAGGCGCCGTAGCCAGGTTTCACGCCGCAGGTAGATCACCATGATAACGGCTTTCACCACTTCATCCGCAACAAAGCCGGCAAACACACCCCAAAGACCAAACCCAAGATAGAGCCCAAAATACCAGGCCACGGGCACACCGACACCGGCAAAGCCAATCAGGGTGATCACCATCGGCGCTCGGGTATCGCCACCGGCCCTCAAAATGCCCGGAATAATCATGGTTAACGCCGTGGCACCGCTGTAAAGAACGCTCAGAGCCACCATCCAGATCACCCGCTCCCGGGTTAAATCGCTGATCTCGTAGAACTGCAGGAACAAGGGAGTGAGCAATGCCACGATCAACGTCAGCAACGGCAGCACCAGCAACACCATGCGGATACCCATGGCGGTGTAGGCTCGTGCCCGCTGAGGATGCCGGCCACCCAGCGATTCCCCCAGGGCAATGCTAACGGCCTGCTGTAACCCGACACCCGGAGCCAGCGAAAACCCACGAATAATCGACGCTACCAAAAAGGCCGCGTAAGCTTCCGCACCCACCCGGTTAAACATCATGGTGTAAATGAACGCCGACCCCTGCCACAGAAAACCATCTACGGACAGCGGATAGCCCAGGTACAGGATTCGCCTGAGCCGTTGCCACGCCAGCCCGGAGACATCCCTTACCCGGGCATTGACCGCTGGATGGCGGAGAACGGCGCGTAGCATGAACACCGCCTGAAACAACCACGCCAGCACAGTGGCGATCGCAACACCGGGAAGCCCAAGAGGCGGAAACAGGGGCTCGGTTACGCCCTGAATGGCACCGCCAAACAGCAACAGGTAGTTACCCAGGGCGTTAAGTACATTGCCATACAGGGCCAGTCGCATGGGGGTGCGGGTGTTGCCCAGGGACTGGAGAACATACATGGCCACATGGGCAATCACCAGCGCAGGCAACCCCAGCCCGATGATCCACAGGTAGCCATAGCCAATGCCCGGCAGCCCGGAGCGCTCCGCCGGAGCACGGAACAGGTCCGTAGTCAGCAAAGCCAGAAGCGACTCGCCAAAGACAATATAGAGAGCCCCAATGGCCACGCCCGTAAACAGGCCTGCGGTCAGCAGGGTTGCCAGGGTCTCTCGGATCTCGGCGTGCTTCCGGGCGCCACGCAACTGGGCGGTAATCACGGCACCACCCTCAGTCAGGGCCGCATAGCAGAGTACCACCAGGAAGTTCAACTGCAGGCAGATTCCCAGCGCTGCGATGGTCTGCTCACCGAACTGACCCACCATCAGGTTGTCCACCACGCCGGTGAGCTGAAACAGATAGAACTGAATAATGATGGGCCAGGCCAGGGTCATCAACCGCTGGCGCACGGGGCCTGAACTGGGGACCATAGGCCGTTCCGGAAAGGGTATTGCCGAATACTAACAAGCCGGGCCTGGCTTGCAGTCCTCCCCGAACGCTATTTGGGGGGCGTAGGTTGCTCCATTCCAGTTTCGCTGCACAGTGGCTCAAAAGCTGCCTCACAACCTGGCCATTTGCCGTCTCAGCCACTCGATCATAGCCCGTTTTCTCGGACCGAAATCACGCCCCTCCGGATAGAGAAGATAATACCCCTCATCGTCAGGAAACTCGATTTCATGAAGCAGTTGCAACTCGTTCCTGGCAAGGTGGGCCTCAACCAGGATTCGCGGCGCAATACACACGCCCTGACCCGCCAAAGCCGCATCTATCGCTAGGCTTGTCTGCTCAAATCGCAGTACCTTGTCAGCGTCATCCAAGTTCGCGTGGCGGATCAGCTTTTCCCAGTTTCGGTGGGCATCATCAATAAGCCGGTGGGACGGCAGATCCGTCAGCGTTTGGACTACGGAATTGGCCATGGCATAGGACGGACTGGCAACAGCACAAAGCTCCACCGCCGCCAAGCATTCCGCGTGAAGCCCTTTCTCGAAGGGTGGGCTGGAAAACCGGACCACGAAGTCAGCTCCGTCGGGACCAAAGCTCGCACGCGTTTCACTAGCGGTAATCCGTAGTTCTATATCAGGACACGCCTCGCGAATAGCATCCATCCGCGGCAGCAGCCATTTTGAACCAAACGACGGCGGGACACTGATCACTAAATGCTGGGTCCTCGCCATGAGTGTCCGGGTGGACTCATCAATGATCCCTAGAGCCGTCCGGACGGACTGGTGGTAGGTCTGGCCCTGTGCGGTCAACTGAAGACCACGTGGCTGCCGGGAAAACAGTATCACCCCCAGATCGGACTCGAGACGCCGGACGCGCTGGGCAACGGCACTTTGCGTCAAATGCAGTTCCTCCGCAGCAAGCCGAAAGTTCTGGTGCCGGGCAACCGACTCAAAAATACGCAAAGCATTAAGGTTTGGAAGCATGTTACGCCAATCGTGACTGTAGATTCTCTACAGGCTAGCACAAGAAGATCTCACTGGTAGATGACGATTGAAGCGTGCAACCTGTAGCGCATGAACAAACAGCCTATCGGTAGGCATCAGAGGGATAACAGGATGCAAAAACATGCAACGTATCTCGCTTTCTTAGCGCTCGGCGTGATTTGGGGCAGTAACTTCATTTTCATGAAGTGGGCTGCTGACTTTATCAGCCCAATCCAGATCACCTTACTTCGGGTAGTTTTCGGTTTTATTCCGCTATTTTTCGTCGCCCTGCTGACGAAATCCCTAAGTTGGGCCCACCTTCGGCATGGGCACCACTTTATCGCAATGGCACTGCTGGCTACCGCACTTTATTACCTAGCCTTTGCCAAAGGCACTGCGCTGCTGCCCTCAAGCATTGCAGGTATGTTAAGCGGATCGATTCCCCTGTTTACCTTTCTTGCCGCCCTGGTGTTCCTGCGGGATGAACCGGTCAACGTTCATTCCGTCAGCGGCACGTTGCTCGGCTTTATCGGCGTACTATTGATTGCCAAACCCTGGCATGCCGGCGCCGGCCAGATTAGCCCCGAAGGTGTACTCTATATGGTTGGCGGAGCTCTCAGTGTCGGATTATCCTTCGTCTATGCACGCAAATTCGTCAAACCACTGAAGCTTAACCCCATAACCCTGGCCACTTACCAAACTGGAATTGCAATGGGTATGTTGCTTCTGACAACCGATATGGGCGGTATAGGTTCCGTATTCGATGATACCAGAGCCATGCTTGGACTCATTCTGGGCCTCGGCATTCTCGGCACCGGTGCGGCGTATATCATCTATTACTTTCTAGTCAATCAGATGGGCGCGATTGCAGCGTCAGGCGTTACTTATATTCCGCCTGTTGTCGCACTGACCATTGGTGCCGTACTTGTGGGCGAGGAGGTCAGAAGTCTAGATATACTGGCTATGGGACTAATTTTGACCGGGGTCTGGCGCGTGCAAGTCGCTCGCCAGAACGCCCCCTGATTCCGCATGCGGCCTTGACTGAACTGGCAGGACCGACGGTGACGATCAAGAAATAGGCCCCAGCAAGGTCACCAATGGGTTTCTCGAACGGAGGCGGCTTGCGGTATGGATTTTCAGCTATCAGCGCTAACAGTTCCTGGGCTTTTAGTTTGAGGCCGCTGTCGGCCAACTTCTTTGCATCTTTCTGGGCTTGTCTGGTGAAAACCAACTTCCATGTCACCAGTCCAGCTCCTCATCGCATTCATCCACGGGGGTATCCATCCCCTCACGAATAGACTCTCGCATACCTGGTACGGAGAGTAGGTAGAGCGTTTCCTGGATGGCCGACCAGTCTTCCTCGGAAACCAGGACGGCTTTGTTCCGCTTACCCATAATGACAATTGGTTGATGGGACTCGGCAGTTTCATCAATCAACCGATAAAGGTTGCTGCGCGCCTCAGTTGCTGTGATTCCGGCCAGGGCGTCACGTGGAGCTCCACCGCGTACTACAGTGCCTTGTTACACATGGCTATGGCGCAATTTCAGGAAGCATAACTGTGATCTGCTTTAGCGAATGGGTGCCAATATTAAATTCGACATGAATACACATATCTTCCCGATCAAAGCGCAGCCAAGGACCATATTTCCCCAATAATTCAATCTCTTTTTCTTCACCTGTTCTATCAGGGGCGCCAAGAAGACTCACTACATCATCTGGTGTCATCGAACCCTCAAGACCAAATGGCAAAGATGATGATGGTTTAGCTTGCAGGAAAATGGTCTCAACTACCCCATTGGTATCCAAGTTCATCTTCCATAAACCGTTTGTAGACTCGACGTGATGGAAATACACACCGTGCCCCTCATCCTCTTCCATTACAGTTCGCGTGAAAGAGTCGTCCTCTTCAGCAGTAAAGATTTTTCCAAGAAGATCTATGACATTCAACATATCGTGTAACGCCAAGCACAGCGGCGCCACGCCAGTGGCGTCCGGTGGCCGAAGGCCACGAACTGCTGCGCATTGTTATGTTGATTTTTGAACAACAAAAAACCAGAACACCGACGAACACAATACTCCGAAGGCGCCGAGTTCAATTGTTTGAAGCGTCATGTGGTAAACCCCGTCGTCGCCAAAAGGCTCAAGCAAGAATACGAAGAACGGGAAGGGTAAAATTCCGGCAATGCCATACCAAAACCACTTAGTTTTGTCGTATTTGGCCATTAAATAGTGGGCAGGCAATCCCCAGAGAACAATGAACAAGAGCAGAAATATTCCGCCGTAACTCGCCATAATCGATATCTGTAAGCCCAGAAGATCGCCTTCGCTCCCAAAGAGCCATGTAGAGGCCAACAAGGCGGCAAAAGTAGCTAGAAAAGAAACAATCACACCCTCACCAACACTGAGACGATTTATCAAGGTAGGCTCCTGCCAAAAACATAACGCCCGGCTCACGCGCCGGTTTGGAGCCGCGAAGCGGCGGAAAATCGGTCGCTGTGCAGCCGATTGTTATGAATCGAGCGACTTTACAAACTCTGCAGCAGCACGCGTATAAATATATAGATTTTGATTTTTCGAATTTAAATCATGCCTGAGCAAACCGATTTCCAGCAGGGTTCTCAAGTCATCTTCTAAGAAGCGTCGGTCTTCGATTTCAATAGCTCCGTTCTCGTGAGCGTCCATGAACATGAGGTTGGTGCCACCATACATAGGGACTTCAAGAATCTTGCTCGCACCCGATTGTTCAAACTGCTTCAAAAAACTGATGGCTTGACCTGAAAGGCCCGCATTTGGCCAGACCGCTGAGCTGATCTCAGAAAAGCCCTGAAATCCGCTGGCATAAGTGGCAAGACTTCTATCAAGAAGATCTATTTTCTCCGCCAATTTATCGTACTGAACACCAAGGAGGGCTTTAATTCCGACTGTAGTTACGCTATTGGACTCGATTAGTGACTTAATCTCTGCGTGCTGTGTTTCGACAAGCCAAGCAAGAAAATCATGGAATTCAGCCTGATCAGCGGACTTCTTTTCCCCTCTATACTGACCAACAAGACTGACCAATGTCGCAAAGGTCGCAGCGCCCGTTATCGGGTCCATATATTTCCTCCTTCATACGCCGAAGCACAGCGGCGACCTTGGAGTGGCAACGAAGGAGCCACGGAAAGGGCGTCCGGCGGCCATCGGCCGCGTACTGCTGCGACTTGTTATGAGTCAGTACTCACTCTGCAGTATTTGGTGCAATTCCCATAAATCACTCGCAATTTTGACACCCGTAGAGTTTTTAATTCTTCTCATAGTGTGTGCTATCGCACCTTGCCAGACCTGTCCTTCGAAATCTTTTGCGGGGCCATACTTGGTCATCATATTCATAATTTCATCCCACTTTGACTGCAAAGGCTGGGGGAAATGTGAGCTATTCAAGCTCAACATTGCATCATTGGCAGCGAGTAGACGGCTTCTAACATCACCTGGCGAAGTGCAAAGTTCTTGGACACCCTCTGCCACTCTGCCTTTTGCATATTGGTAACGGATATTCATAGTTCCCTTTGACTCTTAACGCCAGCGGCAGGGGCGCGACGAAAGGAGCGTCCCTTGACCGCACTTGTTAATGGCCGGTTACCCGGCGGTTGATCCCTGGCACCCAAACCCGAATGCCCTCTCCAATACAGCTTGCACTCACCCTAGCCCATGGCGCGAGGAACCAGAACACGAAGCTTTCAGATTTTGCAGTGTTTTGCGGGGAGACGAGCTGGACGGTGGTAAACATTTGAAAGCCACTCCCTGCTTTACTGCCTGAATCCTTCCGAGGCCTTGGCCATTAACGCCATTGTTCAGCGGCAGCCTTACCAGAGCGAAGCGATGACAAGGCTGTCCGGTTGAGGGCCTTTAGGCCCGGAACGAACTGAAACTATTGGTTAGATTCTTCTTGTTTTTCACCTTTGACGTTCAGCTTCCCTTCTGCCTGTTTGTCCGCTAAAGGGGCGACTCTCCTGAAGACTGACAACAAAATTTTCAGCTTCATCACCGGGTTATTCTGAGTTCTTTGATCAATTAAGCTCTCATGCTCCGGTGATAGTCCAAAAACCTTTACAAGCTCCTTCGATGATTTTTCACAGAATTCGATTTGTCGATTTTTTAGATCAAGCTCTTCCTTCGCCAAATTGATTTGGGAAAGCTTATGCTCAACTGCCCCTTTTTGAATGTTCCGATAGGTATCGTGGGCCGCATTTATTGATGAGCAAACTGCTTTGACAATTCCTGCAACGGTACTTGCGGCTAAAAGGAGGAGAGAAAGCTCAATAAATCCAGGTGATGCATACTGGATTCGCTGGACTTCAGGGCGACGCTCGCGGGGTATTTTATGGAACAACTGATTGAAAAAATTTACCGTACTGTATCCACCTTTCCATGGAAACTTTCCGTAGATATAGTCAATTTCTGCTCGCCGGGCAGATGATAATTGTGGCATCAGGGAGTAAGCGAAACCGTAAAGATGAATATAGTTTTTTGTGACATCGGAAAGTTCTTCCAAGCTCCACCGCCCATCCAGCTCAAGCTGGATCTTTTCTTCAACTAGCGGCATAAACCCTCCAAAAATCTAACTTTCTTGCTGAGTATCAGCCTTGGCGGAGCGAAGCGGCGACAAGGCTGCCATCTTGCGGACCTTGACCCGCGGAACCAAATAAAGCTACTGGTTAGATACTCTTGCAATCCGAGCCATCTCTCGGCTTTTGATCAGACCGGCCTCATATTTTGGATAGCTTCTTTTTTCCAAGTTAATCCGAGCCTGATTGAGGCAACGAAAATGGTCATCAAAGTCCCTTTCAAAAGTAGTGGGGCTCACTACAAGATCATGAACTGCATCCGCCAAATGCGCGACGAGGGCAAACTTAAACTGCAAAGATAGAATATTTTCCTGATTTATCAGTTGGAACTTTCCGTGCTCAATTAATGTTCCTCCATTGTTAAAGGGGTATACCCATTGACCATGGGCCAGCTTATTTCGAATTTCTATGATGATTTTAAGATCGTTGCTTAGAACATCTTGGAGGGCTGTTCGACGTGCAGCATGCGAAACACCTAACGTTCTGTCATTGAGTTGCGCATTAGGTACGTTGTGGTGTTTTCGAAAAGCTTGATCAACAGCTTCGTGCCATTGCTCGAGCTGAGAGGATTTAGCCTTTATCAACTCTCGCAGTTGATCATTAAATCCGAACTCTTCATGGAGGAGCTTGTTCAAGCGAGTCTCGGCCCAAGCGCCTATGAGGAAAGCGTAGAGACGGAGCAAAGACTGAAGACTTTTTTGCGGATCTTTCGACGCTATTTCTGAGCGAGCTAAGCGACCTGTATGGCCGATCGCCAGCTCTAACTCACGGAGATTAGCCACATGATACTTGTAAATTCTCGAAGGATTTCTTGTCATTGAAGCACTACCGCCAAAGACCACTCACTGAATGGCCTTTGGCGGTGAGGACTCGAACCTCACACATACTCTCCAAAAGGAGCGTGTTAGCCATTACACCATCGCCCGACCAAAACTGTAACAAAAAGCTCACAAGTTCGTAACCCATCTGAGAAAATCTAACGCTTGCAGCATGCGCGCCCATGGAATGGAGCCGAAGGCGCAATGTAATGGGCGTCGCCGTGCCTGCACTGGTTATGTCCTATCCACTGCATGAGAACTGCTTGTCACCATACATACAGGTATAATTTACCTCCATCCGAATCCCTTCGCATATTTTCTGAAGCACCCGATCATCGCAAGTGTCTTTAACTGGGATAATCTCCAAGAGCCTTTTATTCTGGCCTGGCACGTAAGTCGTTTCCTCAAAGGGTAGATGAAATTCGTATTGGAAGCCTTTCTCGAAAGGATCCACATCTAGCGATTTGAAAATTTCGAGATATGGATCGACCTTCGGGTTAACTATTTCTTCACCCTCATACTTAATTGAGAAGCCCTTCACTATTGCAGGGCCAAGGCCGTGATTTTGAAGGGTCAGTACGATTCCATTTCGTGCATCTAAGTGGACCTGCAAACGAGGACGTACGGAGAGAATGTTGTGTTTTCTGCTCAAGTATCCCTGCCAGATAGCTACACCCATCGCAGATAGTGCAATCACGACAGAGGCGATAGAGATCCAATCCGATGGTTCAAGTTTCATTCGATACCTGACTCTGACTCATTGGCACATAACGCCGAAGCACAGCGGCGCCACGACAGTGGCGTCCGGTGGCCGCAGGCCACGTACTGATGCGCCTTGTTAATGGCCGGTTACCCGGCAGTTTATCCCTGGCACCCAAACTCGAATGCCTGCTGCAATGCAGCTTGCACTCAGCCTAGCCCATCGCGAAAGGAACCAGAACACGAAACCTAATGATTTTGCGGTGTTTTGCGGGGAGAAGAGTTGAACTGAGGCGATAATTTGAAAGCAACTCCCTGCTCTACTACCTGATTCCTTCCGAAGCCTTGGCCCATTAACAGCGTATTATACGAACCCGTTCATATATCACCCATCCGTATAACTCCAATTTCAGCCGCGCTGTCCGATTTAATAAATCACTTTAAAATCAAAAACTAACCAGAACCTTCCACGGCTACCGCCGGAGTTATACGTCCTTGTTCGCCTCTAAGTTCCCCGCAAACAAGGGCGTATAACTCCACAACACTATAGTCTGGTTCCAACAGTATCAGATACTTACAAGGGGTTCCCGCTCCTAACCTGGAGTTTTGCGAACCGGTTCGTATAACTCCAGCGTGCAATATCGGTTGTAGGTTTGGCCTTTTCGACATTCAGGGGCTCGCGGAAACGCTAAAACATCGGTGTACAGCAAGCTCGCCCGACGATAATGCTAAACTGGCCGCAGACTTATACCACCTCCAAAAGCAGGGCAACGCATTGAGCCAACTGAAACCTCTCGTTTCCAGGGAATGGCAAGCTTTCTGGCTGGCCATCGGGTTCCTGACACGCATTCCGATGCTGGTGCGTATCGACTATTCCCCCCGCCTGATGAATCAGTGCAGTGTCTACTTCCCTCTGGTGGGGCTGGTGCTCGGCATCATTTATGCGGGACTGTACATGGCTGTTGTGCAGCTTTGGAGCCCGCTGGTCAGTCTTATCCTTATTCTGGGTTTCCATCTGTGGATTACCGGCGCGTTCCACGAGGATGGGTTGGCAGACAGTGTCGATGCGTTGGGCGGCGGGTATACCCTGGAGGCCAGGTTGCGGATCATGAAGGACAGCCGCATCGGCACCTACGGTACGGTGGCGCTGGTGGTGGCGTTGGTGCTGAAACTTGCGCTGCTGGCTGAAGCTCAACCGGTGTGGCTGGCGCTGATCCTGGCCCCGATGGTGTCGCGTCTCGCGCCACTGATGATCATGGGCTTCCTGCCGTATGTGACCGACCCGGACAAGAGCAAGAGCAAGCCGGTAGCGGAAGATTTTTCGCGTTCACGACTGGCGATTGCCACCGTGTTCACTGCGATTGTCTCTCTGGCCCTCATCCCGTTTGAGACCAGGGCACTGCTGTGGCTCGTTATCGCTACGCTGGGTACGGCCATTGTCTGGGGCGGGTATCTACGCCGCCAACTGGGTGGCTATACCGGCGATACCCTCGGGGCCAGTGTGGTGTTTGCGGAGCTGGTCATGCTGCTTGGGCTTGCGATGTAAAGGTTCAACGGTCAGTTCCGAATCCGGCGAGTTTTTCCGGATTTCGCTGGTACACTTTCCATCATGGACACATTAAACGATGACCTTTGCTACCAGGCACTGAAAACCCGTGACGCCCGATTCGACGGTCGCTTCTACACCGCTGTGTTGACCACCGGGATTTTCTGCCGCCCCATTTGCCCGGCGGTGACGCCCAAGCGGGGGAACGTGCGTTTTTACCCGTCTGCAGAAACGGCCATGGCCAACGGCTTTCGACCCTGCCTGCGGTGCCGGCCAGAAGCGGCACCAGGTAGCCCGGCTGCCGCCGGGGTTCATACAACCGTGGCCCGGGCAGTACGGCTGGTGGACGAAGGCGCCCTGGATAACGGCTCCGTGGCGGGCCTGGCCGAGCGGCTGGGCATTACCGACCGCTACCTGCGCCAGCTCTACAAACGCCACACCGGAGCCACCCCACAACAGCACGCCCAGGCCCGGCGTTTACTGCGGGCCCGGCAGTTGATTGTCGACAGCAACCTCAGCATGACCGAGATCGCGGAGATTGCCGGTTTCAGCAGCCTGCGCCGCTTCAATCACACCCTGAAAGAAGCCTACGGCAATGCACCGACGGCATTCCGCAGAGGTCTCAAGCCACCGCTCAAAGCCACACAGAACGGTGCAGACGATCTTTTTCTGCCGGCACACGACGACCTGGTTCTGTTCCTGCGGGCCCGGCCACCGTTCGACAGTGAGCAGTTACTGACCTTCTTTCGGGCACGGGCCATTCCGGGCCTGGAAGCGGTTGGCGCGGACCACTACGCGCGATCGCTCTGCATTGCTGGGCAACCGGGGCTGGTCATCTGCCGCCCAAGCGACAATCCCCCGGGGGTGCAGGTTATCCTTCGTGGGCCGGCACGGCAGTCCATTCTGGAGGTGAGTGCGCGGATACGCCGTTTGCTTGATCTGGATGCGGACCTGCCCGGCATCAGCGAACACCTGGCGCAGGACCCGCTATTGGAACCACTGGTCGCACGGCATCCCGGCCTGCGCGTTCCGGGCAGTTGGGACCGGTTCGAGTTTGCGGTTCGGGCCATTCTGGGGCAGCAGGTGTCCCTCTCCGCGGCGCGAACCCTGGCCGGGCGGCTGGTGGCTCGTTATGGGCGGCCCCTTCCCGACGATCTTGCCGGGGGCACGGGTATTACCCATAGATTCCCGGAACCGGCAGCACTCGTCGGCCAGCCGTTGAACAAACTGGGCATGCCCGGCAGCCGTGCAGACACCCTGGAACGAATCACCGCCCGGTTTGCCGAACCCGGTTTTGCCGAGCAGGATGGCAACACCCTGCTGGCGCAGTTGGCCCCCATGCGGGGCATCGGCCCCTGGACACTCCACTACCTGGCCCTGCGCGGTCTGGGGGATCCAGACGCGTTTCCCGCCAGCGATCTGGGCATACTCAAGGCTTCGGCCCATCTGGGCGGCCCGCAAGACGCCAAAGCCCTGACGCGCCACGCCGAACGCTGGCGGCCATGGCGGGCTTACGCAGCGCAGTACCTGTGGACATCACTGAACACCCATCCACCCCGGCAGGAGACACCATCATGACAACTCAAATTCATGTCAGCCGCTTCCCCAGTCCCGTTGGCCCCCTGAGCCTGGCCACGGTGGATGACCAACTGGTGCACCTGGACTTCGACGACAACGAAGAGCGCATGCACTCGCTGCAAAACCGCCGGTTCCGGCAGCCGGAGTGGCGCGAGCAACCGAACAGCGCCCCCGGGACCATTATCAAGTGGCTGAACGCCTACTTCTCGGGGGTGATCAAGCCCCTGCCGTGGAAGGACATCCGCTTGACCGGCACCGAGTTCCAACAGCAGGTCTGGCAGGGGCTGACGGGGATTCCAGCGGGTGAGCACCGCTCGTACAGTGCGCTGGCAAACACCCTGGGCAACCCGAAGGCGGTGCGCGCTGTCGCTCGCGCCAATGCCCTCAACCCCATTGCCATTCTGATCCCCTGCCACCGGGTGATCGGAGCCAATGGTACGTTGACGGGCTACGCGGGCGGCCTGGAACGCAAGGCGTGGTTGCTGGACCACGAATCGCGGAACCTGAAGAGGGTTTAACCCCACGGGGCTGTGCATTTGCGGCGATAATGGCGACAATCACCGCACGGATTTATCGTGCAAGGATCAGGAGCCCAGCCCCACATGTCATCGCAATCGCCTGTCGCCCCCACACAGGGCAAGCCGGAAGACAAACGCGCGCTCTGGTCCTGGGCGCTCTACGACTGGGCCAACAGCGCCTTTTTCACCATCATTCTGACCTTTGTCTTCGCTCAGTACTTCAGCGTGTCAGTGGTGCAGGACGAGGTAAAAGGCACGGAAGCCTGGGGCAACATCGTTGGCATTGCCGGTGTGTTCATCGCAATCCTGGCACCGATATTGGGGGCCATTGCAGACCAGTCCGGCCGTCGCAAACCCTGGTTTATCAGCTTCACCCTGCTTTGCGTGGTCTCCTGCGCCATGTTGTGGACGGTCACGCCGGAGCAGAATCAGTTCTGGAACGCAGCACTGTGGGTTGGCCTGGGTACACTCGGTGCCGAGTTTGCGTTCATTTTCTACAACTCCATGCTGCCGGATCTGGCAAGCCCGGCGCGAACCGGGCGCTGGTCAGGCTGGGCGTGGGGGCTGGGTTACACCGGCGGTGTGCTAAGCCTTATCGTGGCGCTGTATGGCTTTATCGAAGCCGATGCCAACCTGTTCGATCTCAATCGGGACAACGCTGAGCATGTGCGTGCCACGTTTGTGCTGGTAGCGGTGTGGTATCTGGTATTTGCCCTGCCGGCCTTTATCTTTGTTCCGGACCGCCCATCCACCGGCCTGGGAATTGCCGCCGCCACCCGCGCCGGGTTCCGGCAACTGAAGGAGTCCATCGCCCAGGTTCGCCAATACAAGGACATCGTGCGCTTCCTGATCGCCCGCATGCTCTACACCGATGGCCTGGCCACTATCTTTACCTTCGGCGGGGTGTACGCGGCGGGTACCTTCAATATGGGCTCTACGGAAGTGCTGCAATTCGCCATCGCCCTGAACGTCACCGCCGGCTTGGGCGCACTGGGCTTCGCCTGGGTGGATGACGCCCTCGGCGGGCGCAACACTATCCTGCTGTCACTGGTGGGATTGGGCTGCAGTGCCCTCGCCATTCTGGTAGTGGACGGCGCCACCGCGTTCTGGGTATGGGGCATGATCCTGGGCATCTTCGTGGGGCCATTGCAGTCCGCCAGCCGTTCCCACCTGGCCCGCATCGCCCCGCCGCACCTGCAAACGCAGATGTTCGGCCTGTTCGCGTTCTCTGGCAAAGCCACCGCGTTTGCTGGCCCGCTGTTGGTGGGTTGGGTCACGGCCGTTACTGACAGCCAGCGCTGGGGAATGAGCACCATTCTGGTGTTCCTGGTGATTGGCTTCCTGCTGATGTTGACCATACCGGCCAGCGAAACACGGGAATCGGAAGCAACCGGCTAACACCTTCAGGGCGCGGCGCTGGCTATCCATCCGATAATGGCGACCGCGGCCAAAAGTCCGAGCCACAACCACACGCCGCGATGTACAAGTTGGATAGCCGCATCAATGGTCTCGGCCGATGCCGGTTCACCCTCACCAAGCACGGGCCGTTGCTTGATGCCTGAGGCGTAGGGCGCAGGGCCACCGAGTACAACACTCAAAGCCCCGGCCCCTGCCGCCATGACCGGGCCGGCATTCGGGCTGTCCCAGGCCGGCGCCTGTGCCCGCCAGCAACGAAAGCCGCCACGAACATCACCAAGCAGGCTGTAGGTCAGCGCCGTGAGGCGAGCGGGTACCCAATTCAATACATCGTCCAGCCTCGCCGCAGCGCGACCAAAATACTGGTAGCGATCCGTTCGATATCCCCACATGGCGTCCAGGGTGTTCACCAGCCGGTGAAGCAATACGCCCGGAACGCCGGCTACGAGAAACCAGAACAGGCTGGCAAACACGGCATCGGCGCCGTTTTCCAACATGGACTCGGTCGCGGCTATCGCAATGCCATTGTCATCAAGCGCCGCTGCATCACGACTGACGATACGGCCAACCTGCTCCCGGGCATTCTCAAGATCGCCCCCATGCAACGCGTCAGACACGGCACGGCCGTGCTCCGTCAGGCCACGAATGGACAGGGCGAAATACAACACCACAGCCTGAACCAGCAGGTATTCCCAGTTCCCCAACCACCAGCGCAACCACTCGGCTGCCGCCAGTACGGGTATCACAGCGATTAACAGGGCCAGGAACCCGAGAACCATCGATCCTGCCATTCGCTCAGGTAGACGATTCATTCTCTGTTCGAGGAAGGCGGCGACATGCCCAAAACCAACGAGCGGGTGCCACCGACGCGGCTCACCCAGCCAGCGATCCAATACAACGGCGATAAAACAAGCTGTCACGGCGAGAATGAAGGCGTTCAAATCAGCAATGTCTCTTCGAGCGGGCGATGGGTTGTCGTGATCGAAAGGAAGTCTAACCGAGTGGCTGCTATCCTTGACACTTTTTCAGGCCGGGTAGACCATCTTCGGCTCCCGACACTTTGCCACCTCAGGATCCAACCATGCCGCTGCCTTCCTGCTGGACACAGCCGTTGCCACCCTCCGACACCCATTTTTGCGAGCGGGCACGGCAACGCCAACACGTGCTCACCAAGCCCCGGGGGTCTCTGGGGCAGCTGGAAGACGTAGCGATTACACTGGCGGGCCTTCAGCGCACGGAACATCCGCAGGTCGACCCTGTCCGCATCGCTGTTTTCGCGGCGGATCACGGCGTCTGTGCGGAGGGCGTATCCGCGTACCCCCAGGAAGTCACCGCCCAGATGATTGCGAACTTTGCCAGCGGGGGTGCGGCTATCAGCGTGTTGGCTCGGGAACTGGGAGCCTCGCTGGAAGTGGTAAATCTCGGAACCGTCGGCGACGTTCCGCCGTTGACCGATGTACGTGATGAGCAGATCGCAGCGGGCACCGCCAATCTGACCACAACCGACGCGATGACGCCGGGCCAGTTTGAACAGGCGCTGGCCAGTGGTGACAGGGCCGCCGCCCGCGCCGCGGATGACGGGTGTCGACTGTTTGTGGGCGGCGATATGGGCATCGGCAATACCACCAGTGCCACCGCCGTGGCCTGCGCGTTGCTGGAACAAAGCCCGGAAAACCTGGCTGGGCCGGGCACGGGGCTGGACGCAGCCGGCGTGTCTCGAAAGTGTGAGGTCATCGCCCGGGCGCTGGCCAGGCATGGCAACAACCGTGATCCTCTAGCGGTGCTGGCCTCCCTCGGCGGGTTCGAGATTGCTGCGCTGGCAGGCGCCATTCTGGGTAGCGCGGCGCGCGGCATTCCCGTACTGGTGGATGGGTTTATTGTTTCCGTTGCCGCCCTGGTGGCGGTTCGCCAACAACCACAACTCCGGCACTGGCTTGTGTTTGCCCATCGTTCGGCGGAGCCGGGGCATCAGGCCGTGCTCGACGCCATGAATGCCAGGCCGTTGCTGGACCTGGGTATGCGCCTGGGTGAAGGCAGCGGCGCTGCGGTGGCGGTTCCGCTGCTTCGCAGTGCCTGTGCCCTGCACAACCAGATGGCCAGCTTCGCTGACGCCGGCGTGACCGACAAGAACGAGGACTGAAGCGGGGATGACCAATAACCAGAACACCACTGCGTTTTTCGACCTGATCCGTCATGGCGAACCTGCCGGCGGGCCCATGTTCCGGGGCAGCAAGGATGATCCACTGAGCGACACCGGCTGGCAGCAAATGAACGCGGCTATCAGGGACGATGACCAGTGGGATGTGATCATCACCTCCCCACTGCGGCGCTGCCGCCTCTTCGCAGAACAGTTGGCGGAGCAACGTCAGATTCCGTTGCACCAGGAGCCACGGCTGAGGGAGATTGCGTTCGGTGACTGGGAGGGCAGAACCTCCGAAAACATCATGGCGGATACGCCCGAGGCGCTGACCCGCTTCTGGAGCGACCCGGTTCGTTATCCTCCGCCCGGTGGTGAGGCTATCACCGAGTTCCGGCAAAGGGTCAGCAGCGCCTGGCAGGATTGGCAAACCCAGGCGGCAGGCAAGCGGGTACTCGTGGTATGCCATGGCGGCGTGATTCGCATGCTCCTGGCGGAGGTGATGGGTATCCCCACTGAACGCTCTTTTTCAGCGTTAACGGTACCCTACGCCTGCCGCAGCCGTATCCGCGTGGACATCTCGGAGCATGGCCTGCTCAGTTGCCTGCAAACGCACGGCGCATAATCAGCCTTTCAACGTTTGCGACAGCCCCGCCACGCTCATCAGCACCCGCTCACAACGGGCGGCAAGATCCTGGTTGAGCCACCCCAGTTCATCGCAGAAACGGCGGGTGAGCGGGTCCATGCCGATGGTACCCAGGCCCACTTCATTACTGACAATCACGATTGGGCCCGGGTAGTTCTCCAATGCCCGCAGGAAGGCGGCACGCTCACGGGCAAACACTTCATCGCCGGCAAACAGCAGGTTGCTCACCCACAGGCTCATGCAATCCACCAGCAACAAGGGTGGTTGTGGTTCCCTGGCGTAACCATCCAGCAGGGAGGCCAGCTTCAAGGGCTCTTCTGCCAACCCCCATTCCGGCGGCCGATTCTGCCGGTGGCGGGCCACCCGCCGGGTCATTTCTTCATCGTCGGCGGTCGCCGTTGCAACATAGACCACCGGTGAACCGGCGTCACAGGCAATACGCTCCGCCAACGCGGTTTTGCCGGATCGAATGCCCCCAAGGACCAGTGTATGAATAGCAGACAAAACCCATCCTCTCGTGTGTAAACCAACGCTATCTTGCCCAACATCATGGCCGTAAAACAGCGCCACTGCTATATTGCGTGATAAATTCCAGAGGCGTAACCGGTGCGAAAAGGAAGCGAACAATGCAGGCAGAGCTGATCGAGATACGCAACCACCTGGCCCAGCACGCCCCGTTTGATGAAATGCCGGAGAATGTCCTGGACCGTATCGTCTCCAGCATCGAAGTCGCCTATTTCCGCGCTGGCACAGACATTCTCACGCTGGGTGAACGAAACACCTACCTGCACTATGTGCGCAGCGGCGCCGTCGAGATTTATCGCCGCTCTGGCGAGCTATACAACCGCATTACCGAAGGTGAGATTTTCGGTCAGTTTGGTCTGCTGATGAACAAAACCGTGCGGTTTCCGGCCAAGGCTATTGAAGACTCCCTGATCTACCTGATTCCCGACGAAATATTTCAATATTTGTGGGAAAACGACGAGAACTTCACCGATTTTGTCGAAATTGAAGACCATTCACGTCTGCGGTCGGCACTTTCACGGCGGGAGAAATCGAATCAACCGATGACAGCACGGGTGACCCGGCTGATTTCCCGCGAGCCGGTGATGGCGCCCAACACCGTGCGCCTTCAGGAGGCCGCCCGAATCATGACGGACCGGGGAGTGTCGGCCCTCTTGCTGATGGACGAGAGCGGCAAACAGCCCCGGCTTTCAGGCATCATTACCGACCGTGACCTGCGCACCCGCGCCCTCTGCGAGGCACTGCCGTCGGAAACACCCATCAGCGACATCATGACGGAAGAGCTGATCACCACCCGTTCCGACGCCTTCATTTTCGAGGCCATGCTGACCATGCTGCACAACAACGTGCACCACCTGCCGGTAATGGAGGGTGACAAGGTGCGGGGTGTGATTGCACTGTCGGACATCGTCAAACACGAATCCCAGAGCAGCCTGTATCTGGTCAGTAACATCTATCATCAGCAGGATGTGAAGGGCCTGAAGCGCCTGAGCAAGGACGTGCCCAACACCTTTGTGCGCATGGTCCGTGAAGATGCGAACTCCCATATGATCGGCAGTGCCATGGCTGGCATCGGGCGCACCTTCAGCCAACGACTGCTTGAGCTGGGAGAGGAGAAGCTGGGGCCACCACCCGTGCCTTATTGTTTTATGGCACTCGGCTCCATGGCCCGGGACGAGCAACTCGTTGTCACCGACCAGGACAACGCCATGGTGCTGGACGACAGCTTCGATCCGGCCCAGCACGACGAGTATTTCCTCGCCCTGGCGAAGTTCGTCAGTGATGGCCTGGCAGAGTGCGGCTACAGTTACTGCACCGGCGATATCATGGCCACCAACCAGAAGTGGCGACAACCGCTGCGGGTGTGGAAGGAATACTTCGCCGACTGGATCGAAAATCCCAAGGCGGAGGCGCTGCTCAACAGCAATATTTTCTTCGACCTGGACGGCATCCATGGCCGCACCGAATACACCGAAGAATTGAAAACCTTCATTGCGGATAAAGCGAGCAATAGCCAGCGCTTCCTGGCCATGCTGGCCCGCAACGCCCTCAACCGCACGCCACCGCTGGGCTTTTTTCGTACCTTTGTGATGGAGGAAAGCGGCAAGCAGGCCAAGACCTTCAACCTGAAGCGCCGCGGCACGGCACCGGTGTCGGATCTGATCCGGGTGCATGCCCTGGCCTGTGGCTCACGGGCACAGAATACCTTCAACCGGCTCAAGGCCATTGGGCAAACCAAACTGATCCCGGAAGATGGCGTTGATAACCTTCGGGATGCCTTCGAGTTTATTGCCATAGTACGTATTCGACATCAGGCCCTCTCCATCGAAGCAGGAAGAGAGCCAGACAACAATGTGCGGCCGGAAGACCTTTCGCCATTCGAACGCAGTCACCTGAAAGACGCTTTTCAGGTGGTCGGCCAGGCACAAAAGTTCCTCAAATTCCGCTACAACCCCCAGGCTACCCGGAATGTCTGATGGTAAGGCAGCACAGATCGACACTTTGTCCTGGCCCGAACAGTACCGGGAACTGGCAACACAAACGAAAGACCCGCGACTGAAGACGTTCTACGAGGCAGGTTGTGTGGCGCCGGAAACGCCTCTGAGCGACGTCCCGTTTGTAGCCGTGGATTTCGAAACCACCGGCCTGGACCCTGACAGGCACTCCATCGTCAGTATCGGTGTGGTGCCCTTTACCCTGGACCGTGTGCAACTGGGTGGTTCACGGCACTGGCTGGTGAAACCGCAACTGCCGTTACACCAGACCTCTATCACGATACATGGCATAACCCACGCCGATATCGACAAGGCCCCTGATCTGGCCGACGTACTGGACGAATTCCTGGGAAGCCTGGCCGGGCGCGTACCGGTGGTGCACTACCGCAATATCGAACGTCCGTTCCTGAACATGGCGCTGAAGTGGCGAATCGGGGAGGACATACGCTTTCCGGTGATGGATACCATGGCCATTGAGGCTTACCTGCATCCGAACCGGAAACGCTCCTGGTGGCAGAAGTTGAAGGGTCAGCAGCCGATCTCGATTCGGCTGGCAGACAGCCGGCGGCGGTATGGGCTGCCACACTACCCACCGCACAATGCCCTGGTGGATGCGCTGGCCAGCGCCGAGTTGCTGATGGCGCAGGTCCAGCATCACTTTTCGCCAGAGACCCCCATCGGGGATCTCTGGCTGTAACGGGTTGGCTTAGTTGGAAGCGGTACGGCTGGCTTCTTTCACTTCACTGATCAGCGCGCCATACCCTTCCTTCTCCATGTTCTCCAACGGGATGAACCGGAGCGCGGCCGAGTTCATGCAGTAACGCAACCCCGTTGGCGCCGGGCCGTCGTTGAACACATGCCCGAGGTGGGAATCCGCATAGCGGCTACGGATCTCCGTGCGGGTCATGAAGAAGCTGTTGTCCTCTTTCTCCACCACCATGTCCGGGCTGATCGGCTTGGTAAAGCTGGGCCAGCCAGTGTTGGACTTGTACTTGTCGCGGGAGGAGAACAGGGGCTCACCGGAAACAACGTCGACATAGATACCCGCCCGTTTCTCATCATAATACTCGTTCTGATAAGCGGGCTCAGTGCCGTCCTCCTGGGTGATTTTGTACTGCGTCTCAGTCAACCGTGCCTTGAGCGTTTTGTCGTCCGGCTTGGTGAACGTGTCCGGGTTGAATGCCTCAACCCGGCTGAGGTTCATGTCGGATTTGCCACCAGACGCTTTGTTGACAGTGGCCTGCGCGGAACCGCCATTGTTCTCGGGGCGGTACTGGGCATAGTCCACTTTCTCATCCTCGCCCCAGACCTTTTCGATAAACTGGTAGCGCCCGGAGTTGAAGGTGTAGACCTGGTACCGAACCGGGTTTTTCTTGTAGTAATCCTGATGGTATTCCTCGGCGTCGTAGAACGCTTCGAAAGGCACCACTTCAATCTTGACCGGATGATCGTAACGGCCGGATTCTTCCAAAGCCTTTATCGAGGCCTCGGCGGCACGCTTCTGGGCGTCGTTGTGATAGAAAATCGCCGGCCGGTACTGTTTGCCCCGGTCCACATACTGGCCTTTCACGTCGGTCGGGTTGGCCGTACGCCACAGAGCCTGGAGCAGGCCTTCGTAGGTGATCGTGTCAGGGTCGTAGTACACCTGGACCGCCTCGGTATGGCCTGTGCGGCCACCAGCTACCTGTTTATAGTTCGGGTTCTTCTCGTCGCCGCCACTATAACCAGACACCGCCTCAACAACGCCGGGTACTTTCTCTTCATACGCCGCTTCCACGCACCAGAAACAGCCACCAGCGAACGTAGCAACCGCCAGGCCTGGGTCATCCGGGGCGTATTGTGATTCCGTCCCTTTGGAGGCGCCAACCTGGAAACCGGTCAATGCGATCGCGGCCGCGATAGACGTCAGTAACAGATACCGTTTCATAACCTTAACCTCTTGCCTTTTGAATGCTGTGACCAGTTTGCACGGAATTCATCACATCACTTTCTCCAGTTTATTACGTTTGTATAACGCCGGAGAGATCATTATGGATGCAGGCAGCCTATTCGGGTGGCCCTACCGGTAAGCGTATGCAGAAGGATGCCCCGCCGGAGCTCAGGTTCTCAACGCAGATATCACCGCCCTGAAGACTCATGATCCTGCGGGCGATAGCCAACCCCAGGCCGGCGTGGCCGGAACCGCCGGACGATTCGCCACGGTAGAAAGGATCGAAAATGTGGGGCAGGTCCTGCTCCGGAATACCGGGGCCGCTGTCGTGCACACAGACCTGCGGCAGCCCATCCGCCTGCCCGAACACCACTTCAATGCGGCTCTCTGAGGGACTGTAGGCAATGGCATTGCCGATCAGGTTGTCCAGTACCCGCTCGGTCATGGCCAGGTCCGCGTACGCCAGGGGGAGGTCCGGATCGCCATCCACCACAAGTTCCAACTGCCGGGCGCCGGCCTCTTGTCCATGCTTCTGGACCACATCGTGCACCAATTCCGCCAGCGGAAAGGGTTCCGGCACGGGCTGCTTTTCCCGGGCCTCGAGGGCAGCAAGCTCAAACAGCTCGTCCACCAGGCGGCTCAGGCGTCGGCCCTCCTTGAGGGCAATGTCGAGAAAGCGGTCCTGCTCTTCCGCTGTCAGCCGATCGCGCCTGAGCTTGAGGCTTTCAATGTAGCCCTGCATGGAGGCCAGCGGCGTACGCAGGTCATGGGACACCTGGGCCACCAGTTGCCGGCGCTGGGCGTCTTTTTCCGTCAGCAGTTCGATCTGGGATGCAATGCGGCTGGCCATGTCATCAAAGGTGGCACCCAGGTAGTCAATTTCGTCGCGCACCACTGGCCGTCGGTCCCGCCAGGTGCTCTGTAGGGCCTGTCGACTCATGTCACTGTGCTCGAAATCTTCCACCAGCCGGGTCAGCAAGGTCAGCCGGCGTGTCAGCAGCCGGAAGACCGCCAGCCCCGCAATCATCACCACCGCCAGACTGATAATCAGAGCCCAGGCGCTCAGCTCCACCAACTGGCCACCCCGGGCCATGGTTTCGGCAGCATCGTATTCCTCGCCGCGCAGCACCACATAGAGATACCCTTCAGGGTTTTCAGCCGACGGCACCGGTGTTACGGAAAAGACTTTCTGCCGGTCATGGCTGCGGGGGTCGTCGCCCAGTACCGGGTAGCTGTCCATATCGTTCATCAGGCGGCGGATGGGTTCGAGCGAGACCTGCTTGCGTTTGATCTTCGCCGGATCAGCGGAGTAAGAGAGGATGGTGCCGTCCAAATCCAGCAGGTAGATTTCAATGCTGGGATTGATGGTCATGTACAGCGCAAAGAGTTCTTTCAGGGCGCCGCGGTCGAGTTCCCCTTCACTGACCAGATTCCTGTCTGCCACCAGGTCTTTCGCCAGATCCCGGTGCAGCTCCTGATTAACAGACGCGTTGTACTCCCGCAGGGAATACAAGCTGAAAAAGGTGTACAGCAGACCAACGGCCAGCAGGAGCAGGAAAAGACCTAACGTCAGCCGGGTGTAGAGTGTCTTCAGCATGGTTCAGTCCCGGAAGCGATAGCCCACCCCCCAGACGGTTTCGATAAACTCCGGTCGCGCCGGGTCTTGCTCAATCTTGCCGCGCAGACGGTTAATGTGGGTATTGACGGTATGCTCGTACCCTTCGTGGTTATAGCCCCAGACCTTGTCCAGCAGCTGAACCCGGCTGAACACACGTCCCGGGTGGCTGGCAAAGTGCCAGAGCAGGTCGAACTCGCGGGCCGTCAGTTCCACCTCCTGTTCCCATACGAACACTCGGCGCCGGGCCGGATCGATACGCAAGCCTTCGGTGTCCAACTCACCCAACTCTTCGGGCCCGGACGTTTCGCCTGACGAACTCGACATGGCGTCCACCCGCCGGAACAGGGCTTTCACCCGTGCCGACAGCTCGGCCACGCTGAAGGGTTTGGTGAGGTAATCGTCCGCCCCCATCTCCAAGCCCAGTACACGATCCAGCTCCGTGCTTTTCGCTGTCAGCATCAGCACCGGCACATACCCGGGGCCGGAGCGAATCTCCCGACACACCGAGAGACCGTCCATTCCAGGCAACATCAGATCAAGCACAACCAGGTCGATGTCCCCTTCGCGAAAACGCTCCAGCCCGGTATCGCCCCGGTCACAGAGAACGGCATTCATGCCAAGGTCCGCCACGTGCATTCGCACCAGCTCCCCGATACCCGGGTTATCCTCAACAATCAGTACGTTTCGTGTCATAAGTTACTGGCTCTGGAAGCTCGCAAATTACCGTTAGTTGATACCAGTGTAGAGCCAAAACTTCACAAATGTATCACGCCGATATCAGGCCTCCAGGCTGCCCAGCAGGCGTTGACGGATAATATTGTCTGCTTCATCCATAATGCGGCCAATCAGTTCCTCGCAACTGGGAATGTCGTGAATCAGCCCCGCCACCATGCCACAGCTCCAGGCGGCCTCATCCATCTTGCCTTCCTGAAGCACCAATCTGCCTTTCACACCGGTGACCAGATGGCGAATGTCATCAATGGTTTCGGTGCCGGCTTTCGCGTGCTCGATGCGGATGATTTCTTCCACGGCAGCGTTGTTCATTACCCGCTCGGTGTTACGGAGGTTCCGCATAATGAGGCGGGTCTGGAGTTCGTCCGCTTCGACAATGGCCTGCTTGACGTTATTGTGGATGGGGGCGTCTGTGGTGGCCAGAAAACGGGTACCCATGTTCATGCCCTCTGCACCCAGTGCCATCGCGGCTACCAGGCTGCGACCATCCGCCATACCACCTGACGCAACAAATGGAATGGTGAGTTCTTCCGCAGCGCGGGGCAGCAGGATAAAGTTGGGAATGTCATCCTCGCCCGGGTGGCCGCCACATTCGAAGCCGTCCACACTGACCGCATCGCAACCAATTTTTTCGGCCTTCAGGGCATGGCGCACCGAGGTGCATTTATGGATAACCTTGATACCCGCGGCCTTGAGCTGCGGCATGTATTGCTCGGGACTGCGCCCGGCGGTTTCCACCACCTTGACGCCACCGTCGACAATGGCCTGGATATAGTCCGGATAGGGGGGCGCCTTGAAGGATGGCAGGAAGGTCAGGTTTACTCCGAAAGGCTGGTCGGTCATCTCAGCACAACGTGCAATTTCCCGAGACAGGTCTTCCGGGGTAGGCTGGGTCAGCCCGGTGATTATACCAAGGCCACCGGCGTTGGAGACGGCTGCTGCCAGCTCTGCATAACCCACGTGATGCATGCCACCCTGGATAATCGGGTGACGTATACCAAACAATTCGGTGATTCTGGTCTTCATAGCGGGCTTCCTGTTTTGTCGTTAGAATGAAATCGAGTACCGATACGAGGTTGCAGTGACAGAAAAAACAACAACAAGGGCGACACCAGCAGATGCCTTCCGGCGTGCACGGAGGATGTGGTTGAAAGGTGAACGAATTCATCTGGCATCGCTGTCTGCAGAATTGAATATTGGCAGGGCCACCCTGTTTCGCTGGGTTGGCAACAAGGATTTACTGCTGGGGGAAGTACTCTGGTCACTCTACGAACCCCTGAGGCTGGAAGCGCTGAACGCAACACCGGGGAACGGCGTCGACTTTGTCGTCGGGGTATACCGTCACATTAACTCCACCCTGTTGCACTCTGAACCTTTGCGGCGGTTTATCCGCGAAGACCCGGAGTACGCGCTCAAAATCCTGACGTCATCCCAGTCCACGCTTCACAGCCGTACTGTTGAGGCCAACACCCGCACCCTTCGGGATCAGATTGCGGGCGGACATATTAATCCACCCCTGAACGTGAACAGCCTGTCCTACTTCATGGTGCGCCTGGCCGAATCCTGCCTGTACAGCGACATCATCAACGGCCGCGAACCCCGTGAAGAGGAGCTGGAGGACGCCTGTACCGCTGTTCGTGTAATGCTTGGCGGAACGGCCTGACGAATGGTGGCTGGCCCCGAGGCGGGGGTACCTTTTCTTCTGGGAAAAATAACTCGCTTCGCTCAGACATCTTTTTCCCGGCAGAAAAGGTACCCCCACCCCGTGACCGACCTGACTTCGGTCCAATTGCCATTAGAGCTGTAACGACCGCACTTCCAGAAACTCTTCAAGCCCCCATTTGCCGAATTCGCGGCCGATACCGGAGTGGCCGAAGCCGCCAAACGGCGCCAACGGGTTGAAGTCCCCGCCGTTGACAAACACCTGACCGGTGCGCAGTTTGCCTGCCACTTTTTTCGCGTGGGCGTCATCGGCCGACCAGACAGCGCCGGACAGGCCATAGGCCGTGCCATTGGCGATCTCGATGGCCTCGGCTTCGTCCTCATAAGGGATCACGCACAACACCGGGCCGAAGATTTCCTCCTGGGCAATGCGGCTGTCGGGTTTGACGTTACCGAACACCGTGGCCTTCACGAAGTAGCCCTTGTCGCAGCCTTCCGGTGCTTCCGGGCCGCCGGCAATCAGGGTGGCGCCTTCTTTGATACCGATGTTGATAAAGTCGATGACTTTGTCCCGCTGCTGGGCCGAAGCCAGCGGGCCCAGGCGTGTGGTTTCTTCCAGCGGATTGCCCGGCGTCATTTTCGCCACCGCATTAGCGGCCAGTTCGCAGGCTTCGTCATGCTTCTGGGCCGGCACCAGCATGCGGGTCAGCGCCGTACAGGTCTGGCCTGAGTTCAGCAGGCAGTTGTTGACGGTTCCCTTGACCGCTTTCGCCAGGTCAGCATCCGACAGGATAACCGAGGCAGACTTTCCGCCCATCTCCAGGGCAAAGCGCTTGAAGTCATCGGCAGCAGCGTGGGCAACCAGGC
Source organism: Marinobacter sp. DS40M6 (assembly GCF_028581595.1). Lineage (NCBI taxonomy): Bacteria > Pseudomonadati > Pseudomonadota > Gammaproteobacteria > Pseudomonadales > Marinobacteraceae > Marinobacter > Marinobacter sp. DS40M6. The sequence continues at coordinate 564,934 of NZ_JAFCAE010000001.1, read as the reverse complement.
TGCCGGTGCGGGTGGAACCGGTGAACGACACCATGTTGACGTCCGGATGTTTGATCAGGGTGTCGCCCACGGTGTGGCCTTCGCCGCAGACCAGGTTGAAAACACCCTCGGGCAGGTCTGTCTGGTCCAGAATATCCGCCAGGATATAAGCACTCTGGGGTGCGATTTCAGACGGCTTGAGCACCACCGTGCAACCGGCGGCAATGGCCGGAACCACCTTGAGGATGACCTGGTGCAGAGGGTAGTTCCAGGGGGTGATGCATCCCACCACGCCCACCGGCGTGTACTGCACCTCGGAGTTGCCGACCTGTTCGGCAAAGGTGAATTCGGGCAGCATTTTCAGGTAGCTTTTGGTGATGGTGGCCGGCAGCCCCGCCTGAATGCCGGTGGCCAGTTTGATGGGCATACCCACTTCCCGGCATACGGTTTCGGCTATCTCACCCGCCCGTTCTTTCAGGCCGGCATGCAATTGCTCCAACACATGCAATCGCTTTTCCAGTGTGCTTTCCGACCAGCTTTCGAAAGCAGTGCTGGCGGCGGCGATGGCCTTTTCCATTTCCTCGCGACCGGAGGCGGGAACCTTGGCAATCACGTCGCCAGTGGCCGCTTCGTGAACATCAATGGTCTCACCATTCCAGTTCTGCCATTGGCCGTTGATGTAGTTTTTGCTGAGATCATTCATGGTTCTGCTCCTGAATCAGTCGAACACGATCACGCCACGGGCGTTCTTGCCAGCCAACATATCATCGAAGGCCTGGGGTGCGTCATCAATGTGGTAAGTGCGGGTGACAAGTTCGTCGAGTTTGAGTTTGCCCGCTTTGTAGAGCCCCAGGATACGTGGGAAATCGTATTGTGGACGGGCGGAGCCCAGCCAGCTGCCCTTGAGGGTTTTCTCGTCGGCTGGAAGCGTCAATGTGGTGATAGAAGTTCTATCCTTTGGGTCTGAAACGCCCACCACCACGGCGGTACCACCCCGACCCAGGCATTTGTAGGCCTGTTCAACCACTGCGCCGGCGCCCACGCATTCGAAGGCGTAGTCCACGCCGCCCGTGAGTTTTTTCACGGCTTTGGCGCCGTCCTCCACCTCGCTGATATTGACGGTGTGCGTGGCACCGAACTCACGGGCCATTTCCAGCTTTTTCTCGTTGTTGTCCACTGCCACGATCATTTCCGCGCCGGCGGTGACGCAGCCCTGAATGGCGTTCAGCCCCACGCCGCCTATACCGAATACCGCCGTGCGGGACCCCGGTTCAACGTTGGCGGTGTTGAACACGGCACCAACGCCGGTCATCACCGCGCAGCCCACCAGAGCGGCGTTCTGCATGGGCACGGATTCATCCACTTTGACGCAGTTGTCCACGTGCATGGTGGCATATTCCGCCATCACGCCGCAGGCGCCGAACACGTTGAGATCCTCACCATCCGCGCCTTTGGTGCGAACAGTGCCATCGGGCAGGGTAAACATGGCTTTACGGGCGTTTTCACAGAGCACCGGGCGGCCACGAACACACTGACGGCATTTGCCGCACATGGAAATAAAGGAACTGACCACGTGGTCGCCTTCCTTGAAGGCGGTGACACCCTCGCCCACTTCAATAACAACACCGGCGGCTTCGTGACCGAGCACCAGGGGCGCGGGGTAGGGAATTTTGCCGGTGGTGGCGGACTGGTCACTATGGCAAACGCCACAGGCTCCGATCCTGATGGTGATTTCGTCCCGCCTCGGACCTTCCACGGTAATGGTTTCCACCTGAACGGGTTGGCCCCATTCGCGGCAGACGACGGCTTTGGCTTTTCTGTCCATTCTGTTTACACCACCTCGAAAAGACCAGCCGCGCCCTGGCCACCGCCAATGCACATAGTTACGACCACATACTTGGCACCACGGCGCTTACCTTCGATCAGGGCATGACCGGCCAAACGAGAGCCCGTGACACCGTAGGGATGGCCAATGGAGATAGAGCCGCCGTTGACGTTCAGCTTTTCCATGGGAATGCCCAGGCGATCACGGCAGTAAACTACCTGCGACGCGAAGGCTTCGTTCAATTCCCACAGGTCGATATCGTCCATCTTCAGGCCATTCCGCTCCAACAGGCGTGGAATCGCGAAAACAGGGCCAATACCCATCTCATCCGGCTCACAGCCCGCCACCGCGAAGCCGCGGAAAATACCCATGGGCTCGATGTTGTTTTTCTCGGCATAGGCGCTGTTCATCACCGTACACACGGACGCACCGTCAGACAGCTGGGACGCGTTACCGGCGGTGACGAACTGATTGTCTCCGCGCACCGGATTCAGGCCCTGGAGGCCTTCCAGAGTGGTGTTGGGGCGGTTGCACTCGTCACGGGTCAGGGTGACGTCCTTATAACTGACATCCCCCGTTTCCTTGTCCTTCACCATCATAGTGGCGTCAAAGGGCACGATTTCATCGTCAAACCGACCCGCTTCCTGAGCTGCGGCGGTGCGCTGCTGGGAGATCAACGCGTACTCGTCCTGAGCCTCACGGCTAACGCCATAGCGCTGCGCGACAATGTCGGCGGTCTCAATCATCGCCAGATACAACTCGGGCTTGTTCTTCATCAGCCAATCGTTGGTAGCGTGGAAGCTGTTGAGCTTCTCGTTCTGCACCATGGAAATGGATTCGACGCCACCCGCCACCATGGCCGGTACCTTCTCCGACACCACCCGCTGGGCGGCAATGGCGATGGACTGAAGGCCGGAACTACAAAAACGGTTGATCGAAAGGCCAGCGGTGGTTACCGGCAGACCGGCACGAATCGCCGCCAGCCGAGCGATGTTCTTGCCCTGGGCGCCTTCATGGAACGTAGCGCCGAGGATGACATCTTCAACAATATTCGGGTCGATACCCGCACGCTGCACAGCCTGCTGGATCACATGGCCGGCCAGATCCACGCTGTGGGTGTTGTTCAGTGCGCCACGGTAGGATTTACCAAGACCGGTACGGGCAGTGGAAACAATAACGGCATCAGACATAACAAACTCCTTCGTAAACGTGTAGGTGGCTCAAACCTCGGCAGTATGGTCGGTCACGGGGTGGGGTGCCTTTTCTGCCGGGAAAAAGATGTCTGAGCGCAGCGAGTTATTTTTCCCAGAAGAAAAGGCACCCCGCCTCGGGACCAGCCACCACACCAGCAGGCCAGGCTTTTAAAGGTCCGAAAACTTGCGCCCTTCACTGACCAGTTTTTGCAACAGGGCTGCTGGCTTCCACTGCTCGCCCCCCAGGTCATCGTAGAACTGTTCAACGGTGCCAAGTATGTTGTCCAGACCAATCTGATCCGCCCAGAACATCGGCCCACCCCGATAGGCCGGGAAGCCATAGCCGTAGATCCAGGTAATGTCGATATCCAGGGACCGGTCCGCAATGCCCTCCTCCAGAATCTTGGCACCCTCATTGACCATCACGTACATGCACCGCTCCAGAATCTCCTGGTCGGTGATCTCGCGGGACTTGATACCCTGCTCCTGACGGAACTCGGCAATAACCCGGTCCACTTCCGGATCGGGAATCGGCTTGCGATTACCCTCTTCGTACCTGTACACGCCCGCCTGGGTCTTCTGGCCAAGGCGCCCCTGCTCCGCCAGCTTATCCATCCAGCTCGCCGGCACGTCCTCACCTGCCTTGCGACGCTCCTGACGGATGCTGTAGCCAATATCGATACCGGCCAGGTCCGACATCGCAAACTGCCCCATGGGGAAGCCCAGGTCGGTCAGTACCTTGTCCACCTGTTGCGGGCTCGCACCTTCGTTGACCAGCGCCATGGCCTCTGCGCCTCGCTTGTGCAGCATGCGATTGCCAACGAAGCCATAGCAGTTGCCCACCATGACCCCGACCTTGCGAATCTTCTTCGCCAACGCCATGGCGGTGGCCTTGACCTCATCAGAGGTTTTTTCGCCGCGCACAATTTCCAGCAGCTTCATCACGTTGGCGGGGCTGAAGAAGTGCAGGCCAATCACGTCCTGCGGACGTTTCGTTGCCGCCGCAATGTCATCAATACTGAGGGTGGAGGTGTTGGACGCCAGAATCGCACCCGGTTTGCAGGCGTCGTCCAACTGACCGAAAATCTTTCTCTTCAGTTCCATGCTTTCAAACACCGCCTCGATCACCAGATCCACATCGCTGAAATCGTCATAGGTCAGGGTGCCGCTGATCAGGCTCATGCGCTCCTCAACCTGGGCCTGGGTGATACGGCCTTTCTTCGCGGTGTTCTCGTAGTTTCGGCGAATCACTGCCAGACCCTTGTCCAGCGCCTCCTGCTTGACCTCGGCGATGGTCACGGGTATCCCGGCGTTGGCGAAGTTCATGGCAATGCCGCCACCCATGGTGCCTGCACCTATAACACCCACTTTATGGATGTCACGAACAGGTGTTTCCTTGGGAAGACCTTTCACTTTGGAGACTTCCCGCTCGGCAAAGAAGGCATGAATCAGGCCCGCACGCTGTGGGGACTCCATGCACTCCATAAACAGTTCACGCTCACGCTTCATACCGTCTTCAAAGGGCAGGCTGAAGGCGGCTTCCACCGCATCCACGCACTTGAACGGGGAAAACTGGCCCCGAGCTTTCTTCTGCAGGCCAGCGCGGAACTGTTCAAACACCTCGCTACCCTTGTCGGCCTCAAGCTTATCGGTCAGATCCCGTACGCGACGAACTGGCTTTCCTTCATCGGCAATGTTCTGTGCGTAGGCCAGGCCAACGGCCTTGATGTCATTGCCATCTTCAACCGCATCAACAATGCCCAGGGCCAGAGCGTCTTTAGCGCCAACAAACTCACCGGAAGTGATCATTTCCAGGGCTTTCTGCGCACCCGTCAAACGTGGCAGGCGCTGAGTGCCCCCGGCTCCGGGCAACAAGCCCAGCTTTACTTCCGGCAATCCCACCTTGGCGCTGCTCAAGGCCACCCGGTAATGGCAACCCAAAGCGGTTTCCAGGCCACCGCCCAGCGCAGTGCCATGAATTGCCGCAACAATTGGCTTGTCGCAGTTCTCATATTGGTCAACAACGGACGGCAGCCCCGGATCCTGCATGGGCTTGCCGAACTCGCTAATGTCGGCCCCGGCAATAAAAGTGCGGCCTTCGCACACCAGCAACAGTACCTTGGCGTCGGCGTCTTTCTGGCCCTGCTCCAGTGCAGCCACCAGGCCGGAACGAACCGCATGGCTGAGGGCGTTCACCGGCGGATAATTCACGGTGATCACGCCGATGGAGCCTTCCCGGTTATAAGTCACGACCTCAGACATAATATCTCCTCGCCATATATGGAATGTAGTTTTAACAAGCGAAACATAGTCACGATTTAATACAAGTTTTCGGCAGGTTTCAACCATGAACTAAAATGCAGGCATAAAAAAACCCCAGAACGAATTCTGGGGTTTTTCGAGAAAATCGGCTCGGGGAAGGCCCGGACGGGGATCTCTCTCCGAAACACGCTGTAAATACATCCCTGTACGCTCGGCTCCGCCATCCATGGCTCCGCACGGTTTCGGAGAGAGATCCCCGTCCGGGCCCACGCTTTATCAGTTAGCCCGCAAAATCAAACACCGAGCGATTCAATATCGCTGGCCAGCATCGCCAGTTGGTGAGCAATGGATTCCCGCAGCTTTTCCCCGGAAATCAGATAGGAAGGCGCCGCACAAGTCAGCGCCATAATGGTGCCATCCTGCAGGTGAATGGGCACACCCGCAGAGTTGATGTTGCGATCCCACTCGCCGAGCGACAGGCAGAAGCCATACTTCTTGTAGTCTTCCATCGAGCGCTCAAGGCCCTCCTGCTTCTCCGGCCAGGCGTCACCATACTTGGCTTCCATGGCATCCGTGATGACCTTGCGGCCTTTATCCGAAATGGCACAGTAGTAGGCTCGACCGGCCGATGTGGTGGCCATGGGCAGCTTCAGACCGATATCCATACGCAGCAGCGATGCTTCCGGCGGCAGGCGATTTTCCACATAGATCATGTGCAGACGATCGCGGCACGTCAGGCCCACGGACATGTTGGTCTGACGGGCAAACTCGTCCATGTAAGGCTTAGCCAGCTGGCGCACTTTAAGGTTGGAAACGTAGGCGTAACCAAGAGCCAATACACCGGAGCTGAGCTGGTACTTTTCCAACTGGGCGTTATAACTGAGGTAACCCAGCTTGGTCAGGGTGTAGGTCATGCGCGAAACGGTGGGTTTCGGCAGCCCGGTCAGGCGCGCGATGTCCTGATTGCCCAGAATCACCGAGCCCTGGCTAAAGGCGCGAAGCACATCCAGGCCACGGGAAAGTGCCTCTACAAACTTGCGATCTTTCTCAGGCTTTACCGGTTCACCATCACCGGATGCTGCCAGGAGTTCCGGCGGGGTGGCTTGTGCTTTTGTCATAAACGGGCGTCCTCCAACAGCTGCGCCTGATCCGCTGTGCCCGGACTACCGGGGCTATGTTCGGATAGTAAGAAAAGATGCGGTATTTTAATCGCTGCAGATATCAAGTACCAGAAACCATTATCAAAAGTCGTGCCAAATATGAAACACTCTTCCTTTATGTTTCAATTCTCTTCCAATATCGCGACACAAGACCCCGGGTTTACGGATAGTTTGCGGTATATTATTCTGCAATGTGAAACTTGGCAACTGAATTAGAAGCCGATGACAACCCCGGAGAGCACATGAAAGTTCTATTTGTAGCAGGAGACCCCAAACCGGAGCGCTGGACCGTTCCCATAAAGGAGCTGCTTCCGGAAGCCGAGGTTCACGTATGGGACGCCAACGGCCCGGCGGTGGATGCCGATTACGCCATTGTCTGGCAACCACCGGAACAACTGTTTGAGCGCGAGAAAAGGCTTAAAGCCGTGTTTAACCTGGGCGCGGGAATCGATGGGTTGCTGGCCGTGCCCAATCTGCCACCTCAACTGCCCATCGTGCGTCTGGAAGATGCCGGCATGTCCGCGCAAATGGCGGAATACGTGTTGCACCAGCTACTGGAAGCCAGCCGGGGCATGGAAACCTACCGCGAGCAGCAACGCCAGGGTACCTGGAAAATTCATCGCCCGATCAAGCGCAGTGAGTGGCCAGTAGGCGTCATGGGCCTTGGCCATATTGGCAAGCGGGTGGCACGTACCCTCGCCGGCCTGGATTACCGGGTCAACGGCTGGGCCCGCAGCAAGCACGACCTGGACGGCGTCTCGACCTTTTCCGGTACCGAAAACCTGACCGATTTCCTGCAATCAACCAGGGTTCTGGTGAACACTCTTCCACTGACCGACGAAACCCGGGACATCCTCAATCATAAGCACCTCAGCCAACTCATGCCCAATGCCGTGGTGATCAACGTGGGCCGGGGAGAACACCTGGTGGAAGAGGACCTGATCAAAGCCATCGAAGACGGCCATGTCGCCCGGGCGTCCCTGGATGTGTTTCGCCAGGAACCCCTGCCCGCGGATCACCCCTTCTGGCAGCGGCCGGAGATCACCATTACGCCACATATCTCGGCGCGCACCCTGAGGGAGGCCACCCTGGAGCAGATCACCGGTAAGATCCAGGCACACTATAATGGTCAGCCGATTTCCGGCATCGTGGACCCCAGCCGGGGCTACTGAACCACTGAACATTGGCGCCGCTCGTTGTATGCATCAATCAGCTCGTGGCCGGCGCCATCACAAACATCCCCCACAGCATCAGCAATAACAGCGGAATGGAGAGCAGGACAAAAGCGCCGTTCCAGCCAAACGCCACCAGCCAGCGTGACACCTGCCCGAATCGTGACAGCAACATGACAGCCGGGCCGAACGGCGACAGCATCATGGCCAGGGAGAAACCAATCACCAGGGCGACCGCAATCGGCAGGGGGTTCACACCCTCGGCGACCAATTGTGGCATCAACCCCGCCTGAACACTCAGCACAGTAATCGGGATGATGCCGATGGCTGAGAGCATCGGCATCATTAGTAACCCACACACTGCCAGTAAAAATACTCCCAGTTCACCAGTGGCCATGCCTGCCAGGGCATCCGCCGGAATCACCGAGACCAACGCCACGCCTAACCCGGCGGAACCTGCGAAGATAGACATCTCGTTGCTCATACCGAGCATATTGTCAGTGGCTTCCCGTATCGCCATAGCTGGCGAGCGATCGTGCCAGAACATATAAAGAAGGGTGGCCACCGGCACCGTCAGCATGGCGGCCACCGACACCTTCAGTTCCGTTAACTGCACCAGCAGTCCCATCGACGTAAAGATAACCAATACCAGCAATACTAGCCGCCCACTTCCGGCCGGCCAGGCTTCCAGCGGTTCGCGCTCAACGCTGACCCTACGAAAACGCTTATGCTCCAGCCCCCATCCCACCAGAACCAGCAATACCGCACTGCCAATGCCATAGGGCAGCAGGCCCGACCAGCTCAGGGAGGGTACTTCACGGGTAATAATGGCGACCGCAACACTGGTTGGCGCAACCAGCGGCACCAGCGCAAATCCTCGCAATGTACTGATCAGCACACTGCGCAACCAGCGCACCCGCGAAGCCCCGGTAATACCCCGCTGCCGCAGGGTATCCGACAACGTGCCGCAAAGCAGGTTCATCACGCCGAAGTTCAGCACTGACGCAATGCCGCAACTCACCACCGCGTATTTCGGGTACAGCAACGCCGGGCGACCACCTAGCAGCACATCGTGTATACGCTGCAGCACCTCAAGCCGTCGAACCAGGCATTGCATCATCCCCAGGCTTCCCAGGAACGCCGCATAAAAGGCAGCGTTGGACGCGGCACGCATCAGATCCTCGGCGGTCAGTTGCCGGATAACCCCCAGATAACCGATCACAACCAGCGAGATCAGGAACAGGTAACGGGAATACGATTGCAGCCGCCTCAGCGCCAGCGTGAAATAAAGCACAAACAACACACCCGCAAAGGCACTGACCTTTATGCTGGAAAGGCAAAGCGCCAAAAGCTCCAGAAAAACCGCAGCAGGAACCAGAAAACGGCTCATAGCAGATTACTGACCTTGGTTGGTGGTATCGGTTGCATTTCAAACAGACCCGGATTAGTCTTCAACAATCAATATACAAAACTTAATTCCGCTATACGAAACTATATCAACACTAATGACATGACAAGCCCACCCCTTCCCTCCTTACAAACGGAAGATCACAATGGGAACCATGTCTGATCAAATGGGAGATGCCATGAGCGCTTTCATCTACGATGGGCTACGAACACCCTTCGGTCGACACGCCGGCGCACTGGCCAGGGTTCGCCCTGACAACCTTCTGGCCAGCGTTATCAAAGCGCTGGTTGAGCGCAACGCCTTTGCCCTTGAGGCCTACGAAGACGTTATTGCCGGTTGCACCAACCAGGCCGGCGAGGACGCCCGAAACCTGGCCCGCCACGCCGGACTGTTGGCCGGCCTTCCTGTTGAAACCGGTGGCCTGACCGTTAACCGCCTGTGTGGCTCTGGCCTGGCAGCCATCATCGACGCCGCCAGGGCGGTTCGCTGCGATGAGGGCGAGCTGTTTGTCGCCGGCGGCGCTGAAAGCATGAGCCGGGCACCGTTTGTGATGGCCAAGAGCGAAAGCCCGTTCAGCCGCGACTTTCGTGCCTTTGACAGCACCATCGGGGCCCGCTTCCCCAACCCTCGCATTGAGGCCGACTTCGGTGCCGACACCATGCCCGAAACCGCCGACAACATTGCCAGGGAGCTCAACCTCAGCCGGGACACCGTGGATCAGTTTGCCGCTCAGAGCCAGGCCCGATACGACGCTGCCCTGAAAGATGGCTTCTATAATGAAGAGATTATGCCCATTGACGTCCCTCAGGGCCGGAAAAAACCACCCGTCAGCGTGAACAGCGATGAGCATCCGCGGCCTCAGTCCACCCACGAGGCACTGGCCGGCCTGCGCCCGCTGTTCGAAGGAGGCGTGGTGACTGCCGGCAACGCCTCGGGTATCAACGATGGCGCCGCGGCCCTGATCATCGGCTCTCGCAAAGCCGGCGAAAAGGCCGGTATTCAGCCCCGTGCCCGTATTGTATCCGCAGCGATCGCGGGTGTTCCGCCACAGGTCATGGGCTACGGCCCGGTACCCGCCAGCGAGAAGGCCCTCGCCCGTGCGGGCCTCGGCATCAACGATATGGACGTCATCGAGATCAACGAAGCCTTTGCGGCCCAGGTTCTTGGCTGCACCCACAAACTGGGCATCGACCCGACCGATTCCAGGCTGAACCCCAACGGTGGCGCCATTGCGGTTGGCCACCCCCTTGGGGCGTCCGGTGCACGGATTGCATTGACCGCCACCCGCCAGCTTGAACGCAGTGGCGGACGTTACGCATTGATCAGCATGTGCATTGGCGTTGGCCAAGGCATTGCCGCTGTTATTGAGCGAGTATCTGATTAAAAGAGCAACCGACTAATTTTCTGAGGAGACACACCATGGCTTCCGCACCCTGGGATGACCTGTTGCAGTTCGACAAGCAACTGGATGAAACCGAGCGTCAGGTACGTGACAGTATCCGTTCGTTCTGCGATCAGCGCCTGATGCCCGGCATTACCGAAGCGAACCGGCATGAGAAGTTCGACCGTTCCATTTTTACCGACATGGGCGATCTGGGCATGCTCGGCGCTACCCTGCCGGAAGAATACGGCGGCCCCGGCCTGAACCACGTGTGCTACGGCCTGATTGCCCGCGAAGTGGAACGGGTTGATAGCGCCTATCGTTCAGCCCTGAGTGTCCAGTCGTCATTGGTTATTCACCCGATTCACGCCTTTGGCCAGGAAGCCCTGAAAAAACGCATCCTGCCCCAACTGGCATCCGGCGAAAAAGTGGGCTGCTTTGGCCTGACCGAGCCCAACCATGGGTCTGACCCGGGCAACATGGAAACCCGCGCCAAGAAAGTCGACGGCGGCTATCTGGTCAGTGGCTCCAAAACCTGGATCACCAACTCCCCCATTGCCGATGTTTGTGTGGTCTGGGCCAAGCTCGAGGGCAAAATCACCGGTTTCGTGATTGAACGCGAAGGTGCCAAGGGCCTGGACACGCCGAAGATTGAGGGTAAGTTTTCCCTGCGGGCTTCCGAGACCGGGTCCATCTTTATGGACGAAGTCTTTGTCCCGGACGAGAACAAGCTCGACGTAGAAGGTCTGAAAGGTCCTTTCAGTTGCCTGAACAAGGCCCGTTTCGGCATCAGCTGGGGCTCCATGGGCGCTGCCGAGTTCTGCTGGCACGCGGCCCTCAATTACACGCTCGAGCGCAAGCAGTTTGGCAAGCCTCTGGCGGCCAACCAGCTGATCCAGAAGAAGCTGGCGGATATGCAGACCGAGATCACCCTGGGCCTTCAGGGCGCCTTGCAACTGGGCCGTATGATAGACGCCGGCAACTACTCGACGGACGCCATCTCCATGCTCAAGCGCAACAACTGCGGCAAGGCCCTGGACATCGCACGGGTAGCCCGTGACATGCACGGCGGCAATGGTATCGCCGACGAATACCATGTCATCCGCCACGTGATGAACCTGGAAGCGGTGAATACCTATGAAGGTACTCACGATGTCCACGCCCTGATTCTGGGCCGCGGACAGACCGGGATTCAGGCTTTCAGCTGATCCTGCTACCCATAGCGCCAAAAAGCAGAGCTCCGGCTCTGCTTTTTTTATGCCCACAAAAAAGCCCCGGAGCGGGGGGAGCACTCCAAGGCAAGGATGCATAAAAGCACCTGAGAATTGATTTATGTCAGACGTTTATCGATCAGAAGCTCAGTTTCGCGGAGGCCATGACCTGCTCATACTGCATGCTGCTACTGGTGGCAATCTCACCGAAATCCCAATAGGCGTACTCCAGCCCCAGCGTCAGATTGCGGTGGGCAGACCATAGTATGTTGGCGTGAACCGAGGTCGACGAGTCGAAGTAACTCAACGTTCCGGCAGGCGGTGCAACCAGATCATCAACAATTTCCGTGTGCGAGACCGTCAGGGTGCTACGCCATGCAGGCGACCAGAAGTGGCGATAGGCCGCTGTGGCACCATAGGTCTTGAGAGGTTCGACATCGCCTTGGGCGAGAGCTGCCAGATCCACGTCCGGGTATGTCAGCAGGCCCATGTACCGGCCGAGCGCGCCATAGCTGTACTGCAGGCGCAGATCATCACGGCCAACCGTCGGAATGCGGGCACTCAAAGATACGGCTCCGTCAGTTATGGTTTCATCCGCTGCGTTGTCTTCAAAATTCCGCAGCAAACCGGCAATGGAGTAAAACCCGTAGTTACCTCGGATCTGGTACCGCATTGCGAGATCCGGGTAGGACTGATCGTCGTAGGAGTTGCCGTAGTAGCCGTCTTCGGGATTCTCCAGGGAAACCATCAGCTTCCCGCCGGGCGCAGCCATGTTGTAGCGAATCATAGGCTGGGTTGCGTAGATAAAAGCCGCTTGCTTACCCTGATCAAGAATTTCCGGCATGGCCGCCAGGTCGGTGAACGTGGTGTAGGTCTGACCAAAATCCCAGCCGTTCCAGGAACCGTAGGCCTGGCGCAAACGGGGGGAATAACTGTTGGACACGATCTCGTTACCGGTTTCATTCATGCCGTCGTTAAGGTCCTGGTTAAAGTCCATCTCCAGGTAGGTGGTCAGCGTGTGACCGACGACATCCTCGGTTTTGGTGCCGATACTGATCCGTGATTCCCGGGCCGAGAAACCGGTCTTCCAGTCGCTTTCATCCGAAGCCGCGGCACTCGCGAAGGTTCTCGGCAAACCAATGCTGTAGCTGTTCAGGCTGCCATTCCCGTGGGAACCAAAAATAGCGTCGGCCTTGATAAAACCACCGAATGAAATCGTTGTGCTTCCAATCTTGATCCCGTCGCCGTCTCGCAGCAAATAGGGGTTGTCTTCTGTCAATTCAGGCGCGGTAGACACGGCGCCTTCCAGTTTGTTTTCCAGCTGTTGGACCCGCTCTCGCAGTTCGTCCAGCTCAGTGCTTTGCGCCAGCGCGGAGCCGGAACCGATGGCCATCAGCGGCAGCCCGGCAATAGCCACGGCTCGGAGCAAGGGACGCACCTGGGAAGGTATTGTTGTTGTCATCTCAAACCTCTTAACGGAGTTGATTTCATGTCGTTGTTATTGGACGTTCCGGTGCCGGCACTGGGACACACCAAATCAATCACGCTGTTTCACTGTGCGGTATTTTGTGATTGTTAGGTTTCGCATAGCAGTACCAGCTTCCGTGTTTTCGAATATAGACAATACTTTTGTTATCAACAAGTGAGTGAAACCAAATTTTAATGAAATCGGTAATTACTCTGTGTTTTGTTGTTTCATTAGCATTGACAGACGAGCAACCCATGAAAGATCATTGAGTAATTCTGCTATGCGGTATATATTTTCGCTGTAATGCATTAACGAGGTTGATTCGATGAACATGAACTACACCGCCGAGGAACTCGCCTTCCGTGACGAAGTGCGTGCGTTCCTGGATGAAAAGCTGCCGGCCGACATCGCCGCCAAAGTGAAAGGATTCCGCCGCCTGTCCAAAGAGGACCATCAGCGCTGGCAGAAAATCCTTTGCGAGCAGGGCTGGTACGCGACCCACTGGCCGGAAGAGTACGGCGGTGTAGAGTGGACGCCCGTGCAAAAGCACATCTGGGACGAAGAATCCTGCCGTTACGGCGTTCCCCGCTCCATCCCGTTCGGGGTGAATATGGTGGCGCCGGTGATCATCAAGTTCGGCAGCGAGGAACAGAAACAGGCGTACCTGCCGCGCATCCTCAGCGGCGAGGACTGGTGGTGCCAGGGGTATTCCGAACCCGGCGCGGGCTCTGACCTGGCGTCTCTTAAAACCCGTGCTGTGCGTGATGGCGACCATTACATTGTTAACGGCCAGAAAACCTGGACCACCCTGGGCCAGCACGCCAACATGATCTTCTGCCTGGTGCGTACCAACACCGAGGTCAAGAACCAGGAAGGTATTTCGTTCCTGCTCATCGATATGGACACACCGGGCATTACCGTGCGCCCCATCATCACTCTGGATGGTGAGCATGAAGTTAACGAAGTGTTCTTCGAGGACGTGAAGGTGCCGGTTGAGAACCTGGTGGGCGAAGAGGATAAAGGCTGGACCTATGCCAAGTATCTTCTGACTTACGAGCGCACCGGCCTGGCCGGTATCGGTATGTCCAAGGCAGCACTGTCGCACCTGAAAAACCTGGCATCACGCCGCCTGAAAAACGGTCGGCCGCTGCTTGAGGACCCCTCATTCAGTCAGCGCATCGCCAAAGTGGAAATCGACCTCACGGCAGCCGCCATCAGCAACCTGCGTATTATTGCCTCTGTTGAAGGTGGCGGTGTGCCGGGTGCGGAAAGTTCCATGCTGAAAGTAAAAGGCACCGAGATCCGCCAGGCCATCAATGATCTCGCCCGCCGCGCGATCGGGCCCTATGCCCTGCCGTTCCTCGAAGAGGAGATGAATATGGATTACGAGGGCGACTTCCTGTCGGATAAAGATGCCGCTCCCCTGTCGGCCCAGTACTTCAACAACCGCAAGCTGTCGATCTTCGGCGGATCCAACGAGATCCAGAAGAACATCGTGTCGAAAATGATTCTCGGGCTTTAAGGAGACGACCATGGATTTCCGACTTAATGAAGAGCAGCAGATGCTGCAGGACACCGTGGAACGGCTGGTGCGCGGTGAGTACAGTTTTGAAAAACGACTGGCGTTCAGTGAGACGGAACTGGGCTTCAGCGCCGATTTCTGGCAGCAGCTTAGCGAGCTGGGCCTGACCGCTGTACCTTTTTCCGAGGAACTCGGTGGCTTTGGCGGCAGCGGTGTGGAAGTTCAGTCCGTTATGACTGAGCTGGGCCGCGGGCTTTGCCTGGAGCCATATGTGCAGTCCATTATTCTGGGCGGCGGCCTGATTGGCCAGGCAGGCAACGACCCCCAGAAAGACACCTGGCTGGCCGGCATCGCCAGCGGCGAACTGAAAGCCGCTGTAGGCCTGCAAGAGCCCCAGAGCTTCTATGACCTGAATAACGTGGAAACCCGTGCCGAGAAAAACGGCGAGGGCTATGCTCTGAACGGCCGCAAGGCCGTGGTGATCAGCGGCCACTGTGCCGACCTGATCGTGGTGTCCGCACGCACCTCAGGCGACGCCCGCGATGCCGACGGCATCAGCCTGTTTGCCCTGAGCCCGGATACCGCTGGCGTTGAGCGCCGAGCTTACCCCACTATCGACGGCTCCCGCGGCTGTGACATTACCTTGAACAACGTCCAGGTCGGTGCCGACGCGTTGCTGGGAGAAGAAGGCAAGGCTAGCGGGGTGATCGAGTATCAGGCCGGTCGCGCCATCGCCGCCATCTGCGCCGAGGCTGTGGGTGTCATGGAAATGGCCAATGAGCTGACTCTGGATTACCTCAAACAGCGCAAGCAGTTTGGCGTGCCTATCGGCCGGTTCCAGGTGTTGCAGCACCGTATGGTGGATATGATGTCGGAACTGGAGCAGGCTCGTTCCATGGCAATTCTTGCCGCCAGCGTCGCCGACAGCGAACCCAGTGATGAACGCCGCCGCGTGCTGGCCGCCGCCAAGAACGTGATTGGCCGTGCCGGTCAATTCATCTCCGAGGCCGGCATTCAGTCCCACGGTGGTATCGGCATGACCTGGGAGTATAACTTTGCCCACTACGCGAAGCGGCTGATCGCCATCAATCACCAGTTGGGGGATGACGATTACCATCTGGAGCAATACGCCACTTTGTTGCAGGCAGGCTGACAGCTGAGGCTCTCATCATGACGACAACCGACGATCAGTCATCACAACGGGATCTGAGAAAAGCCGAATGGAAGGTCCGTACCGAGCTGGCCGCCGCCTATCGCCTGGTGGCGCTGTTTGGCTGGGACGATCTGGTGTTCACCCACCTTTCGGCACGGGTGCCAGGGCCGGATCATCATTTCCTGATCAACCCCTATGGGCTTCTGTTCCATGAAATCACCGCGTCGTCACTGGTGAAGGTGGATAAGGATGGCCAGGTGGTGGAGTCTGGCGGCCTCGCCCGTGTAAATCCGGCCGGATTCACCATTCACAGTGCCGTTCACATGGGCCGCGAGGATGCCGGAGCGGTGATGCACCTGCACGCGCCGGATGGGGTGGCTGTGTCGGCGCACCGGGATGGTCTGTTGCCCCTGAGCCAGACGGCGATGCTGTGCCTGAATCATCTGAGCTATCACGATTATGAAGGTGTGGCACTGAACCTGGATGAGCGCGAGCGGCTGATCAGGGATCTGGGTGACAAGTCGATGATGATGCTGCGCAATCACGGCGTGCTGACGGCGGGCAAGGACGTGCCGGAGACGTTCACCTATCTGTATTTTCTGATGAAGGCCTGCGAGATCCAGGTCAAGGCCCAGAGTTGTGGGCCAACCTGCATGCCGTCAGAGCAGGCCATTCAGACAACCGCTGACCAGTCTCAGTCGCTGGGTAGTGCGGCGGCATTGACCTGGCCCGCATTGGTTCGGCTTCTGGATAGCAAGAATCCCGGGTACGCTGTTTGAGTCTCTGACTTTGCACCTTGTGCACCATGGAAGCAGATATGCTCTCTGTTGAATTAAACGATCTTGAACATTTTTGCGGCACTACCATTGGCCACAGCCCTTGGAAAACCGTCACCCAGGAGATGATTCAGGCGTTTGCGGACGCCACGGGCGATCACCAGTGGATTCATCTGGATGTTGAGCGGGCCACGCGGGAAACGCCGTGGAAAAGCCCCGTCGCCCATGGGTTTCTGACAGCGTCGCTGATTCCACTGCTGAATCAGGAGGTCATTGACGTGCAGGGCAAAGGCGCCAGCATAAACTACGGCATCAATAAGCTGCGCTTTCCTGCGGCGGTGAAATCCGGGGCGGATATCCGTAGCAAGATGGAATTGCTGGATGTGTCCAGGGTGGATGATCAGCGCACGCTGGCCACCTACCGAACCACCGTGGAAATCCGTGGAGAGGACAAGCCTGCCTGCGTGGCAGAGAACCTGGTGATGTACGTGGCCTGAGCGGTCAGACGCCCGAAGCAACACTAAAAAAGGGGCCCTTGGGCCCCTTTTCTCATTCAGATGGGTGCTGAACCCCCATCACTTGATCTCTTCCCGAACAATCTCGCCGTCTTTCACCACGGCCAGGGTCGTCTCCGTCACGAAACCACCGTTTTCGGTGACTTCGGTGACTTCGTACGGGTTCTTGCGGGTGTCCATGTTTTTCAGGGCATCGCCGATCGCAGCACGGATGGTTTTCGGGTCGGTGGACTCGGTGGCGTCCATGGCTTCCACCAGGGCGTGCAGCGCCAGGTAGTTGTAGGCGGCTTCGGATCCGGGCATTTTGTCGTACTCGGCCTTGTAGCGCTTGATGAAGTCTTTGGCCGCCGGGGTGTCATAGACGCTCAGTGGAACCACGCCGATGGCGCCTTCCACCATGTCCAGGCCACCGGCTACCTGGGCCACTTCGTCAATCTTGGCCTGGTCCATCACGATAAAGCCGCCCTGAAAGCCCATCTGGCGGGCCTGTTGCACCACCAGACCGGTCGGCTCGGAGGCGCCGCCCACAAACATCACGTCCGGGCTTTCTGAAATGATACGGCTGACGCCGGTAAAGAAATCCGCCGATTTGTTGTAGTCCATGGGGTTGTCAGAAACCACTTCTCCCCCTTTGGACTCCCACTCTTTCTTGATCATGGCACCCCAGATTTTGGCGTATTCGTGGGTTGCGCCGCCCATGCCCAGCTTCTTGCCCTCGTGCTCAAGGGCGTAGTCGGTAAAGGCCCGCACGTAGCCATCAAAGGTAGGAGGAATACGCAACGTCAGGCTGTTGCCCTTTTCGGTGATGCTGGGCACGCTGGAGTAGGCCATCACCAGAAAATTGTCTTTCTCGTTGAAGTCCTGGAGGGCAAAAATACCACCGGAGTGAGGCACGAACACCGCCGACACGTTGGACTCCTGCTTCAGTCGCTTGGCATTGGTCGCCGCCTGCGCCGGTGAGTAACGATCGTCCAGGGGGACCAGGTTGACCGTGGTCTTTTCGCCGTTCAGGTCAAAACCGCCCGCCGCGTTGATTTCCGCCACCGCCATTCGCAGCCCGGACAGCGTGTTTTCACCGTATAAAGCAGCGCCGCCACTCAGCGGGCCGGTGAATCCGATGTTGACTTCGCCCGCCATTGCACCGGCGGACAGGCTCATCCCAAGGGTTGCCGCCGCGACAGCCTGACCCAGTTTTCTGACTATTTTCATTGTTGTCTCCTGGTTGTGTTGTGCGTGTCACTCTGATTGTTGTTGTAGGCCGGTCAGGCCCCGATATACGCCTTGCGAACCTGTTCGTTGCCCAGCATCGTCTCCCGGTCGCCTTCCATGACCAGATGGCCGTTCTCCATAACATAAGCACGGTGGGCAATCTTCAGGGCCGCAAACGCATTCTGCTCTGCCAACAGCACGGTTGTGCCCAGGCTGTTGATTTGTTTGACGGTTTCGAACACTTGCTTGACCACCAGGGGAGCCAGGCCAAGGGATGGCTCATCCAGCATCAGCAAGCGGGGGCGGCTCATCATGGCGCGGCCGATGGCCACCATCTGTTGCTGCCCCCCGGACAGAGATCCGGCAGGCTCATCGGCCTTGTCTGCGAGGATCGGGAACAGCTCCAACACTTCGTTCAGGCGCTTGCGGTTGCCCTGCCGATCACGTCGGTGCACGTAGGCCCCCATCATCAGGTTCTGCATGACGCTCATCTGCGGAAACAGTTTTCGGCCTTCGGCACACTGCACTACGCCGCTGGCGACGACCGCACTGGCTTTCATACCGTTGAGCTGTTTGTCTTCGAACTGGATCTCGCCGGCCGTCGGCTTTACCAGGCCACTAATGGCATTGAACAGGCTGCTTTTACCGGCGCCATTGGCCCCGAGTAGAACAACCAGCTCCCCGGCATCCACCGTCATCGAAATATCGGTCAGTGCCTTGAAGCTGCCATAGCAGACGTCGACATGGTTAAGCTGCAGCATCTTCGTCACCTCCCAGATAGGCTTCGATCACCACCGGGTTGTTGCGTACTTCTTCCGGCGTGCCCTCGGCAATCTTTTCACCGTGATCCAGCACCATGATCTTGTCTGCCAGGCTCATGATCATGTCCATCTTGTGCTCGATCAGGCACACGGTGAGTCCTTTTTCATCCACCATTTTCCGCATCAGCGCGGCGAATCCGACGGTTTCTTCCGGATTAACCCCGGCCGCCGGCTCATCCAGCAGGACGATCTTGGGGTCGGTCGCCAGTGCCAGGGCAAAGGCCACCCGCTTGCGTTCTTCCTGGGTGATGTCGGCAATAAACTGCCCGGCAACGTGGGCAAGGCCCACAAATTCCAGGGCTTCCATGGCCTTGTCCCGCGCCGCCTTCTCTTCACGTTGCAGGCGTTTGCTGTTGATCAGCACGTCCCACAGGCCGGATTTCGTCCGCAGCCGGTGCCCCACGATCAGGTTGTCCAGCACGGTTGCCTGCTCAAACAGGTTGGTCGTCTGGAAGGTCCTTCCCACACCCAGGCGTGCGACCCTGTCGCTGGGCAGGTTAGTGACGTCCACGCCGTCCAGCAGGATACGGCCGGAGGTGGGCTGGTGCAGGCCTGAAATAAGGTTGAAAAAGGTGCTCTTGCCAGCACCGTTGGGGCCGATAATGGCGTTGATCCTGCCGGCTTCGAACTCCACCGACACATCGCTCACCGCCGCCAGACCGCCAAACATTTTGGTGACGTTTTCTACCTTAAGCATTGCTCTCTGCCTCCCGGTTCTGTGCGGTGTTGACCTTGTTCTCCTGGCGCTTTTTCGTAGGCGCCAGTGCCTGGGACTTGCGATGCATCCAGGTCAGGAAGGAGCCGGTAATGCCCCGGGGGAAGAAGATCACCAATAGCACCAGCAGCGGCCCGAAAATGATCATTCGGTACTCTTCCAGGAACTGCAGTGACTGGGTAATCCACACAATGCCCACGGTGCCCAGCAACGGCCCCATAATGGTGCCGATACCGCCCACCAGCAGATAGGTGATCATGTCGAAGGTGTGGTTGATATTGGCCTCTTCCGGGCCGATGAAACGGACCATCCCGGCATACAGGGCACCTGCCAGACCGGCATAGGTCGTGGACAGTACAAAGGCGAGGACTTTATTGCGCATCAGGTTGATCCCGAGGGACTGGGCCAGTTCATCACCGTTGCGGATGGCAATGAAGGTACGACCCAGCAGGGACTTGGACAAACGCCCCATGAACCAGATTGCGAACACCAGGAAGGCCAGCACCAGGTAGTAGAACGGGGTGGTGTCTGTAAAGTCCACCAACCCAAAGCCATAGGGTGCGGCGATATCTCGGACACCGATGGCACCATGGGTCAGCTCTTCCCACTTGTCGATCAGCAGGTAGATGATAAAGCCCACACACAGGGTGAATATCGCAAAGTAATGCTCTTTCAGGCGCAGCGAAACGATGCCCACGAGAAACCCGAGCACCGCCGTCATCACCAGCGCACCCAGGAAGGCAGGCCAGAAACTCCAGCCATAGTCGGCAGTCAGCAGGCCAAGGGTGTAGGCTCCGATGGCAAAAAAACCGCCGTGGGCCAGGTTCAGCTGGCCGCAAAAACCGGTAATGATGTTCAGGCCGTAGACCGCGATCGCCCAGACAAAGGCGGTCGCCATCACGTACACCTGGTACTCATTCGCGGCGACCAGCGGGAACAGTATGGCGAAGGCCAGCATCAGGTACTTGGCGGCTGGCGTCATCAGCAGGGAAGCGACTTTGAACATGATCAGTGCGCCCCCTTCGCGAACAGGCCCTGTGGACGAACTGACAGAATCAGCACCAGCAGACCAAAGGCAATAATGTCTTTATAGGACGTCGAGATGTAAAAGCCGCCGAGGGCTTCAGCGAAACCGATAATCATGCCGCCGGCAATGGCGCCAGGCACGCTACCCATGCCACCGAGTATGATAATGACGAAGGCTTTCATGATGACCAGGTGCCCCATGGCGGGATACACCAGATTGATGGGCGCATAGAGTGTGGCGGCAAACGCGGCCAGCATGCCCGAAATCGCAAACGTCATCATCGCCACCCGGTTGGCATCAATGCCCACCAGGAAGGCACCTTCACGACTCTGCGCCATGGCGATAATGGTCGCCCCCGTCATGGTCTTGCGCAGGAAAAGCTGCAGGGCCACTACCAACACGAACGCCCCCGCAATGATCAGCAGGCGCTGTTCAGGAATAATCAGTCCGTCGAAATTCATGATGCCGGTAAATGGCGATGACATACGGCGGAAGTCCGACCCCCAGAACATCTGCACCACCGCTTCCAGAAACAGCAGAATACCAATGGCGGCGATCTTGTCGTGGATCGGTGGCGAATGCCTCAGTGGGTGGAACACCAGACGCTCACACAGTATCGCCAGGACAGCGACCACCGCGGCCGAACCGGCCATGGCAATCCAGTAGTGCGCGCCCAGGTCCACCATGAAAAAGTAGGACATGAATGCCCCGACCATATAGAGCGCGCCATGGGCAAAATTGGGGATATGAAGTATCCCGTAGACCAGGGTCAGGCCCAGGGCTACGAGACCGTAGATACTCCCCAGGGTTAACCCGTTGATGATTTGTTGTAGGAAAAGGCTCAAGTGTGCTCCTCCGCTGTTTTGTTGTTGTTGCGAGTTATGCGGTTTTGGGCAGGGCCTTGCGACCCATCTATCAGCTTAATGAAACAATTGCACCGAACGTCTCGTATGTCAATATTTAGAACGTTATTCCGCAGTGCGGAATAATTAGCATGAATTAACGCTTAGGCTTTAGCCTTCCACTCTTCTTCCTGCAGCGCTCGCCACATCAACTTGCCCGTGGGTGATTTCGGCAACTCATCCACGAACTCGATGATTTCTGGCACTTTGTAGGCAGCCATCTGCTCCTTACACCAACTGACGATGTCCGCTTCGGTGGTACTGGTCTCCGCATCCGGTGTCAGTACGATGCAGGCTTTCACAGTCTCACCGCGTTTGGGGTGGGGCGATGAAATGACGCACACTTCGTGGATGGCCGGATGCCGGTACATCAATCCTTCCACTTCCGAGGGCCACACCTTGAAGCCTGATGCGTTGATCATCCGTTTGACCCGGTCCACCATGAAGAAATAGCCCTCTTCGTCGTAATAAGCGAGGTCACCGGTGCGGAAAAAGCGTTTGCCGTCGATGTCCACGAACGCCGCCTCGGTTTCAGCCGGGCGATGCCAGTACCCCTGGGTTACCTGAGGACCATTGGAAACAATCTCCCCCACTTCGCCCGGGCCTTTCTCTTCCAGGGTCTCAACGTCAATGATGCGGCTATCCACATCGAATACCGGAATACCCAGGCACTGGGGCTTGGGATGATCCGACGGGTTGATGTGGGTGGCGGCCATGGTTTCCGACAGGCCATAACCCTCGATGTAATCCAGGCCGGTCATGGCTTTAAGCTTGGCAGCCACCGCTTCCGGCATTGCCGCTCCACCACCGCCAATGGTGTTGAGGCTGGAAAGGTCGTATTGCCCGATGTCCGGATTCGACAGAAAATCCACCGCCATGGTGACAATGTTGGTCCAGCCGGTGACCTGGTAACGTTCTATCAGCCGGGCGGCGGTTGTGCGATCCCAGCGCGTCATAATGATGGTAGTTGAACCACTGTAGATGGGGCTGTTCATGGAGCCGGTCATACCGGTCACGTGGAAGAACGGCAACGTCGCCAACTGGACAGTGTTGGCGGTGCTCAGATTCCAGAACGCCCGGTGAACCGCTGTGGCCATGACACTGCGGTGCGTATGCATGCATCCCTTGGGCGCGCCGGTGGTCCCGGAACTGTAGGGGATCACCGCCAGGTCGTCCGGGCCTGCGGTGTGCTCTGCCGGCTTGTGATTACCGGCCAGCGCCTGTTCCCAGCTCACCACGCCGGGTACGTCTTTGGACCAGGCCGGTGCAGCCACCTCTGCCGGCAAATCCAGGTCGGTGTCCTTATTGATGTAGGTGTTATAGGACGCCACCACCACCCGCTCAAGATCCGTGCTGTCCAGCATCGGCAGGATAAAGTCGGCCAGTTCCTGACCGGCCAGGCACACCCTCGAACCGGTATCGGCAATGTAGTGTTCCAGCTCTGCAGCCCGGTTCATCGGATTCACCGGAATCACCACGGCGTCGGCTCGCAGTATGGCGTAGTAGGCAACGGCATACTGGGGGGAGTTCTGCATGTAGAGCAGAACACGGTCACCTTTCTTCACTCCTTGAGCCTGAAGATAGCCGGCCATCGCTTCCACTTCCGTCAGCAGCTGCCTGTAGCTCATGGGCGCATCGTAGTAGATGGTCGCTGTATGGTCCGGATACCGCAGGGCAGATATTTGCAGGTTGATGAAAACGCTGGTGTCAGGCAGTGTCATGCTCTTTGGTAATTCTTTTGGCCAGACGCTGTGGTGGCGTGTAAATGTCATTGTTGTCATCCCCTCAGTCAATTCAGTGAGCCGCAGCGGCGGCCAGATCGAATATTCCAGTACCACCGGGCAGGGCTTCCCGGTGACGCAATGGCGTTATCGCAATGGCTTTTTCCCGCAGCACGGTGACGTCTTCATCCGGTGCCGTAATGTGCCGGGAACTGCGATCGAACCCCAGCCACCAATAAGGCAGGCTACGGGCATCCTGCCCTGCCAGCAGGCGGGGCCGCTGAATGGAGCCGGTGGATTGGTTGCACCATTGCGCTTGCCGGATCACACCGGCGTCGCAGGCCGGAAAGTTCACATTCCAGGCCCGGTTTTCGCCCGGTTGCCAGAGCTTGCGGATTACCTGCTCGCCGAACGCCGACACCGGCGACCAGTCAACGCCTTCCCGGCTCAGGAAGGCCTGGCTCAGCGCAATGGCGGGTATGCCCATATGTTCGGCGCTGAGCACCGCGCCCACGGTTCCGGAGTACTGCACCGAATCACTGATATTGGCGCCGCAGTTCACACCGGACAGCACCAGATCCGGCGGGTTATCACCAAACCAATGGGCCAGCGAGTACAACACACAGTCTGCGGGGGTACCGGACACGGCATAGCGTTTCTCACCGTTTTCATACACCCGCAGCGGGTCGTGAATGGAGATGCTCTGCCCTGCGCCACTGCGATCATGCTCCGGCGCCACCACCCAGACTTCTTCCGCCAGATTGCGGGCAATCCGTTCGAGAATCGCCAGCCCAGGTGCGTTGATGCCGTCATCGTTGGTGATCAGGATGCGACGGACCATCGGTTCCGTGATTGCAGCAGTCTGGCTCATGACCGGTCTCCTTCACTGGCTATTTTCCAGCCCGCTTCCGCCAGCTGGCTTGCACGTTTGCCAACCTGCAGGGCATCGGCATTGGCGGCATTTCCCTGCAACGCGCGGGCATAGACCCCCTGAACAATCGCCGCCAGACGGAACAGGGAAAACGCCAGGAACACATGCCAGTCCGCAATGCCATCGCGACCGGTCTGTTGGCAGTAACGGGCAATGGTTTCCTGCTCAGTGGGAACGCCCAGTGCCTCCAGATCCTCCCCCAACAAACCGCGGGAACCTTCCATGTCCGAAGGCAGGTGGTACGGCAGGCAGTAATAGGCAAGATCCGCCAGCGGATGACCAAGAGTAGACAACTCCCAGTCCAGAATGGCGATCACGTCCGGTTTGTCCGGTGCCAGCATCAGGTTGCCAAAGCGGTAGTCACCATGGGCAATAGCGCACTCATCGGTGGATGGCAGGTTTTTCGGAAGCCACTCCATGAGTTTGTTCATGGCGGACTGCTCGTCCGTTTTCGACGCCAGGTACTGCTTGGTCCAACGGGATACCTGCCGTGCCACATAGCCTTCCGGACGGCCATAATCCCCAAGGCCGATTTGGTTAACATCCACCGAGTGCAGTGCTGCCAGGGTGTCGATAGCCGACCGATGGGCCGACATCCGCTCCTGACGATCCAGCGCCCGCAGTGCCGGATGACTAACTATGCGGCCTTCCAGATAATCCATAACGTAGAACGGCGTACCGATGATGCTGCTGTCTTCACACAAAGCCCGGGTGGCCGGCACGGGCACGCTGGTGTGTTCGGACAAAGCGCGCATGACTTTGTATTCCCGCTCCACCATGTGGGCGGAGGGCAGTGTTTTTCCCGGTGGCTTTTTGCGCAGAACGTACTGACCGCTGTCGGTGTCCAGTAGAAACGTGGGGTTCGACTGCCCGCCCTGGAATTGCTGTACGTCCAGCTTGGTGCCGAAACCTGGTATGGCTCGCTGTAGCCAGGTCCGGAGGCTGTCTTCATCAAATTGGTGGGCTGGCAAAACGTCTACCAACTCTGGGTTCATGGCCATCTTTTCTGTTGCCTTCATTTATTGCGTGACAGCCCCGTCATGGGGGCGGCGGCCGGCGGGTGGGGGTGTCTTTCTTCCGGGAAAAAGAACTCGCTGCGCTCGGACACCTTTTTCCCTGCACAAAGACACCCCCACCCACCTGCCTCGGCGTGCTTTCGTTGATGCCTTCTTAACAAATGGTTTCGCCGCCGTCGGCTACGATGACCTGTCCGGTGACGTAGGCACTCGCCTTTGTTGACAGGAAGACGGCCAGGCCGGCGATGTCGACCGGGTCACCGATTCTGCGCAGTGGGGTTTTGTCTTCGGCGCGTTTAACGCGGACCGGGTCTTCCCACAGGGCTTTGGCAAAGTCGGTTTTGATCAGGCCGGGGGCGATGCTGTTCACTCGAATGCCCTTTGGCCCCCACTCCACTGCCAGATTCCGGGCCAACGCCGCTTCCGCTGCCTTGGAAACACCGTAAGTACCGATGGTGGTATTGCCACGGATTCCGGCGATGCTGGACAGAAGAACAACCGCACCTTCACCTTTCCCGGCCATCTGCGGCAGCACCATGTTGGTGAGCCAGAAGGTGCCTTTGACGTTGGTGTCCATGATCTTGTCCCAGGCTTCGTCGGTCATTTCGGCGGTGGTGCCGTAGACCGGGTTGGTGGCGGCGTTGCACACCAGCACATCGATAGAACCCCAGGCTTCGTTGGTTTTATCCACCAGGTTCTGCAGGTCTTCCTTCTTACCCACATGACAGGGAATGGCGATGGCCTCGTAGCCCTGCTCTTTCAATTCATTGGCGACCTGCTCACAGGCATCGGCCTTGCGGCTGGAGATGACAACTTTGGCACCCAGGCGAGCCATTTCTTCGGCGATGGAACGGCCGATGCCTTTGGTGGAACCGGTGATCAGGGCGACTTTTCCGGTCATATCGAAAAGCGGGTTGTTCATACAGACACCTCATTGTCGAAAATCTTTCTCAGAGCTATGGGAACGAACGGGGAGGAACCTGCCGGGACCGTCAAAAACATGGATGTTTTTGTCGAGCGTACATGGACGTATTCACAGCGCGTCCCGGCAGGTTCCTCCCCGTTCGTTCACGCACCCGACAAAGCGGGCCAAAACAATTACCGGTATTGTTTGAGCTCCAGCTTGGCAACAGAATCAAGATGCACCTCATCCGGCCCGTCCGCCAGCCGCAACGTCCGCACCTTGGCCCAGGCTTCGGCCAGGAACGTGTCCTGAGACACGCCCGCGCCACCGTGAACCTGAATCGCCCGGTCCAACACCTTCAGCGCCATGCTCGGTGCGATCACCTTGATCATCGCAATCTCCTGACGAGCCACCTTATTGCCAACGGTGTCCATCATGTGCGCCGCTTTCAGGGTCATCAGCCGAGCCTGTTCAATCTCCATGCGACTGCGGGCAATATCCTTGCGAATGGAATCGAAACTCGACAGCGGCTTACCGAAAGCCTCGCGGGCATTGGCACGCTTGCACATCAGCTCGAGGGCACGCTCGGCAACCCCGATGGTGCGCATACAGTGGTGAATACGGCCCGGCCCAAGGCGGCCCTGAGCAATTTCAAAACCACGGCCCTCACCCAACAGAATGTTGTCCACCGGCACCCGCACATTGTCATACTGAATCTCAGCGTGGCCGTGAGGGGCATGGTCGTAGCCAAACACCGTCAGCGGGCGGATCATCTTCACGCCCGGCGTGTCCAGCGGCACCAGAATCATCGACTGCTGCTTGTGCTTCTCAGCCCCCGGATCGGTCTTGCCCATAACAATGGCGATTTTAGAGGTGGTGGTCATGGCACCTGACGACCACCACTTACGGCCATTGATCACATACTCATCGCCTTCGCGACGGATTTCACAGGCAATATTGGTGGCATCGGAAGAGGCCACGTCAGGCTCGGTCATGGAGAAGCAGGAGCGGATTTCGCCATCAAGCAGGGGCTTCAGCCACTTGTCCTGCTGCTCTTTGTTGCCGTAGCGGGCGATGGTTTCCATGTTGCCGGTGTCCGGCGCGGAGCAGTTGAACACCTCCGGCGCCATGGCCGAGCGCCCCATGACTTCACACAGATGGGCGTACTCATAGTTGGTCAGACCGGCACCGAATTCACTGTCGGGCAGGAACAGGTTCCACAGCCCCGCGGCTTTCGCCTTGACCTTCAACTCCTCGACGATCGGTACCGGCGCCCAGCGATTCTCCGCCTGCTCGACCTGTTCATGGTGCTTGTGCTCATTCGGGTAAATATGGGCGTCCATGAATTCGTGAAGCTGCGCCTGCAGTTTTTTGGCTTTGTCAGACAGCTCAAACATTCCAGTACCTCATTGGTTGAAGGATCAGATTGGCACGCCTTCCGGTTTCTCACTCCCGGAGCGAATGCGGAAGGTGCCTTCGGCGATGGCCAGGAGGTTACCCTTGTCGTCGTGAACCTCTCCGGTGCTGTTAAAAATTCGGGTACCGCCGGCCCGTTTGCGGCCGGTGACCCGGATAGTTCCACCGGAACACTGCCCGGTGAACGTTGTCGTCAGCGACAGGGTAATGGCTTTGCGTATCCGGCCGGGATACGGACAGTAGGTGCCGGCCTCGGCCATTGCGATATCCAGCAGCGACGTCAACACACCGCCATGAATCACGCCGCCCAGATTAAGGTGGCAAGGCTGCAGCTCCAGGCCAATCACCGCTTCGTTCTCCTCCCAGGACACCTGGTGATACCCCAGCAGATTGTGAAATCCTGGCAGGTCCTGGCCACCACGGATATGCAGGCTGTCTTCACTCATTACACTTTCATTCCAGGCAGGTTAAGAGAAGCGGTGTTGCCACCGTCCACGGGCAAAGACTGGCCAGTGATGTAGCTGGCGTCATCACTGGCCAGGAACAGAATGGCGGCGGCAATTTCTTCCGGCGCACCATAGCGCCGCAATTCACACCGTGATCCAAGCTTATGGGCTTTCTCATTGGCGTGGGCATAGTCAAAAACAGCCTGGGTCATGCCGGTTTCCACCAGCCCCGGGCACACCGCATTCACGCGTACATTGTCGTTCCCCAGATCGCAGGCAGCAGTCATGGTGAGGTTAACCACACCAGCCTTGGACGCGCTGTAAGCGTTACCACCGGCACCGGAGCGAAGACCGGCCACCGAGGCGGTATTAACAATCGAGCCCAGCTTGCGGGCCTGCATGTGGGGCGCGACATGCTTTATAAACAGCATGGTGCCAATCAGGTTCACCGCCAGCACCTGTTCCCATTCGCCCCGGTCGTTACCGGTAATATCGGGGTGACCACCATTGGTGCTGGCGATGCCGGCAACGTTGCACAGCACGTCAATGCGACCGAAGGTCGAGACAGTCTCGCCCACCAGTGCGCTGACCTGCTCCTCATCAGCCACGTCTCCAATGCGACGCAGGGTTTCCGCTCCCTCGGGCATCAGGCCCTCGGTATCCAGCAGGCCCGCTTCGGACATATCCATCATCACCACCTGCGCACCCTCCCGCGCCAGGCGAACCGCCGTGGCCCTGCCGATACCACTGCCGGCCCCGGTGACGATGGCTACCCGCTTGTCGAAACGCCCCATGCCGATGCTCCTTTTTATAGTTTGTTGCGTCGTCGCGAATTCACCTTCTACTGTAATTTGTCACGCCTTCCGGTTTTGAGTCAATATATTCGGAAGTAAATTTCACTAGATAAAACATCAGAACCACAATAGGCGAAAAAATGAAAAACACGCAGCACATGCCCGTCTATGCCCCCACCGATCCCGATGAGTCCATGGACGCCATTGGCCAACGCATCCAGCACCTCGCCCTCGAACGCCCGGACCATATCGCACTCATCGATGGGGAGACCCAACTCAACTGGCAGGCGCTTGTCAGGCGAGCCAACCGCATCGCCAACCGGCTGCGATCCGCCGGCCTGAAACAAGGTGACGCCGTAGCGGGTTTGTCAGAAAACAGCATCCATTATGTTGCTCTGTACCTGGGGACGTTGGTGGCCGGCGGTTGCATGGTGCCGCTTTCAGGCATGGCGAGTGGCAGCAGCCTGGCACTGAT
Source organism: Marinobacter sp. DS40M6 (assembly GCF_028581595.1). Lineage (NCBI taxonomy): Bacteria > Pseudomonadati > Pseudomonadota > Gammaproteobacteria > Pseudomonadales > Marinobacteraceae > Marinobacter > Marinobacter sp. DS40M6. The sequence continues at coordinate 535,532 of NZ_JAFCAE010000001.1, read as the reverse complement.
GCTGAATGACTGCAGAGCCCGCTTCCTGTTTGTTTCCAAGAAGAACATCGAGCTGTTTGAAGGCATTGCCGATAAGCTCGATACGCTCGGGCGCGATCAATGTATAGCGCTCGATGGCCACAGCCCGGGAATGCGCCTGGACCTTGCGTCCTGGCTGGGCGATATTGGCGCGGAGGCGCGCCCGGCCACGGTCACCCTGGATGATCCGTTCAATGTCATTTACAGCTCGGGCACGACCGGCACCCCCAAGGGCATTCTTCACGATTACCGTTTCCGCCAGCGCCAGATGGTCCGAATGAGTCGCTTCGGGCTTGATGGCAACGCCGTTAACCTGGTGTCCACGCCGATGTACTCCAACACCACGCTGGTGTCCGTACTGCCAACTCTGTTCTACGGCGGGACCCTGGTGCTGATGGCAAAGTTCGATGCCCGGCGGTTCCTGGAAATGGCCGAACGCTACCGCGTGACCCACGCCATGCTGGTGCCGGTCCAGTACCAACGCATCCTCGCCGATCCGGAATTCAATCGCTTCGACCTGTCCGCGTTCCAGCTCAAGTTGTGCACCAGCGCTCCCCTCAGGGCGGACGTCATCCGGGAAGCCATGGAGCGCTGGCCGGGCAACATCCGCGAGGTGTATGGCCTGACCGAAGGCGGCATCTCCACCAGCCTGGACTGCGCGGCCCACCCGGACAAATGGGACTCCGTGGGAAAACCCACCGAAGGCGCGGAAGTTCGGGTAATTGACGAGGAGGGCAACGAGCTGCCCCGGGGCGAGACCGGGGAGATCGTGGGCCGCGCCATCTCCATGATGCGGGGATATATCAACCGCGAGGAACAGACCCGGGACATGCTCTGGACCAGCCCCGAGGGCCTGGTCTTCTATCGCAGCGGTGATATGGGCCGAGTCGATGAAGAAGGTTTTGTGTATATCCTGGACCGACGCAAGGACATGATCATCTCCGGCGGTTTCAACATCTACGCGGTGGATCTCGAAAAGGTACTGCTGGCCCATCCGGCCGTCGCCGACGTTGCGGTGATTGGCATTCCCAGCGAACAATGGGGCGAAACCCCGCTGGGGCTGGTGGTGCTCAAGCCCGGCTGCACAGAGGATGAGGCGGAGATCCTCGAGTGGACCAATGGTCAACTGGGCAAGGCCCAGCGCCTGACGGCCATTGAATTCCGCCCGGAGCTGCCCCGTTCCACCATTGGCAAGGTGTTGAAGCGCGATCTGCGGGCGCCTTACTGGCCCTGAACTAGCCCTTGCCCATGCGCGCAAGGGCGGCCCGGCAGTCCTCCGACCGCAGTCTGTCGGCAAACACGGAGCGTTCCCTCTCAAGGGCCTCGCTCACCGCTTCCCGCCAGGGCGCCTTGATGAGGCGCTTGGTGGCCCGCAGGGCTTCCCGGGGTTTAGCCGCGAGCGCGTCAGCCTGTGCCAATGCTTCATCCACCGCCAGCCCATCATCAACCACATGACTGACCAGGCCACATTCCCTAGCTTCCTCGCCGTTCAGAGTGTCTCCCATCAGTAGCAGATCCGCGGTACGCCGGGAACCCAGATGCAACGGCATGGTCACGGTAGAAGCCGCCTCCGGCACCAGCCCCAGATCCACAAAGGCGGTTTTGAAACGTGCGGAGCGGCCAGCGATGACGGAGTCACAATGCAACAACAGGGTAGTGCCGATCCCGATGGCAAGTCCTTCCACCGCAGCAATGATGGGCGTATCGCACACCATCAGGGCTTCGATAAAAGCCAGACCCGCAGAGGGCTTCGGATTCTTATCCGTAGCGCGGGCGCGGAAATCATCGAGATCATTGCCGGCGGTAAAAACACCACCGTCACCGCTGAGCACAATGGCATGCACGCTTGTATCTGCCGCTGCTTTGCTCACACCTTCGGCCAGCGCCCGGTACATATCGCGAGTCAATGCGTTTTTTTTGTCCGTCCTGCTGATCACCAGGTGGGCCACACCTGGCTGATTTTGGGTGATGATCACGATGAATGCCTCCATGAACTAAACTTTGGTAATGGAATATCGGCAACCATCCTATTGCAAAAAGCAAAGTGTGTGATAGATTCAGATACACGGATTCATTCTGCAGTCACTAATTCCGCACAGTGAAATCACGAACAGGACGTCCAACACAATAATGATCGAGGTCCAGCAATGAAGATACTAACAACCGCCAGAAAAACCCTGATCACGTACGGTTCTGCCCTGACCCTGGGCCTGACCGCCGCACTGGCCAGCGCTCCGGCAGCTGCCGCTGAAGAAAGCTTTACCTGGAAGGTCCAATCCCATTGGCCTGGCTCCAGCAGTTCCTATGAAGACAGTCTGGTTCGACTCAAGACCATTCTTGAAGAGCGCACCGATGGCCGTCTGGAGCTGGAACTTTACGAAGCAGGCTCGCTGTTTAAAGCCAAGGAAATCTTCAACGCTGTCAGCCGGGGCATCCTGGAAATGGGCACCATTTCCCCGGCTTACGCCCAGGACAAGATCACCCTCGCGGGTATTGCCTCGGGCCTGCCGTTTGCCTTCCGTAATGTCTGGGAAGCCGCCTATTTCCATCAGGGCCTCGGGTTCGAACAGATGCTTCGCGATGAAGCGGCCAAACACAATGTCTATTGGGCGACTGACAAGGTCTACCCGACCGAGATGGTGGTCAAGCAGCCTATTAATAGCTGGGAAGACTTCACCAAGCTGAAAATCCGCTCCTCTGGTGCGCTGCAAAGCTTTCTGACCGACGCCGGTGCCGCCGCATCCTACATCCCGGGCAGCGAACTCTACTCCGCCCTGGACTCCGGCATTGTTGACGGTGCCCACTGGGGGGCTTCTCAGGGCGCATTCAGTATGGGCCTGTATGAAGTGGCCAAATACCACGTGCAGCCAGCACTGAACATTGCCGGCACCGACGTCATCATTGTCAGCCAGAAAGCGTTGAACAAGTTGCCCGAGGATATGCAGAACATCGTCAAGCAGGCCCTTGAGGAACAGTTCTGGTTCCGTACCAACGAGTATCAGTACAAGGAACGCATCACGCTGGCCAAGGCCATCAGCGAACACAATGTTCAGGTCAACACCTTGCCGGAGGACGTTCAGAACCGTCTGACCCAGACCGCACAGACGTTGTGGGATGAGGAAGGCAAGCGCAGCGACAACGCCCAGAAGGCGCTGGACATGCTGAAAGACTACCTGTCAGAGCTTGGTTACCTGTAAACGCCTGACACCTGAAACCGGCCGGGCCAGCTTTTCAGGCCCGGCTTTGCTTTTGAACGAACCGTTTCCCGGAGAATACCAATGGGTGTGTTGAGCGCATTCATGAGAGGGGTTACCCGTCTCAATGATGTCATCGGGCGCGGGATAGCGCTGATCGTTTTTGCCATGTTCGCATTCCTGATCATGGAGGTGGCGTTTCGCTACCTGTTCAACTCACCCACGGTATGGACCAACGAACTGACCCAGATGCTGTTTGGCATCTACGCCGTCATGTCCGGGGGTTACATCATGGCTCACCGTGGCCATGTGAATGTTGATCTGCTGCACTCACACCTTCCGCCCCGCGGCCGTGCCGTGCTCGACATTCTGACTTCAACAATATTCTTTATATTCACCCTGGCCCTGCTTTACTTCGGCTACGACATGGCCAGTGAGTCCATTGCCAGCTGGGAAACCTCCTATTCCGCCTGGAACCCGCCTATCTGGCCGGTGAAAGCTGCCATTCCATTGGGCACTGGCCTGCTGGTTCTGCAAGGCATCGTCAAGTTACTGGAAGATATCGCAGTGGCCTTCAACCTCAATTACTACACCCCCGAACCCCAGGACGACGCCAAAGGAGAGCCATTGTGAGCATTGAAATCCTCACGCTGCTGTTCTTCGGCTCCCTGCTGTTTTTCCTGCTTCTGGGCCTGCCACTGGCCTTTGTGCTGGGCGGCGTATCCGTTGTCTTCCTCTACTTCACCTGGGGATTCGACTCCTTCTACATGGTGTCCTCGCAGATCTGGGGCACCATGGAAAGCTTTACCCTGGTGGCGATCCCCCTGTTTGTCTTCATGGCGATGATTCTGGAGCGAACCGGGGTTGCCAAAGACCTGTACCGCATGATGCATCTTTGGTGCGGCGGCCTGCGGGGCGGCCTCGCGATTGGCACCCTTGGCATCTGCGCCGTTTTTGCAGCCATGGTCGGCATCAGTGGCGCGGCGGTCGTCGCCATGGGCACCATCGCTCTGCCCTCAATGCTTGAACGGGGCTACGACAAGAAGATGGCCCTGGGTGTGATCAACACCGGTGGGGGCTGGGGCATACTGATTCCTCCCAGCATTCTGATGATCCTCTATGCCCTGATTACCGGTGTGTCGGTGGGCAAGATGTTCGCTGCCGGCATCATGCCCGGTATTCTGCTGATGGTACTGACCGCCATCTACATCCTGGTGCGCTGCCACCTGCAGCCCGAACTGGCCCCGGCGCTGCCCAAGGAAGAGCGTGGCACCTGGCCGGAGAAGTTGCGTGCCCTGCGGGCGGTACTGCTGCCCATCGGTGTTGTGATCATGGTTCTGGGCTCTATCATTGGCGGCATTACCACGCCAACCGAAGCCGCCGCCATGGGCGTGCTCGGCGCCCTGATATCCGCTGCGGTGTACCGTCAGTTCAAGTGGAGCATCCTGCAGGAAGCGGCGATCCGCACCTTCAAGCTCACCGGTATGATCATGTGGATCCTGTTCGCAGCCCACGCCTTCAGTGCTGCCTATCAGAGCATGGGGGCCCAGGATCTGATCGAGGGGCTGATGAATATGATTCCCGGCGGCCCCTGGGGCATCATCGTCGCCATGATGGTGATCGTGTTCCTGCTGGCCATGGTGCTGGACCCGGTTGGCATCATGTTGATCACGCTGCCGGTATTCATGCCCATCGTTGAGTCCCTGGGATTTGACCCGATATGGTTCGGCATCCTGTTCGTGATCAATATGGAAATCGGCTACATGACGCCGCCTTTCGGTTTCAATCTGTTCTATCTGAAAGGGGTGGTGCCACCGAGCATCACCATGAAGGATATCTACTCATCGATCATTCCCTTTGTGATTGTTGAAATTGTGGGTCTGGGGTTGATCATGATCTTCCCGCAAATTGCCACCTATCTGCCGGATCTGCTGTTCTGAGCCGAGCCTGATCATGGCCGATCATAACCCGGCATGGGTTGTTGCAGGCGGTTTAACAGAGGACTACCTTTAGGGAATCCCGATCAATGGAACCGGGATTCCCAATCACAAGGAGACGTTCTCATGAACCGATTCAGCCCTGCCTTAGTGCCCCTGCTTCTCCTGCTCTTGCTTGCCCCCTTCGCGGCCCAGGCTGAGACCCTGACCGACCAGACCATCCGCTCATTCATCAGCAGCCTGGAAACCCTTCAGGGGATGGAGAGTGAATTCGATGAGATGACGGAGGATTTCCCGGCCGAGAAAGGTGAGCGCGGTGGCGAGATGCCAGACATGTCGCGAATATTCTCATCGTCCATCGAGCGCATGAAGGGTCATGACCTATATAACCGGCTGGAAGACGTGGTGGAGCAACACGGATTCGCCAATCCCGAGTCGTGGGCGAAAACCGGTGACCGCATCTTCCAGGCCTGGAGCGCCCTGGAAATGGGCGAGCAGTCCAACACCATGAATCAGGAAATGGCCAAAGCCATGGAAGAGATCAACAACAATCCACACATGAGCGAAGCCCAAAAACAGCAGATGCGGGACATGATGGGTGGCGCCATGTCTGCCATGGAAACGGCAAGCAACGCACCGGAAGCCGACAAGCGTGCCCTGCGACCGCACCTGGACGCACTGCGCGCCGCAACCGATTCAGACCGTTAAGCAGCACACGCCCCGAAACAAAAAAACCCGGCCGCGTGGGCCGGGTTTCTTTCAATCCCCTGACGGCCTTTACGACATCAGGTTGTAGACAAACACGATCGCAACCGCCACCGGTGTTACGAAGCGAACCAGGTTGTACCAGAGCGCAAAGCTGCCTCCGGAAAGGGCCAAATTGCTCTGCAACGACTCTTTCGCCACGCACCAGCCGACAAACAGGGCCGTCAGCAGGCCGGACAGCGGCAGCATCACGTTGGCGGTAAAGAAGTCGAGCAGATCGAAGATGGTGTTGCCCTCGAAACGCTCGAACATGCCCAGGGGCGCGAAACCAGACCACTCGTTCAGGGACAGGATGGACGCAATACCCAGCAGCCAGCAGGCAACCCCCACCACCACCGTGCTTCCCACACGGCCAACGATCAGTTTGTCTTCCAGCCATTCAACCACTGGCTCCAGCAGTGAAATAGCGGAGGTCCAGGCCGCGAACAACAGCAGCACAAAGAACAGGGCACCAAATATGCTGCCCATCGGCATCTGGCCGAAGGCCAATGGCAGGGTCTGGAAAATCAGGCCGGGGCCCGCACCGGCTTCCAGGCCATTGGCAAAGACCACCGGGAAAATCGCCAGGCCGGCCATCAGCGCCACCACGGTATCCATGATGGACACGGTCACTGCAGTCCGCCCGACCGACACATCGTCTCCCAGATAGGAACCGTAGGCCATCATGATGGCCATACCCAGGCTCAGGGTGAAAAACGCATGGCCCAACGCTACCAGTACGCCATCCATGGTCAGGGCGCCAAAATCAGGGGTAAACAGGAAGGCGACAGCAGCACCGAAGTGGCCGGTGGTAGTGGCATAGCCCACCGCAACCAGCAGCAACACGAACAGGGCGGGCATCAGGATGGTGACGGCTCGCTCCAGGCCGGATTTGAGGCCACGGGCCACCACGAAAATCACCAATGCCATAAAGATGGTGTGCCAGATCAACAGTGTAACCGGGCTGGCCAGCAGGCCGCCGAACAGCTCACCGATGGCGTCCGCGCTCTGGCCGGTAAAATCGCCCATGGCCGCGTGGCCAACGTAGGACGCCGCCCAGCCCCCGATGACAGAATAGAACGACAGGATAATGAACGCTGCCAGCACACCCACAATGGCAGAGATCCGCCATACCGGTGACGCCAGGTTGCGCTCGGCCACCAGGCGGAAACTGGTGATCGGATTATGTCGGCCACTACGGCCGATATAAACCTCCGCCATCATGATGGGGATACCGACGATGGCGATACACAGCAGGTATACCAGTACGAAAGCGCCACCACCATTTTCGCCGGTGACATAGGGAAATTTCCAGATATTGCCCAGCCCGACGGCCGAACCGGTCGCGGCCAGGATAAAGGCCATCCGGGAGGACCATAGCCCACGATGGGCCGGGGTAGATTTGGAACCAGTCATTGTTTCATCCTGTGCTTTTGGCTGATGAATCGATTAGAAGAGGTATGCCGAAGGCCTGCTTCAGCAGATGGGGCGGGATTTTGCCAGCAGTATGCGCAGGATGCCAGCCAGGGCCGGCACCGGGACGTAAACATCTCCGGGGCCGGCCGATAACTAGCCGTTTTTACTCACGAACCGGGAGACCAGATCTTTCAGCCCGCGGGACATCTGGCTCAGACTGTTACTGCTGTCCTTGGCGGAATCCGCCTGCTGGGTACTGTGATCGGCCAGTTCGGCAATATTGACCACCTGATGGTTGATCTCCTCGGATACCTGGCTCTGCTCCTCAAAGGCCGCCGACATGCTGATGAAGCTGTCGGAAATATCATGGATCGAAGACACGATTTCCTGCAAGGACGTTTCTGCCTCCCGCACCTTCTCCAGGCCCTTGCCTGCATCCTGCTCCCCTTCACGGGTGGCCTGAACGGCTTGTTCCACCTGGCTACGGAAGTCGTCAATGACCTGCTGTATACGTACTGTGGAATCCCGGGTGCGGCGGGCCAACGACCGGACCTCGTCCGCCACCACGGCGAACCCTCGACCCTGCTCGCCAGCACGGGCGGCTTCGATGGCCGCATTCAGTGCCAGCAAATTGGTTTGTTCAGCAATGTCTGAGATCAGGCTGGCGGCCTCACCAATGCTTTCTGTTGAGGCACCCAGTTTCTGGATGGCCGTGCCAATGCCGTTCACCCGGGTGACCAGCTGTTCGATGGCCGTCAGGGCCTCACCGCTGCGCTTGCTGCCGGTGGCCGCCATCCGGTTGGCTTCTTCCGCCACTTTGGCGTTGCCATTCACGGTTTCAGTCACTTCCTGGATCGACACCGTCATTTCGTTAACGGCCGATGCGGTCTGGTCGGTCTCGGCCCGCTGTTTGGCAATCGACTCGGCGCCCTCGCTGATGTAACGGTGGCTCGCCCTGGCATGCTCATACAGTAGCTCCGCCTGGTCATCAATACGGGCCAGGGCGGTACGAATCCTCGCTTTCTCGCTCATGATCAGCATGGCCATCTGCGAGAACAGGCCGCTTTCATCACTGTAGGTCCGTGCCACAACGGCATCACGGAAGGCGTCAGGGCGCAGGTCAAGCAGGCTCTGCAGGCGGGCGGTTATGGACCTGAGGGTCAGCCCCGCTGCCAACACATGAGCTACCACGATCACGCCGATGGCCATCCCGGAATTGCCCAGCATGGTCAACGCCACCAGGCTCAGGACCAACGACAGGGCAAAGGGCCATCCTGACCGCAAGACAGATGCAATCCGACTTTGGACACTGACGACCGCCTTGCCGGCAGACAGCTTCGGATAGAGTTTTTCAGCCCGCGCCACTTGCTCACGGGTTGGCGAGACTCGTACCGACTCGAAGCCAATCATTTTTCCGTTTTCAAGAATCGGGGTCACGTAAGCGCTCACCCAATAGTGGTCACCGCTCTTGGTGCGGTTCTTGACCACCCCCATCCAGGGTTTTCCGGCCTTGAGGTACTCCCACATTCCCTGAAATACAGCCGACGGCATATCCGGATGACGGATTACGTTGTGGGGCTGGCCGACCAACTCCTCTCGAGAGAAACCGCTAATGTCGACGAACTCGTCATTGCAGTACGTAATGACGCCTCTTGAATCGGTGGTGGTAATCAGTCGACCGCTTTCGGCCATTCGGACTTCACGCTGGGTAACCGGAAGGTTTTTTCGCATTACAGGCTGTCTCCCTGACATGGCCATTCCACATTTGGTTTGGCAATTATGGCAACTCTAAGCGTAGACGCCGTCAGCAAACATTGTGAAATATCCGATATCCAGAGGATGTCAGAGTGAACCGGGACGACCGTTTACAGACAACGGGGAGTACCGTTACACCGCCAGCCTTGCCCGCGGATGAAAGCGCGCATTCAACCACAGCGACAGGGCGATAACACCGCCTCCTATGGCCAGTCGCAACAGGTCGGCATCCCGGTTCCAGATCACCAGATTGACCAGCAACCCGGCGGGCACCAACATGTTGTTCATGATTGCCAGAGTGCCGGCATCCACATGGCATGCCCCCCGGTTCCACAGGAACAGCCCGATACCGGACGCTGCCAGGCCCAACCAGGCGAGGATGCCCCACTGCAACGAGGTCGTGGGCAGACGACTGGCATCGCCAAAGATCAGGAAGGATGGCAGGGCAATGATCAGTGCCCCGAAAAAGAAATAACCAAACGTACGGTAGGCCGGCAGTTCCGTCGGGAAGCGCATCATGGTGTGCTTATAGCCGACCTGGCCCGCCGCAAAGGTGAAATTGGCCACCTGCAACAGCAGGAAGCCAGTGATAAAGCCCTGGCTCAGGCCGTCGTAACGGATAATCCCTGCACCCAGCGTTGCCACGGCTGCGGCAACCAATGCAATCGGCGAAAAGCGCCGGTACAGGGCGTCATCGATCAGGGTAACGTACAGTGGCGTGAAAATGGTAAACAGCAGAACTTCCGGCACGGTCAGGTAGCTGAACGAGCGGTACAGGCACAAATAGGTCACACCGAACTGCAGCATACCGGTGACCAGTACACCCAGCTTCAAGCCTCCGGGAACCCCACGCCAGCGGGTCAGCGGCAGAAACACCAGGGCGGCAAGCACCACACGGGTCAACACCGCGAAATCGCTGTCCACACGCCCGGCCAGAAATTCGCCAATCAGGCTGAACGAAAACGCCCACAGGACTGTTACGAAAATCAGAAGACCCATATTACCCGCACCTGAAACATTGGAAGGCGGCACTTTACCCGCTACTGCACTGGGTTGTACACAGTGCCACGGAAACACCCTATGACATCCGGAGTGGAGAATGGGGTACCATCCAGCGCACCTGACAGTTTCCAATTTATCTCTCCGGCCCGGGCTCACGATTCCATGGACGAAACCCACCAGCCATTACCAGAAGTCCGCCAGCCTCTGGTCCAGCGCACACTGACCGAGTGGCGCACGCTGGCCGTCCTGGGCGGACCGATCCTGATTGCCCAGGTGGCGCAGATGGCCAACGGGGTCATTGATACCGTGATGGCAGGCCACGCCAGTGCCGAAGACCTGGCGGCCGTGGGCATTGGCAGTAGTCTGTGGATGCCGGTGTTCCTCTTTTTCATGGGCCTCCTGGGGGCCCTGCAGCCGATCATTTCCGGTTATAACGGGGCGCGCACCACCGAGAAAATCATGCCCGCGACCTGGCAGGGGCTTTATATCGCAGCCGGCGGCACGGTGATCATGATCCTGCTGCTGACCAACGTGCACCCGGTGCTGGATGCCCTGAATCTGGAAACCAACACCGCCCGCATCACCCAGGGCTACCTGGACGCCTTCGCCTGGGGCATTCCTGCGATGTTGATGATCATGGCACTGCGAGGGCTGACGGACGGGCTGGGCCATACCCGGGTGATTATGGCCTTCTCGGTGCTGGGAACCCTGATCAACCTGCCCCTGAACTACATCTTCATTTACGGCAAACTCGGCCTCCCGGCCATGGGCGGCATCGGCTGTGGGTGGGCCACCTCCATCTCCAACGGCGTTGCGGCCCTGGCGTTGCTGATCTACCTGAACCGCAGTGCGGTGTATCGCCGTTTTCACCTGCTGGCAGACTGGGCCAAACCGGACGCAGCGGGCATCCGCTATATCCTGCGCCTGGGCATCCCCATTGGTTTTACCATCTTTGTGGAAGCCAGCATGTTCTCGGTCATAGCCCTGTTCCTGGCACCGCTGGGGCCAGTGATTGTGGCGGGGCACCAGATCGCGCTGAACGTGGTATCGCTGGTGTTCATGCTGCCGCTGAGTATCGGAATGGCGCTGACCCTGCGGGTGAGTTTCCTGGTGGGTGCCAAGGCGCCGGATACTGCCCGGCTCATCGCCCGCAGTTCGCTGATTCTGGCGTCAGCGGTGGCGCTGGTATTTGCCGTGCTGCTGTTTGTGTTCGCAGAAGGAATTGCAGCGCTCTACACCGGTGAGCAGGACGTTCAGGCCGTGACGGTGACACTGCTGGTGTATGCGGCCTTCTTCCAGATTGCCGATGTGATTCAGGTGACCTGCATCAGCGCCTTGCGGGGCTACAAAGACACCAGCATTCCCATGCTCATCATGCTGTTTTCGTTCTGGGGCGTTGGATTGCCGCTGGGGTGGGTGCTGACCTTTACCGACTGGTTGCTGCCTGCCATGGGGGCCGCTGGTTTTTGGGTGGGGCTTACCTGTGGGCTGGCGTCCGCCAGTATCCTGTTGGGGCTGCGATTATTTCTGTACTCGCCAAAACCAGAGTAGTCTTGCCGGGGCGATCACGCAGGGCTGGCGACCATGTCGTCCGCGTAGACAATACGGTCGCGCCCGGTGTCCTTTGCTTCATAAAGTGCTTCATCCGCCCGCGCCAGCCAATCATCAGGTTTTTCGCCAGCCTGGAGCAGGGCAACGCCAAAGGAGGCGGTAACCTGCCCCCCGGGGTGACGCAGGAACTTGTGCATGATGTGCTGCAGGTTGTGCATGACCGCCTTCAACCCGGTTGAATCCACCCCGGGCATCAGCAATACAAACTCTTCACCGCCAAAGCGGAACAGTTGATCGGACTTGCGGATGTTCTGTTCGATCAACGCCACCATTTCCACCAGCACGTCATCCCCTACGTTGTGCCCATACTCGTCGTTGATCTTCTTGAAGTAGTCGATATCCAGCAACACCAGGGCGTAGGAGATGCCGTTTCTGGAAGCGCTGGCAACGGCCATTGCCAGCTCCTGATCCATGGAGCGGCGGTTTTTGACGCCCGTCAGGGGGTCGATTGTGGCCAGGTGTTCCAAGCGCTCCCGCTGGTTCTCGTTGCGATGGGCAAACACATAGGCGCAGCAGCTGACGACCATAGCCGTGGCGGCGAAGGTCCACATCTGGACAAGAGAACTGAAGGCCACGCCATGCACCATCAAGGCAACAACGGCGGCCAGATTGATAAAAATTGCGTAGCGGGGTTCCGTCAGGAAGAAGCTTGTCACCAGGCACGGATATAACCAGAACAGCCCAGGCTCTCCGACCAACGCTCCGACTGTCACCGCCCCGCCGCAGGCCACCAGGGCCATTGCAAAACCACTGCGAGCGGTATCGCCTGTTATCCAGGCGTAAATCATTCCGGCGGTGATCGCCAGCATAATACCCAGATCGACCACCCCGGCCAGCACGTTGCCCTGGACAAACCGCATCACCGCAAAGGGGGTTATCCCCAGAATGGCACTGATGGCCAACAACGTGATGATGGACAGCCTGAAATCTGTTTTCAGACGATAGAGCATAGTGACAGTACATTCCTACCAAGGTCTTATTAGCAAACTATCATAGCGCAAGATCCGATTACGGAAGCTGAACGCAACGAAATTTAACAAACGCACAAATGAAATACTTTGTTAAATCAAAGGACGCAGATTCCCATATCACCGCAAACGTCCCATTCCCGACCGTTCAACAACTGGAGTTGGTATCGGCTTAAGGGGTAAACTTAAGCATTATTATAATAAGCACCAGGAAGCCATTGAGTGCAGAACCTTCTTCGTATCGCACCCGGCGCATTGACCATTGGAAAGCCCTTGCCCTGGACGGTCTATGACGCCGATGGCAATGTTCTGCTGAGACAGGGCTACGTCATACAGAATGACATTCAGCTGGAGCAGTTGTTCGAGCGTGGCCTGTTCCAGCCCCGGGTGATTGAGCGCCCCGACGAGGATATTCAGGAAGATATCCGTCTCCGCAACCCGTTTGCGGATTATCCCGTATTACTGCAAACCCTGGAATCCTCGCTAAACGCCATTACTAACCAGGATGACAGTGCCCGCCAACGGGTACTTGGCCTGTCACGAATGATTGACCAGATGTGCCAGGAATCCCCGGAGGCCAGCCTGGCACTGGTGCACCTGTACTCGATCGAGCCCACCATCCATGAACAGATACTGTTCTATGCCGTTCTCTGTCAGTTTACTGCACGCCGGTTCGGCCTCGATGACAAGCGGATCGCCGTACTGATCAGTGCTGCGCTAATGGCAAACCTGGCTCTGGTGCCGGTGGCCGACAAACTCAATGCTTCCAACCGGGTATTGACCGACGAGCAGCGCGCGGTGATACGCAAACACCCCGAACGCAGCGTTCAGGCACTCAAAGAGGCCGACATCACCAGCCCACTGCTACTCAAAATCATTGCGCAGCACCACGAACAGGCGGACGGTTCGGGCTATCCCCATGGGTTGAGTGGTACCGACATACGGGGTGAGGCGGAAATCCTGGCGCTGGCGGAACGCTATGTGGCAATGATAACGAAGCGGGCTTATCGCGAACGAATGAACATAACCGAGGCCCGCAAACTGATCGCTTCGCTGGCCGACGGCAAACTACGCCCTGCCATTCCGCGGGCTCTGCTGGCCATTCTGACCGATCATCCGCCAGGAACTCTGGTGAGGCTCGCCAACAACGAAGTGGCGGTGATTGTCCGGCGCCCGCACCGTCACCGTGGCCCGTTTGCCAAAGCCATCATTGGTCCCAGGGGCAATCGTTACAGCGGCACCTTTGAGCGGGATTGCAGCCAGCCGGATTTCAATATTATCGACGTTGAACAGCCCGAAGTGATGCCCTCCATGGACTTCGGGCTACTCTGGGGTTTCCACTAACGCTCTACGCGCTCTGTATTATCTCAAGCCCAACGCCTGGGCGTGATGCTCCAGATGGTCATCGATGAACGAGGCGATGAAGAAGTAGCTGTGATCATAACCCCGGTGCATTCTCAGATTGATGTGGTGATGCACCTTCTCACATGCCTCGACCAGCGCCTCGGGATTGAGCTGACTTTCAAGGAAGTCATCCGCTGTACCCTGGTCCACCAGCAGCGGTAAGCGTTCGCTGGCGCCGGGAATCAACAGCGTCGCATCCCACTCTTCCCAGGTTTTCGGGTCGTCCCCCAGATAACCGCTGAAGGCTTTTTGACCCCAGGGGCACTCGCTGGGGTTGGCAATCGGCGCAAAAGCAGACACGGATCTGTACTGCCCGGGATTCTTCAGCGCCGCGATCAGTGCCCCGTGACCACCCATGGAATGACCACTGATACTGCGATCCTCTGTCACCGGCAAGTGGCCTTCCACCAGTTGCGGCAATTCCTTCACCACATAATCGTACATTCGATAGTGAGGGGCCCAGGGTTGGCGTGTGGCGTTCAGGTAAAAACCGGCACCACTACCGAAATCGTAACTGTCATGTTCACCGGGCAGGTCCAGACCACGGGGGCTGGTGTCAGGGCACACAATGGCGATGCCCAACTGCGCCGCTTTTTTCTGGGCCCCGGCCTTCTGCATGAAATTCTGGTCGGTACAGGTCAGTCCCGACAGCCAGTAAAGAACCGGCACTTTTTGAGGGTTGCTGCCCACGGCAACAGGAGGAAGGTACACCGCAAACTCCATATCGCAGTCCAGGGCTGCCGAGTGGTGCTGGTAGCGCCGGTGTTCGCCGCCAAAACAGACGTTGGTGGAGAGCAGTTGCATGGGAACCTCTCAGTCGGAAAATTCACAGTCTTCTGACTACGCGTATTTCGGTACTTCTATGCCATAACCGGCCTTTGCAAACTCTGCCAGGATGGCAGTGCGGGTCACAATACCGATCAAACGATCATGGTCAACCACCGGGTAGACCTTGGGCTTGCCTGCGCCCAGGTTCTGGGCCAGATCCACAACAGACATTTCCGGGGATATGGTGACCGGATTGCGAAACATAACGTCGTCCACGATCGGGTCGCCTTCGTGGTGGTAGTTGCTCACCAGCAGGGCGTGGATGCAGTCCTGTTCGGAAACAAACCCGATCACCTTGCGGTGGTCATCCACGACCGGCAGCCCAGTGACGTGGTTGTGAAGCAGTGTTTTGACCACTTTGGTTAAGGGCGTTCCACGACGAATGGGCTCGATGTGGTTCCACATGACATCGGATACTTTTAGCGATTGCATTGGCAGACTCCCTGACCAGTCATATTCTGGATTCGTCCCTCTTTAAACATAGGCAATGGGGGCGAAAACTGGAAGTATAAACCCGCAACCGGCCATCTCTTTCTGCGGGCACCGGCCGTCAGCCGTTGCCCTGCCTCGGCTGTTGCGCCATGGTTTCAAAGCCGATCTGGGCAAACCGCGACAACAGAGGTTCCGGAAGATCGTGCCCCATTCCGTCAATCATCTCAACGCGGGCATGAGGCATCAGGTATCCCAACTGCTCCGCAGCCACCGGCCGCACCAGCGGGTCGGCCTTGCCATGAATCACGGATACCGGCACCCGTATGCGCCGTGTGGCTGATGACAGGCTGCCAGTGGCAAGGATGGCACGGGTCTGGCGGAGAATGCCGGCGGGATGATAGCTGCGCCGGAACTCCCGTACGATCCGGTCCCTCACTTCCTGTTCGCGAGGTGGGTAGCCCGGACTCTGAATCGCCTTCCAGAAGTCCAGGGAGCGTGCGACAACTGCGGCTTCATCATGCCCCTTCGCGCCAATACCTGCCAGGCGCCAGATCAGCTTTGATTTTGGCATCGGCAGGCGCGGGCTGTTGGTGGAGGTCATGATAAGGGTTGCCGAGCGCACGCGTTCGGGGCGATTCGCAGCCACCAACTGGCTGATCATGCCGCCCATGGAAACACCCACCAGGTGAGCGCAGGTCAGGCTGAAGGCGTCCATCACCTTACAGACATCGTCCGCCATGTCATGCAGGGTATAGGGCGCGGCGATCGGCAGGCCCATCCGGTGCCTTGCCATGACCGCAACCGGATGACCCTCCAGGCGATCCTTCAGGTGCGATGACAGCCCGATGTCGCGATTATCAAACCGGATTACCCGGAAGCCTTCACGAACATACTGGTCCAGCAACGCCTCCGGCCAGAGCGTCATCTGCGCCCCCAATCCCATCACGAAGATCACTGGCTCCCCGGCGGGATCTCCCCGGGTTTCCACACAGAACGACAGCTCGCCTGCCTGGACGTGAAGGGTCTCGGGCATGGCGTTGACCGACGTATCGGCAGAACTCCAATCAGAGTGGCTTAGGGTTTCCGGCATTGAGGGACTCCTGAGATAACCAGTCCACAGCTTAACCCGAGAGGCTACGAATCCAATAGCTTTGCAGACCCACGTCGCGTCAGAACAGCGAATTCTTTGCAGCGAATATTTACAGATGGAAATAAGTATATAAACTCAATGAGTTATACGCTTCCGCCGAGCTCAGATCTGTACTACTCAGATCCATATCGCCGGTGTCGCGGAAGCTCCTCAATACCAAGGCACAAACACAGGGAGATTCCCATGGAAGCCTTTGAGTCGTTTATTAGCAGCATTAACGCACTGGTCTGGGGCCCGCCCATGCTGGTGATGATTCTTGGTGTCGGCCTGTTTCTGAGCATTGGCCTGAAGCTGATGCCGGTATTGAAACTGCGAGCCGGTTTCCAACTGATGTGGAAAGGCCGTACCGGGGCCGAATCAGAGGGCGAGATTCCTCCATTCCAGGCCCTGATGACCGCGCTGTCGGCTACCGTTGGCACCGGTAATATTGCTGGCGTTGCCACCGCGGTATTCCTGGGCGGCCCCGGAGCGCTGTTCTGGATGTGGCTGACCGCCCTCGTGGGTATGGCGACCAAATATTCCGAGGCGGTACTGGCGGTACGCTTCCGGGAAGTGGACGAACGCGGCGCCTACACGGGTGGCCCGATGTACTACATTCGCAACGGCCTGGGTAAAAAATGGGCCTGGCTGGGCGTGCTGTTTGCCATCTTCGCCGCTGTGGCCGCGTTTGGCATTGGCAACACCGTGCAGGCCAACTCGGTGGCCGATGTTCTGGAAACCAACTTCAACCTGCCGCACTGGGTGACCGGCCTTGTGTTGATGGTACTGGTAGGCCTTGTGCTGATCGGTGGCATCAAACGCATCGGGCAGGTGGCGAGCACGTTGGTGCCCTTTATGGCCATCGCCTATATCCTGGTTGGCCTGATGGTACTGGCCATTAACGCCGAGCAGATTCCGAACGCCATCGCCATGGTATTTACACACGCGTTCAGTCCGGTTGCCGCCGAAGGTGGCTTTGCCGGCGCCGCCGTCTGGGCCGCTGTCCGCTTTGGTGTGGCCCGCGGCATTTTCTCCAATGAGGCAGGTCTCGGTTCCGCCCCTATCGCCCACGCGGCAGCCCAGACCAAGAACCCGATCAACCAGGGCATGGTCGCCATGCTGGGCACGTTCATCGACACGATCATCGTGTGCAGCATCACCGGCCTTGTCATCATCAGCTCTGGCGCCTGGACGTCAGGTGAGACCGGTGCGGCACTGACCTCACTGGCCTTTGAAACCGGACTGCCCGGGTTTGGCAATTACGTTGTCGCCATCTCCCTGGCGATTTTTGCCTTTACCACGATTATCGGTTGGTCGTTTTACGGCGAACGCTGCATTGAGTTCCTGTTCGGCGTCAAAGCCATCGTGCCGTACCGCGTGATCTGGATACTGGCGATACCGGTCGGTGCCACCATCAACCTTGGCCTGATCTGGCTGATCGCCGACACGCTCAACGCCATGATGGCGCTGCCAAACCTCGTGGCCTTGCTGCTACTGAGCCCGGTGGTGTTCAAGCTCACCCGTGAGCATTTCGAGAAAGAGCGGTCAGTCGGCGTTAGCTGATACGTAAGTGGAGTCGGATGAGGCAAATCAAGACCCCTTGGTTTTCTCCCATCCGCCTCCACTGTTTATCGTATAGACTGAATTTTGTGCCGGCGCTTCGTCTGGCCGGGCTTTCGTATCATCAAAGGAGGAAACGCGATGAGTTTACGTCTGGGAGATACCGCACCGGATTTTGAGCAGGATTCCAGTGAAGGCAGGATCGACTTTCACCAATGGCTGGGCAACAGCTGGGGCATACTGTTCTCGCACCCTGCCGATTTTACGCCGGTGTGCACCACCGAGCTCGGCCTGACGGCCAAGCTGAAAGACGAATTCGCCAAGCGTGACGTCAAGGCAATCGCTCTGAGTGTGGACCCGGTCGATTCCCACAAGGATTGGATCAAGGACATCAACGAAACCCAGGGTTGTGCCGTTAACTTTCCGATCATTGCCGACCACGATCGCAAGGTGTCTAACCTTTACGACATGATCCACCCCAGCGCCAGTGAGACGCTGACCGTGCGATCGCTGTTCGTGATCGACCCGAATAAGAAAATCCGCTTGATGATCACCTACCCGGCCAGCACCGGTCGCAACTTCAACGAAGTGCTGCGGGTTGTAGACTCGCTGCAGATGACCGACATTCACAAAGTGGCAACACCAGGCAACTGGGAACCCGGCGGCGACGTGGTGATCGTGCCGTCCCTGCAGGATGAGGATGAAATAAAAGAACGTTTCCCGAAAGGCTATCGGGCGGTGAAGTCCTACCTGCGGATGACGCCGGACCCGGGATCGAACTGGAGTGGCGATTAAGCGCTGAACGCGCAATCCGCTGAAACGAAAAAGCCGGGCTGATGCCCGGCTTTTTTATGCCTATCGTTCCTGGCCTCAGAATGCCGGAACCACGGCTCCCTCGTACTGCTTCTTGATAAACGCCTTGACGTCATCCGTTGTCAGCACCTTCGCCAGCTTCTGGATTGCCTCATCGTTGGCGCGGCTTTCATGAGCCACCAGAATGTTCACGTACGGCGATTCAGCCCCCTCAATAACCAGCGCATCTTCCGTCGGATTAAGGCCGGCTTCCAACGCGTAGTTGGTGTTAATGAGCGCCAGATCCACCTGGTTCAGGATACGCGGCAGGGTAGCAGCCTCCAGTTCCTTGAATTCCAGGTCTTTCGGGTTATCAGCGATATCACGCGGCGTAGCGGTGATCTTGCTGCCGTCCTTCAGGGTGATCAGACCGGCTTTCTGCAGCAGAAGCAATGCACGGCCACCGTTGGTGGGATCGTTGGGGATCGCCACTGTGGCCCCGTCTTCAAGCGCTTTCAGAGAGTCGATCCGGCTTGAGTAGGCACCAAACGGCTCAACGTGGACACCCACTACGCTGACCAGGTTGGTACCACGGCCATCGTTGAATTCGTCGAGGTACGGCTGATGTTGGAAGAAGTTCGCGTCCATCCGCTTCTGATCCACCTGCACGTTAGGCTGGACATAATCGGTAAACACCTTCACATCCAGCTCCACGCCCTGCTCCGCCAGCTTGGGCTTAACAAATTCCAGGATCTCGGCGTGAGGTACCGGCGTTGCCGCCACGGAAAGCTTTTCCGCAAGGGCTGCGGAAGAGAATGTCGCAATGGCAGCCACTGCCACCAGGGTCTTTTTGAAGTTCATAAGCACGTTCTCCTGTTGTTTAAAATATCATTCAGACCTCGGAAGCCAGCAAAGACTCCGGGCCCGTGGCGGGAAAGCCCTTCCGAAAACGTGGAGCGCCAGGGATGGCGCGACCGAGCCCTACAGGGACGTACTTACGGGCGTTTTTCGGAAGGGCTTTCCCGCCATGGGCTTGCACCCAAACTGAGCCTATTTGCGGCTGAAATACAGAACGAGACGGTCGCCCGCCATCTGGAGCAATTGTACAAAAATGACCAACAGCGCCACTGTAATCACCATTACGTCAGTCTGGAATCGTTGGTAACCGAAGCGGATCGCCAGGTCGCCAAGACCGCCACCGCCGACTACGCCGGACATGGCAGCGTAGGACACCAACGTAATCGCGGTAACCGTAATACCGGCGATGATGCCCGGCAGGGCCTCCGGCAACAAGGCTCCGAATACAATTTGTTTTACAGTCGCGCCCATGGCCTGGGTAGCCTCGATGATTCCCCTATCCACTTCGCGCAACGACGTTTCGACCAAACGGGCAAAGAAAGGAGCACCACCGGCCACCAGTGGCGGAATCGCGCCGGCCACGCCAAGAGATGTACCGATCAACATCACTGTGAACGGGATCATCACGATCAGCAGGATAATAAACGGTACGGAACGCAGCACGTTCACCACAAAGGACAGCACCGCATAAGCGATGGGCTGTTCCAGCAGTTGGCGCTTGCCAAACAGGAACAGCAGCACGCCTACCGGCAGGCCGATCAGCACGCTGAACAGCAGCGACATGCCCACCATCACCAGGGTGTCCCAACTGGCCCAGCCGATCTCGGTCCAGTCCACGTTGCTCAACAGGTCTCCCATCAAGGCTTCCATCAGCGCAGCACCTCCACGTGAACGTCCGCCGCCTCAAAGGCTTGCATGGCGGTATCGAGATTGCCGCCCACCAGCGAGAGGGTCAGCTGGCCGTAGGGCGTGTCCTTGATGTGGTCAATCCGGCCGGAGAGGATACTGAAATCCACGCCGGATTCCCGCGCCACGCTGCCCAGCAGTGGCGTGTAGGTGGATTCGCCACGGAAGGTGAGACGCAGAATGCGGCCTTTGGCGTGCTGCAGGTCCTGCTGCATTTCCTCATGGTCGATGCTTTCGCTCTCGAAGACGAAGTCCCGGGTGGTCGGGTGCTTCGGGTGCAGGAAGACATCACTGACCGCGCCCATTTCGACGACTTCGCCGGCATCCATCACCGCTACCCGGTCACAGACACGGCGTACCACGTCCATCTCATGGGTGATCAGTACGATGGTCAGGCCGAGTTCGCGGTTGATGTCCGCCAGCAACTTCAGGACCGATTGGGTGGTTTGCGGGTCGAGGGCGCTGGTGGCTTCGTCGCAAAGCAGGATCGTCGGGCGGCAGGCCAGGGCGCGGGCGATGCCAACACGCTGCTTCTGTCCACCCGAGAGCTGCGATGGGTACTTATTGGCCTGATCCACCAGGCTGACCCGTTTCAGCAACTCGTCCACCCGGTCACGAATCTCGGTGCGGGAATAAATGCCCGCGAGTTTCATGGGGAAGGCAATGTTGTCCGCCACCGTTTTCGAGGACAGCAGATTAAAGTGCTGGAATATCATGCCCACCTTGCGACGGAAGGCCCGTAGCTCGCTGGCGTTGTAGCCGGTGATATTTTCATCATCAATCAGGATGCGACCACCGGTGGGTGGCTCCAGAAGATTGATCAGGCGCACGAGGGTGGACTTGCCCGCGCCGGAGTGGCCGACGATGCCAAACACCTCGCCGGTGTCGATGGTCATACTGGTGGGGTGTAGCGCGGGGATCGCCCGCCCACCTACCTGGTAGGACTTCTGTACCTGGTCAAATACAATCACAACGTTGCCTTGTGAACGCTTTGTCAGCGCCTTGTGGGTGCAGAGGTAAAACGCGCGATTATAAACCAAACCGATGGCAAACCCGAATCCGCCACCTTGGTAAATCCCCTTACACCATTTGCCACCTGACACGAAGACCACGACTGAACTAGACTGATTCATTACAAGAACATGACTAACAATCCCGAGGCGCGCGCAATTTTGACCACAAAAACCGAGACTCCGCCCTCAAGGATGAACTCGACCCAGGCATGGGTGACCTACCTCAGCAAAGTGGAACTGCCGGTACTGGCAAACACTCTTCGCAGAATTGGTGAACTGACTGACAGCAGTAACAGCACGGTTAACGAGCTTGCAAACGTTATTCTCAACGACGCCCAGCTCACTTCCCAGGTGCTTCGGCTGTCCAATACGGTGTTCTACAACCAGACTCGCACCCAGGTAAGCACCGTAAGCCGCGCCATCACCCTGATCGGCTTCGACGCCGTGAAGTCCATGGCCATCTCGTCCCTGATCGTGGACTCCCTGCTCAAACGCAACGACCGCCCACACCTGCTTCGCTGCCTGGCCCGCGCCATCCACGCCGCCGTCCAGGCCCGCTGCCTGCTGCCAAAGCGCAACGAGCACGCCCTGGAGGAAGTGTTCATCGGGGCCCTGCTGATGAACATTGGCGAGTTGGCTTTTTGGTCCTGCGAGACCGAGCAGGCCAGTGAACTGGAATCCCGGCTGCGCGAGGGGGAGCCGACACTGGAAGCCCAGAAAGCCGCGCTCCACACCACCTTTACCGAAATTACCCGTGGCCTGGTGGACGCCTGGTCACTCGGCCCCTTTATTCGCGAGGTGGTTGCGCCCGGGCAGGCCAATTCGAAGGCCGCCAGCCTGGTGCGCCACTCCGTTGAGATGGCAAGACTGTCCGAGAATGGCTGGCGCGGCGACGACATGGAAAAGGTCATGGAAGCCCTGGGGCAGGACATCGGAGAGAACCCTGCAGCCGTTCGGGACCAGCTCAAGGTGAATGCCGGAGAAGCCGCGCGGGTCGCGGTGTCGCTGGGCATTCCCCAGGTGACCGCGCTGATGCCTGGCAGCCAGGGCAGCTCCGGCGAGGAGGCGGTGCGCGCACCAGAGGTGGACCCCAACCTGCAGTTACAGATTCTCCGCGATCTTACCCACAGCCTTACCGACAAACCGGACATCAACGAAGTCTGTCAGTTGGTCATCGAGGGCATTCACCGGGCAATCGGCATGCAGCGGGTTGTGTTGCTGATGAGCGACCGCAGCGGGCTTGAACTGGTGCCGCGCAAGCTGGGGGGCAGGGGCACCGAAGCCTGGAAGGACAACTTCACCATCCGCAAGGATGGCACCGGTCCTCTCGGGGCGCTCTTACCCCACGCTGATTGCAGTGTCTATCTGCCAAAATCGAAAACCGAAGGGGTTGCCTATGATCGCTGGCTGGGGAACGTGCCGGCGCTTATCGGCCCCCTGAAAGCGAAGGGGCGACTGGTTGGCCTGTTTTACGCGGACAACGCGGCGGCGGACTATGTGCCCTCCGACGATCAGCTGACGGCGTTCGGACACTTTGTCCAGAACGCCCAGCTGTGCATCACGCTGCTATCGAGCCATTAATCCGCACTCAACAATCAGAGCTCATACAGTTTCGCAACGTGCAGGATCGGCCCGGTCGGCTGGCCGGTGGGAGAGCCTCCCACCGGCTCCAGGCTGATCGCCAGTGTTCGGCTATTGCTGAGAAGCGCACGCGCCTCATCATCCAGAGTTACCTGATAGGTTCCACCCACCGGAATAACGCCGAGCGACAGGGGCTGGCCATCCGCCGGCACGATCCACAATTCGTAATCCTTGCCCTGCTGGGCCGCCGTCGCGGCAACGGGACGCAGTTTCAATTGCCTGTCGAGCGATGACTCACTGACCAACCATAGGGGATCGCTCACGTCCGCCTGTACGATGGCGCCTGAAAGACGGTCATCCACCTCTGGCTCTGGCTGTTGCACCAGGACAACGGCCAGCACCAGCGCCGCAGCCGTTGCCAGCATGCTCCAGCCAGGCCAGAACCAACGGCCGGACGCATCATTGGCCGCAACTGCCGACTCGGGTTTATCCTCCCGGGCCCAAAGCCGGCGTTCGATGCCAGCCCAGACCGACGCCGGAGGCTGTTCTTCCTCAATGCGTGCGCCCAGGTGCCCCAGCTTCTCTTCCCAGAACCAGACTTCCTGGCGGACTCGAACCGACTCCATCATCCAGCGCTCGAAACGCCGACGGGCTGCCCCATGAAGGGAGCCAAGCACGTACTCCGCTGCCAATGCTTCTATTCTTTCCGGTGTCTTTTTCATCGTTCCAGACACCTCTTCAAAGCCATTAATCCGCGCCGAATCCAGCTTTTTACGGTTCCAATGGGAGAACTCAGGGCCTCGGAAAGCTCATCATGGGTAAACCCCCGATAATAAGACAACAGGATACTGTCCCGCTGCGTCTCTGAGAGTTCATCCAGGCACCCGCGAAGCTCGGCGCTGCCCGCGACCCGAAGTGATTCGTCCAACGGGCCGTCACGTTCATCGGCAACACGCTCAAGGTGGGCATCGCCGGACGTCGGCCGCGATTTCCGATTCCTCATAAGATCGAGTGTGCGATAACGGGCAATCGTCAGCATCCAGCTCAGGGGAGCGCCACGCTCACTGTGATATTCACCGGCGTGGTGCCATATCTGCACAAAGGCATCCTGAACGGCCTCTTCTGCCAGATCTCGCTGACTGGCCAGTTTCAGGCAAAGCCCGAACATCCTGCCGGAAATTTTTTCATACAGCCGCTGAAAGGCCAGTCGGTCTTCCCGGGACACTGCGATCAGCAGTCCCATCAGATCATCCTGCTCAGAATTGCTGGTTACCATCTATACGATCCCTTGTTTTGTTCTACAGGTATTAGTCGACCTTACGTTCAGAATGCCCATCAGGATGCATGCAGGTCATCAGATCGGGCTCAAACACGCCGCTTTGGTCAAAATCGTCCAGCGCTTTTTCCCACTTGGTTAACTCCAGGCCCTGGTTGGCAAGCCACGCGGGATTGAAATAGGTGTCGGTGTAACGGTCGCCACCATCGCACAGAAGCGTGACAACCGACCCGCCCTCTCGGGCGCTTTGCATTTCACTGGCGAGGCTCAGTGTGGCAATCAGATTGGTACCGGTAGAGCCGCCACAACGCCGGCCAAGATGACGTTCCAGATACCGGAGCGCGGCAAAACTGGCCGCATCGGGTACGCGAACCATGCGCTCAATCACCGTCGGGCTGAAAGAGGGCTCAACCCTGGGGCGACCAATACCCTCAATGCGCGAACCGCACTGGCCGACAATATCAGACCGCCCGCTAGCGAAGGCGTCATAGAACACCGAGTTTTCCGGGTCCGCCACGCACAGCTCACAGCCCCGGGCAAGATGGCCGCCGTAGCGGATGTAGCGCCCGATGGTTGACGACGTGCCACCGGTGCCCGCGCTGACAACAATCCAGCGCGGTATGGGGTGCGGTTCCCGTCGCAACTGCTCGAAAATGCTTTCGGCAATGTTGTTGTTACCCCGCCAGTCTGTCGCCCTCTCAGCGTAGGTGAACTGATCCATGTAGTGACCACCGAGCTCACGGGCCAGACGCTGAGATTCAGCGTAGATCTCACTGCCGTTCTCCACCAGGTGACACTCGCCCCCATAGAACTCGATTTTGGCAATTTTCTGTGCCGACGTCGTTCGGGGCATGACTGCGATAAAACGCAGCCCGAGGAGCTTGGCAAAATAGGCCTCGGAGACCGCTGTCGATCCACTCGAGGCCTCGATGATCGGGGTGCCTGGCGTAATCCAGCCATTACAGAGCCCGAACAGAAACAGTGAGCGTGCCAGCCGATGTTTGAGGCTGCCGGTCGGGTGGGTCGACTCATCCTTGAGATAGATATCAACGTCACGCAGGCCCGGCAGGTCCAGCTTGATCAGATGGGTGTCTGCAGAACGATTGAAATCCGCATCAATGCGGGCAATGGCGTCGGAAACCCATTGGGTGCGATGGAGCATGTTGTTGGCCCTGAAATCAAACAAACACCATGAAGCATAGTCGCTCTGGGTCGACTTGAAGAATAACGCTGTGTTGGACCGCCAGCCCCGCCACCTGACACACGCCTCACAAGTTGGCTGAACGTGATGCACTCACTATTCGTACTAAGTCAGCCTGCTTCCGGATAAGACGCTTTCAATTTTTTTTGGTGAGAACTGCATCCTTTTCTCTAATCGCTCCGTAACCCCCTTTGCAACACCAACAATAGAAGAGGAAAACGGAATGAATACTTTACTAAAACGCTCCGGCCTCGCCATTGCGGTTGCCGGACTCTGTATCAGTGCCGGCGCAGCAAACGCCTCAAGCCACCGCGAAGCACCCTTTATCACTGAAGTACCCAAGGTGGACGGGACCGATTTCTACATGTTCCGCAGTTACGAGACGGGACGTGCGGATTTCGTCACCCTGATCGCGAATTACCTGCCACTGCAGGATGCGTATGGCGGTCCCAACTACTTCGATCTGGATGAAGACGCGGTTTATGAAATCCACATCGACAACAGCGGCAACGCACAGGAAAACCTCACGTTCCGCTTTCAGTTCTCGGATAACCTAGAGGATAAACAGTTGCCGGTCGGCCCCGACGGCGACCAAAGAATGGTGTCCGTACCGCTCAAAAACATCGGTGATGCCAGCGACGAAGCGAACGTACAGTTCAGCCAAGACTATACTGTATCGGTTATTCGGGGCGACCGTCGTACCGGTACTGTCGAGACCGCGACCAACGTCACGGATGGCACCGCCACCTTCGACAAGCCACTGGA
This sequence comes from Marinobacter sp. DS40M6, assembly GCF_028581595.1. Classification (NCBI taxonomy): domain Bacteria; kingdom Pseudomonadati; phylum Pseudomonadota; class Gammaproteobacteria; order Pseudomonadales; family Marinobacteraceae; genus Marinobacter; species Marinobacter sp. DS40M6. The sequence goes on along the minus strand of NZ_JAFCAE010000001.1, from coordinate 509,142 downwards.
CAACATCGGCGAAAAATCGTTTCCCGGCGGATACCAAGCTTACGCCAACCAGCACATCTTCGAGATTGGCATTCCAGGCTGCGCCACCAACGGGCAGGTCTTCGTGGGTCAACGCAAGGAAGCTTTCGCGGTCAACCTTGGCGAGATCTTCGACCTGGTCAACACCAACCCGCTCGGCCCACGTGACGGCGAAGGTGCCGGTGATCTTGCAGACAAGAACGTGACCTCCTTCGCCCTGGAAGTACCGACCGAGTGCCTGACCGGCACCGCAGTCACCGGAATGGATCAGCCCGTCATCGGCGGCTGGACGACCGCCAGCGTTCGCCAGGCCCGAGTCATCAATCCGCAACCGACCGTTGATGGCAAAGGTGCAACCGTTGAAGGCGGCGCATGGACCCAGGTATCACGTCTCGGTATGCCGCTGGTAAACGAAGTCGTGATCGGCCTGAAAGACAAGGACCGGTTCAACGCCAGCGAGCCCATGAACGATGGCCAGTTCGCTACCTACGTGACTCATCCGACCCTGCCCGAACTGCTGGAAATATTGTTCAGCAGCGCAGGCGCTGAGGCACCGAATAACTTCCCGCGGACCGATCTGGTAACAGCGTTCCTGACCGGCGTACCCGATGTAAACATGCCGGTAGGCGTGCAAACGTCAGAAATGCTGCGACTGAACCCGGAAATCGCAGCCACACCTGCAGCCTCGCAAAATGACCTGGGTGTTCTCGGTGGTGACAACGCCGGCTTCCCGAATGGCCGTCGCCCGGTGGATGACACCGTGGATATTGCCCTGCGTGTAGTCATGGGCGCATTGACCACTGATGCCCCGAACAAGGACGCCCCGTTTACCGACGGTGTGCAACTTGACCCAGCTGAGCTCCAGGAAGTGTTCCCATATCTGGCAACTCCGCTGGCCGGCTCACCCAACTCATAAGGAGTGAATCATGAAACTCACTATGAAGTTAGCCGGAACGGGCCTGATAACCCTGGCACTGGCGGGGTGTTTCGACGGCTCCAGCAGTAGCGGCGGCGGTGGCGGTGACAGGCCAGATCCGGCGGTGGATTTCTCAACCTTTGTGAAGGCTGAGATCGCAAACACCGACGACACCCGTGAAGCCGTTCAGATCAACGACAAGGAGTTCAGCTTCAATGACCAGAATAATGAACAGGCCTTCGACGATCTGTTCATCCAATAGGACCCCTTGCCGGCCTTCAGTACGCCTGAAGCCGGCAAGCACATTCCCTGCCCTTCGGGGCGGGGCTTTTTGTGTCGGGCTGTGGTTGATGGCCGGTTTTCCAAACGTCGCAACCGCTGCACCCGGACCTATCGAGACAGATTTTTCCGACACCGATATTCTTGTTGAACTGCCAGAGCCGGCACTGACCACGTCCGAATTACCGGATTCGCCCGAGCAGTTGGCAGACACCGTACAAAATCAGATCTCCCGTGCCAGAAGCACCGGAGACCCCCGTTTCCTGGGCTATGCCGACGGGATGTTGCAGCGATGGTCCGGAGAAATGACCGACCGGCTGCTTACCCTCAGGGCAACACTGGACCAGAGCCTCCACCGCTTTGACAGTGCCAGGAAAGACCTGGAAACCGTCGTAGCCCGATCCAGCGCCACACTCCAGAAAAACCAGGCTCGGTTGCTGTTGGCCAACCTGGAAATCGTTCAGGGCAATTATGAAGACGCACGAAAGCACTGCGCCCAGTTGCAACAATCCTACCCCGGATTGATTGCCGACAGCTGCACGGCTCAGGTTGATGCCCGCACGGGTAGCCCCGAAGCGGCCTACCAGAAACTCCAACGACGAACAGACGCAACCGATGCCGATGTCACCAGTCGGCTTTGGGCGGAGGGAACCCTGGGGGATATCGCCGCGCAGATAGGTAGCCCCGCTGCGGAGGATCACTGGCAAACGGTGCTCAGCATCGCCCCCGACGATCTCTATACCCGCACCCAACTGGCAGACTGGTATCTGGGCCGAAACCAGAATGACAAGGTACTGGCCCTGACCGACGACTATGAACAAGTGGATTCGCTGGCCGTTATTCGGGCTATTGCCATGGCTGAGTCAGGGCACCCGACTGCAGAGACGTTGGCCGAAAGCCTCAGGGAGCGCTTCGCAGAGGCTCGTTGGCGCGGAAACCTGCTGCACCAGCGAGACATGGCGCGTTTCCAACTGGACGTGGAAGGCGATGCCGAGACCGCATTGACCTTTGCGGCGGACAACTGGCGCAGCCAACGCGAGCCTCTTGATACCCGGCTGCTACTGCGTGCCGCCGATGCGGCGGGTGACAACGAACCAGTCCGGAAGGTGAGAACCTGGCTAAAAGAGCAGGGGCAGACCGATGCACGCTACCCGGAGGCTGAATCATGAGGGGTATGAAACAATGGGGCAACCTGGTGGTATCCATGGTCCTGCTGACCCTGATCTCCGGAACGGCATGGGCCCACAAAGCCAGCGACAGCTTCATCTACCTGAACCAGGACCGGGGCGAGATACGGATCGATGTGGCACTCCGGGACGTCTCGGTGGCCTTGCCGCTGGACCGGAACGGGGATCGCCAGCTCAGTGGTGCGGAGCTCCGTGCTGGCCGGGACCAGATTACCCGATGGGTAGAGCAGGGCGTAACCTTGTCCAGCGCCCAGGCCGATTGCCGCCTGACCGGCCAGCAATGGGGGCTTGCCAGCCATAGCGACGGCCCCTATGCCGCCGGTCTCTACACCATTAGCTGCCCCGATGGCGCCACGTCCGACACCCTGACATACAACCTTCTGTTCTCACAGGACCCGCTCCATCGCGGCCTGATAAGCCTTGAAAGCGGCGGCACCAGCACGCTGGGGGTAGTAGGCCCTGACAGTCGCCAACTGGCGCTCTCCGCCGGAGACGCACCAGGAAGCCTGCAGCTGTTCGGAACCTTCCTGTACGAAGGTGTCATCCATCTGCTCATCGGCCTCGACCACATACTGTTTCTTCTGGTGCTGATGCTGCCGGCCACACTGAGAAAAAACGATGGCAGCACGCCGGTGGGGCTGAAGCAGCGGCTGTGGGAGCTGACGGGGATCGTGACCGCGTTCACGGCAGCCCATTCCGTAACCCTGGCACTGGCAGCCCTTGGCATTGTTCGTCTGCCCATCGCCTGGGTGGAGACCATCATCGCCCTGTCCATAGCGGTGGCCGCCATGAACGTGATGTGGCCGATACTGGGCAGGAAAACCTGGAAGCTGGCCTTTGGGTTCGGGCTGATACACGGATTCGGGTTCGCCAGCGTTCTGGGGGATCTCACCAGCGGTGTTTCCCAGACCGTCGTGGCTCTCGCCGGATTCAACATTGGCGTAGAGCTCGGGCAGTTGGGCCTGCTGGTTATTGCCTTCCCGCTGCTTTACCTCTGGGGTAAAACACACCTTTACGGCAGGGCAGTCGTTCCGCTGACACTGATTGCAGTAGGCGCAATCAGCCTTTACTGGGTAGCCGAGAGGGCAATGGCCATCTGAGCCTGGCCCCGGTGCCTTTCGACACCGGGGCTCCCAATGGCAGATTAATCAGTGCAGTGCACGGAGTTGGCGTGGATACAGAGCGGCGCTGACCTCCGGTTCATCCAGCAGATCCGCCAATTCCATATCCACCTCGGTTTCCTCGCCTTCATCAGGCAGCGGCTCAAACAGGGTGTTCAGCCAGGAGGTTACTGACGGTGCTTCGTCACGACCGTATTCGGTGGACAAGGCCTTGATCCGTCGGAAGCCGATAATGCGTTGGTGCTTGGGATCACGGATCTGCTCAAAGCCACGCCAGTAGATGCGGTCGCGGGTGTGCAACTGCACAAACAGTGTGTCGATGGGCTCTGCCGGATCCTCACCACGCGCAGGCTGCTCTTCGTCGCTATCTGCCACTGACTGGGTGTCCTCTGACCCTGCTTCGGCTTTCGCCGGTTTCTTGCTGCGGATGGTGGTCCACGCCGGGTACAGCACGGCAACCGCATCGGCTTCCACATGCTCTCGGGCCGCGCGCAGGATCAATCCCCAGCGGGCCTTGTCGGCATCGGTTTCAAGAGAGTTAATGGGCAAGTCGTAGCTTTGTTCGCTGGACAGTACGATCGCCATCATTGGGGCATCAAGCTCCCCCATGGCCTCGGCCTGTGCTACAGACACCAGTTCGTCGATTGCCATCGGTTGGTTCATAATACGCTCGCCTCCTCGATGCCATCAGGGTCGTTCAGGAAGAATGGGCTCTTCCTGACTCACAGCATAGCCTGTTCCTGCCATAAAGATAAACGTGGATACGGTGATCCCGGATCACAATGCGTTATTTATTGTTTCAGTGCATGGCGTCAGATCATTGCTTCCAGCAGTTCGTAGCGCCCAAACCAGGGGTTGGCCTCTTCCAGTTGTGCCGCCAGCTGAAGTAGGGTGCCTTCGTCTCCGTGCGGAGCGCCGAACTGCACTCCCACCGGCAATCCGGCGGCTGTCCAGGCGAGCGGGACAGACATCGCAGGTGTACCGGTAAGGTTGGCAAGCTGGGTAAAGGGCGTGCGGGCGAGGCTTTCCATAGCCATCTGGTCGACTTGCCCACTGCGGTGTACCAACTTGCCGGCTTTCAGCAGCAACATCAGCCGGGCAGCCACCTGCAGATGGGATGGGGTATCCAACTCGCCAATCTTCGCCGGCAACTGGCCAGCCGTCGGGCACAGGTACATGTCGTAACCTTCAAAAAACGCCCCCAGGGCGCGAGCAAAATCGTTCCACTGCTGGCGACGGCGCACGTAGTCCGGTAGAGGCATGGTCCGCCCCAACATACCGATCAGACGGGTATCCAGTTCGAAGTCGTCATCGCGGGCACCAAACTCGGCTTTCGCGCGGTCCATCAACGTAGACACTTCCCCGAAATACAGCCCCAGATAACAGCGGGCGAGGGCCATGCCGTCGAATTCCGGACGCGCATACTCCACCCGGTGCCCCAGGTTTTCCAGAGTGCGCGCAGTCTCCTCAACGGCATCCACACACTCCCTTGCCACGTCGGTTTCGTAGGGCGACGACGTAAATACACCAATCTTGAGGCTGCGTGGCGCCCGCTGCATCAGCTTGGCATAGGGGGCGGCCGGCGGTGCAATGGTAAAGGGATCTCCCACCGCGGGGCCAGCCAGCACGTCCAGCATGGCGGCGCTGTCTCGAACCGTGCGGGTGACCACGTGATCGGTCGAGGCGCCCGTCCATGCCTCACCCACCGAAGGGCCGGAGGAAATGCGACCGCGCGACGGTTTCAACCCGAACAGCCCGTTGTAGGCCGCCGGAATGCGAATCGAGCCGCCACCGTCATTGGCTCCCGCCATGGGTACAATACCCGCCGCCACCGCAGCACCGGAGCCGCCACTGGAACCACCCGGTGTCCGATCCGTATCCCATGGATTACGGCAGGCTCCCCAGAGTTTCGATTCGGTGACTGCCTTCAGTCCGAACTCCGGCGTTGCGGTGCGGCCCAGGAATACCAGGCCCGCAGCCCGTGCACGGCGTACAAACTCTGAATCCCGGGACGCGATGTTTTTCTTCAACCCCCGGCTGCCGTAGGTACAGGGCTGGCCTTGCTGTTCCTGGGCCAGATCTTTAAGCAGCATGGGAACGCCCGAGAAGGTACTATCCGGTGTAGGCGCCTGGTTCAGTGCATCGGAGAACTGGGGGTGGCAGATGGCGTTGAGCTTGCCATTCACCGTGGCCGCACGCTCAATAGCGGCCTCACAGATGTCACTGGCCGCGACTTCTCCGCGGCGAATCAGGTCGGCAAGCGCTACCGCGTCGTATCGGAGGTATTCGGATTGCTTCATGATCGATTCCGTTTGTTATTCTGTTTTCGGGAGATTGGGGAAACCGGTATTTATGAACATGAGCTTTAAGCGTCACTTTCTTGCTGTCGTTATAATAGTCACATCTGTTATCGCGTCCACTTCGCAAGCGAGTAAAAAACCGCCGGAACCTGCCGAGAACTGGACCAGCGTTGTTCGCAGCTCACCCTACTGGTCAAGTCAGGGGGTATACCAGAACATCACAACCATCCGCCGCTGGGTACTGAAGGAGTCCGGATATTGCTCTAAGCCCGATCGGCACATTCTGTTCGATATGCGCGGCCAGTTCCTTGGCTATATCGACGATGGCTCCGACCGTGAGGCCACCCAGATTCGCCTGAATGATACCAGAGCCTCTCTGGCAGCCACTGGCCGCGCTGACGACTGGACCCCGGGCGGCCCCGACAGGACCGGATACCCCTTCGCCCTGTCCTGTCGACAGCCGCACGTCAACCTGGATGAAGCCGTGGCACGCTACCTTGGCACCCTGCCTTCGGAACTGATTTGGGGTGCCTGGGACGATCTGTCGTTCGCCTCTCAGGAAGCACCACAGCCACTCCACGAGGCACTGATGTACGTTTATGGCCTGCGTGAGCAGCAGCAACGCCTCGATCTGCCGGCGAGCCTGCCCAAGTACCTCGGCGGCCAGGTATTGATCGAGAGCAGCGGCCAGCAAAGGGCGCACTCTGCCGCCAACGCCAAAGGCATCCTTCAGCTCTCACCCTCGGCGCTCAAAGACTGCCGGATCAAACCCGCCAACCACTGGCATCGATTGGCACAGATTGACTGCGCCCTCAAACTGATGGATCAGAATGCCCGCAACCTCAGGCCGCCCTTCGAGGCGCGCTTCGGTCACCTGCCCGATGATAAAGGGGATCAGCTTTTTACGCTGCTTCTGGTCCAGGCTTATCACGGCGGTGCCAGCCGCGTTCAGTCCCTGCTGGAGGATGAGACACTGTCGAAGCCTGCGATTTATTTTGCCCAGGAGCATGAGCGATTCAGTGCGGGAGACATTGCCTTTGGCATGGTGTTCCACAATTTGGGGCGGGATCGCTTCGGGCTGGCTTCGCTGTATTATGTGGCGGATGTTCAACTCGCCACCGAGGCGCTGTGTAAAACCGCGCGACTCGCTGATACCCGCTTCTGCCAATAAACCCGGAGCCCGCCTTGGAACTGACGTTCATCCCGGAAGGCCTGAACACCGCAACGGCCGTTTTCCTGCTGCTGAGCTCTGTCATTACGTCGATGATTACCGCCAGCCTTGGCGCCGGGGGCGGGGTTCTGCTGCTGGTATTGATGGCGTTCTGGATACCACCGGCGGCGATCATACCGGTTCACGGTATGATCCAGTTGGGTTCCAACGCCGGGCGGGCCACACTGACCTGGCAGCACACGGACTGGAAAGCCATCGCAGCCTTCGCACCGGGGGTACTGGTCGGAGCGGGGCTTGGCGCCTGGTTGCTGATCGACCTGCCGCCCTATCTGTGGCAACTGACCATTGGCGTTTTCGTGCTTTACCTGTGCTGGGGGCCCGCCCTGCCAAAGGGAGCCTTCGGCAGCATCGGGATCTTTCTTGCCTCTGCGTTAACCAGTTTCATTTCCCTGTTCGTGGGCGCAACCGGTCCCCTGGTGGCCTCCTTCATCAAGCAGATGCACACCGAGCGTTTCACCACCGTCGCGACATTCGCCACGGCAATGACGCTCCAGCACGCACCCAAGGCGTTGGTTTTTGGACTCGCTGGTTTCGTTTTCCGCGACTGGCTGATGTTCATACTGGCCATGATCGGCTTTGGTTTTGCCGGCACCTGGCTGGGGCTCCACGTGCTCAAGTCCTTGAGCAATCGGCACTTCAGCCGCGTGTTCAACGTTCTTCTGACCCTGCTCGCTCTGCGCTTGCTGTGGCAGGCGGGCAGCTCTGCGGGGTGGTGGTGATCAATCCGGCTTCTGCCGTGACGGTAAGGGAACCGTCACCACACGATTTCGCCCCTGGGCCTTGGCGGCGTAGGTGCCTTCGTCAGCACGCGCAACGACTTCCCGGGGCCCTGTATCCGCGACACCCATCTCGGTCAGGCCGATGCTGGCAGTCACTCCAAACGTCCTGCCGTCCTGCTCTATACGCAAGGCTTCAATACCGGCCCGGATTTTCTCGGCAAGCTCGACAGCGCGCTGCTGACCACAGGCAGGCAGGATAATACCGAATTCATCGCCACCAAGACGTGCCACCGTGTCCGACTGGCGCACGGACTGCGTGAGCAGGTCCGATAGTCGCCCCAGCAAATCATCTCCCAGTAAGTGCCCGCCTTCGTCGTTGACGGGCTTGAAGTAGTCCAGGTCGATCAGCATCAGAACGCTGGCCGCCGTTTTCTTGTTGGTATCCGTCAGGCACTTGACCAGGGAAGAATTGAACGCCCGACGATTGAGCAAGCCCGTCAGGCTGTCGTGGGTCGCTTCCCAGGACAGTCGCTCTTCTTCGCGACGGCGGGCGCTGTCGTCCCGGATCACGAATACCATACGGTGATTATGGCTTTCCCGGCGAAGATGAAGCATTGCCAGGTCTATATCGAAGAGTTGGCCCGCCCTGTTTCGCAGGGTGGCATACAGGCTATCCACATCGGCACTGCGCAGAAAATCGTCAGCCTCCCAGCGATGGTTCTCGTCTTCAATCGATACCAGCGTGAAAAAGTTCTGCCGCTCGCCGTTTTCGGCCAATCCAAGGAACCCGGACGCGGCCTGGTTGGAGTACCGGATAATGCCTTCGGCATCCACCATCAATACGCCTTCCTGCAATACGCCCAGAATACTGTCCGCGCGTTTCTGTTGCTCGGCCAGTTCCGCCTCAATCTCCAGTTCATGGGTGATGTCCCTGACTACGGTGATGGTACCCAGCGAACGCTCCTCCGTCTCAATCACCGCCGTCATGGCATCCGCCCACACCACGCCACCTCCGGAGCGGCTTTTCAGGCGGAATCGCCCTCGGAACACTGTTTTGCTGCGCAGAGCCTCTCGCCACGCTTCAACCGTGCCAGCCTGATCCTCTTCGTATACACCTTGAATCAGGGGGGTATGCTGGAGGTCACTGGAGCTGACCCCGATGATCCGCTCAAACGCCGGGTTCACGAACTCAATCCTGCCCAGAACATCGGTCTGGATAATGCCAATCGGCGCACTCTGGGTGAGCGAGCGGAAAAACGCCTCGCGCTCGGCCAGGGAGGACAGCACTTCGTCACGCTCTTCCATCACGGTGTTGAAGGTCTCCGCAACCTGACGGATTTCCGTGCCTCCCAGAACGTCCACCGGCTCGGTCCGTATCCCCAGGTGGCGCTCACTGATCTGGAACCCCAGATTTCGCATGGGCGCCATCAACCGACGAAACACCACCAGCGCCAAGGGTGCCACAATCAGAATCACGATCAGGAGAGTCTGCGCAAAGCTGTCCGTCAACCGGCTGAGCGGCGCATAGGCCTCATTCACCGGCCACACCGCGGCCACAAACCAGGGCACCTGTGACATCTGGCGCACCGAGGTGATGGTTTCGGTGCCTTCCTGGTCAAGCGTCTGCACAGTGCCTTCGAAGCCCGCCATCGCCTTCTTGTGAGCCTCGTTTTCAAGCCTGAGCGGCACCATGGTTTCACCGGTACGGCCGTGGCCCAGGGTTACACCGGTACGTGTGGCAATGCTGACATAGCCGGTTTTGCCGATACTCACACCGCTGGTGTCTTCCATGAAGTTGTCGCCGTCGAGAAAAACCGCCCCTCCCAGCACGCCGATAAACCGTTGACGATGATCGAAAATCGGCGCCGTCATCATAACGGCGGGCCGCTCCAGGTAGTTCGACACATAAGGGTCACTGATAATGGAGGTGAGCTGGCTTGAGGTCTGTCGAAAATACTCACGGCCGCTGACATCCAACCCCGTCTGCTCGAAGCTTTGCGGATACTCGGCAATGACCTTGCCACTGGCATCAAATACGTAGATCCCGTCGAACATATGTTGCAGCGCAATCTCGCGACGGATGAGAAGGCGGGAGCGGGAACGCAGCACCACCTCTTCCATGGTGAACCCTTCCGCGACATGGGTCAGGGTATCCCGGCGCTGGGCCAGGCGGGCATCAAGATCGCTGGCAACCAGTTCCGCGATGGTCTCCACCTGCTCCCTTGTCTGCCCCGCCAGTTCCGAACGTCCCACCAGAGAACTGACCACGGCCACCGCCAGAGCAGCCAGCACGATGGCCAGGATGACAAAGGCAACTGCACGATTAACCAGGCTTGCTAGCCAGCGTCTTATCATCACGGCGGAGTGCCTCCCGCTTCATGGACGCAGGATAGGTTCGGGTTGACATCCCTTAATGCTAAATATCTGTTTTTCACTGGATAACGTGTCGATTACTGGAGGATTTAATATTGGTAAGTCTAACAGAGACTCGGGTTTCAGCAGGTTACAGAACTTGCAATTTCAATGATAATCGTTACTATTTAGACCTATTTTCTTAACTGAGGTTTCCCCAATGTCCGAGTCCCTGCTCGCCGACGCCACCGGAATCAGCGCCGGCCCGGTCAGTCAGCTGCTGGAAATGGGCGGCCCCGTCATGATTGTGTTGCTGGCGATTGCCCTGGCAGGTGTTGTCACCTTTCTTTACCTCATGTTATTCGGCACTTTTTTTGCCCCCAGGTTTACTGCCAAACTTAAAAAGGCCATTACAAAATGGCAACAAAGGCCTGGCGACAACGTGTCGGAGGACCTGCAACGGTCCGCAAGCCGATACGCCCGACTGAACCCACTGCACCACTTGATCGTCAACACCATGAACGCCCGCAATGCCGGCACCGATCCCCAGCAGATTCGGGAGTCCGTCGCCAGGGACGCCCATGAAGCCCTCGAGCCGTTCGAGGCACCGCTCAAAATCATCGAAGTGATTGCCGCGCTGGCACCGTTGCTGGGCCTTTTAGGCACCGTTCTGGGCATGATGGAGGCGTTTGGAGCCATGGCCGCCACCGAAGGGCGCGCCAATGCCTCCCAGCTAAGCGGCGGCATCTACGAAGCACTCACCACAACTGCGGCCGGCCTGGTTATCGCCATTCCGTTTGCCGCACTGGCCGCCTGGATTGAATTCCGCCTGCGGCGTATCCAGAAAACCATCAATAGCGCACTGGTTACCATTCTCTCGGTCCCCGTCGCCACAACGGAAAGCGAATCGGCGTTGGAGACCCACGATGAGTCGGCACCGGCCACCGGCACCAGGACCGGGCGCGTTGTGGAGTATTCCGGGGACGAGCATCAGGGTCGCCTGGCCAATGCAACTGGTTGAACCACGCCCGGCACGCCCGATCCCGATCCGCATCACCCCACTGATCGATGTGGTCTTCATTCTGCTGGTGTTCTTCATGCTCACCAGCCGTTTGCTGCCGGTCAGTTTCATGGAGCTTAGCAACAGCACGGGCGACACCAGTTCAGTCACCGGAGAGCCGATCCCCGAAGTGGTCATCCAGCGTGATGGCCAGGCTCGCTGGCAGGGAGAAACCTATGGAGTGGACGGTCTGGTCCAGCAGCTCCGGGCCGGCGGCGTCAGCGAAATCAACCTCGCCACAGAGTCTGCCACCCAACTGACTCATTTCACCCAGGCCTACAGTCAGCTCACTGACAGTGGCGTTACCACGCACTGGAAGCGCACCCCTGACGCTGCGGAGCAGCCATGACGGATCTGGTACCGCCGCCCGTTACCTCGGGCAAATCATTGATGGAGCGTCTCGAGGACGCCCTCCTGCCGCTCATCAACCTGGTATTCCTGCTGCTGATGTTCTTTATCGTGGCAGGCCAACTGTCAGACACCCCGTTGCCAGAGCTACCGGGCACCGGGCAACAAGCCGGTAATGAGCAGCCCTATGCCGATCTGACCGTCACTGCAAAAGGCGAATGGCAAGTCGACGGCCGCACCGTAACGACGGAGGGCCTTCCCAAGGCATTGCCAGCACCGGATGCAGAAGCCCCGTTGAAAATCGCCGCTGAACGCGAGATCGCCATGTCTGATCTGGAATCGCTGCTTCGTGTACTGGAGGACAGCGGCTATCAGGAAGTCATCCTGCTGACGGAGCCCGCCAGTTGATGGGTGCCAGCAAGACCGTCCGTTGCCTTTTTCTGCTCGTTTCCGTTGTTATCACTGCAATTGTGGTGGTAATCGCCACGCCGGAGCGAATTCCTGAACTGAAACCGCTCGGAAACGCCGCCGTTAATTCCGCGCCTGCTATCAAGATTTCCCTGGCCGGCAAACCGGTGCCCGAAACGCCCGAACCCCAGCCCCCCGTTGAACAGGAAACGCCCCCCGAGCCAACTCCGAAGCCAGAGCCAGAGCCAGAGCCAGAGCCAGAGCCAGAGCCAGAGCCAGAGCCAGAAATTGTGCCGGAACCGGAACCCGAGCCACAACCCGAACCTGAGCCGACACCGCAACCCGAAGTAACAGAGCCTGAGCCCCAGGTTGATGCGACTGAAAGCGACACGAGCACGGAGCAAGTATCCGAAAACACTGCTGAAACTGCTGAAGAAGAAAGCCTCAGCCAGCAGGTTGAACTCACTGCCGGACAGTCCTCCGATGTGGACCGCTACCTCACGGAACTGAGCCGGCATCTGGGGCGCTACTACGAATACCCACGTCGTGCCCGTCGTCTTGGCCAGGAAGGCGCTCCGGTGGTGGTTTTCGAGTTCAGCCGTGATGGCACTCTGGTAGACCACTCTTTGCACGCCTCCTCAAGCCATGCATTGCTCGATGATGCTGCGCTGGACATGCTCAAGGACGCCGAACCACTGCCGGAAGTACCCGACTCCATGAAAGGCCAGACCTTCACCTATACCCTGCCGATTAATTTCAACCTACGCTGAGCAATGTTGAGCAATTTTTTGCTCGACCAGCAAAATCTCGCCCCAAAGCCAGCAACTGATTGCCTGGCCCAGCCGTAGACTATCAACCTGGAAACCGTTACTTGCTGTTATTAAAGACATTTATGTTTCTGGCACGGCCTTTGTTATGTGTTAAGTGTTCAGGGAGATCCCGAGGACACTTACTCATTCACACGTCATGGAGCAGACTATGCCAACTCCTTGTTATATCAGCATCGAAGGCCAAACTCAGGGCAACATCACCGCCGGCGCATTCACCTCCGACTCCGTAGGCAACATCTACGTTGAAGGTCACGAAGACGAAGTGCTGGTTCAGGAATTTAGCCACGTTGTCACCGTTCCGACCGATCCCCAGTCCGGTCAGCCTTCCGGTCAGCGCGTTCACAAGCCGTTCAAGTTCACCTCTGCGCTGAACAAAGCAACCCCGCTTATGTACAACGCCCTGGCTTCTGGCGAAATGCTGCCGAAGGTTGAGCTGAAGTGGTACCGCACCTCTGTTGAAGGCAAGCAGGAGCACTTCTTCTCCACCATCCTGGAAGATGCCACCATCATCGACATCCAGTGCAACATGCCGCACTGCCAGGATGCCGCCAGCGCTGACTTCACCCAGCTGGTAACCGCGTCTCTGTCCTACCGCAAGGTAACCTGGGAGCACGCTGTTGCCGGTACTTCCGGTGCGGACGACTGGCGTTCGCCGATCGAAGGCTAAGCCTCCGGTCCACGAAGTCACAACGGCCAGCCTTTGCTGGCCGTTGTTGTTTTTACGGCAAGACCAACACCCGGTATCATCAGGGCATGAGTGTTTCCCGCCACCTCCACATGCGCCTGATCGATGACTATTGAAGCACCCATGGCTCGCAGTATTGGCCAACTAATGTGCGATACAACGCACGCCATACTATGGACGCCCGCCCGACAATGGGTTCGCGATCAACTCCCCGCCACTACCCTGCTATGCCGTGTCGGCTCGGGCCAGGCCACTTACCATCGTTTTGACCCACGCCTGAAACAGCACCAGATCACCTACGGCAAGCGCATGATTATGGATAAGCACCAGCCTGATGCCGTTGGCGGCTGGCTATCCGGGCGGGAGATTCGCCAGAGAGAGTATTTCGGGGGCACGGTCACCACATTGAACCTGCTGGCGCACACCTGTTGCCACGAATTCGCGCACTTACTCCAGCATGTGTCAGGCCAGCGCTACCGGGGCTCCGTCCATAATCAGCATTTCTACCAGATACTGGACGAGCTCCACGCCAGCGGCGGTGCTGAGGCAGCCAGGCGTCATCTCGCCACCCAGGCCGAAAAGGCAGGGCTTTCCGTGCCCGACGATCCCATTGAGGCGCCAGATACACGCCAACTCATAGCGAACTGGACGATCGGGGATGCGGTGAGCTTTGGCGCCGGCAAACGTGAGCTGGAAGGTCGGATCATCCGGGTGAACCGGAAAACCTGCACCGTGGAGGGCACCGGGCGCAGCCGTGGCTTGCGATACCGGGTCCCCCTGGTTCTGTTACGCGCTCTCGCGGACTGATACCGCAAGCAGGTCGCGCAACTCCGGAATGCAGGACCCGCAATTGGTGCCGCACTTCAGGCTATGACCCAGGGCTTCTATCGACTGCGCCCCTTCAGCAATGGCACCGGCTATCTGGTTTTCCCCAACCTGAAAACAGCTACAGATCATGGCGCCCGGATCTTCCACGTCGACGTCCCGTGCAGCCAACAGCGCCCGACGGCTGGAGTCGCAAAGTTCTGTTTCGGCAAAACAGCGATCCAGCCAACTGGTCTCCGGTATCAACGCCGGATCGCTGTCGACCATCAACACCGCTTCCAGCTGCCCGTTGACCAGCCGGGCGGCGCGAAACCGCCCCTGCGACACATCGGCCATTACCAGATGCGCTTTTCCGCCCAGCCACTCTGTCATCGACGCCGGCCAGTCAACCGGCTGTCGCCCGGCCAGCCACCAACTGTCGCAGTAATGCAGTGGCACCTGGCACCAGTAGTCGGCCTGCCAGCGCCGGGGCCGATTGCGCCTGACCAGCAATCGTGCATGCCAACGGGCGCGGAATGGCGTAATGTCGGCTCGACCGTGTTTGGCCTCCGGCTGGCCCGAAACAGGGTCTGTCACTGACTCGGTCAGCAGTGTTGCAACCCCACTGGACGCAAACTGGCGGTTCCAGTGGATAGGTATAAACACCTCGCCGCGCCGCTGTTCGGGGCTTTTTCGGACTCGCCCCACGTAACCGCCGTCACCAAGGCTCAACCGCGCCAGATGCCCCTCCTTCAGCTGGTGCGCAACCATGTCGTCGGGATGCACGTCGACATAGGGCTCTGAGCGGTGGGTCAGTAATCGTGGGGTGTTGGCGGTTCGGGTCATGGTGTGCCACTGGTCCCGTATACGGCCGGTATTGACCACCATGGGGTAGTCGTCACTGGTTTGTTGGGCGGCCAATCGGGTTTCGATGGCAACAAATCGGGCGCGCTGATTGTCGGTGACAAAACGGCCGTCAGCAAACAGTCGTGCCGAATCGACTACTCCAGGACCGGTGCTACCCAGAATTGGCCATTGCACCGGCTGCAACGTGTCATAGCCGGGATCCGACAGGTTCACCAAGCCGGCAAGGTTAAACAGGCGCTCACCATTGTTCTCATGGGCAGACAGGGCCGCGTGTTCACGAAAGATATCCGCGGGCCGCTTATAGTTAAATGCCTCGCCAAACCCCAGTTTCCCGGCCACGGAACTCATGATCCACCAGTCCGGTTTTACTTCCGCGGGCAGCGGTAGGAAGCAACGCTGCCGCGAAATACGGCGTTCCGAATTGGTGACGGTGCCATCCTTTTCCCCCCAGCCAGCGGCGGGTAGGAGGATGTCCGCGAGGTCCGTGGTATCGGTGTGGGCGACGCAGTCTGAAACAATCACGGTGGGACAACGCGCCAAGGCCTCCCGAACCCGGGCCGAATCCGGCAGACTGACCGCCGGGTTGGTTCCCATGATCCAGATCACCCGGATATCACCACGGTGAACCGCCTCAAACATGTCCACGGCCTTGTAGCCCGGACCATCGGCCACCACACCGGTACCCCAGAAATCCGCCACTCGTGATCGGGCCCCCGGGCTGTCGTAATCCATGTGAGCGGCCAGGGTATTGGCCAGTCCGCCCACTTCCCGTCCACCCATGGCATTGGGCTGGCCGGTCAGGGAGAAGGGCCCCGCTCCGGGCTTACCCACCCGGCCTGTCGCCAGGTGACTGTTAATAATCGCATTGCCTTTATCGGTGCCGGCAATCGACTGGTTTATGCCCTGGGAAAAGCCGGTGACGGTGCGCGGCGTCTGAGCAAACCAGGCATAAAAGGTTTCGACATCCTCCGGCGCAAGATCACACTGCTCTGCGACCGATTCGACGCTTGGGGCCGCCGCCCGTGCACTTGCCAATGCGTTATCGAAACCCTGGCAGTGCGCATCAATGTAGGCCTGATCCAGGCCACCGTGATCGGCGAGCCAACTCAGCAAACCGTTGAACAATACCGTATCCGTACCTGGCCGCAACGCCAGGTGAAGGTCCGCCAGTTCACTGGTGGCGGTGCGGCGTGGATCAATAACAACCACTCGACGCCCATCCCGCGCACTGGCCTTCATACGCTGGTAAAGCACCGGATGCGCCCACGCGGCGTTACTGCCAGCCAGAACCAGCAGGTCAGCCAGCTCCAGGTCCTCATAGCAACCCGGAACCACGTCCGCCCCAAAGGCCCGTTTGTGAGCAGCCACAGCCGACGACATGCAAAGCCGGGAGTTGGTATCCACATGAGGTGTGCGAATGAACCCTTTGGCCAGCTTGTTGGCGACGTAGTAGTCCTCGGTCAGCAACTGGCCCGACAGGTAAAAGGCCACCGACTGTGGGCCGTGAGTCTTGACGCTGTCCTGTATCGCATGCGCCACCTCGTCCAGCGCCTGCTCCCATTCGCTGCGGCGCCCCCTGACAATCGGGAACAGCAACCGTCCGTCTTCCTGGCCGGTGGTTTCGTGAAGGCTGGCACCTTTCACACACAGACGCCCCTTGTTCGCAGGGTGGTCTTTGTCCCCGGCCACCGGTGTGCCGCCGTCGGAATAGGCCATCACGCCACAGCCTACCCCGCAATAGGGGCAGGTGGTATGAACCGGGTCCGGGCCAGTAGTGTTGAGTAAGTCCACGGTGTCTCCTGAGTGTTACACGCACAAAAAAGCCCGCAATGTCCGGAACTCCCTGAACAGGCAGGAACCGGGCATGCGGGCTTCGTTGCCAGCATTCAGTACCGGGATCAAGTAACCCCGGGCCTGGCAGTTTATGGTTGGCGTGTCAGCTTTCGCTACAAACGTTTCCCAAAGCCCGTGCAAATCCAGGGCCACTCCCGGAGAAAACCGGCCAGCAGGTGTTTCAGCAAACTCTGGGACCGCTCAATACCCCCGTGCCAGGAGTCATAACAGTGCAAAACGCTCAAAAACGCCCAATCAGAGCGCACAGTTAACGAATAAAAATATTTGCCCATGACCTTGAGAAACGGCTATTCCCCTGCTCGCAAGGCACTTCCCGTGACCCTGGCAAATTTATTGCACTGACACTGATGGAACCGTTTTGCTGACAGCGTTAAAGAGAAAGGCATCCAATGCCTGTACATCGAGGAAACCATCATGAATTCGCCAGAACCCCTTCGCATCCTTCTGATCGACAAGGACCCCGAACGGGCAAGCCAGGTTTGCCAGGCGCTCAGACATGAGGGCCATGAAGTCATTCGCCAGCGCCCGGATGCTACCGGCCTAACCGCAGCGGTTGCCCGCGACCAGCCGGACATGGTGATCATTGATATGGACTCGCCCGACCGGGATACCCTGGAGAACATGAGCACCCTCAACACTCACGCACCCCGGCCCATCGTTTTCTTCGCCGACCAGCCCGGTGATCGCGCCACCATCCATGCCGCAGTGAAGGCGGGGGTCAGCGCCTACGTTGTCGACGGCATACAGCCGGACCGGGTTCGCTCGATCATTGACTCAGCCGTAGCGCAGTTCGAATCCTTTCAGGCACTGAGGACAGAGCTGGAGGAAACCCGCTCGGCACTGGAAGACCGCAAGGTTATTGAGAAAGCCAAAGGGCTGATCATGCGGCATGAAAACTGCGACGAGGAAACGGCCTATCGTATGCTGCGCAGCTCTGCCATGGAGCACAGCGAACGCCTGGCGGTGATGGCGGGGCGCGTTATCAAGCTGTTGGAACGACACAGCCAGGGCTCGGCCGGTGCCATCCAGAAAGCATCCTGATCAACGCTGTTAGGGAGCATCCATGGTTCGTCCAACCCCGCTTCACAAGCATCCCGGATTCAATGTCCGCCTCGGCTTTGTGCCGCTGCTCGATAGCGCACCATTGATTGTTGCGCGAGAGCTGGGACTGTTTGATGCCGAAGGGTTGGACGTGGAACTGGTGCGTGAAGGCTCCTGGGCATCATTGCGCGACAAGGTCAGTTTTGGCCTGCTGGACGGCGGCCACATGCTGGCGCCGATGCCGCTGAGTATGTCCCTGGCGACCGACCGCCCCAAAGTGCCCGTTGTGGTCGGCATGGTGCTGAGCCGCAACGGCAACGGGATTACCCTCAGCGCTCGGCTGCATCACGAACTGACCCATTCAGCCACGGATCTGGAGAACCCCATTGCCACCGCTCGCGCGCTGATACGCGTGGCCAGGGGCAGAGGCGAGCCAATACGATTGGCCTCCGTGGCGCCCTGGTCCAGCCATGACCTTCAGCTCCGGGACTGGCTGGCCTCTGCCGGGCCAGACGCGGAAAAGCACGTGCAGATCATCCCCGTATCCCCGATACAGATGGTGGACGCGTTTCGATCAAATACCATCGAAGGCTGCTGCGTCGGTGAGCCCTGGAACAGCTTGCTGGAGTACGAGAAGCTGGGGCATATTCTCCATTCCGGCCACCAGATCTGGCAGAACGCCCCTGAAAAGGTTCTGGGTATGCGCGCCGACTGGACGGAGCAGCACAACGTGATGCACCGGCACCTGTTGCGGGCACTGCTTGCAGCCTGTCAGTGGCTGGATAACCCTCACAACCATCGCCTGCTACGGGACATCCTGGCCAGGCCCGAGTATCTGGGTGAACAGATCAACGTGCTGGATAACCACCCGTACAGTCTGTTCCATCCGCGATTGCATCAACACTTTTTTCGCCACTCCGCCAACTTCCCCTGGCTGTCACAAGCCCATTGGCTGGCAACCCGCCTGACGCTCCGGGGTCAACTCGGCCCGGTGGACGGCGACATGGTTCGTCAGGTCGTCAGGCCGGATCTGTTCCGCAACGCCGCAGCTTCCATGGGCATTGACGCACCGGTTATCGACAGCAAGACTGAGGGCCGGCACCAACTCCCCTTTACCCTGTCGGGGCGCTACGGCCCCGTGGATGTTGCCAGCGACCGCCTGTTGGGAGAGCACCTCCACGACTGGCTGGCCGACAACCCCATGGCTACGCCCAATAAAGAAGCGTCACGCACTAAAACAGCCACGAAATCCCGCCCTCAATAACACTCATTTTTGTGCTCATTCATTATTATTTATAAATATCAATAACTTAAAAACATGGCACGCAGACTGCTTTGTCAACATGGACGATCTTGCATTCACTGCGCGGGTAAACGGCAGTGACGAAAACTGACAGAACATCAGGCATTGAGGCCTGCATCCCGGAAACGGGGGGCAGGCTTTTTTTTGTCTGAATAATACTCCGGGAGAGCACCATGCAACTGAGAACACTGGCAGCGACATTCTTGATCTTGACGGCGGCGGGCTCAGTACACGCCGACATCGGCCCGGCCGAAAAGCCAGACCTGAAGCTCGGCTTCATCAAACTGACGGACATGGCGCCACTGGCCATTGCCTGGGAACAGGGATTTTTCCTGGATGAAGGCCTGTTCGTGGAACTCGAAGCCCAGGCCAACTGGAAAGTCCTGCTCGACGGCGTGGTGACCGGCACCCTTGATGGCGCCCACATGCTGGCAGGCCAGCCACTTGGTGCGACCATTGGTTACGGCACCCAGGCGGACATCATCACCGCGTTCAGCATGGACCTGAACGGCAACGGCATTACCGTATCGAACGACGTATGGGAGCAAATGCGCCCACACATTGAAGACGGCAGCGACGGCAATCCCGCTCATCCGATCAGCGCCACTGCTCTGAAACCGGTCATCGACCAGTACCGTGACAAGGGCGAGCGTTTTCGCATGGGCATGGTTTTCCCGGTGTCCACCCACAACTACGAGCTTCGTTACTGGCTCGCTGCAGGCGGCCTGAACCCAGGCTATTACGCTCCCCAGCGTGGTGACACCAGCGGCAACATAGACGCCGACGTTCACCTGTCGGTCACGCCGCCACCGCAAATGCCGGCCACCATGGAAGCCGGCACCATTCAGGGCTATTGCGTGGGCGAACCCTGGAACCAGCAAGCAGTGTTCAAAGGCATCGGCGTGCCGGTCATCACCGACTACGAAATCTGGCCCAACAACCCTGAGAAAGTATTCGGTGTTACTGAAGCCTGGGCAGAACAGTATCCCAACACCCATCTCAGGCTGCTTCGTGCACTGATCCGCGCCGCCCACTGGCTGGATGAAAATGACAACGCCAACCGTGAAGAGGCGGTGAAAATCCTGTCCCGCTCAAGCTACGTGGGCGCCGACGAGGAAGTGATCGCTAACTCCATGACCGGCACCTTCGAGTACGAGAAAGGCGATGTCCGCAAGGTGCCGGACTTCAACGTGTTCTTTCGCTACTACGCCACCTACCCGTATCCCTCCGATGCCATCTGGTATCTGAGCCAGATGCGCCGCTGGGGGCAGATTGCCGAGCCGAAGTCCGACGACTGGTATATGGAAACCGCAGCCAAGGTCTATCGCGCGGATATCTACAAGGAAGCGGCCCGAACCCTGATCGAGGACGGCACGCTCAAGGCAGAGGATTTCCCGGACCTGGATGCGGAAAACTTTGCGCGCCCGCACCAGGGCGAGCTGATCGACGGCGTGGCCTTCACTCCGAGGGAACCGAACGCCTACATCGACAGCTTTGAGATTGGCCTGAAAGGCTCGCAAACCCCTTAAGACTTGAGTGTCAGGAGACATCACATGACCACGCTCAGCCAGACCGACTCGTTATCATCAGGCCAACGCTGGCTCCGTGCGTTGACGGAAAAGCTGTCCGGCCAGAACCTGGCCGAAACCTTCCGCCAGTTGCTGCTGCCAGCTATCGGTATCGCGCTGTTCCTCGGCTTCTGGCATCTGGCCGCGCCCCAGGTGCAAACATCGCTGGGGGCCTTCCCGGGCCCCGCCGATGTGCTGGAGCAGTCTGGGCAGTTGTGGCAGGAGCACAGCAACCAGCGGGACCGGGCGGCGCAGTTTGTCACCATGCAGGAGGATCGCAACGAACGCATCCTGGCGGAGAACCCGGACGCGGAGGTGAAAATCCGCGACTATCCCGGCGCACCCACGTTCATCGACCAGATCTTTACCAGCCTGGGTACGGTGTTGGCCGGCTTTGTACTGGCAACCCTTATTGCCGTGCCTCTAGGCATCATTATCGGCCTGAACCGCCACTTCTCGGCGGCCATCAATCCTCTGATCCAGATTTTCAAGCCGGTATCGCCACTGGCCTGGCTGCCGCTGGTCACGATGGTGGTCTCCGCTACGTACGTGAGTGATGACCCGATGTTCGAGAAGTCATTCCTGACCTCGATGATCACAGTCACCCTGTGCAGCCTGTGGCCAACGCTGATTAACACGAGCGTTGGGGTTTCAGCGGTAAATCCCGATCTTTTAAACGTTTCAAAAGTGCTGCAACTGTCGTTCTGGACTCACGTTCGCAAGGTCGTGTTGCCGTCATCTGTTCCGATGATCTTCACCGGCCTGAGAGTGTCCCTGGGCATCGCCTGGATGGTTCTCATAGCGGCCGAAATGCTGGCTCAGAGCCCCGGCCTCGGAAAATTTGTCTGGGACGAATTCCAGAATGGCAGCAGTGAATCCCTGAGCCGAATAATGGTGGCGGTACTGGCCATCGGTTTTATTGGCTTCCTTCTTGATCGAATCATGCTACTGATTCAGAAAAAAGTAGCCTGGAACGAATAAAACTCGGCATAGAGCTGGCAGGGAGGGTGGTCCGGGGACGTCAAAAACATGGATGTTTTTGTCGAGCGTACAGGGACGTATTCACAGCGTGCCCCGGACCACCCTCCCTGCCAGCTCGTACTCCGAAACCAGAGGAGAAAGAACATGAGTAAGTCGCATCTTGAATTGACCAATGTGCAGATGGCCTTTGATACAAAAGATGGGCCATTCGTAGCACTGGAAAACGTCGACCTGAAGATCCGAAAAGGGGAATTCGTTTCCCTGATTGGCCACTCCGGTTGCGGCAAGTCCACTGTGCTGAATATTGTGGCCGGCCTGCTCCAGGCTACCCGCGGTGGCTGCGTACTGGACGGGCATGAGGTGAACACACCGGGGCCGGAACGGGCGGTGGTGTTTCAGAATCACTCGTTAATGCCCTGGCTGACGGTTTACGAGAACGTTGAACTGGCTGTGCAGCAGGTATTCCGCAAATCCATGAGCAGAGCTGAGCGAAAGGAATGGATTCTTCACAACCTCAAGCTGGTCAACATGGACCACGCCTTGGATAAACGCCCCGGAGAGATCTCTGGGGGTATGGCCCAGCGGGTGGGGATTGCCCGGGCACTGTCGATGAAGCCCAGCGTACTGTTGATGGACGAGCCTTTTGGCGCGCTGGACGCGCTGACGCGTGCCCACCTGCAGGATTCGCTGATGAAAATTCAGCAGGACCTGAACAGCACGGTGATCATGATTACCCACGATGTGGACGAGGCCGTGCTGCTGTCGGACCGCATTGTGATGATGACCAACGGGCCGGCTGCCACCATCGGGGAAGAGTTGCGCATTGAGCTGGAGCGCCCCCGCAACCGGGTCACCCTGGCCGACCATCCAGAATATGTGCGCTACCGTCAGGCGGTATTGTCCTTCCTGTATGAAAAACAGCGCTTCCCCGGCAAAGGCGAGGATGAACAGGATAAGCCCACCGCTGAAGCCGAAGCGGCGTCGCAGGAAGACAGCTCACCGGATGTCGATAACGAGCATTCTGAGAGCCCCGTTCGCCGCATTGCATGAAATCAAACGGAGAAGCTCGCGCCCTTCAGAAGCACTCATCCGGTGCACGTCGCCCTGTCAGAGCGCACAGTTTTCGGGCCAAGCTCAAAGCGACATCTTTCAACTTACTGTAAATAAAGGACTAATAATTTTGGCACGGCGTTCGCTACTGTAGATACAGGGAAGAATGTCCCGGCTAAGGATCGGCCGGACCATCAGATCATTGTTGTTGGCATTGGCGCCGGACCATCGAGTTCCTTCGGGAATCAGATGCTCCGGCTTTTTTCGTTTTGGACACAAGAAGGGCATCACCATCATGAGCGCAAAGGCAGAACAGACTCTCGTTATCTGCGGACACGGCATGGTGGCCCAGCGTCTGCTCGAAAAACTGGTTGTTCAACCGCATCGGCCTTTTGCACGCATTGTGGTGTTCAATGGCGAGGCAAGCCCTGCCTACAACCGCATCCAGCTTTCGGCCCTGCTGGCCGGCGATGCCAACGAAGACAGTCTGCAATTGCAGCAACCGGACTGGTATCAGCACAACAACATCACCTTGCATCAGGGAGATCCCGTTACCGCCATTAACCGGGAAGAGCACACGGTTACCACTGCCAGCGGGCGGACTCAACACTACACCAGCCTGGTTCTGGCCACCGGTTCCCGCTCCGCCAGTCTTGGCCTGAAGGGTGAGGAGTTGGACGGTGTGATGGGCTTCCGCGACCTGCAGGATACCCGCCGTCTGATCAACATCAGCCAACGCCATCGCCGCGCGGTGGTCATCGGTGGTGGTTTCCTGGGTCTGGAGGCGGCTGAAGGCCTGCGCAGCCGGGGTATGGCGGTGACCGTACTGCACCGTAGCGGCCATCTTCTCAACCGGCAACTCGACCCGGCCGGCGGCGCCCTGCTGGAAGAGGCCCTGACCAAACGCGGGCTGACCATTCGCACGCAAACATCTCCCGTGGCCCTGCTCGGTCGCAATGTGGTCCGTGCCGTGCAGCTGGACGACGAAACCCTGATCAGCACCGACCTGGTGGTGATCGCCGCGGGCATTACCCCGAACACGGAACTCGCTCTGGAAGCGGGGCTGGATTGTGAACGCGCCATCCGGGTGAATCCGCAGCTGCAAACCAGCGACCAATACATCCATGCACTAGGCGAATGCTGCCAGGTCGGCAGCCAGACCTTCGGGCTGGTGGAGCCCGGCTATCAACAGGCGGACGTGCTGGCACAGGTGCTGTGCGACGAGAACAGCCAGGCGACGTTTGAGCCATCCATCATCCCGACGCGCCTGAAAATCAGCGGCATCCCGATATTTTCCTGCGGCCAGACCGACGCGGACGCTGAGACCGAATCCGTGGTCTGGCAGGACTACGACACCAATCGCTACTGCCGCCTGCTGATTCGCGACCAAAGACTCACAGGCGCCGTGCTCTTCGGTGAAACCAGCGACGGCCCCTGGTACAGCGAACGCATTCAACAGGCCGATGACATCAGCCCTTACCGGGCCCATCTGGCCTTTGGCAAGCACTACTGCGAAGCCGCGTAAAGCGGCCGGGAACAGAGAGAGGAATTACCATGAGCAAGAAAACCCTGATCGTGATTGGCAACGGCATGGTCGGCCACCACTTCCTGGAGCAGTTGGTGGAAACCCCGGCAGCGGCCGATTTCGACATCAAGGTGTTTGGTGAAGAAAAACTGCTGGCGTATGACCGGGTTCACCTGTCCGAGTACTTTGGTGGTTCCACCCATGTCGACCTGGCCATGGGCACCACCGACTGGTACGCCGAGAACCACATCGACCTGCGTCTGGGCGAACAGGTAACCGGCATCGACCGCGCCAATCAAACCATTACCACACCGATGGGCGATTACGCCTACGACGAACTGGTGCTGGCCACCGGTTCCTATCCGTTCGTGCCGCCCATCAAGGGCAACGAGAACCCCCACTGCCTCGTGTATCGCACCCTGGAAGACCTGGACAGCATCCGTGCCAGCGCCGACGGTGTTAAAACCGGCGTAGTGGTGGGCGGTGGCCTGCTGGGTCTGGAAGCAGCGAATGCCCTCAAGAGCCTGGGCCTGGACGCCCACGTGGTGGAATTTGCACCCCGGCTGATGCCGGTACAGCTCGACGCTGACGGCGGCGCCCTGCTAAAGCATAAAATCGAAGAGCTCGGGGTGCAGGTTCATACTGAGAAAGCCACCACTGAAATCGTTGAAGGCGAAGAAGCCCGCCTGCGGATGAATTTCAGTGACGATACCCATTTGGAAACCGACCTGATCGTGTTCTCCGCCGGCATCCGCCCCCAGGACGCCCTGGCCCGTTCCAGCGAACTGGCCATGGGTGAACGCGGTGGCATTGTCATCAACGACCAGTGCACCACCTCCGACCCCCACATCCACGCCATTGGCGAGTGCGCGCTGTGGAGTGAGAAGATTTTTGGCCTGGTGGCACCGGGCTACACCATGGCCCGCACCCTGGCCTCCGTGCTGAATGGTGACCGTGAGGCCGCCTTTACCGGCGCCGACATGAGCACCAAGCTCAAGCTGTTGGGTGTGGATGTCGGCTCGATCGGCGATGCCCATGCCCAGACGCCGGGCGCCCGCAACATTCGCTTTAACGATGAGCAGGCCGGCCACTACCGCCGCATGGTGATCAGCGCAGATGGCAAGACCCTGCTGGGCGCCATCCTGGTGGGCGACAACAGCCACTACGACACCCTGCTGCAATATGCGTTGAACGGCATTGAGCTGCCGGAGAACCCGGAGACCCTGATTCTGCCGGAAAACCAGGGCGGTGCTCCCGCGCTGGGCCCGGATGCCCTGCCGGAAACCGCCTCGATCTGCTCCTGCCACAACGTGTCCAAGGGCGATATCTGCGGCGTGATCGATGCCGGCTGTACCGACCTTGCTGGTGTTAAGGCAGAAACCAAGGCCAGCACCGGCTGTGGTGGCTGCGCGGCACTGCTGAAAAACGTGGTGGACAGCGAACTGGAAAAACGCGGCGTGGAAGTCAGCAAGGACATCTGTGAGCACTTCCCGTACAGCCGCCAGGACCTGTTCAATATCGTGAAGGTCAATGGCATCCGCACCTTCCGGACATTGATCCGTGATCACGGCAAGGGTCATGGCTGCGATATCTGCAAACCGGCCGTCGCGTCCATCCTTGCCACCTGCTGGAACGAGCACATCCTGGCCACCGACCACGTGCCCCTGCAGGACACCAACGATACCTTCATGGCCAATATGCAGAAGAACGGTACCTACTCCATCGTGCCTCGGGTGCCGGGCGGCGAAATCACCCCGGACAAGCTGATTGTGCTGGGTGAAGTGGCCAAGGAATACAACCTGTACACCAAGATCACGGGCGGTCAACGGGTGGACCTGTTCGGCGCCACCCTGAGCGAACTGCCCGAAATCTGGGAAAAACTCATCGCCGCCGGCTTCGAAACCGGCCACGCCTACGGCAAGTCCCTGCGTACGGTGAAGTCCTGCGTCGGCAGCACCTGGTGCCGCTACGGCGTGCAGGACAGTGTGGACATGGCGATTTTTCTGGAGAACCGCTACAAGGGCCTGCGTTCCCCCCATAAGCTCAAGATGGCGGTGTCCGGCTGCACCCGCGAATGTGCGGAAGCCCAGAGTAAGGACATCGGCGTGATCGCCACCGAGAACGGCTGGAACCTGTACGTATGCGGCAACGGCGGCATGCGTCCGCGCCACGCGGATTTGTTTGCCACGGATTTGTCCGACGAGGAACTGATCAGCGCTATCGACCGGGTGTTGATGTTCTACGTGCGCACCGCGGACCGTCTGCAACGCACCAGTGTGTGGATGGAGAACCTGGAAGGTGGCCTGGACTATCTGAAGCAGGTGGTCCTGGAGGACAGCCTGGGTATTGGTCAGGAGCTGGAGCATCACATGGCGGATCTGGTGGATACCTATCAGTGCGAGTGGAAGACGGCGGTTGAGGATCCTGAGAAGCGGAAGCGGTTCCGGGAGTTTGTGAATGCTCCGGAGAAGAAGGATCCGGTTCAGGAGTGGACTACCGAACGGGAGCAGCGTCGGCCTCTGCTTGAGGGGGAGCCTGCTTAGGACTGGTGGCTTGGGGTGGAGCGCGGGGGTCTATATTTTTTCCCTTGGGAAAAAGAACTCGCTGCGCTCGGACACCTTTTTCCTGGCGGGAAAAAATATCGACCCCCACGCTCATTGAATCACCCGTTATCGCTGGTTAAATGCTTATCACATTACGAGTTAACGCCTTTGGCGAACCTGAACAACATTGGAGAACGTTATGAAAGCACGCACTTCCTGGGACGTTGTTTGTACCGTTGATGACCTTGTGCCCGAGTCCGGCGTTGCGGTCTGGACGGAAGACGGGCCGGTGGCGGTGTTTTATCTGCCGCATCGGTTGCCGGCGTTGTTTGCGATCAGTCATACCGATCCGTTTACCGGTAAGAACGTGCTGGCGCGGGGGATTACCGGGGATCTGAAAGGGCAGCCGGTGGTGGCTTCACCGCTGTACAAACAGCACTTCAACCTGGAAACCGGTCAGTGCTTGGAAGACGAGGCGGTAGCCGTGAAAACGTACCCGGTCTTGTTGGACGGCAACAACGTCCGCGTGGAAATCCCTGCCACCAACAAGGAATCAGCCGTGGCCTAACCCGTTAGTTTCCCCGGGCAGGCTTCTGCAAGGGCTCGAAAAGCCGATTTGGGGGGTGGGGTTATTTTTTCTGCCAGGAAAAAGGTGTCTGAGCGAAGCGAGTTCTTTTTCCCAAAGAAAAAATAACCCCACCCCCCGAAGCGGCGACTCCCCCCAAGACCAACAAAACAGGCCTGTTCAGCACAAACCCGAAACTTCCACCAAACCAGAAATGCTGCAACACTGACAGCCAGACAATAATCACAACAAGGCGAGATCTGTTTCGTGAAAGCACTAAGCCCGGTAGACCAGGTATTCCTGTGGCTGGAAAAACGCCAGCAGCCCATGCACGTTGGCGGCCTGCAGCTGTTCTCGTTCCCCGAGGATGCACCGGATGACTATGTGGCCCAACTTGCGGACCAGTTGCGGGAGGAAACCATCGTCACACCTCCCTTCGACAGGCGCCTGGGCAGTCGGTTCGGTCAACCGGTCTGGGTAGAAGACGAGCAGCTGGACCTGGAGCATCATTTCCGCTTTGAGGCCCTGCCCACTCCAGGCCGAATTCGTGAACTGTTGTCGTTTGTCTCCGCCGAACACAGCCACCTGATGGACCGGGAACGGCCCATGTGGGAGTTCCACCTCATCGAAGGCCTGAAAGACCGGCAGTTCGCCGTTTACACCAAGGTACACCACTCCCTGGTGGATGGTGTGTCTGCCATGCGCCTGTTCCAGCGCATGTTGTCGGATGACCCGGACGAGCGAAACATGCCGCCGATCTGGTCGCTGCCGCGCCGCAGCCGCAGCGATGACGACGATGAGGGCCCGTCAATGTGGCGCAACGTTGCCCATCTGCTCGGGGAATCGGGTAAACAGCTGGGCACGGTTCCGGCGGTCACCAAGGCGCTGCTGAACACCGTTAACCGGGCCCGCAAGGACCCGGCCTACGATTCCATCTTCCACGCGCCGCGCTGCGTCCTGAACGGCAAGATCACCGGCTCCCGCCGTTTTGCGGCCCAGTCCTATGATCTGAAACGCATCCGTGCCGTATGCACCGCCTTCGGTACAACGGTTAACGACGTGGTCATGACCATGTGTGCCACGGCCCTGCGGACCTACCTGATGAATCAGGACGCGTTGCCGGAAAAACCGCTGGTCGCCATGGTACCGGTTTCCCTGCGCACGGATGACAGCTCCGGTGGCAACCAGGTGGGTATTATCCTCGCCTCCCTGGGCACCCACCTGAACGACGCGGCTGAGCGGCTGCGCTATATCCACGAAGACGTGAAAGCCTCCAAACAGCGCTACGCGGCCATGTCGCCAGAGGAAATCCTGAATTACACGGCGCTGCTGCTGGCCCCGGCGAGCTTCAACCTGCTAACGGGGCTGGCGCCGAAGTGGCAGACCTTTAACGTGGTCATTTCCAACGTACCAGGGCCGAAGGAGCCCAGCTACTGGAACGGCGCGAGGCTTGAGGGCATGTATCCGGTGTCCATCGCCATGGACCGGATTGCCCTGAACATGACCCTGACCAGCTACTGCGATCAGGTGGAATTCGGGCTGATCGGCTGCCGCCGCACCCTGCCCAGCCTGCAGCGCATGCTGGATTATCTTGAAGACGGCCTGAGCGAGCTGGAGCAGGCAGCTGGGCTGTAACGCCTAGCCGAACTTCACTTCCTGATTGCGTTCCGATATCTGGCTGTTCAGTGTCCAGAAATCATAAAGCACACCCACCAGGAACAGACCGCCCGTCAGCAAGTAAATGATTCCGGTGATCCACTTGCCCATGTACATCCGGTGGATACCAAATACGCCAAGGAAGGTCAGTAGAATCCAACCGATGTTGAAACTGACCTCGCCCTCACGGAACCGGTGATCCGCCTCCCGGTCCATGGCCGGTATCAGGAACAGGTCGATGATCCAGCCAATGAACAGCAACCCCAGGGTGAAAAACCAGATGGTGCCGGTGATGGGCTTGCCGTAGTAGAAGCGGTGCGACCCCAGGAACCCGAAGATCCAGAGCAGGTAGCCGATGAGTTTGCTGTGGGTGTCCTGATTGTCTGCCATTTGCGTTCCTTTTGGCTCGGGTTTTGGCGTGAGACTTGGCCAAAACCGACAATAGATCAATCAGATGCAGGCTTCAAACAAAGCTCGCGTGTTTTCCGCTGTCATCTTCACCGGGTTGCCACCGGCACTTGGGTCTTCAAGCGCCATTCTGGTCATTTCCTCAATGCGATCCGTCCCCACACCCATGTCCCTCAAACGCTCCGGCACGCCAAGGGATTCCCGCAACGTCATGATGAACTGGGTGAATCCGTCAAAGCCATTGGCAATGCCCAGGTAGCGGGTAATGTCGTCGACCCGGTTTTCGATCGCTGGTCGGTTCATGGCGATGACCGACGGCAGCACCACGGCGTTGGTCATGCCATGGTGGGTGTTGTAGATCGCTCCGACCGAATGGGAGACGGCGTGGGTCGCCCCCAGCCCCTTCTGGAAGGCTACCGCGCCCATGGCGGCGGCGACCAGCATCTGCCCGCGAGCCTCGATATCGGCGGCATCCGCATACACCCGGGGCAGATTTTCCTTCACCAGCCGCATGCCCTCCAGCGCAATACCCTGGCTCATGGGGTGGAAGTTGGGGGAACAGAACGCCTCGAAACAGTGAATAAAGGCATCCATGCCGGTTCCCGCAGTGATAAATGGCGGCATACCAACCGTCAATTCGGGGTCGGAGATCACAATCGACGGCAGTATTCGGGGATGAAAAATGATCTTTTTGACGTGGCTCTGACTGTTGACGATGACGCTGGCTCGACCGACCTCCGACCCCGTGCCTGCGGTCGTTGGTACGGCGATGATAGGGGCAATCCCATCGGCATCCGCGCGTTTCCACCAGTCACCAATATCCTCGAAGTCCCACACCGGCCGGGTCTGACCGGCCATGAAGGCCAGCAATTTACCCAGGTCCAGCCCGGACCCTCCGCCGAAGGCGATCACGCCGTCGTGGTTGCCGTCGAGAAAGACCTTCCGGCCCGCTTCCATGTTGATTTCCGTGGGGTTGGGATCAACCTCTGAAAACATGGCTCGTCCAAGGCCAGCCTGCTCCATTAAATCGAGCGTGTCCTGGGTAATGGGAAGGCTTGCCAACCCTCGGTCGGTCACCAGTAACGGCCGGGTTATACCTGCCTCCTTACAGCATTCGCCGAGTTCGGCAATACGACCGGCGCCAAAACGGATATCGGTGGGATAGGACCAGTTTGCGGAGAGTGTCATTGTCAGCCCCTCGTCAGAGAATCGGGTTGTCTGTTGATCCGGATATCAGTTCACCGGTTTTTTCAGGTAATACGATTTCGGGCGCGTCAGGTTGTGGTAGCCGATGACCGAAAGCCCACCACCGCGACCGGTGTTCTTGCAACCGGTCCAGCAAAGCGCCGGGTCCAGGTAATCACAACGGTTCATGAACACCGTGCCGGTTTCAATCTGATCGGCCACCCGCGTGGCGCGGTCAATATCTCTGGTCCACAGGGACGCGGTCAGGCCGAACTCGCTGTCGTTCATCAGTGCGACCGCTTCAGCGTCATCTTTGACTTTCATGATGCCAACCACCGGGCCAAAGGACTCCTCCCGCATAACCCGCATGGAGTGGTCCACGTCGACAAGGATCTGCGGCATCAGATAGGCGCCGCCCTGTTCAGGGAAGAGTTCGGGGTCGATCAATGCCCGGGCACCGCTGGCAACGGCCTCTGCCGTCTGCTCCCGGACATGGTCGGCAAAGCGGACATGCGCCATCGGGCCAAGCGTTGTGTCCCTGTCCAGCGGATTGCCAAGCCGGTAGCCGCTGACGATGGCAACGGCTTTCTCAACAAACGCATCGAACAGGTTTTCGGCAACGTAAATGCGCTCAATGCCACAGCAGCACTGGCCGGCATTGAACATGGCCCCGTCGATCAGTGTCTCCACGGCGGCATCCAGATCCGCATCGTCCATCACATAACCGGGGTCCTTACCGCCAAGCTCCAACCCTACGCCGGTGAAAGTGCCGGCAGCAGCTCGTTCTATGGCCTGCCCCCCATTTACCGAGCCGGTAAAGTTGACGAAACCGAAGGCTTTTTCCGCGATCAGTGCGGAAGTGGTGTCGTGGGACAGGAACACGTTCTGGAAAATCTCGCGGGGGACACCGGCGGCATGGAACGACTCCGCCATGTGCTCACCGACCAGGGGCGTTTGTGACGCGTGTTTGAGAAACACTGCGTTACCGGCAATCAGGGCAGGAACGACCGTGTTCACCGCCGTCATGTAGGGATAGTTCCAGGGCGCGACAACCAGCACCGCGCCGTGAGGTTCGCGCCGAATGTAGCGATGAAAGGAGGCGCTGCTTTCAATTTCGATGGGGGCAAGCCCTTCTTCCGCCAGATCGGCCATCATCCCGGCACGCTCGTCCACGCCGCCGAACTCACCGCCGTAGCGCACGGGCCGCCCCATCTGCCACGCCAGTTTTTCCACGATGTCGTCATTCATGTCACCCAGACGGGCGATGCCGTCGCGAACCCGTTGAACCCGCTCTGACAGTGGCAGGGCGGCCCAGTCCGGCTGTGCGTTTTTTGCCCTGGCAACGGCCTCCCGCGCAGCTTCCAGAGAAAGCGTTGTGCGCTGCACATACACGGAACCATCGATGGGCGATATGCATTGAATGGGTGTACTCATAGCTGTGTCCTAAGCCTGCTCAAATCCACGTTTGACTTCGTAATCGGTAACCACACGATCAAAATCTTCCTGCTCCCACTCCGCACAGCGCACGTAGTGATCAATAACGTCGTTACCCATGGCTTCCCGCAGCATGGTCGAGCCGCGTAACGATTCCGTGGCTGCCCTCAATGTGGCTGGGATACTGCGCGCAGACTCGGCGCCATAGGCATTGCCGGAGAACTCCGGCTCCAGTTCGAGTTTGCCTTCGATACCGGCGATGGTGGCGGCAATCTGCGATGCCAACGCCAGGTACGGGTTCAGGTCCGACCCGCCGATGCGACACTCCACTCGCACGGCATCCGTGTTCGGTGCGACAACGCGGTAACCGGCCGTACGGTTGTCGATGGACCAGACAGTGCTGGTCGGGGCAAAGGTGCCGGCGGCAAATCGTTTGTACGAGTTAACGTAAGGCGCGAGGAAGAAGGTGGTGTCGTTGGCGTATTCCAGTAGCCCCGCCAGCGCATGCTCCATAGTTTTGGACATACCATGGGCACCATTGGGGTCATAGAACACTGACTTTCCGGTACTGTCCGAGAGGGCCTGATGGATATGGCTGGACGACCCGGCGGCGTTGTGGTTCCACTTGGCCATGAAACTCACACTGCGCCCGTGCTGCCAGGCGATTTCCTTGACGGCATTTTTCACCAGAACGTGAGTATCGGCCATGGCGAGCGGGTCGGAGTAGTGAATGTTGAGCTCGGCCTGACCAGCGTCGGCCTCACCCTTGCTGCTCTCGACCGTGATCCCCGCCTGGTAGAGCCCATTGCGGATGGGCCGCATTACATCTTCCTCACGGGTGGTCTGGAAGATGTGGTAGTCCTCGTTATAGGGGCTGATGGGCGTCATATGGTGATACTGACGCTTCTGCATCTCCTCAAAGGTCTCCCGGAAAATGAAAAACTCCAGTTCGGTGGCCGTGGTCATCTGCAGCCCCATGGCTGACAACCGTTCCAGCTGTTTTTTCAGCACCGCCCGGGGCGAGTGAGGTACCGGCTCATGGGTGGCGTGATCAATCAGATCACACAGAATAAAGGCGGTACCCTCGAGCCATGGCAGGCGGCGCAGGGTGGTCAGGTCCGGCTTCATCACATAGTCGCCATAGCCGGCCGCCCAACTGGTCGAGGCGTAGTTCTCCACCGTTGTCATTTCCAGATCGGTCGCCACCAGGTACTTGCAACAGTGGCTCTCTTCCCAGGCGGTGTCGATAAAGTACTGGGCCTGGAAGCGCTTGCCCATGAGACGCCCCTGCATGTCCGGAATCGCCGCCACGACCGTGTCAATGGTGCCGTCCTCGACACACGTTTTCAGTTCCTTAAAAGACAGTTGAGCTGCCATCTCACCGCTCCGCAATATCAGTTAGGCTAAAAGGCGCCGCGCTCAGTGACGAGTAAATCCGGTAGTGATCGCCACTGAACGCAGTGTTTCTCTGCGATCCCATCAGGTGTATCGATAGGGCCGCCCCGCCTTCTCCATTTTCTCGTTGTATTCCTTGAGGATCTTGACCACCCGGGCCTTGGTTTCGGATTCCTGGGCAACCTCGTCCCAGAACACGCGCGCGGCCTTTTCAACTTCTGCCCACTCCTTGTCCGGAATGGTGGTCAACTTCATCTTCGTGCCGTCTGTACGCAGTTTGGCCTCGCCTCCCCAATACCACCACTGACGGTAGTAGTGGGAGCTGTCCATGGTCAGTTTGAGCAGTTCCTTGAGATGATCCGGAAGCTCGTTGTAGCGGTCCATGTTGGCGAAGAAGGATCCCGCCCAGGCACCGGAGATGTTGTTGGTCAGGAAGTAGTTGGTCACATCCGCCCAGCCCACCGTGTAGTCCTCGGTAATACCCGACCAGGCGATCCCGTCCAGCTCACCCGTCTGCACCGCGACTTCGATGTCTTCCCAGGGCAGTTGAACCGGTACCACGCCGAACTGGCTCATGAAACGGCCGGCAGTGGGGAAGGTGAACACACGCTTGCCCTTGAGATCCTCGAGGCTGTGGATCGGCTCTTTGGTGGCAAAGTGGCAGGGGTCCCAGGCACCGGCGGACAGGTGTTTCACGCCCACCTTGGAATACTCTTCATCCCAGATTTCATTCAGGCCGTACTGATTGAACAGCACGGGTACGTCCAGCGAATAGCGGCTGGCGAACGGAAAGTAGCCACCGAAAACAGTAACCTCGGTGGGTGAGGCCATGGAATCGTCATCGGACTGAACCGCGTCAATGGTGCCTTTCTGCATGGCGCGGAACAGTTCCCCCGTGGGCACAAGCTGATCGGCAAAATAGAGCTCGATCTGCATCTCCTTGCCGGCAATACGGTTGAAACTGTCGATCGCCGGCTTGACTACATGCTCTGCCAGGGCCGGCCCGGCGTATGTTTGCAGCCGCCATCGTATTTTTGGCTCCTGCGCGTAAAGTCTGGGTGGCGTGAGGGCGGCGGCCCCGGCCAGTGCTGCTACGGATGCTGATGCGAGAAATTTACGTCTTGTGGTCATGTCGACCTCCTTGACTGACGCTTGTTATGGAAGCCGGCCGGCCTCCGGGGTGTTACTCGACATTCGTATTCATCCAAAAACGTTGACGGTTCACTTGTTGTAAACGTACTCCGGCAGCCAGAGCGCAATCTGTGGAAAGGCCATGATCAGCGACAGTGCCACCAGCATCACGCAGACAAACGGGAGAATTGAACTGTAGATATCGCGCAGGGAAATCTCAGGCGGCGCCATGGCCCGCATCAGGAACAGGTTGTAACCGAAAGGCGGCGTCATATAGGCAATCTGGGTGGTAATCGTGTAGAGAACGCCATACCAGATAAGATCAAAGCCAAGAGCTGCCACCAACGGCACGTAAAGGGGCGCCACAATCACCAGCATTGCGGTATCGTCCAGGAAGGTACCCATCAACAGAAACGACAACTGCATCATGATCAGGATCATCCAGGGGTTCAGCCCCAGCTGCTCGGTAAACAGGCTGTCGATGGCCTTTACCGCACCCAGCCCATCAAACACGGCACCGAAACCCAGGGCGGCGAGGATGATCCACATGAACATGCAGGAAATGGCCAGCGTCTGGCGTACGGAGGCTTCAAACACGGCCCGGGTCATCCGGCGTTTGAGGATCGCTGCGACGAATGCCGCCATGGCACCGATGGCGGAACTCTCCACCAGGCTGGTCCAGCCTTTGACGAACGGCACCATCATGGAGGCGAAAATAACCACCGGCAGAACTCCTGCACGCAGCAGGCGTAACTTCTCGCCCAGGCTGACCTGGCGCTCCTCTTTTGGCAGCACAGGCCCGAGCTCGGGCTGGAGACGACACCGCACCGCAATGTAGACGATAAACATCACCGCCATGATCAGCCCCGGCACAACGCCCGCAAGCCATAGCTGCCCCACCGGCTGGCGGGCAATCATGGCGTACAGCACCAGCACCACCGAGGGCGGCACCAGAATGCCCAACGATGAACCCGCCTGAACCACGCCCGTGACCATACGCTTGTCATAACCCCGCCGGAGCAATTCGGGCAGGGCGATGGTGGCTCCAATGGCCATACCGGCAACCGACAAACCGTTCATGGCTGACACCAGCACCATCAGGCCAATGGTGCCAATGGCAAGCCCGCCATGAATCGGCCCCATCCAGACATGGAACATCCGGTAGAGATCGTCGGCGATTTTCGATTCGGAGAGCACGTAGCCCATGAAGATAAACATCGGCAGCGTCAGCAGCGGATACCAGTTCATCAGCTTCATGGCGGATGAGAAGGGGATATCGGAACCACCGGTTCCCCACAGCGCCAATGCTGAGGCCGCGGCAACGGCACCAATGGCACCAAACACCCGCTGGCCGGTCATCAGCATCAGCATCATTGAGGCAAACATGAAAATGGCGATGAGATCGTAAGACATCAGATGTCTTCTCCCCGAATGCGGGCGATGTCTTTGAAAAGCTCTGATACCGCCTGCAACAGCATGAGTGAGAAGCCGATGCACATCACCACCTTGATCGGCCACATGTAGGGTCGCCACGCGGATGCGCTGCGCTCGCCGTATTGAATCGCATAGCTCGTGCTGTCGTAGGCGCCGTACAGGAGCACGCCCAGAAAGAAAATCAGGAAAAAAATGGTGAAGACATCGAACCAGGCTTTTCTACGGACGGACCAACCGCCGTAAAACAGGTCCATGCGTACATTGGCGTCCAGCTGGATGGAATAGGGACCGCCCAGTATGTAATACGCCACCATGGCGAACTGCGCGGCTTCAAGCGTCCATAACGAGGGAAGGAAGAACGCTTTGGAAATGGACGACCACAGCAGAATAGCGACCATGACAAAGATGCCGTACATTACCGCTCGACCAACACGGTAATTCACGGCATCCACGAAACGGATGTATCCGTTGACGAACGGTGGCATCCACAGACCCCACTCAATGCGTTAGTGAGCCAGTCAGACAGCCGAGTGGCCATGGACTGCTGTTTTTCTGTAGCAAACTTTTAAGCTAGCACAGCATTTTTAATCTGTCGCATGACCGGAAGATCGTTGTCAGGGACCAACCTCGGGTGCCGGGTCCGGGCCGCCTTCGCGGAATTCACTGGCCGACTTTCCGGTCCACTTGCGGAAGGCACGGCTGAAGTTGGACAGGTCCGCGTAGCCCAGCTCATAGGCGATCTCGCTGACGGACTGATTGGTGTAACGCAGCAACTGGATGGCGCGGTCTTTCAGTACCGCTTCGACAATTTCCCGGTAGGTGGTGTCCTTCTCCGCCAGCCGTCGCTTCAGGGTGCGGGACGACACGCAGAAGCGCTCCGCCATGGCCTCCAGGGATGGCAGCGGCCCGGGCATCATGTGGAGCATGTTGCGGATGGCATAGGTGATGTCGCCCTGGTCTTTCAGGGCTTTTTGCAGTTCGAACTCGCACTGGTCCCGTGCCATCCGGGATGCTTCCGCATCCGCCAGGCGCATGCGGGTGTCCAGCAGGCCTTTGGGAAACACCATGGTTTCCTCGGGCTGGCCATACTCGAAAGGTACCGGTAGCTGGGGCGCAAACCTGGGGTAATAGGCCGGCTCCGGAGAAGTCAGTTGTACCTTCACGCCAGGGAGCTTGCCATCCACCAGCGGGAATCCCCGTTTTTCCGCATCCTCCCGGTCGATCAGTTGTTCCGCCAGCATCATCAGCGTGGCACTGACGGTTTCCGCCAGAAAACGGTATTGGGTGGGCACGTCGAACTCGGAGCGCAACCGCACCAACACATGGTCGCCGGTGTCGGTCAGGGTCATAGTGAGGAAGGGCACACGCAACTGCAGGTAGCGCCTTACCGAATCCAGGGCGCCAGCGAGTGTGGGGCTGGTCAGGGCGGCGAAGCCGAGGGTGCCATGGATGGTGACCCGCAGTTCCCGCGCCAGCATGAAGCTCAAGCCGTCTTTGCTGGCCAGGTTCAGAGCCCGCTCCACCATTACAATCGCATCGGTGACAAACACCCGGCTGTCATTGGATTTCAGATCCTGGGGCGTGAATGCCATGCCTTCGTACAGAACACGGTCGTTGTGGCCCAACTGCCGCACCACATCCGCCAGCACCCGGAGGTACACACCGGGAACCAGGAACAGTCCCAGCATCTGCCGTTCTTTTTCCGGGCCCGGGTTCGCCATGCAGGTTCCTTTTCGTTGTGTGAGATTTGTTGTGGGAAGACTCACTGCCACCGATGCTATCAGAAGCCCGGCGCAGCCACACTGTGACTGGAGGCACCGGCAACCACGTCAGCATAGTCAATTGAGGCCGCCCCTGGCCCCTAATCCACGATGGCCGTCCCCTTTTCGCATTCAAAGCCCGCGTTGACTCACACACACTGGTCCCATCACATCAGCCATAGCGCCCAAGCGCAGGAGTAACGATATGCTGAGAACGAAAACCACTGAGTCAAAGCCGGTTGCACGCACCCCGGACAACGTTGCCATCAAGCCACAGCGCATGGGGTTTGAATTCGGGGAGAAGGTTCCCCATTACTGGCTGGACAACAGCTATATCCTGAGCCACACCATGAACGCCCTGTCTGTGCTGTTCCCGCAGGGCGAGCAGTTTTTCGTGGATTCGGTCCGCTACTATCAGGATCAGATCAACGATCCCAAGCTGAAAAAAGAAGTCAGAGGCTTTATCGGCCAGGAAGCCATGCACTCGCTGGAACACAAGTCCATGAACCAGCACGTGCGGGATCAGGGCATGCCAGTGGAGGAACTGGAAGAACACCTGGAAGTGGTTTTGGGCATTGCCAAGAAGCTTCCAAAACGGCACCAACTGGCCATCACCTGCGCCCTGGAACATATGACCGCGATGATGGCGGACATGCTGCTGGAGCGCAGCGACGTTCGCGAAGACATGCATGAAACCATGCGCCCGCTGTGGGTGTGGCACGCCATTGAGGAAACCGAGCACAAAGCGGTGACCTACGACGTGTTCAACCAGGTCGGCGGCACCTATGCCGAGCGCACGTTTTACCTGGCATTCAGTACAGCCGCATTGGGCGTGATGGCCAGTTACTTCACCACCCGGATGATGCTGAACGATCCGAAGAACTTCTCACTGAAAGACTCTGCCCGCGGCTTGTGGCGGATGTGGGGCAAAAACGGCACCTTCTCCAGCCTGATCCCCACCTGGCTGGAATACTTCAAGCCGGGATTCCACCCTTGGGACCACGACAACAGCGAACTGATTGCCCGCTTCAAGGAGCAGATCAACGAGTACATTGCCCCGCAGTATCAGAAGGGAAATCGCCGGACTATTCAGTAACCCTGTATGTCAGTAACCCTGGATGATCACTAAGTCCTTGCTGTCGCAAGCGGGCCTTTGACCGGCGAAAGGCCCGCCCTGGCGACCCGATTGCGCCCGGCCCGCTTGCTGCTGAACAGGCAGCGGTCGGCAATCCGGAACAAGGACTCGGCTTCGATGGCATGATCGGGATAATGCGCAATTCCGAACGATGCGGTCACCCGGATCAGGGCATCACCATAAGGAAGTTCGCTGTCGGCAATACGCTGGCGCAACTCGTCCATTAACTGGAACGAATCCTCGAGTTTCACATCCCGCAGAATCAACCCGAATTCCTCTCCGCCCAATCGTCCCACTGCGTCGGTGGTCCGCAGACGTTCGGTGAGCTGCTTGCCAATGTTTTGCAGAACGTGGTCTCCGGCGTCATGGCCCATGGTGTCATTCACTACCTTGAAGTGGTCGATGTCCATAATCACCAGGGCAAATCCCGAGCCACTGCGGGCACACTCTGCGATGGTGCGGGCCAGGGTGCTCTGGAAGTTCGCACGATTGGCCAGCCCTGTGAGTGCATCAGTCTGTGCAAGAGTGAACAATTTTTGCTCGGCTTCCTCACGACGGGCTTCATAAAGATGGATAAAACTCAGCATCAGGATGGCGCAGAGCACCATGTTTAGCAGGTCGATCACGCCGCCGGCATCAGCGACGAACTCCAGGTGGAAGTAGTAAGTGACGCAGCCCGCCACCACGAACGGCGCGCTGAGCAGGAAACCTTCTTTCTTTCCCAGCAGCAAATACGCCAGAACCGGTATCATCAGCA
Source organism: Marinobacter sp. DS40M6 (assembly GCF_028581595.1). Taxonomy (NCBI): domain Bacteria; kingdom Pseudomonadati; phylum Pseudomonadota; class Gammaproteobacteria; order Pseudomonadales; family Marinobacteraceae; genus Marinobacter; species Marinobacter sp. DS40M6. The sequence continues at coordinate 469,292 of NZ_JAFCAE010000001.1, read as the reverse complement.
CCCACACGAAGGCAGACACCGAGGCTTCGGGTACCAGCATGATCATCAAGGCGAAGGAAAATCCCGTCACCAGATAACTGTAGATCCAGACCTGGAGACGAGGTGTGCGATTGATTCGGGTAACCCCAAAGAAAAGGATAAGGCTCGCAATGAGCTCCCCCGTCGCGAGCCAGATATAGCCGTTCAGAATCTGCAGGCAGCCAAAAACCACCAGTGCAGAGGCGGTCACGAGAAACAGTGCTCGCATCAACGAACGACGGTGGGTGTCCCGGAGGCCTGAGCGGCTTTGTTCAAGCGACGCACCAAGGTCCGGGTGCTGGGGAGTGTTCATGCTGCCTCTTTCCCTGAAATACAGCGAGATTGGAATATCGGTGGCTGTATGCAAAATATACAGCGGCAGTCACTGGGCTTCAATCATCCCGGCGAACTGCCGCGAAACCACCGAAATACGGCAAGCATGAAAAAGGGTTTCAGACGTAAAGATTTTTCCGCGAAAAACGCTCAACCAGAGGCTGGTAGGCGGACCCCAGAACCCGGTTCAGGGCATCGATACCCCAGGCATCGGGCCCGACCAGAATTCGGGATTCATCTTTCAGAATGCCACGGACGATAATATTCGCCGCCTTTTCCGGAGTGGTCATGGCGATCTTGTCGAAGCCCTTGCGCTGGGCTTCGGCGTTCTCCGATTTACCCATACGCGCCGCATTCGCAATGTTGGTGCGGATGCCACCGGGATGAACGCAGCTCACCGCGACCGACTGCTTTTCCAGCTTCATTTCCTGGCGCAGTGACTCGGTAAAGCCACGAACTGCGAATTTAGCCGCGTTATAGGCGCTTTGCTTGGGTACGCCAATAAGTCCGAACACGCTGGAAATATTCACCACGTGACCATCCCCGGAGGCGATCAGGTGCGGCAGGAAGGCCCGGGTACCATGGGCCACGCCCCAGAAATCGATGTCCATGATCCACTTGAAGTCATCGTCGGTCATCTCCCGCACAGATGCGGACAGGGCAACGCCGGCGTTGTTAATCACCAGGTTCACCTGGCCGAAATCCCTGGCGACCTGCTCAGCATGAGCGTAGATGGCATCCCGGTCTGAGACATCCAGGGTATAGGTGCGAACTTCCGCCCCGCTACAGCCAGCTGCGGTTTCCGCAAGGCCTGTCTCGTTGACATCGGAAAGCGCCAGGCGACAGCCCTTTTCCGCCAGTGCCACGGCCAGCGCCCGGCCTATGCCGGAACCCGCGCCGGTAACCACGGCTACCCTGTTGTTCAGATCTTTCATGGACGATGACCTCTTGTTGTGCGATGTGTTGCTTACTCTAACAGGTGTCGGGCCGCTGGATATGGCAAAAGCGCGCCTATGACCGGGGCATTCGGGCCACCCGATACCCGGGGTTCAGCAACACCACGAATATCGTGACTCCGTCCCCACGAATGTGCACAATCCGGGACGACGTTGGCCGGGTTTGGTTACAATCTCCTGGCCAACCCTTTTTCCTGTCACTAGTGGATGTTGCTGTATGGAATGGAGTCTCACGCATTTCTGGCTGATACTCGCCCTCGTATTGAGTCTCGCAGAACTGACGTCTGGTGTGCTGGTGCTACTGGCACTGGGGATCGCAGCTGCTTTAACGGCGCTGTTGACCGCTCTCGGCGCGCCTTTCGAATGGCAACTGGTCGGTATGGGCGTGTTTTCGGGCATTCTGGTACCCATTGCCATTCGCTGGATCAAACCGAGGTTTTCCCCCAAGGGTGTCGCTTACGGGACAACCGGCACCGGCGTCGAGCAGGGCAAGCAGTATCGCACGCTGAAGCGCGATTTTGACGGCGCCAGTGGCATCAAGGTCAACGGCGACTTCTATCGCCTGCGTACCAGCGATACCGGCATGACCGAACTGCCCGCAGGCACCGAGGTTACTTTCGAACGTTTTGACGGCACCACTGCCGTTGTTCACACGATCACTAAAAAGGAGCAGTAAACATGGAAAACGTGGTTTCCCCGGGGCTGGTGATCAGCCTTATTTTCGTCGTCATTGGCATTTTCATCATCGCCAAGGGCCTGGTGATTGTGCGCCAGTCCGAAGTGATGGTGATCGAGCGGCTAGGGTCATTCAATCGCATACTGGAGAGTGGTGTTAACATCATCATCCCCTTCATTGAGCGCCCGCGCGCCATCACCATGACCCGCTACGTGCGCATCGGCGACGAGTATCATCCAAGCAGCAGTTTCGAAACCCGCATTGACCGCCGCGAAACCGTCATGGACTTCCCCGGACAGCCGGTGGTAACCACCGACAACGTCACCGTAAACATCAATGGCGCGCTTTACTACCAGATTATCGACCCACGCCGTGCGGTTTACGAAGTGGCCAACATGAGCCAGGCGGTCGAGGTTCTGGCCAAAACCACCCTGCGCTCCGTGGTGGGCAAGATGGAACTGGACAAGCTGTTTGAATCCCGTAGCGAAGTGAACAACGCCATCCAGGCCGAAATGGAAGAAGCGGCGTCAAAGTGGGGTGTGAAGCTGACTCGCGTTGAAGTTCAGGACATCAGCATGCCGGAAGAGGTGGAAGAAGCCATGCGCCTGCAGATGGCCGCCGAGCGTAAGCGTCGCGCCACGGTGACCGAGGCCGAAGGTGAGAAGTCCGCCGCTATTGCCATGGCCCAGGGCCAGCGGGAATCCGCCATTCTCAACGCTCAGGGCGACAAGGAATCTGCCATCCTGCGTGCCCAGGGTGAGCAGGAATCCATTCGCCTGGTCTTGAGCGCCATGGGTGACACAGAAGAGAACAAGCAGACCGTTATCGGCTATTTGCTGGGGCAAAGCTACATCAAGGTACTGCCGAACATGGCCAAGGAAGGGGAACGGGTCTTCGTGCCCTACGAGTCATCCGCCCTGCTGGGTTCCATGGGCATGTTCCGGGAACTGGCAGGCAGCCCCGAAGACATCGTGCGCCAGAGTGTGAAACAGGATGGCCTGCGCGGTGGCATGGTGGCGTCAGCCGGCAGCAGCTAGAGCGCTCCGCCACTCAGCGGCCCCGGCAGCCCTTATTCCAGTAGGTTGTCGAGGGGTCGCTGGCTCAAACTCCTTGTTGCCCTTATGCTCAGCAAATAAACAGACCCAGGCTCTAATCTACTCTGCAAGTATACTTGCAACGATTTTGCTTTTTATCGCTTACCTTGCAAGTAAACTTGCAATAAAGCCCGAGCCATCTAATATTGTTGCAAGTATTCTTGCAACATAGGGTCTGAATCAATGAGCCTCACTCTGCAGATTCACTGGGACAATCAGTGGCACGATGCTGGCACCGTTGCTTTTCCACACGAAACCGACGGACTGCTCGGTAAACCGACGTTTTCATACGACATTCAATATGTCTTGGCGGCCCTCGAACAGGGTGGCGATTATGAAAGAGAGGACCTGAATAACAAGAAAGCCGTCGGAGTAAATCTACCGTGCATCCTGGGCGGTGATTTCATGGCGGGAGAAATTGCACCAATATTGCGCGATATTATTCCTCAAGGCGCTGGGCGCCGAGCTTTAGTAAAACAACTTGGATATTCCCGTGACCCAGAACAGGCAATTGATGTTCGACTCTTGACTGAGGGGTGCATTGGGCCGATTGGCAACCTACGGATTAAAGAGGCCGCCAAAGCCTTTGAAAAAGAGGTTGCCGAGTCCGAAATCGTCCTCTTTGACCGACAAGACGTATGTACTCGCGCTGACGCCCTAGTTCAATATGCTAACAACTTACATGTCGCGATTGGCGGCGCCACAGGTGCCGGTGGTGATGCCCCGAAACTCCTATTGGTTGAGAATCATTACGGTGAGTATGCGCTTGAGGGAACTATTCCTGAAGAGGATATTTCGCGCCACTGGCTCGTAAAATTCCCGCGCGGCAACAGATCCAAAGATGATGTTCAGGTTCTTGAAGGCGAGGCAGCTGTTTATCAGTTGCTTGAGGCTCGAGGGTTCACGTCTATAGTCGGCACATTCTTCGATGAGATCAATGGCGACGTTGCACTGTGGTTACCTCGATTCGATCGGGAGGTGGGGGCTGATGGTGTATCACGCCACGGTATGGAATCTGTTTATTCCATCATGGGAATGATAGGCGATGGTGCACGACTTGAGCACGTGGATGTGATTCAAAAACTGCGAGAGTGCATTACAAAGCCCAAGAATAAAGACGCTCTACTCGCTGATTACTTGGTTCGCGATGTGCTGAATACCACAGTCGGTAATAGAGACAACCATGGAAGAAATACATCTTTGATAAAACGTGGCCACGACATTGAATTAGCGCCGGCTTATGACTTAGCACCAATGGTTTTAGACCCTGAGCCAATTGCAAATTCTACCTGGTGGCCGAAACACCTCTTGGATAGGCGACGGAACCCAGATTATGCCGCCATTCTAGAGGAGCTCGCGACCGATCCCAAGAGAGCAGCCGGCCTCATGGAAGGCGAGTTATCGAAACTGACAGGCATGAAAGATGGTCTTAAGCGGTGTGGCGCCCCTGCCAAGATGCTGGATCACGCCTCCATTAGAATGCATGAGCCTGAACTGGCACTTGAGCAGCTCGAGCGTTTACTGCAACCACACTGACTCAACGGGATTCAAAACATTCATGCCCAAATTAAAGCGGCCGGATCTTACACCGGAAGAGCGGACCAAAATTCGAGAGGAGATTATAACTGAACTTCAGACCGAGGAAATCCACCTCGGTCAAGCCATTCGGCGGCTTCGTCTAAAATTTACAGGCCTCAACCAGAAACAATTCGGGAGAATCGCAGGATTCTCAGCGACGACCATCTCCGCTATCGAGCGCGACCCAGAGACAGGGACCGTGAAAACGTTGAATAGGATCCTTCGAAAGTTTGGCATGCACTTAACTCTTGGAATGATAGTGCGAAAAAGCGATAAAACCTAAATTTCAGGCCCGGCTCCATAGCAGCAATTGTCCTATTCCAGGAGGTTGTCGAGGGGCCGCTGATAACCCGGCGCAAACACTTCCAGGAAATACATCACTTCCGGCAGGGCGTCATCCTCCAGCTTTTTCAGGATGTGACCCGCCGCTGGTTCAAACTCCTTGTTGCCCGCCTGCATCTCAGCCTGGCATTTCAACAACGCCGAGAGCCGGTCGGCCGCCTTGATCAATTCCTTCTCCTCCTGCTCCCATCCGGATTCGCGAACATAGGGCGCAAAATCCTCCTGCAGGTCCGCCGGTAGCAGCGCCAGTAGCTCGGCCTCCGCCTTGTGCTCGATGTCTCCGAACGCTTCCCGCATAACCTGCGAGTGATATTTGACCGGTGTCGGCATATCGCCTGTAATAACCTCTGTGGCATCGTGGTAGAGCGCTGCGGCAGCGATCCGGTCAGCGTTGACCTGCCCGCCAAAATGCCGGTTACGGATAATTGCAAGCGCATGAGCCAGGGTAGCCACCTCCCAGGAATGAGTGGCGACATTCTCCTCAATGGCGTTGCGCATCAGCCCCCATCGCTTGATCCACCGCAGGCGAGACACATAGGCAAAGAAATGACTGAGAGGGCGTTTCATAATGGGCGCTTCACGTTTTGCATGAGTTTATTGTTGGCCTCTTTTGACTAAGATTAAACAGTGGTAATGTGAATGGACGTTCAAATCTTGATGCCGGGAAGCACTCTACCTTGAAACTCCAACTCGGATTAAAGCGCAGACATCCGCTGAAAGTCACCCTTCTGATACTGGGCTTAACGCTGACTCTCGGTGTTACAACCACTGTTTCGGCCCAGACCAACATCGCTGTCGGCGTCTATAATTTCCCTCCGGTGGCCAGTGTGAACAGTGAAAACAAGGTGGAGGGCTTACTCGGTGACCTGTTAAGAGAGCTGGATTCAACAAACGACAAGGTCACGTTCCGGATTGTCTACACTTCCCCAAAACGCAGACACCTGGATTTCCACGCCGGATTGTACGACGTTATTTTCTTTGAGAACCCGAGTTGGGGCTGGGAAAACCTGCCTGTTAACGCTACCCGACCAATTCTGATGGACGAAGACGTCTATGTCGCCCTCAACAAACCCGGCCGTGACCAAAGCTTCTTTGACAACGTCACCGAGCGACAGCTCGTTGCTATCTCGGGCTATCACTATGGCTTCGCCGGCCTGTCTACGGATAACGCCGAGCTTGAGAAACGATTCAATATCGAGTTCTCCCATAGCCACAGCCGTAATCTTGACCTGATCAAGGCGGACCGTCCGTCACTGGCCGAAGTGGCTGTGGTCAGTCGCTCCTATCTTCAGAGCCACCTGAACGACAACCCCGAGGACAGTGACAGGTTCCTGGTGTCCGATACCCCCGATCAGACCTATCTCCTCCATATCATGGCACGGGACAACGGCCCCATCGACGCAACCACATTGGAGCAACTGCTGTCGCCGCTGTTCAAAGACGGGCGGTACCAGCAATTTGTCGATAAACGCGACCTCCAGTTGCCGCCGGGCATCTCCGAGCCAGCAGCGCCTTGATCCCAGCCGCTGTCACCGCACATCCAGCTCAAAGCTGACGGTGACAGTGCCGGCCTCATCGGCCGTCGCGTCGCGCACAGGGTCAAGCAGGTATACCTGATTTTCTGATGCTCCATGCTCCTGCAGCATTTGCTCCCGGAGCCATACGCCTCGGGATGTTGCCAGGTTGCCCAAAGCCTCCGGTGGCAGTTCCACATCGGCTATCAGTCGCTTCACCAGCGCCTGCTCCCATTCCTGTTTGCCGGGTTCTACGTTCCCGCCGGCAACGTCGTTTCGGAAAGCTTCCACCGACGCCACGTAATCCGAATCCGCGTACGCCTGCTCAAGCCGAGCGATACGTGTAGACGCGGAAGCTCCATCCGCTATGCCCAGTTGCTCGAACAGTTTCTGCCGCCGTAACGCGTCTCCGTCTGCCTCTGGTGCGACCGCTCCACGAACATTGAGCGCCAGACCAGGGCGTTCATTCAAGGCCTTGCCCAGTGCCTCCAGTTTGACGCCTTCCCCATCGGCAAGCTCGGTGCGCCCCGCTTCAAAACGCACATTGCCCAGTTCTTCTCCCGACAGGCCCGCAAAATCCGCAATCGAACCCAGCATGCTGAATGGCGACGTGGCGGCTTTGGCAACGAGGTTTACGAATGTCCTCATGACAACCTGACCGATACTGAAGTCCGGGCTTTCCAGATCTCCGCTGATGGGCAGGTTGATATCGATGACACCCTGCCGGTCACGCAGCAACGCCAGACCAAGCTTGACCGGTGCACTGACGGCCTCGTCACTCGGAACGGGGCCTCCAAGCTCCAGCCGATCCAGGATGACGCTGTTGGCAGCATCCAGACGGCTGCCGGAAAACTCATAATCCAGATCAAGCTTGAGCTTGCCACTGTCCACGCTGTATCCCAGGTAACGGCCAAAATACGGTGACAGCATGGGCAGAGAGACGTTCTCCATGGTCAGCTTCAGATCGCTGGTATCATCGGTGCCCAGGGCGCCCACGGAACCATCCAGCGTCATGGTTGCCACATCGCCAACCCGCCCCTGGATCGAGATCTGGCCCTGTTGCGGCGCCACGTTGCTAAGCCCGGTTACTGAGCCGCGCAACTGGTCGAACCGGGTTGCGAATGTCGGGTCCAGGGTCCGATCGGTGTAGGAGATGGCACCTTCTTCCAACATCAGTTGGCCAATGCGGAAGATGAAGCCGGGTTCGCCGTCACTACTGGTTGTTTCTCCAGCTGGCGCGGATTCGTCCGACGGCGAGGACCTGACAATCCGTTCAACATTATGAGTACCGTTGCTGTCACGGACCACGTTCACCGCAGGACCCACCAGGGTAATGGTGCCAATCTGCAGCCGTGCCGGCGCGACGTTGTACTCCAAAGGTTCCAGGCGCACGCTCTGCCAGCGGATCAGGGGCTGATCACTGTCGCCAAGACGCATATCCAGGGAGGCCACCTCGCCAGTGCCGCTAAAGGTACCCGTCAGCGGGTCTTGCTGTTGATCGAGATCCAGATTGCCATCGACAGACAACAGGCCATCCCTGACATCCAGGTTCGCCGCCTGGTTGATATAGGCGCCAAACTGCGACAGGGCAATCCCGCTGCCAGACAGCCCGGCTTCCAGCGTGAAAGGTGCCAACGTGGCCTGACCATTGATCGACAGTTTCCCACCACCGTTCAGCGCACCACTGGCGTTGTAATTGACCGGTTCCTCCAGGCGATGGGAGATCTCATCGATGCTGATCGACAGGTCCTCAAGGGCCAGTTCTGCGGGCAGTTGCGACTGCTCGTCCCGCCAACTGACCGCGCTGTTGGCCAGTTCCACGCCGGCCACCGTCCAGCGGAAAGGCGCTCCTGTGCCAGTGTCGTCACCACCTGATTCATCCGCACTATTCTGAAGTGGCGCCAGAAGATTGAGCTGGCCGTTCGCATCACGGAGCAGTGACAGGCTGACACCATCGATGTTCACGGTGCCAGTGGACAGCTCCTGTTCGCTAAGCCCGAAACGGATATCACCTACGCTCAGACGATCCGCACTCAGAAGCCCATCATCGGCATCAGCCTCAACGCCGAGATCGACATCGTCGATCGTGAGCTGGCCCTCCGAGGTGGTCAGATACAGTTCACCGGCAGAACGCAGTTCGTACTGCGAGCTAAGGGTCACACTGCCGTTACGAAGCTGATAGGGAAGATAGGGCTTGAGAAAATGCTGCAGGGTTTCATGGGACACGTCACCCAGTTTGAGGAACCCTTTTGAATAGAGAGGGGCGATGCTCAGGTCGCCTTCCCACTCAATGGTCTGGCTGCCGACCGCCGCCAGCAGGTAATAGCTGCTGTCGGCGTCCTCGCGGGGCCAGGTGGCCAGGTCGTTCAAAGCCAGATCCAGGGGCGTAACCCGAAATTCTTCCTGGCCTTGCTGACTGAAATCCCGGAACAGCAGTTCGCCACCCGAGACCCTGATCCGGTCAAAATAGATTCTGGGCGGTTCTCCGGAATCCGCCTCCTCGGGCGCCGGTTGTTCGCCACCCGGATTATGGGCCTGCCAATCCCGGGCGAAGTTGACACTGTAGTCCTCCAGCAAATCCAGGCGAACGTAAGGGTCTTCCAGTTCGATGTCCTGCAGCGCGACAATTCCGGTGAGCAATCGCCAGACCCCGAGGTTGGCATAAAGGCTGTCAAAGGCAACCACCGGTTCGCCTTCAGCGTCCCTGGCCTCCAGGCCAACGGCTTCAACGCTCATGGCGAAGGGGTTCACCTGGACCTCTTCAATCTCGGCCTGCCACCCCATGTGTTGTTCCAGCCGCTCCGGCAGCGTTCGCTCCAGCCACCACGGCAATAGCGCAAACCCGGCGATGGCATAGATCACCACCAGAACCAGTACCACTATCGAGATATTTCTGGCAGACAATCGTCGTTTGCGGTTCGCAGGCACCGGGCTCTCCTTGTTGTCCATTGCTGACAGGCGCGATCTGTCGCCAATCTATCCACCAAGGATAGCCCGCCGGTGACCGGTTTGTCAGCCGGATGGGTTGATGAGGAGGGTGATGAGGAAGGTGATGGGGGGTTATAGAGGGTGATGGACTGACATGGGGCAACGAACCCGATATTCTGTTTTCACTGACTCAGGCAACGAAATCCCTCATTCAGGAAACCCGGATGGATATTAGCGATATGCGCCGAGACTTCGAAAGCGAAGGCCTTGAGCGCGATGCCCTTGATGACAACCCCGTCAGACAATTCCATGTCTGGTTCGAGAATGCCCGTGAGGCCGGCATTCTCGAGCCCAATGCCATGTCACTGGCCACCTCAGGCGGAGACGGCATGCCCGACATACGGACCGTCCTGTTGAAATACTTCGACGACGCCGGTTTTGTGTTCTATACCAACTACGGCAGCCGCAAGGCCCACGAAATGGCAGAAAATCCAAAAGCCGCCCTGCTGTTCCCCTGGATCGGGCTGAACCGCCAGGTGCGGATTCAGGGCCATGTGGAAAAGGTCAGCAAATCCGAATCCCTGAGGTACTTCACCTCTCGCCCCCGGGGCAGCCAGATCGGTGCCTGGGTATCGGAACAGAGCAGGGCGATCAACTCCCGCGGATTGCTGGAACAGAAAGTGGCCGAGATGAAACGCCGGTTCAAGGACGGGACGATCCCGCTACCCGATTTCTGGGGCGGTTACCGCGTGGTGCCGGAACGAATCGAGTTCTGGCAGGGGCGGCCAAGCCGCCTGCATGACCGCTTTGAATACGTCAGGCAGGGCGATCGCTGGCACATCGACCGTCTACAGCCGTAACCCGCACCGCTCCACCAACTTCAGACGAGAAGGCAGGACTATGGACAATCAACAACGCTGCCCCTGGTGTGGCGATGACCCGCTCTACGTTCACTACCACGACACCGTATGGGGCCGCCCCGAGTACGACGACCTGGCGCTGTTTGAGAAGCTGTGCCTGGATGGCCAGCAGGCGGGCCTGAGCTGGATCACCATACTCAAGAAACAGGACAACTACCGCGCCGCCTACGACCATTTCGACCCTGAAAAAATCGTCCGTTATGACGAGGCCAAAGTCGACGCCTTGATGCAGGACACTGGCATCGTCCGTAACCGCCTGAAAGTCGAGTCCATCATCCGCAACGCCCGGGGCTACCTGGAGCTACGGGATCAGGGCCACTCGTTCAGTGACTTCCTGTGGTCGTTTGTCGGTGGAGAGCCTATCCAGAATCACTGGCAGCGTTTTGCCGACGTGCCGGTTTACACGCCCGAGGCCGAAGCCATGTCCAAGGCACTGAAAAAACGCGGCTTCAACTTTGTGGGGCCCACCATTGTATATGCCTTCATGCAGGCCACGGGCATGGTCAATGACCACCTCGTTCAGTGCCCTCAACACGCCGCCTGCCGTGAGCTCGCGGACAATGTCTGACTATTATTTCCTCGGCGTTACACGACTGGAATGATCCCAAACGATCCGTTGCTCGTAAGTCCGTGGGTAGCACATCATCCCCGCGTTTTACGGTGAGAGTCATACGGTGAGAATAACCCTGGAAGAACTCAGGCAGTCGATCAACCCGGCCATTGAGTTGGTGGGTACGGAGCCCGCCGCTATCGGACCAATGAGGATTCGGGTTCAGGGGAAGCACTCGTGATTGCCGTCGCCAGACTGGCGATCGTGGTGGGCATTGGCGGGCTGCTACCGTTCCTTGCCGCCATTTTCGGACTCTTTGCGCTGCCTGAACAAAGCCTGGCCATCTCCCGCTATTTCTACCTGTACAGCGCGGGCATTCTGGCCTTTATGGCGGGCATCTACTGGCCACTGGCCATGCAGCTTGAGAATCGCTGCTACCCGATTTCCCCCCTGGTAACCATGTTGTTGAGCCAAGTGTTCTTCATCACCGCCGGCATTGGTCTGCTGCTGCCCATTGCCGGCCAGATCCTGGTTTACACGCTGGCCTATGTCGCGCTGTATGTGGTCGACGCTCGCTGGATGAGGGGTTATTGGCCGGACTGGTATCTGAAGTTGCGGCTGGGACTGACAGCTGTTGTCCTGGCGTGCCAGGTAGCGGCGGGCGCCTGGTTCATTCTGGCCCAGGGCTAAGCCGGTCGATACCGGCCCTGAATACTAGCCCCGGAGCTCGTCGTTAGGGTCGATAAAACGGCCCCGTAACTTTTTCAGGGCGCATTTCTCTATCTGCCGCACCCGCTCCCGGCTTATTCCCAGGTCATCGGAGATCACCTGCAAGGTTTCCGGTTCTGGGAGGCCCAGGCCGTAACGCCTGGCCAGGACATCCTTTTCCCGCGAACTCAGTTCCGCCAAGAGAGCGGTCAGTGTCCGTTTGCGGTCACGCTGGGCCATGTCGTGGTCCGGCGCGGACTGATCGTCTGCACTGAGGCTGTCACCCAGCGTAATGCCACCCTCCATGCCCACCGGCAGATCCACTGACACTTCCAGACTGGCCAGCGCCCGCAGCTCACCAATGCGGGAAGGCGACACCTCAATCTCCCGCGCCAGTTCGGTCTGCGACGGCGTGCGGCCCAATGTCTGGTGCAGTACCAGGGATTTTTTCTGCAACAGGCGGATTTCATCGACCACGTTTTCAGGGGTATGCACAAGCCGGGTTCCACGCTTCATGCACCGCTTCACCTCTTCGCTGATCCACCAGTAGGCATAGGTCGAGAAACGAAAGCCCTTGGTAGGATCAAACCGCTCCACGGCCTTGATCAGACCGACATTGGCATCCTGAATGACATCCGACATGGGAATGCCGCGGTTGGCGTAGCGCCTTGCGATGTGCACCGCGAGCCGGAGATTGCTGCGAATCAGCCGCTGACGACTGGCGGTGGCGAGATGGTAGGCACGACGACACCGCCTCGAAAAAGCACAGGCGTCGCCCAGGCTTCCAACCACTTCGCGGAATGTCTGAGGGGTGCCTTCCGGCAAGGCAAGCTCGGTAGATATGATCCGATAGCAGAAGGTCAGGCGCCGTGAAAGTCGGCGCTCGCCCTCATTGGTGAGCAATTCGTAACGGGACGCATCCCTGAAGTACAGCCCTACCAGGGATTCCGTTTCGCCGGAATGGGCTATGGTCGGAGACGGCCCCGGGCTCTGAACGTCAGTCATGGCACAGGTTCCGATCGCGAATTTCCAGAGAATACGCGCGGAACAGCGTCGTGGATCCCCCGTTGCCGGGGGCACAGACTGTCCGTTGTGGCAATTACCGACGTAGAGAAACCAGCAGGTTACGCTGCAACAATCGCGTACTCGTGGTTGTGAGGCTCAATCAGCGCGCCGTGAAGCGCCACAATGGTCTTCTCATAGGCGTCTTCGTCCACTACGAACTGGATGTCCACCTGCCGCATGCACTGGTGCAGGGCCAGAACGCTGATATCCTCGTCCGCCAGGGCCTTGACTGACCGAGCCAGGATGCCCGACACCTTGATATCGCTGCCAATGGCAGACACGATCGCCACCTTGCGAGTGCTGATTTCGGCGTTGGGAAATTCGTCTTTCAGCGCCCTGACCACCCGTTTGACGTGTTTGAGCGTACTGTCCACGTAGTGGGTAATGGTGTTGGCGTTGGTGTCCTTGGATACGAAACGCACCTTGAAGCGACCCAGCACTTCCAGAATGCGACGGTCGGAACCGGGCTCACCCTGCATGTCCTGATCGAACACCTCAATGGCAAACACGCCTTTGTTACCCGCGATGATCTCTACCTGAGGCTTCTCACTGACGTAGTCGCCGGTGATCAGGGTACCGGTGTGCTCCGGCTCGAAGGTGTTCATCACCCGCAGCGGAATCTCGTTCTGACGCATGCCCTTGCCAGCGCGCGGGTGGATCGCTTCCATACCGAGGTTCGCCAACTGGTCAGCAACGTCATAGTTGGTGCGCCCCAGGGGGACGACCTTATCCGCACCGACAATGTTGGGGTCCGCGGAACTGAGGTGGTATTCCTTGTGGATGATCGCTTCGCGGGCGTTGGTAATCACCGCGACCCGGCTGAAGGTCATCTCGCTGTAGCCCCGGTCGAAGGTACGCATCAGGCCTTCCTTGCACTGGGCATACCCCGTCACGATCGGCAGCTCACGGCTCAGGTCCACCGCGTCGAATGCCTGCTTGAGCTTTTCATCCAGCGGCAGCAGTTCATTGTCGCGCCACCCGGTCAGGTCCACGAACCGCGCATTGATGCCTTCCTGCTGAAGCTTCAGGGCAGTGTTGAAGGCACTGTGGGCCTCACCGATACCGGCCAGCATTTCACGAACCGTCAGCAGATGCTCCTCAAGCTGGAACTGCCCGTAGGAACACAGACGTTGCAAATCAATCAGGCAGCCGCGAACGCCTTCGATGCGGTCAGTGATGAACTGGTCCGCCTGCTGCTTGAGCATGGGGTCCGGGAACAGCTCGCCATTGATGTCGGTCAGGAACTGGATCAGTTTGGTGAGGTCGTCGCCCCAGGCCCAGTCCGACTCGGCATCGGCGAACAGGGCATAGACACCCGGTTCTCCGGTTTTCTTGTGCTCCAGCAATTCGTCGGTGACACCGCCATAGGCGGAGACCACGAAGATGCGCTGGTACAGGTCGTCCTTGGAGCGCCCGCCGAGAATGATGTTGTCGCGCACCGCCTCATAATTGCTCATGGAGGTGCCGCCGATTTTCTCTACGGTATGTTGTTCGCTAGTCATAATGTTACCGTCGTTATCCTGCAGAATGAGTGTCGGGAGATGGCAGGCGTCTCAGGACGCCTTGCTCATTCCCTCCTGCATGATTTCGTCCACGCTTTGACCTAGAAGTTTAGCACCTTTGCGCAGATCGTCCTCGCTGGTGGTCAGCGGCATCAGGCATTTGATCACTTCGTCATTGGGGCCGCTGGTTTCAATAATCAGGCCCTTCTCAAAGGCACGACCGGTGATCTTGTCCGTCACTTCAGCGTCGGTGGCTTCAATGCCACGCATCATGCCCCGGCCTTTCATCTTGAACTCGCCCGGGTACTTGTCACAGATTGCCTGCAGCCCTTCAGCCAGAACCTCGGTCTTGGCTTTCACTTCATTGGCAAAGGCATCGTCTTTCCAGTAGGTCTCGACCGCTGCGCGGGCGGTTACAAAGGCCATGTTGTTGCCCCGGAAGGTGCCGTTGTGCTCGCCCGGCCCCCAGACATCAAGCTCCGGCTTGAACAGCACCAGGGCCATCGGCAGGCCGTAACCGCTCAACGACTTGGATACCGTTACGATATCCGGCTTGATGCCCGCAAATTCGAAACTGAAGAACTCGCCGGTACGGCCGTTCCCTGCCTGGATATCGTCGACGATCAACAGAATGTCGTACTTTTTGCACAGCTTCTCGAGGCCCTGCAGCCATTCAGCGCGGGCGACGTTCAATCCGCCTTCGCCCTGGACCGCTTCAACGATGACCGCTGCCGGCAGTTCAAAGCCGGAGGAGCCGTCGGACAACACCTTGTCCATGATTTCCAGGGTGTCTACGTTCTCACCCAGGTAGCCGTCATAGAACATGAAGTCCACATTCCCCAGCGGGGTGCCAACGCCACCACGGTGGTGCTTGTTACCTGTGGCCGCGACCGCGCCCATGGTGACGCCGTGGAAGCCATTGGTGAAGGACACGATGCCATTGCGGCCTTTCACCTTGCGAGCCAGTTTCAGGGCCGCTTCCACGCAGTTGGTGCCGGTAGGACCGGTAAACTGCATTTTGTAGTCCAGGCCACGGGGGTCCAGGATGTGCTTCTTGTACGACTCAATGAAATCGTGCTTGGCGGTGGTAAACATATCCAGGCCCTGGCTGACACCATCGCTTTCAATGTACTCGAGCAGCGCTTTCTTGAGAATGTCGTTGTTGTGGCCATAGTTCAGTGACCCGGCGCCGGCCAGGAAGTCCAGGTATTCCTTGCCATCTTCGGTGTACAGGTGCGCGTTCTTGGCACGGTTAAAGATCACCGGAAAGGCACGGGAATAAACGCGTACTTCGGATTCGGTCGACTTGAAAAGTTCCATTGTCTTGCCTCTTAGCATGTCAGGTTCGAGGTAACTGTGCGGTAGCACGTTGGTTGAAGCCGTTGTGACAGATTCACCTCAGCAATCTGCCGGCTAGTCCAAACAGGGGGATCGGTCGTTCGGGAAGGCTGCTACGCCGTCTTTGTGAAAGGCCCGATGCGGAGCAGGAACTCGGAGTCGTGCTTGCCGCCAAAGTGGGTGTCTTTCTCAAAGTGCTCGTGGTAAGTCAGTTCAGCACCCATGTCACGGGCAAAGGACCGGAACAGCGCCCAGGAAGCCTCATTGTCTTCAGTGATGGTGGTTTCCATGTGGGTCACGTCTTTACACGCGTCCCTGGCCACAATCGCCTTCAACATCCGCTTGGCAAGACCTTGCCCACGACCTTTCTCGTGAACGGCCACCTGCCAGACAAAAACGGTTTTGGGCTGTTGGGGGGGAATATATCCGGAAATAAAGCCGACCAGATCGCCGTCTATCTCCGCGGCCACGCCGGTTTCGGCAAAATGGCTGCACTGCAGGAGGTTGCAGTAGATCGAGTTAGGGTCCAGCGGGGGGCATTGTGCCACCAACTGGTGAAGCCTGTAGCCATCATCCTTGACCGGCGTGCGGAGGGTGATGGCGGTGGTATTCGAGCCTTCTGATGTCATAACGTGATCGATTCGCCTCAAAAAGTTAGCGTTAAATTATATAGACCACAAAATATATTTCAAGTCGGCGCTCTGGGGCCGCCAGCCCCGATGGCTACCTCTCACCTTCAGAATAGACATTATTACACCAACCGCCAGTGACAAATTCGTTACCCTATAGAGCCCCTTCCAGGGGGAAACGTAATATCGTCTGCGGTTATCGAAGTCCCTCCAACGATCCGGTCCCGGTACGACACAGCGGCGGCCGAACCCGCCGGCCAGAGCCGGTCAAACTGCTCTAACCAGGCGTCGACGTCATAGTCCACGGGTAACAGTGAGACATTCAGGCCCTGCCGCTCAAGACCGGCAACCGGCTCAGCCACGGGGCTCGCCAGACCGATCCGGGTGATCAACCCACGGGGGTCCTGCCGCAGATTCCCCATTCCGGCTGCCCCGTTGTTGGCAACCACACAACGTCGCTCGTTCACCATTCCCGACCACAGTACTGGCAGGCAGGTGTGGGTGGAGACAATCACATCAGCACCGCTGGCCAGGAACCACTCCGTCAGCTTCGCCTCGTTACCAGCCACAAAGGATTCATAGGCCAACCCCCAACCGGCGAGGGACTCCGGATCGCCGTGAATCACCAAAACCTTTAGGCCTCCAAATATCAGGCAACGGTAACGGGGTAAGAGGGATAACCGCGCCTGAATATCGGAATGCTCCCCGGCCACCCCCTGCAGCCGCCCCATAATGGCGTTGGAACGTGCCACGACGCCCTCATCCACGAAATCCGGATAGGCACAACCGCAGCCGGCGCCATCATTGGGGTTGGCCAGTTCATAATCCACGTTGCCCAGGCTGACGGTGTGCTCCAGCACCCGATTGTTGATCTCCCGGAACAGCCCGTCGGTGGCGTTAAACCAGTTAAAATCCCCGTTAAACACCAACGTCACCCGGCGACCCTGTCGCTCCTCCGCCCGTGCCAATCGCTCGATTTCATCCAGGGCAAGGGGATTTCCGTACAGGCCACCGATAACATACAGCACGTCCCCGGCCACCTGTTGCGGCTCAGCACACAGCGACGCCGGATCGTAGCGATACGCCAGCGGACAACTCCGGCCCTCGGTCACGACACCACCTCCTAAACCTCCCCGGCCGCCAGAGAGCGCCCGGCAAGTCGGCGGACGACCAGCGGCACAAAGAAACCGGCGGTGCAGATCAGGAAGCCGTAGGCGTTTACACCCAGCAGCATGGCGTATTTGCCGTCACCGATGGCCCAGCTGGCGGGAATCAGCCCCGTTGCCAGCAGCACACCCAGACCCAGGCCGGTCCAGAAACTGAGATGAAAGCTCCAGGGCGACCAGCGGGTAAAACCGTAAAACAGGAACACCGGTGCCAGCCCCATCACCATGGTGCCGGAAATGGTGGTGGCCTTGAGAATATCGGTGCCGGCAAACATCGGCAGGTTACCCAGCAGTGCGAACACAATCATGATGACCGCGCCCACGCGAACGCTCGGCAAGCGGTCTTTGGCACGTTTCGCCAGCCGTGGCAGATCCACCGCCAGGGACTTGGCCAGTGAACTGAATGTGGAATCCAGCGTGGAGCCGGCGGAGGTCATCATCACCACACTCATGAAGAAGAGCGCCGCCAACCCAAGCGATTGTCCGACAGCCGCGGGCGCATTACCCATGGCCTCAATGCCATTGAGCCGTGCGTGAACACCGACGAGGCTGAAGATGAACACCGCCACAAAGCCCAGCAGTCCTGCCACCACGAAGCTCTTCAACATCGTTTTTTCCTTGTTCACAAAGCCGCGGTCGGTTAGCACCGGATCGTGGAAGGGGTAGCTGAACATCTGCAACAGCGCGACGAGCAACAGGTCAAAGCCGGCATTGAGCTTGAACTCACCGTCGGTGAGCAGGGCACTGGTGTCATTGGCCGGCACAATCAGGAACAGCACCGCGCCGACAAAGAACACAAACACGAACGCCTGAATCACATCCGTGAATATCGACGACCGCAGGCCACCTTTCAGGCTGTAGGCGAGAGTAAAGACGGTAAACAGCATCGCCGCGGAGTAGTACTCCCACTCACCCGGCAGCCCGAAATAGCCGCCCACCACGGCGGTGTTACTCCAGACTTCGTTATACAGACGGATCAGGATGGCCGCCGCAAACGCCAGACTGGCCAGCCGGCCAAAGCGCGACGTGAGGAAATCCTGCAGGCTGCGGGCACCGGTCTGGGTCCGAATCAAATAGATGATGTAGCCGGCCACGGGAATCGACAGCCAGTAACTGGCGTACGCCAGACCGCCGGTGACACCATAAGCAGCCCCCAGGTTGGCCGCGTTGGTCACCGACTTGGCAAAGATCCAACTGATGAAAATACTCGCCGTCAGCGACCACTGACTTACCGGGTTACCCTGATCATCCGCACCTTTATAGAACGAATTGGCGTTTTTGCTCTTGGGCGACAACACATACATCACCACCCCATAAACCACCAAAAACCCCCAAAACAGGGTCGCTTCCGTGAAATTCATCGTCTGTCTTTTCCTCGTCCGTTCTTTGTTCTAATCCAGCGAATTGCAGTCATTCAACCGCGGTCTGGGGGTGGTGTTTTATTTCCGCCAGGAAAAAGGTGTCTGAACAAAGCGAGTTCTTTTTCTCAAGGAAATAAAACACCACCCCCAGACCGCCAACTCCCAGCAACCAGTCCTAAAAAAGAATCACCCAGGCGCCGAACAACTAGCCCCAAACCGATAACAGGCAAAACACCGGTGATGCCGCAACATAATCCGCTCATCCATGCTCTCCGCCAGTGTCCCGCCAAGGTCATACTGCGGATCGTCATCCACCAACGTACAGGCATACACCCGCACCCGGTCATCCCGCTTCACCAGCATGCGCGTATAAGTGCACATGAAGTGCGACCGTGCCTCTTTGGTGGGGTATTTCTCCATGCAGGTTTCGGTAATCTCCGGGCTGCCGTCTTCTGAGCCGGGCGTCCCCAGATCAGGGAACGCGGTGAATGCCAGCGTTTCAGGAATGCCCCAGTCCCGCAGAATCTCGCGGAAAGCCGCTTCCACATCCGCCGGAATCTCCTCCGGATCGGTCTGGCGAGCAATCGATACCTGAAAACCCTGGTCGACCAGCCAGCGAATCCCCTCCAATGCCTTATCGAAACTGCCTTCACCCCGGTCCACGTCATGCCGGGCCCGGTCAGGGAAGTCCAGGCTGACGCGGAAATGGATCGGGTACGCGTTGTCCAGTAACGGCAGCACCTGATGACGGCGTTTGAGCAGCGGATCCGTGGCATTGGTCAGGACAAAGCAGGGACGGTGCTGGCTGGCGTAATCGAGGATATTGATGAAATCCTTGATCACGAAAGGCTCACCGCCGGTGAAGGAGAACTGCTCCACCCCCATATCCAGGGCTTCGTGAATAAAGGGTTTCACGTCGCTCAACTTCATGCCCGGAATACGGCCATCGCCGGGGTGTGACCCTTCCAGGCAAAACGGGCAGGCCAGGTTGCAGGCGGTGCCGGTATGAATCCACAGTTCCTTGAGCTTGTCGGAATCAATGTAGCCGCGCGGGTCGCCGTTGCGGGTGTGGGTCCAGCTGTCGCGGGCCCTCGGTTCCAGCACTTCCACGGCGGGAATACGTCTTTCGGCGGTTTGGGTCAGGGGCATAGCTGCTCCGTGTTGACGATGAATCTATGAGTGCCAAAAAAGGTGCAGGCCCTGTAACACCTGCACTTATTCTGTTTTACGTTGTTACTTCCCGGCCGGCCTTGTCGCCGGTCTGTTTGCCACGGCGCCAGCCGTGAAGTTTCTCAAGCAGTTTGAGAATGCCCTGGGGTGCGTGTTCGCGCTTCCACTCTCCAGCGGCATACTTGGCTGATTCGTTCCAGGTCGGGTAAGGGTGGATAGTGCCCAGAATTTTGTTCAGGCCCAGGCCGTGCTTCATGGCCAGGGTGAACTCGGCCAGTATCTCGCCGGCGTGCACACCGACCACGACGGCACCCAGAATCTTGTCCTTCCCTGGCGGCGTGAGCACCTTGATAAAACCGTAATCCTCACTCTCAGCAATGGCACGATCCAGGTCGTCCAGGCCATAGCGGGTGACTTCGTAAGCCACACCTTTTTCCTTGGCTTCGGCCTCGCTAAGGCCGACCCTGGCCACTTCCGGCGAGGTAAAGGTCACCCAGGGCATCACCCGGTAATCCACCTGGAAACGCTTGAACTCGCCAAACAGACCGTTCACTGCCGCGTACCAGGCCTGGTGAGCCGCCGCGTGGGTAAACTGATAGGGCCCGGCCACATCGCCACAGGCGAAGACGTTGGGGAAGCGCATACTCATGTCTTCTGCCACTGGCACAGTGCCATTGGGCAGGGTTTCCACCCCTATCTTTTCCAGCCCCAGGCCGTCAGTTCGAGCGGCACGACCAACAGCAACCAGAACCTGGTCAAACACGATCCTCACGCGCTCGCCGTTGAACTCGCAGTAGGCCACCTTTTCTCCGTCCTCGACAGCGAACTCCTTGGCGGCGTGGTTAAGCCGCAGATCAATGCCATCCTGTTCAAACTGTTTCCGGATGACCTCGGAGACATCGGCGTCTTCCTTGGCCAGCAAACGCTCGCCCATTTCCACCTGGATCACCTTGCTGCCAAGCCTCGCAAAGGCATGGGCCAGTTCCGAGCCAATGGGGCCGCCACCAAGTACCAGCAAGCGCTCAGGCTGGGTCTGCAGGGACCATAGATTGTCCGATGTCAGCGGCTCCATGTCCGCCAAACCGGGAATGGGCGGCACTGCCGGCTTGCCCCCAGTGGCCACCACAATACTGCGCGCGGTCAGGCGCTCGGTGTGACCGTCGCTATGGACCACTTCCAGCTCCCAGGGCGATACGAAGCTGGCGGTACCGGAGATGCAGTCAACACCCAGTTTGCGGAAGCGCTCGGGCGAGTCGTGGGGTTCCACCTTGGCGATGACTTCTTTCACCCTCGCCATGATATTGGCAAAGGAGCCTTTTACCGGTACCGACTCCAGGCCATAACGATTCGCCTGGCGCAGGGTGTCGGCCGCCTTGGCACTGCGAATCAGCGCCTTGGACGGTACGCAACCGGTGTTGAGGCAGTCTCCGCCCATTTTGTCTTTCTCGATCAGCGCCACCTTGGCCTTAACCGCTGCGGCAATGTACGCCGACACCAGGCCCGCCGAGCCACCGCCAATCACCAGCAGGTTGTAATTAAACGACTCTGGTTTCTGCCAGCCGGCGTACACCCGGCGCTTGCGAATGAAACCGACAACAAACTTGGCGATCAGCGGGAACACCCCCAACAGCGCGAAAGACAGCAGAATATTGGCGGACACAATGTCGCTGGTGGTTTCAATCGTCGACAGCTGAGTGCCGGCGTTTACATACACAAAGGTACCCGGCAGCATCGCCGCCCAGCTCACCAGAGCGTAGGTCTTCAGCTTCATGGCGGTCAGGCCCATCGCCAGGTTAATCAGGAAGAACGGAAATACCGGTACCAGACGCAGGGTGGCAAGATAGAACGCACCGTCTTTTTTGATGCCACGGTCCATCTTTGCGACGGTTTCCGCGTACTTCTCCCGCAAGGTATCCCGCATCAGAAACCTGGCCACCAGGAACGCAAGTGAGGCACCGATGGTCGATGCGATGGATACTGCAACCAGACCATAGACATTACCGAAAAAGGCACCGCCGGCCAGCGTCATGATCGCGGCACCGGGCAGCGACAGCGCCGTTACCACCACATACACTCCAGCAAACCCAAGCACCGCCGCCAGCAAATTCTGATTGATCCACTGTTCAATGGCAGACTGGTGTTTCTGCAGGTTTTCCAGCGTGAGTATCTCGTGACCGCCAAAACTGACAAACAGTGCAACCACGACACCGATAACCAGCAGCAAAACGAGCTTTTTGGAGTTCATAGCTAAATCCATAAATTAAAAGTGAAAACGGTTGCTCTGAGAGACACGCCAAAGCGCTGGATGTTACAGCAGCCAGGGTCTAAAATTTTTTTGAGCAGTGACTCATCATTACTGGAACTAATGGCTGCGACTATAGACATACCATTGTCCAGGCCGCTCTGGATGTCCAATAACATGTTTATAACAACGCTCTAACGCGGGTGTCCTGGGGTATACGGAATGGAAACCACAACGCACCAATCTGACGACGACATCCTCATCACCGGCCTGAAGTCGGGGAACCAGGGCGCCTTTCGCGAGGCTGTGCGTTTATACACCCCTGGCATGATGGCCGTCGCCCGCTTTTACCTTGATCACGCCTCGGCAGAGGAAATTGTCCAGGATTGCTGGGTGACGGTTATCGACGCCGTTCAGACATTTGAGGGCCGTTCCGGCCTGAAGACATGGTTGCACCGTATCGTGGCAAACCGGGCCAAGAATCATCTCCGAAAGACCAAGAGGGAAGTGAACGCGGATTTTTCGGAAGCGCTGGACCCGGACCTCGCCGCCCGCTTTGCGCCCAATGGTCGCTGGGCCACACCGCCGAGCCTGAAAACCAATGAGTCCGCCCAGGCACTGATGGAGAACGGTGCACTGAGCGACTGCCTTGATCGACACCTGTCCGCACTGCCGGAAACACAACGATCAGCATTGATGTTGTACGAAGCGCATCAGCACAAATCCGACGACGTGTGTAACATTCTGGATGTCAGCGCCTCTAACCTGCGCGTGCTCCTGCATCGGGCACGGCAGAAAATCTTTCTGATGGTTGAGACATTTCAGGAGACAGGCGAATGTTAATGTGCCGGGATCTGGCTCGCATCGCCAGCGATTACATTGACGGTGAGCTGGGCACCGGGAAAGTAATGTCTGTGAAAATGCACCTGCTGATGTGCGGTCGATGTCGTAGCTTCATTGGCAGCCTGCGGGCCAGCATAGAGCTTATGAACGCCCACTCGAGCCAGCAGCTGGACGAAGATCTGGTACGCCGGATTGACGAACGTGTCAGTGAGTCGCTCAACGCTCGGCACTCCGGAAACGACACGTCGGACCCGTGATGCTCTTCGCTTTCGTTTAACGACACCCGCCCCTTCCGGACGTTACACCAGGCTCTGACAGAACCACTCTTTTCGCTTGCCAATGGAACTCCCACACCGCCGCTCTGTCTCTGGAACGATCATTCAAAATTCGAAAGGAGATATGGAATGCCCAAGCAGTTACCCCTTGCCCTGCTGTTACTTCGACTTGGTGTTTTCGTTGTTTTTCTGGTCTGGACCCTGGATAAACTGGTTCAGCCCGAGCACGCTATCAAGGTTTTCGATTCATTCTACGGGCTCGATGGCCTTGGCGAGACAGCCGTCTACCTCATCGGCATCGCACAACTTGTGCTGATACTGATGTTTGTTGCTGGCCTTCTGAAAACCTGGACTTACGGCGCACTCCTGATCTTCCACGGTGCTTCCACCCTGTCCTCATTCGCGAAATACCTGCAGCCTTTCGATAACCTCCTGTTCTTTGCGGCCTGGCCCATGCTCGCCGCATGCGCGGCGCTGTATCTGCTTCGTGATTACGATACGCTTACGCTTTCGAGGCAACCGGCTCCCACTGCTGCGTAAAACGGCGCCAGGGCGTTGTAACAGTCAGTCCGGTTGTTTGTCCTTGTTGCTATCAACCTACCGCCAACAACCGGAGTACCGATGCTACTGAACTGGCTGTCACGGCGCCTGACCACCTATCTTTCAAAGCAGGTCACCCAACACTCGGTGCGCACCTCCGCCTGGGAGGCCCTGGAAAAAACTCTTCAGCCCGGCGACGTTTTACTGGTGGAGGGAAATACGCGAATCAGTGTAGCCATCAAGTACCTGACTCAGTCAACCTGGTCGCACGCCGCCCTTTACCTGGGACCGAACGCGGGCCTTGGCGCCGCCGGCAATGGCGAGCCACATGTACTGATCGAGGCGGATCTTGAGGAAGGTATTCGCCCGCTTTCGCTGTCGGCATACCGCAACACCCATACCCGCATCTGTCGCCCGGTCGGACTCACCGACAATGATATCGACAAGCTTGTGGATTACTCGAAAAGCCGGCTCGGCCACCAGTACGACCTGAAAAACGTCTGGGATCTGGCACGCTACCTGTGCCCGACGCCACCGGTACCGTCCCGTTACCGACGTTCGCTTCTGGCCCTTGGCAGCGGTGATCCCACGCGGGCGATCTGCTCCACATTCATCGCCGAGGGATTCCAGGCCCTCCGTTACCCGATACTGCCCGTAAGCCTGTCCGAATCAGAAGGTGATCCGGCTTGCGACGCGCAAAAGCGCGAGTACTTCCGGATTCGCCACCATTCTCTATTTGCGCCCCGGGATTTCGACGCCTCCCCCTATTTCGACGTCGTTAAACCCACGCTGGAACAGGGGTTTGATTACCGGGGGTTCCGGTGGGCGGAATGACACTGAGAATCGCCATCGTTGTTGTGGTAATGGCTGCCCTGGCAGGTGCCTGGTGGCTGCTGCAGATATTGGGAATACCTGCGGACCTGTCTCCAGATGCCCTTGCACAATGGCTGAAAAGCCAGGGGGCTGCCGGCCCACTGTTGCTGATGCTGCTGATGACGATGGCGGTTGTGATAGGCCCGATTCCCACACTTCCGGTCAGTGCAACCGCAGGTCTGGCGTTTGGTGTGCTTGAGGGAACCGCCATTGCAGCAACCGGTGCCCTGCTGGGCGCCATGGCGGCGTTCTGGGTTGCCCGTTGCCTCGGACGCGAGGTGATCTGCAAACGTTTTCCGGACAACCCTGTGCTTGCACGGGATGGCTCGCAACGCTTTCTCACCATTGCCATCCTGCTGACCCGGCTGATACCCGTTTTCTCGTTCGCCCTGATCAGTTACGCCGCCGGCGTCACTGCCATACGCGCCTGGCGCTTTGCGATTGCCACCTTCGTTGGCATGCTGCCAATGACGGTGGTGTTTGCAGGCCTGGGGAACACGTTCACGTTGAATCCGGTACTTACCGTCGCCGCAGGCGCGATTATCCTGGCAGTGATGGTATGGTTGCCGTGGTCCATCAGCCGAAACCCCGGCTCGCAGCTGGCGCGCTGGCTTCAACTTAACCAATAACAACAAAGAGACGACCTTATGCGCCGTCCGGTCAAAGCCGATGTTATGCCCTGGCTCGCCCGTGCCCTTTCCAGTGCGCCCAGATACGCTCTGCAACGATCCCTTCACAACATACGGGCAAAAACGCGGGGTGAGAGCGATCTTGTCCAGGTGTTCGTAAACCCCCGAGACCCATTTGGGCTGCCCCTGTTGCAGGCGCTTATCCAGCTACAGGAACGTTTTTATGTGCGTTTCCGGGTCCATACTGTCTGGCAACTGGACGACAACATGTACCCCGAGCCGGCTCTCTGGCGCACCTGGGCGCAACAGGACGCCACAAGGCTCGCACAACTATACGGCTTCACGCCTCCAGACCGGCCGACGGCGCCCTCCGAGACCGAACTGACGACAGCCACGGCCCGTCTGCTCAATGCAGAAAAAACCGGTGAAGGGCTGATAACCGCCGTGCGTGTGCTGGAAGATCTATGGCATTCACATTCCGGCTCGCCACCGGACACAGCGCCCGCAAGGTATGACCACGCACAGCTGTCCGAGAATGAACGGTTGCTCCGGAGGCTAGGGCACTATCAAGGCAGCATGACGAGGTACCTGGGTGAATGGTTCTGGGGTGTGGACCGCCTGGATCATCTTGAGCGGCGTCTAAACGAACAGGGACTGAACCGGGACGTCCCCGATGCGGTCCTTTTCACGCGCACATGGTCCGATTTGATGAGTAGCAGCCCCAGCCCGGCTGACGGCCATCGAGCGACCACCACCCTTGAGGTCTTCTTTTCCATCCGCAGCCCATACTCCTATCTGGGCCTGGAGCGAGCAGTCCAGTTGGCCAAGGCGTGGAATATTCCTCTTCAACTGAAACCGGTTCTGCCCATGTTGATGCGCGGGCAGTCGGTACCGGATGCCAAAAAGTGGTACATCTTCCACGACACCAAAAGGGAAGCCAACAAACTGGGCATTCCGTATGGTTTCGTCGCCGATCCTTTGGGGCCGGGCGTGGAAAGATGCTATGCCTTGTTCGAATACGCCCGCTCACTCGGTCGCGAGACCGACTACATGCTGGCCTACGCCAGGGCCGTCAATGCCGAAGGCATCCGCTCCGAAACCGATGCCGGTCTGAAAGTAATCGTCGAACGAGCCGGCCTGGACTGGCAGAAAGCCAAGGCTTTATTGAACGATCAAAGCTGGCGTGAGTGGGCGGAAAACAACCGCAAAGCCATGTATGACTGCGGGCTATGGGGCGTTCCCAGCTTCCGTTACGGGGAGGTCAGCTGTTGGGGGCAGGATCGGTTGTGGGTGATCGAAAAGAGCATCGTCGCGGCTACCGCGACTCTCAATAAACGCCAAGGGCGCGTATGATAACTCCATGCTCGTCCCAACGTGGGCCGTGAAGGCGACAAACTCTGGAAGGAGGTTCTATGAAAACACTATTGATTCATTCGTTGATCATCGTATCCATGATGGTAAGTGCTCCTGCTCTTGCCCAGGGAGACCCCTTGAGAGTCGGAATGTCCGGCCAGTATTTCCCGTTTACCTTTGTGGAGCAGGATACCCTCAAAGGGTTTGAAGTTGATGTGATGAACGCAATTGGCAAGGAAATGGGGCGTGAAATCCAGTACCAGACCGCCAACTTCTCAGGCCTGTTTGGCATGTTGGAATCCGGGCGCATCGACACCGTTGCCAACCAGATCACCATCACCGAGGAGCGCCAGAAGGCCTACATTTTCAGCGAACCGTATGTCTATGACGGTGCTCAGGTAGTAACCAAGGAAGGCAACACCGAGGTCGAGGGTGTGGAAGATCTGAAGGGTAAAACCGTCGCGGTGAATCTGGGCTCCAACTTCGAGGCCCTGTTGCGGGAACTGCCCTATGCAGACCAAATCAACATCAAAACCTATGAGAGCAATCTGGAGCGTGATACCGCTCTGGGTCGCGTGGACGCCTTCGTTATGGACCGGGTCAGTGCCAGCCAGATCATCAAGGAGAAGCCACTGCCGCTGGAGCTCGCCGGCCCAACGTTCTCCCAGATCACCAACGCCTACCCGTTTCGCGACACGGACGCCGGACGAGCGCTGCGTGATGAAGTAAACGCAGCCCTGACAGCCCTGCGTGACAACGGAACCCTGGCCTCCATTTCAGAGAAGTGGTTCGGCACCGACATCACCCAGCCCTGAGGGGCGCCACCAAGGCCTGACTCGCTATGGACGTGTTGAACGTCGAATACATGCTTGGGCTGGTACCTGTGTTGCTCGGGTACCTGCCCCTCACCCTGCAACTGGCCGGCGTCGGGATGGTGCTGGCGCTGATCCTTGCCTGCCTGTTCGCCGTCGTCCGGGTGCTGCGCATCCCGGTGCTCAATCAGCTGACCATCGTGTTCATTTCCTTTTTCCGGGGCACTCCGCTGCTGGTGCAGTTGTTCCTGTTCTATTACGGGCTGCCGCAACTGGTCAGTGCATTGACGGTCATAGACGGCGTTACGGCGACCATCATGGGCCTGACCATGCATTTTTCGGCGTACATGGCGGAATCGATACGTGCCGCCATCGTGGGTGTGGACCGCAGCCAGACCGAAGCCGCCCTGTCGATCGGCATGACCAACGGCCAGCTGATGCGACGGATAGTGTTGCCCCAGGCCACACGTGTGGCACTGCCCACGCTGATGAACTACTTCATCGACATGATCAAGGCCACCTCCCTGGCATTTACCCTGGGGGTTACCGAGCTGATGGGTGCCACCCAGAAAGAGGCCGCCGGCAGTTTCCTGTACTTCGAGGCCTTCATTGTTGCCGCCATCATGTACTGGATCGTTGTTGAGATGCTCTCCAAGCTTCAGCACTACCTGGAAATCCGTCTGAACAAGGCCTACAGCCGATGATCAAACTGGAATCACTGAGCAAACATTTTGGCAAGGCCGTGGTTCTCGACGGCATCGATCTCGCCATCGAAGAAGGTGAGATCGTGGTGATCATCGGTCCCTCAGGGACCGGAAAATCCACCCTGTTGCGCTGCGTCAACTTTCTGGAACAACCCACCAAAGGCACCATGACCGTGGGTGATCTGACCGTGGACGTGAACCGCGCCAGCCGCGCGGACATTCTCTCCATGCGCCGGCGAACCGCGTTCGTTTTCCAGAACTATGCCCTGTTCTCCAACAAGACCGCGTTGCAGAACATCGCGGAACGGTTGCTCGTGGTGGATCGCTGGCCGAAAGAAAAAGCCTACCAGCGCGCACGGGAGATACTTGATCGGATCGGCCTCGCCGACAAGGCAGATGCCTATCCGGCGTCCATGTCCGGCGGACAGCAACAGCGGGTCGGTATCGGCCGTGCCATGGCAACGGGCGCGGAAGTCATCCTGTTTGACGAGCCCACCTCGTCACTCGACCCCGAGTGGGTGGAAGAAGTGCTGGGGCTGATGAAACAGTTGGCCTCGGAACGCCAGACCATGATGGTGGTTACCCACGAAATGTCCTTCGCGCGGGACGTGGCCGACCGTGTGATCTTTATCGACGGAGGTCGAATCGTGGAGCAGGGGCCTCCCAGTGAGATTTTCCATAATCCCAAGGACCCACGAACCAAGGACTTTCTGAAGAAAATCCTGGCCACCAATCCGGTATGAACGGCGGTCGGGCCGACCAACACCGATTATCGGAATTCAGAAAAATTGTCGGGCTTGTTAAGCGCCCAGTCGTAATCGATGTACTCCATCGCAGACGTTTGCGCGACGCGACTCGCCACTGACGCATCCGCCCAGGCCCTGATAAACGCCTTTGGTGTTCCCGATGCCTCTTCGAAATCCGTCGCGTACCACTTGAACAGTTCGGTGACATACGCTGTATCAGTATCGATCCTCAGATGCCGATCCGTATTGAACGCACGCCGGGTATTCTCTGCCAGCAGGTTTTCCAGATTGTCAGCCGTGTAGACAGTCTCCCGCAATGGCGGGCAGCCAACGGACGCACAATTCACCGCGAAGTGTACCCGCGCGTCTTTCCACCCTTTATCTGCGTATTCCTCCCCAAGAAGGATATCCTTCTCCATCTGGTTCAGGCTGTATTCCTGTCCGCCTATCTCAAACTTTTCCCGGTCAAAAACACTGTCCACAAAGGGATTGACGCGACCGCCGTAGTCCCAGACCGAGTCGACGAGTTCTCCGTCCGGTCGCTCAGTCAGGATCTGGTCGATCATGAAGAAATTATAGGCGTTGAGCCAGAAGGCGACGGATTCAGCCTCGCCATCGAGGGTGCCGGTATCGAAATCTGCAAGGCGGTCACGCTGATCCGCCAGCAGGCCGTCGGTCTGCGATGAGGCCAGGGCCGCCTCATAGTCAAATGCAGAAACCAGGCCACCGTCGGTCGTTGTCGACTCTGTCAGGTACTGTGTTAGCAGACGCTGAAACGGGTCAAACGTTGCTTCAGCGGCGGCAGCGGTCACCGGCATGATGACGGCGAACATCATCAGGCCTATCAATCGTCCAGGTTTGTTCACGTCACTCTCCACAGGTCTAAAGGTTCCGAAGGTCTACAGGTTCATCGACTTTGCTCTTTCACCGACACGAAAAGCCGGCCATTGTTACAATGCAATTAGTATTGATAATCGATTACATTTAGTTTAGTTTCCGCATCGTGACGAAAAACAACCATCAGGTGCCGAGAACCATGCTCAAACAACCCAACCCTCTTCGCTATTCCCTGATCTTCGCGCTTGGATGCGCCACAACCGCAACTGCTCAGGAAGGCACCGATCAGGCACCGAAATCTCTTGATACACTTGAAGTAACCGCCACTCGCGGTCTCGACTCCCTCAACGTTAACCCCGGTGCGGTCACCGTGGTTGACCGCGACGCCATCGACAAACAGTCCTCATTGGGTGGCAACGTGGGCGATATTCTGGCCAAAACCGTTCCAGGCCTGTCGCCCTCTACCCACGGTTTAACCAGTGTGGCGCAGACGCTGCGTGGCCGAAACCTGTTCGTACTGATTGACGGCATCCCCCAGACCATCAGCCTGCGCGACGGGCTTCATTCCCTGAACTCCATTGACCCGTCATCGATCGAGCGCATCGAAGTGATCCGGGGCTCCAATGGTGTGTACGGCTTTGGCGGTACCGGCGGCATCATCAACATCATCACCCGCAAGAACGAGAAAGGCGCCCCCCTATACCGCACCGAACTGAATGGTGGTTTCTCGACCGAGCACATCAAGGACAGCGAACAATTCGGGCTATCCCAGAGCGTGACCGGTGGCTCAGGAGCCCTTGACTACCAGCTCCGAGGCTCCTACGAAAAACGCGCTAATGTCTTCGATGCCGATGGCGACCGCATCCCGCCGGACCCGAACGGCCAGGGTGGCATTGCCGACTCCCGCGAGTTCGACGTGCTGGCAAAGCTCGGCTTCGACCTGGACGCCGACAAGCGCCTGGAACTGACCACCAGCTACTACGACATCAAGCAGGACACCAATTACGTCCTTGAAGCGGGCGTGTACGGCGAGCAGAAAACCCGCGCCGTCAAAGGCGACCCGGGCGGCGAGGATCAGGGCACTGAAAACCTGAACGTGAACCTGACCTACAGCGACCAGCAACTGTTCGGCAATACCTCACTGGGTGCGCAGCTGTATTATCGCGACTACATGACCCGATTCGGGTACTTCGCCACCTTCTATCCCGGCGGTGGACAGTCGCTGACCGAATCGGAGCGCATCGGCTCCCGTCTGGACTTTGAAACGCCGTTTGACGTCATGTCTGGCGCCAAGTTGCTCTGGGGCCTGGACACCCTGATGGAAACCACGGCCCAGCCCCTGGAAGACGGGCGGACGTTCGTACCTGAAATGGACCAGAACAGTGTGGCGCCGTTCCTGCAGGCGGAACTTCGGCTGAATCCGAAGTGGACCGTTAATGCTGGTGTCCGCTACGAAAAATTCTGGTTCGAGGTGGACGACTACACCACGGTGTTTGGTGCAGACGTCGAAGGCGGTGAGCTGGAGTACAGCGAAACGGTCTTCAATACCGGGGCCCGATACCAGGTGAACGATGTCTGGGCAGCCACCGCCAGCTTCTCTCAGGGCTTCACGGTGCCGGAGATTGGCCGCACCCTGCGCCAGCCCCAGCAGGGCACATCGCTGGATCAGATCCGCCCTGAGCCACAGGTGGTCGACAACTACGAGGTTGGCACCGAGGCCGTCTGGGATCGCGCCGATCTTGCACTGACGCTGTTCTACAGTGAGTCGGAACTGGGAACCAGCCTTGCGGCAGCCAACGCCAACGAGCCCATTCCCGTGCTGCGCAGCCCTGAACGTATCTACGGTTTCGAGGCAGAGCTCAACACCTATCCCACCCGCGACCTGAGTGCCGGCGGCACCTTCACCTGGATGGAAGGCAAAGTCGATTCTGACGATGATGGCAGCTACGACACCTATCTTGCCGGCAACCGGATTTCACCACTCAAGCTCACCGGCTATGTGGAACACGATACTACTGCGCGCTGGAGCAATCGCCTGCAGGCCATGGTCGTGGGTGATCGCGACCGCTTTAGCGGTAGCGGTTTTGGCCAGGGCGAGGTGGAGTCCTTCACGGTTCTGGATCTGACCAGCACCTGGCGGACCGGCAACGGGGATATCACCCTGGCCATCAACAATCTGCTGAATGAGGATTACTTCCCGGTGATCTCGCAGATCTACAATTTCGACACCCAGTACACCACTGCACCCGGCCGATCGGTGATGGTCAGTTACGGGGTCGACTGGTAAACGGAAGACTGGCAGAACCACACATAAGGCCGCTCAAAGCGGCCTTATGTTTTTTACCACCCAGCAAAGCGACGCCGTAGGGCCCTCGTCCAGGTCCGCACAGGTATCGACGCGCACGACCTCCATGGTGCCGCATCGGGCTGTCAGTGCCCCGGAATCATCATTCGACGCCCAGTCCACTTGCACCACAACCTCCTTGCTGTCATCACAGGAAGCTTCCGGACCAACTGACAGTGCCGCACAAATGTTTCTGTCAGAAAGCCACTCCAGGGCGGAGATTTCAGCGCACTGTTGGGCAGGCGTCAGCAGCGACTGGCCACGATAACAGGGCAGGTAGGGAAGGCCATCTGCCTCATGCTGCAGAAAAGGCAGCACCTGTTCCGGCGCAACGCGGCCGTATTTACGCATGGACGGGAACACCATGATGCTCGCCGCAAGCCGGCATCCGCCCAGATGGGAACTTTCCCAGACCTCAAACGGCAGGTCCCGGTCTGCGACTGTACGGGCGAGCTCCTGATAGGTCGCATATCCAAACTTGGCACAGCACTTGTCCTTGCGGCCATGGGTGCAACACAGCACCAGGGAGTCGGTCATCGCTGCGCCGGCCCACCCACTCAGGTCGTTGCCGGACGCCAGGGCCTCCAGAAACGCCGGCAGGTCACGCCGCTCAACGTCAAAGCTGCGGCCTTCCGGCAACAGGTAAAGCCGGTGACTGTGCTCCGGACGACCACGCTGGTGAATCAGGTTCACCCGCCGTCCACTGGCCGCAAGACGATTGATCCGTGATGCCAGGTCGTCATCCATATCACGGGCGATTCGCAGGCTTCGCGACCACTTCGGCCGCGGCCAACTGATCAGCAGATTGCTCTCGGCATGGGTTGCTGTGCCGGCAAGAGGATCGCCGGCCTCAATACTGTCGACAGTACAGAACCGATGGACGGAGGCACTCATGCCGTTGCCGCCGGCGAGGTGAAGGAAGCAGTCTCTGCCACGGTTCGTTTTACCGGCACACAAACAGGCCGGCCCGCCAAAGGTTCACGGATGACCTGGGCATCAAGATCAAACACCTGCTTGAGGTTGTCGGCGGTAAACACGGTCTCCGGTGGGCCGTCGTGCAGAATCCGGCCCGCCTTCATCATTACCAGCCGGTCGGCGTAGGCCGCCGCCAGGTTGAGGTCGTGGAGCACTACCAACAGCGTCCGCCCCTGTGTGTGCGCCAGGGATACCAGCAGTTCCAGCAGGTCCACCTGTACCTTCAGGTCCAGAAACGTGGTGGGTTCATCAAGCAAAAGCAGATCGGTTTCCTGGGCCAGCACCATGGCAATCCAGCAGCGTTGACGCTGCCCGCCACTGAGCGCATCCACCGGCCGGTCGGCAAACGTCGCAACATCAGCCACCCTCATGGCCTCCTCAACAGCGGCTTCGTCGCGCCGGGACCACTGGCGCATCAGGCTCTGATAGGGGAAACGTCCAAGCCCTACCAACTCCCTGACAGTCAGCCCATCCGGTGCGGTGGGGCTCTGTGGCAGTATTCCGAGCCGTTGCGCGACGGTGCGGGTGGGCTGACGATGGATATCGCTGCCGTCAAGAAACACCTTGCCGGCGCTGGGGGCCAGAGTTCGGGCCAGGGTTTTCAGCAGGGTGGACTTGCCCGAGCCATTCGGTCCCAACAGAACGGTGACACTGCCCTCACGCACCGTGAAATCCACGTCCGTCAGCACCTGCCGGCCGTCGTATCCCGCGCACACTGAGTCACCCCGCAGTCGCGGCTGGCGATCGTAATCCGGGGATGGGGAATGTCGATTCAGGGGCATATTAGAGTCGCTTTCGAGTGAAGTCAGATGATATTATCTCCCATTCTCATTATCAAATTGACCCCATCAAATCAGCCCATAGTTGCTGTCCGCTAAACAACCGGATTTATCATGCACCGCTACGCCAGCTTCCTGCTGCTCGTTACCTGCTTCTTTCAATTCCCCGCAGCAATCGCTGCCATCGCTACCATCCCAACTACTCCGGTAACCACCGTGGAGCATGCCCTTGGTGAAGCAACCATCACGGGCCGGCCAGATCGCGTGATATCCCTGTATCAGGGCGCCACCGATACCGCTGTGGCGCTGGGGATCGAACCCATAGGCGTGGTGGAGTCCTGGACCGAAAAGCCGATGTATCAGTATCTGCGTGAAGACCTTCAGGGCGTGACCTATCTGGGACTTGAAACCCAGCCTGACCTGGAGCGCATCGCCTGGCTGTCGCCGGACCTGATTGTCGGCGCCAGAAACCGGCATCGCACCGTCTACCCCCTGCTGGAGCGCATCGCGCCCACGGTCATACCGGGCGATGTCTACGACTTCAAGGCGCTGCTTACGATGATGGCAAAGGCCACCGGCCGCACGGCTCGCGGTGAGGAATTGCTGAAGCGCTGGCAGGAACGGGTTGCGGATTTCAGAACCCGCATCCGCCAAAAGCTGGGTGAACAGTGGCCTCAGGAGGTGGCAATCCTGAGCTTTCGGGCCGACCATGCCCGCATCTACTATGGCGGCTTCGCCCGCTCCGTGCTGGACGAGCTTGGCTTCTCCGCCCCAGCCTCCCATCGCCAGGAAAGCTGGGGCATAAAACTCACCAGCCAGGAAAGCATCCCGGCCATGGACGCCGAAGCCGTCTTCATCTTCATGGAGGACGATCCCGCCGTTCAGCGCACGTTCAACACCTGGTCCAGCCACCCCCTATGGAAAAACCTGAAGGCCGTGCGGCAAAACGACGTCTATCAGGTGGACCCGGTCACCTGGAACATGGGCGCTGGTATTATTGCCGCCAATCGGATGCTGGACGAACTCTACCAGCACTACGACCTTCACCAACCTGAACATCAGGGGTGCCCACGATGCTGACCACCCCACCGGCAAAAACGCTGGGCGCCATACTCTGCCTGGGACTGCTGCTGGCCGCGACGGTATCAAGCCTGATATTCGGACACATTCCTGTGTCACTGGAGATGCTGATCAACAGCCTGACGGACTACGATCCCGGATCCCTCGAACATCTGGTCATTCACTCGGAACGCTTTTCGCGAACCGTGACCTCCGTGGTCGTAGGTGCCGGCCTGGCCATTGCCGGAGCGCTGATGCAGACGCTGACCCGCAACCCACTGGCGTCACCCGGCATTCTCGGCATCAATGCCGGCGCCATGTTTTTCGTGGTTGTCGGCGCCACGCTGTTTTCGCTGACCTCGCCATCGCAACTGGTATGGGCCGCCTTTACCGGCGCCGCCACGGCCGCCGTGCTGGTGTATTTCCTGGGGCAGGAAGCCGGGCGCGGTGTTTCGCCCGTGCGCACGGTGCTCGCCGGCGTCGCGGTGACAGCGCTGTTTGTCTCCTTTGCCCAGGGGTTGCTGATCCTCAACCAGGACCGTTTCGAAAGCATCCTGTTCTGGCTGGCGGGTTCCGTTTCAGGGCGCGACCTGGATGCGATAGCGCCATTGTTGCCGCTGTTCGGCGGCGCCCTGATCCTCGCGTTGCTATTGTCCCGGCAACTGAACCTGCTCGGGCTGGACGATGAGGTCATCCGCGGCCTGGGGCTCAGAGTAGGGCAGGTGCGATTGTTGATCGGTCTGGTGGTGATTGTCCTGGCAGGCACTTCGGTGGCCATGGCGGGGCTGATCGGCTTTGTCGGCCTGATCGTGCCACACATGGCTCGTGGCCTCTTTGGCACGGATCATCGCTGGCTGCTACCCCTGTCGGCCATTATTGGCGCCACGCTGCTGCTGGCAGCCGACACCCTCGCCAGGCTGGTGATACCACCCCAGGAGATTCCCGTGGGAGTCATGACAGCGCTGCTGGGCACACCGCTGTTCCTCCATCTCGCCCGACACGTGAGGAAAGTATCGTGAGCCGAACCCTGATACTTCGCTCCCGTAACGACCACTGGTCGATCAAACTCAATACCAGGGTTCTGGTGGTCACCAGTGTGCTCGCAGTGTTACTGGCTGTCAGCAGTGTTCTCGCGCTTACATCCGGCAGCCATCCCACCTCGGTTACAGACGTACTCGCCACCCTGGCCGCCCCGGATCAGTCAGAGCTGGCACTGATTATTCTGGAAATTCGCCTGCCCAGAATACTCATGGCCATACTGGTGGGCGCTGCTCTGGGCTCAGCCGGTCTCATCCTGCAAGGTCTGGTGAGAAACCCGCTGGCGTCACCGGATGTCATTGGCATCACCAGTGGGGCGTCGGCCGCAGCGGTGCTGTTTCTCTGGCTCGGAGGTGTCACCGGTACCTCGCTGTTACTGGCGCCCGTCGCCATGGGGGGCGCCTTTGCCGTGGCCCTGGGCATTACGGCCCTGGCCTGGCAGGGGGGGATCAGCCCCGCCAGGCTGGTGCTGGTGGGCGTCGGGCTGGCAGCCGGGCTGACCGCAGTGACCACCCTGCTGTTGGTCCTGAGCCCCGATGCCACCGCAATGAACGCCTATATCTGGCTCACTGGCAGCCTCTACGCCTCGCAGTGGCACGACGTCACCGCCCTGGCTCCCTGGCTGATGGTGTGCTGGCCCCTGGCGCTGATCAAGCTCAGACACCTCGATGCACAATCCATGGGGGAAGATATGGCGCTGGGCCTGGGTAGCGCCCTACAGGGCCATCGTTTGCTGTTCCTGATGCTGGCAGTGGCCCTCGCCGGCTCTGCCGTGGCCTATGCCGGGGCGGTCGGGTTCATCGGCCTGATTGCGCCACACATGGCGCGACAACTCGTCAACAGTGGCCACACGGGGCTGTTGCCCATCGCGGCGCTGGTCGGCGCGTTGATTCTTCTCTATGCGGACTGGGTGGGTCGGGTAGCGTTCATACCCAGGGATCTACCGGCCGGCATTTTCGTTGCGGGCATCGGTGCGCCCTTCTTCGTGTACCTGCTGTACCGACTCAGGCGGGAACTGGGGTGACAGTAAAAGCCCGGAGCACTGAGGCCCCGGGCTTTGGGATGCCGACTGCTCAGAAGTCGAGCTGATAACCAAGGGTGACGGTGCGGCCACGGCCCTGGAAATAGTACTCGTCACTCACCCGGGCAGACTGGGAGTAGTACGTGAAGTAGTCCTTATCCAGCAGGTTCTCGATGCCCAGGGAGAACTTCCCGGCACGGGTCCGGTAGGCCATAGAGCCATCCACCAACCCGTATCCGTCGAAGTCCAGGTCATCTCCTTCGATGTCCCGGTCCAGGAACTGGGTGAACTGAAGGTGGCTCGACAGCCTCTTCGTCCAGGCAGCTGACCAGCTCAGTTTCAGGGTTTCCGGCGCAATATTGATGCCGCTCAGCTCAGTGTCTACATCGCCATCACCGTCGGTGTCGGACTCACCATCCGCATAGGTGTAGGAAAACGCCAGGTTATGCGCGTCGTTCAGGTCCGCATCGGCGGTGACTTCCACGCCCTGGATTTCGGTTTTTTCACGCTTGCCGACCCAGGTGCCATTCACTTCGGTCAGGCGCTCACCAAAGTCAGAATCCGACTCGTAATAACTCACCTCCAGATGGTAACGGTCCCAGTCAAAACGACCACCGATCTCACGGTTATCGGTTACGATCGGCTCCAGCACCAGCAGGTTGTCAACATCCTGACCTTCGTCGCTGATTCCGCGTAGTACACGGCCAACATCTGGCATGCCAAACCCTTCGGAATAGTTGGCAAACAGTTGCACATGATCCGTCGCCTGATAGACAACACCCGCATTGAACAGGGTTTCGTTGAAATCCGGATTGCCACCCTGGACGGTGACGTTGTCCTGGGTGACATTGCTACGGTCGATGGTGTTGTAGGTATCAACCTTAAGCTCCGCATGTTCATAGCGGACACCGGTGTGCAGGGTCAAACGGTCGGTGGCTGCAACATCGCCCTGCAGGAAGGCTGCGTAGTTGCGGAACTGCGATTTGGGTACGTAGGTACGCCCGGTTTCCACCAGCGTCTGGCGGGTTTCATCCTGAAGAACATCCAGGCCCGTTGTCAGGGTCAGGTAATCGTTCAGCAGGCCGTCGCGGGTGAGGGTGAACTTGGCGCCCACCTTGTCGGATTCGTTGCGGGTCTGGTCGAGCTGATCGTTGCCATTGGCGTCCACATAGGGGAAGAACGGCGTGGTGGCAAACCGGGCCCGGAAGGTCTGGCTGTATAGCTGGGTATCCACCTGGTTGCCCAGCCAGTCGCCGTGCGAGTAGGAAAGACGAGCGGTGGTAACCTCATTTTCTCCGGGCTTACCGTCAATGATGCCCGGGCGTGCGGTTGTGGGCACGCCGCGGTCACGGTCTCCAGGTTGTGGCTTTACCGGTACGTATCCACCCTTGCCTTCAAGTTGAAAACGGTTGATGAAAAATTCCACGTTCTGGTCATCGTCCAGCCAGTAACCCAGCTTGGCCAATACGTCATAGCTTTCGGTGTTCTGGAGTTCACCGGGATAAGCCACACCGATCAAGCGATCCTCACCGTCGTAGAACACACCGCGCTCCTGAATGTTCCCGCCCAGAAGATAGTCCCAGCGGCCCTGCTGACCGCTGATCCGGTAGCCCACTTTGTAACCCTGGCCATCGGAGTCCACGTTGTCGTCACTGGTCACGCTGGCCGACACAGACTGGGAAACCTCACCGCTGTCGGGCCTGCGAGTTACAAAATTGATGATGCCACCCGTCGCACCCAGGCCGTGCTCAGCACTGGCACCGTGGATTACTTCGATACGTTCGACCATATCCAGATCGATGGTGTAGCTGTCCCGCGCGCTGTCCCGCAGTGGATTGCTCTGCGGCACACCGTCCACCAGGAACAGGGGTGACCGGCCCCGGAAGGTTTCACCGGCGTTGGACAGTTTCTGACGGCCCGGAGAGTAGGAAGGAATCAGGTTGCTCAGCACCTGGCCGGGGTCATTGGAAATCGCCTGCTGTTGTTCGATCTGCTCGCGGGTAATGATGGTTGTCTTCTGCGGAGTCTCTCCCGCTGTGCTTTTGTTGCGGGTGGCCGTGATAACCAGGTCCGGTAACGCTTTGGCGTTGTCGCCGGATTGGGTATTGGACGAAGATTGCGCCAGTGCAGAACCGTGAACAGCCGCTATGGCCAGCGCCAGCAGCAGGGGACGTGACTCCGGAGTTTTCATAGACAAATCTCGAATGGTTAATGCATTTTGCCCGCACCTTCAGGATGACAGACATTACCTCATGTTAACGAGGTGCAAATGCTAACAATTCTCATTGTCTAAATCAAAACCATCAGTTCTTACAACGAGAGGCGCTCGACGGCCAGCCGGGAAACGGCATTCAACTCTGCCCCGTCCGACGTTGCATAATCGCTGATCTGCTGTTTCATACTCCGGGCCCAGAACTTCCTGATGTGGGTGGCGACCACCTCCGCCGCCTCGCCCTCATCGCCATGATGGAGGTTGTTATCACTGATCTGGTTGATCATCTTGATCAGGTTCCGCAACTGCTGGTCACTCATGCTCGCGTTCCTCGGAAGGTTGGCCACTGTCGCCCCGATTGTAGATGACATGCCGCCCAGGGCGGGCGAACCCGATCAGGGTCATGCCGGCCGTTCGCGCTTCCCGGACCGCCAGTGCCGTGGCCGCAGAGACAGCCACCAGGCAACCGATACCGACACTGGCACTTTTCTGCACCATCTCGAAGCTGGCGCGACTGGAAACCAGTGCAAAGCCATCGTCGAAGGCCGACTCGCCCTTCTTGTGTATCCGTGCGCCGATCAGTTTATCGAGTGCGTTATGACGGCCGACATCTTCCCGAACCAGTTCGATGCGGCCCTGGCTATCGCACCAGGCTGCACCGTGGGTGGCGCCGGTCTGTTCCTGCAGGGGCTGGTAGTGCCGAAGGCTGCTCAGAGCGCGCTGAACGTCTTCATCATCCGGTATCGGGCGAAGCGGCACGCGTGGGATCGCCCGGACCGCATGGGCCAGGGATTCGGTGCCGCATAGCCCGCAGCCGGTTCGTCCGGTCATATTCCGTCGCTGTTGGCGCAAACGGGCAAAACAGTCGCCGGCGATGTGCATCTCGATAGCGATGCCCTCGTCGACGGCATGTACGTTCAGGTTAAACAACTGCCCGGGGCTGTCGATAATGCCTTCGGTCAGACTGAAACCCAGTGCAAAATCCTCCAGATCACAAGGCGATGCCATCATTACCGCATGGGATATGCCGTTATAAACCATCGCCACCGGCACCTCTTCGGCGACACTATCCTGACCGGGGGCGCCCTCAATGCCCCCATGAACCTCCACCGGGAGGTCACAGGACGCTGGCGCACCCTTCTCAGGGTCCGGCCCCATCACTGGCATGACTGCCAGCTCCGGGTTATTTGAGTGCCGTGGCATCGGGTTGCTCCATATGGCTGGCCGACGGTTCCAACAACCCTTGCTGGCGCTGGTCAAACTGCTCGAAGTGGCGTTGCCATTCCGACGGCTGCGAGACCTTCTCCACCTGCACCGCAGTCACCTTGTATTCCGGGCAGTTGGTGGCCCAGTCAGAACTGTCGGTGGTAATCACATTGGCACCGCTGCCCGGGTGGTGGAAGGTGGTGTACACCACCCCCGGCAACATGCGATCACTGATTCTTGCCCGCAGGACCGTCTGGCCCACACGGCTGGTGATGCCCAGCCAGTCGCCCTCGCGGATGCCCCGGAGTTCGGCATCGCTGGGATGAACTTCCAGTACATCCTCCTGATGCCACTGGCTGTTCTCGGTGCGTCGGGTCTGGGCACCGACATTGTACTGGCTCAGGATGCGACCGGTGGTCAGCAACAGCGGGAACTTGCGATTGGTTTTTTCCTCGCTGGCAACATACTCGGTGACCGCAAACTTGCCCTTGCCGATCGGGAAATCGAGGGTGTGCATGGTGGGCGTGCCGTCGGGATGCTCGTCGTTACAGGGCCACTGGATGCTGCCCAGTTCGTCCAACTTGTCGTAACTGACACCGGTAAACGTCGGCGTCAGCCGGGCGATCTCATCCATGATATCGGACGGATGACGGTACTGCATCGGATAGCCCAGCGCGTTCGACAATGCCATGGTGACTTCCCAGTCTTCCATGCCCGCCACCGGCGCCATCACTTTACGCACCCGGTTAATGCGGCGCTCGGCGTTGGTGAAAGTGCCGTTCTTTTCCAGGAACGTCGAACCCGGCAGCAGCACATGGGCGTACTTGGCGGTTTCGTTGAGGAAGATGTCCTGCACGATCAGGCAATCCAGCGAACTGAGCGCGGCTTCCACATGCTGGGTATTGGGATCGGACTGGGCAATGTCCTCGCCCTGCACATACATAGCCTTGAAGCTGCCGGCGATGGCGGCATCAAACATGTTGGGAATCCGCAGGCCCGGCTCATCGTCAATGGCCACATTCCAGGCCTCCTGAAACCTGGCTCGAACGGCCGGGTCGCCCACATGCTGATAGCCCGGCAGTTCGTGGGGGAAGGAGCCCATGTCGCAGGAACCCTGAACGTTGTTCTGCCCCCGTAACGGATTCACGCCAACGCCTTCACGGCCGATGTTGC
This sequence comes from Marinobacter sp. DS40M6, assembly GCF_028581595.1. Lineage (NCBI taxonomy): Bacteria > Pseudomonadati > Pseudomonadota > Gammaproteobacteria > Pseudomonadales > Marinobacteraceae > Marinobacter > Marinobacter sp. DS40M6. Next base: position 427,783 of record NZ_JAFCAE010000001.1, on the reverse strand, counting down.
CGGTGGCCATGGCCAGGTTGGCAATGCCCATCACCATGGTGGAGCCCTGGCTGTGCTCGGTGACCCCGAGGCCGTAATAGATGGCGCCATTACCCGCTTCACCATAGGCCCGCGCGGCCTGGCGTACCAGGTCGGCAGACACCCCCGTGACCGCCTCGAGGGCTTCCGGAGAGTGTCGCTCCTCGGCAATGAATTCCCGCCATTGTTTGTACTGCGCGGGCTCACACCGGCTTTCGATGAACGTTTTGTCTTCCAGGCCCTCGGTCACAATCACATGGGCCAGGGAATTGATCATCGCCACGTTGGTGCCCGGGCGTAGCGGCAGGTGAATGCCTTCGGTGCCGTGAGGTGTTTTCAGCAGGTCGATGCGGCGTGGATCGATCACAATCAGCTTCGCGCCCTGGCGCAGCCGCTTGCGCATCTGGGAGGCGAACACCGGGTGTGCATCGGTAGGGTTGGCACCGATTACCACGATGGTGTCGGCCTTCATCACCGAATCAAAGGTCTGTGTTCCCGCGGACTCGCCCATGGTGGTCTTCAGACCAAAGCCGGTGGGGGAATGGCAGACCCGCGCACAGGTATCGGTGTTGTTGTTGCCGAACGCGGCGCGGATCAGCTTCTGCACCAGATAGGTTTCCTCATTGGTGCAGCGTGAGGAGGTGATACCACCGATGCTTTCCCGGCCATATCTGGCCTGGGTGTCCTTGAGCTTTCTGGCGGAGAACTCGATGGCCTCCTCCCAGGACACCACTTTCCAGGGGTCGTTGATGGAGTCCCGGATCATCGGCTCCTTGATGCGGTCCTTGTGGGTGGCATAGCCAAAGGCAAAGCGGCCTTTCACGCAGGAGTGACCGTGGTTGGCATCGCCGCCCTTGTAGGGAACCATGCGCACCAGCTGGTCGCCTTTCATCTCCGCCTTGAACGAGCAGCCCACGCCACAGTATGCACAGGTGGTGACCACGCTGTGCTCGGGCTGGCCGGCGTCGATCACGCTCTTTTCCATCAATGTGGAGGTGGGGCAGGCCTGCACGCAGGCGCCGCAGGACACGCACTCGGAATCCATGAACGGATCGTTCTGGCCCGCAGATACCTTGGAGTCGAAGCCGCGGCCGTCAATGGTCAGGGCAAAGGTGCCCTGCACTTCCTCGCAGGCACGCACGCAACGTGAGCAGACAATGCACTTGCTGGGGTCGAAGCTGAAGTAGGGGTTGGAATCGTCCACTTCCACGTCCAGGTGGTTCTCGCCCTCAAAACCGTAGCGCACTTCCCGCAAACCCACGGCGCCGGCCACGTCCTGCAGTTCACAGTCGCCGTTGGCCGGGCAGGTCAGGCAGTCCAGCGGGTGGTCGGAAATATACAGCTCCATGATGTTGCGCCGGAGCTTGGCCAGCTTGCCGTTCTGGGTAGTGACGGCCATGCCCTCGGACACCGGCGTGGTACAGGAGGCCGGATAGCCGCGGCGGCCCTCGATCTCCACCGCGCACAGGCGACAGGAACCGAAGGCTTCGAGGTTGTCCGATGCGCACAGCTTGGGAATGTTGATACCCGCCAGGGTGGCTGCCCGCAGCACCGAAGTGCCTTCGGGCACTGCGATATCGGTGCCGTCAATGGACAGGCTAACCAGGGTTTCGGAGGTGCTGGGCTGCGTACCATAGTCGATATCGGGGTTCAGGCCGCCTGTACCTCGATTACCCGTACCTCGATTTAAAGTGCCCGGATCAAAATATTGCAACATCGTTATTGCCTCCACTCGCGTCGGTCAGGCTGTCAGGTCGTCCGGAAAATGTGTCATCACGCTCTGTACCGGGAACGGGGTCATGCCCCCCATTGCGCAAAGGGAACCGTCGACCATGGTCTCGCACAGCTCTTCCAGCAGAACCAGATTGGCCTCACGGTTCTCACCGGCGCGTATCCGGTCAATCACCTCCACACCACGTACCGATCCAATCCGGCAGGGCGTGCATTTGCCGCAGGACTCCACGGTGCAGAACTCCATGGCGAACCGGGCCTGCTCTCCCATGTCCACGGTGTCGTCAAAAACCACCACGCCGCCATGGCCGATACCCGCGCCAAGCTGGCCGAAGGCCTCGTAATCCATGGGCGTGTTCCACTGATTTTCCGGCATATACGCCATTAGCGGGCCGCCCACCTGGACGGCTTTCATGGGTCGGCCCGAGAAGGTGCCGCCACCGAAATCTTCGAGGATCTCCCGTAAACTAACGCCAAAGGCCAACTCGATCAGGCCACCCTGGCGGATGTTGCCCGCCAACTGGATCGGCAGGGTGCCCCGTGACTTGCCCATGCCGTAGTCCGCATAGGCCTGGCCACCCTGAGCCAGAATGAACGGCACAGCGGCAAATGACAGTACGTTATTGACCACGGTAGGCTGGCCGAACAGCCCCTTGATCGCGGGCAGGGGCGGCTTTGCCCGAACCAGGCCGCGCTTGCCCTCCAGGCTTTCCAGCAGCGAGGTTTCCTCACCACAGATGTAGGCGCCCGCCGCCAGCCGCACTTCCAGATGGAAGGCACGACCGCTGCCCCGGACATCCTGGCCCAGATAGCCTTCGGCTTCGGCACGGCGGATCGCTTCATTCAGAATGCGGTGCGCCACCGGGTATTCCGAGCGCAGATAGATGAATCCCTGGGTCGCCCCCACCGCCAGCCCGGCAATAGTCATGCCTTCAATCAGCATGTAGGGGTCGCATTCCATGGCGAGCCGGTCTGCGAAGGTGCCGGAATCGCCCTCATCGGCGTTGCAGACGATGTACTTCTGCAGCTGCCAGGGCTCGTCATGCACCGTCTGCCACTTGATACCGGTGGGAAAGGCTGCGCCACCCCGACCACGGAGGCCGGAGGCTTTGACCTCGTCGACAATGCCCTGGGGCTCCACGCTGATCGCCGTTTCCAGGCCGTCAAAGCCGCCATGATCACGATAGTCGGTAATCGACAGCGGATCGGTGATGCCAATACGGGAAAAAGTCAGGCGTTGCTGGCGTTTCAGGTAGGGAATATCGGCCACCGGGCCAAGAAACAGAGGATGGTCGGGCGCACCATCGAACAACCCGGCCTCCACCAGCCCCTGAACGTCATCCGGTTCCACCGGGCCATAGCCGATCCGGCCGCTGGCCGTCTCGACTTCCACCATTGGTTCAAGCCAGAACAACCCTCGGGAACCGTTACGAACCAGTTCAATAGCCACACCCTGAACTCCGGCATGGTGTTCTATCAGTCTCGCCACGTCATCCGCCCCCATGGACAGGGCGGTGGTATCGCAGGGCACGTAGATTCTGGTTGCCATCATCGATGCTCCCGTGATCACCGGATGTCCAGCGCGGATGTGGTGAGCTTGTCCGCCAGGCGATCAAACTTCTGCGGCGTCATCCGACCGTGGATATCGTCATTCACGCGGATGGAAGGGGCACAGGCGCAGTTGCCCAGGCAGTAGACTGGCTCAAGGGTGAATTCGTTGTCGGCAGTGGTACCGTGATAGTCCACACCAAGGCGATCCTTGATGTGGGCTTCGAGCGCCCGGCCGCCCATGGACTGGCAGGCTTCCGCACGGCACACATGGATAACCTTGCTGCCCACCGGATGAGTGCGGAAATGGTGGTAGAAGCTGATCACACCATGGACTTCGGCACGGGTCTGCTGCAGCGCCTCAGCGATGATGGCCACGGCGCCCTCGGGGATGTAACCAATCCGGTTCTGGACGGCGTGCAGGATGGGGAGCAGGGCGCCAGGCTTGTGTTTCAGGGCGTCCACTTCCGCCCGGACCATGTCAGGTGTCCAGTCGCTGGCGTAAGCCATGGCGCCGAGTGATTGCTGATTCACCTCTGACATATGCATAATTGTTCCTATTATTTCTTGTTCTGTTACAGTATCTGAACAGTGATAGTCATACGCTACCACTCCATCATCGCCGACGGAATATGAATAGGAATGCATAAGAAAAGGCTGTCTATTTCCCCTGCCTGGGTCTTCCGAACCGATAACGGTGAGCTGTTCGAGCCGGTATTATTCCGCCTGCTCGAAACGATCCGAGACAGCGGCAAACTGACCGCGGCGGCAGAGGCGGCCGGCGTGTCTTACCGCCACGCCTGGAACCTGCTCAATCGCAGCTCCGATGTTTTCGGAATGCCACTGGTGATCATGCGCAAGGGGCACGGCACCGAGCTGTCCGCCCTGGGCGAGAAATTGCTGTGGGCAGATCAGCGGGTCAAAGCCCGGCTCGGGCCTCAGATCGACAGCATGGCGTCCGAATTTAACGACCAGATCCAGCAACTGCTGGCCGGTGAGCACCCGGTCCTTCGCCTTCACGCCAGTCATGGTTATGCCGTGGCCCTGCTCCCGGAGTTCTCAGATCGCGTTGAAGTCAACCTCCAATACCGCAACCCCGAAGAGGCACTGACCGCCCTCAATCGCGGCGAATGCGACCTGGCAAGCTTTCACTTTCCCACCTGCCCGGAACGGGCCCGGGAAATCATGGCCCATTACCAGCATCAGCTGGCCGGCAAACAATTCCGGCTGATTCGTTTTGTCACCCGGCGCGAAGGCCTGATGATGCGCAAAGACGCCCCGGTGAAGGTCCATAACCTGTCGGAACTGGCCGCTTCCGGGCTCCGTTTTATCGGCCGTGATCGCCATTCCGGCACCCGCATCCTGTTCAACCTTCTGCTACGTCAGGCGGGACTCACTGAAAAGAGCATCAACCGCTCGCCTCAGCACGAGTTCACACACACAGCCGTCGCTGCCTTTGTCGCGTCGGGAATGGCGGATGTAGGCTTCGGCGTGGAAGCGGCGGCCAGCCAGTTCAACCTTGATTTCGTGGAAATGGCCAGCGAGCACTACCTCCTGCTCTGCCATGAAGAGCGGCTGGGGCAGGACAACCTGTCGCACCTGATTGAGCTGATGCGCTCGCAGGCCTTTATCGATCGGATCGAACACCTTCCCGGCTATGAGCCGGACAGTCCGGGAACCATCACCACCTTTGAACAGCTACTCGCAGGCACGGGCTGAACCGAGTCGAAAATCCCCGTAAATGGTCGCGCATAAAAAAGCCGGACGTCGGTCACCCGACATTCCGGCTTTCTTGCGGATGGCGCCTGTCTGTGGCTACTCAGTCTTTACGTAAATCCGGATTCAGCGTGTAGGTACCGGTCACCCGGGCGCTGGCCAGAACGTGACCTGCCATGGCTTCACGAACTGCGGCACCATCGAACTCACCATCCAGCCCCAGAGTTTCAACATCCAGCGCGTGCACTTCGTAGTGGTAATGATGGAGGATCTCATCGTTCCAGGGCGGACAGGGACCATCGTAACCGGCATAGGTTCCTGCCATGTCGGGATTGCCAGCCAGGAACTGGGTGTAGTTGTTCACGCCACGAATACCGATCGGGCCCGGACCGGGCTCCTTTCCCTTGGGAATCACACCATCGCTGTCCTCGCCCTCGGGGATGCGGGACGTGGCGGCCGGCACGTCCACCAGCAGCCAGTGGAAGAAATCCACCCGGGGAATGTCCTTCGACACGGTTTTGCCTTCCTGATTGACGTCGTCCGCCACGCTGGGCACGTCCGGGTCAAACATCATCACCACGAAACTCCTGGTGCCCTCCGGCGCGTCCTCCCAGACCAGTTCCGGGTTGCGGTTGGGGCCAAAGCTCATGTGGTCCTGTTCGCTGTAGACACCAAACGCGAATTTCTCCGGCACCGGCTGGCCTTCTTCAATACCTCGAACCTTGATTTTCACAGTCCTGTTCTCCTGTACCCTTGATGGTTTTGCTTACCTGATAGCACGGTTTTAACAGTGGCGTTGTGGGTCTGTCCAGATCCATACCGTACCCAAGTCCAATTCTTGGCTGGCTCCAGGCGTGTTACGGTTGCCCAAGATTCGCTATGAAACCAGAGGAAAACCATGAGCCACGACAAGCCAACCAGGCCCCAGAACCCCGACAATCAACAGGACGAAGACGCCATTGCTTTCGCCCAGGGGTTGTTCGAACTGGCCCGGAATGGTGGTGCCGGCCCCCTCAGCGTGATGCTCAACGCCGGCGTACCCGTGGACATCCGCACCAACACCGGTGACAGCCTGCTGATGCTCGCCTGCAGCAACAGCCACAAAGACACCGCGCGCCTGCTGCTGGAACAGGGTGCCGACCCCAACCTGGCCAACGACCAGCTACAAACGCCCCTGGCCAGCGCGGTGTATCAGGGCAATACCGACATTGTAGACCTGCTGCTGACCTCCGGCGCCGACGTCGACCATCGCCCGGCAGGCGCCAAAACACCGCTGATGGTCGCCGCCATGTTCAATAGGGTGGATATGATTGGGCGTTTGCTGGAAGCAGGCGCGGATAAATCGTTGAAAGATGAGGATGGGCAAACGGCAGAGGATCTGGCCCGGACCATGGAAGCGAACGAGGCTATCGGGGCGTTGTCGTCGTAGCGGCAGAATCACGAACAAAACGCCTCAGCGTGACTTCGACCGTCACCGCCAGGGTTTCGAGTGTCTCGGCACGAACCCGCCCCTCCGCAGGCGCCCGGTAAAAATGCGGCGTCATCGCCAGCAGGTCGGCAATCGCCTCCTGGCTTTCCAAGGTCAGTGAATAACGAATCGTCTCTGTCCCCAGACTCAAAAAACCTTCAGGCACGTCAACAGCTGGCGGCTTTTCGGGTTTGAGCGACGGATAGATAATCTCCCGCAGTTCCCGCAGGTGATCGGGGCCAGCGTCGGCCTGGATCAGGATGCCGCCGGGTTTGAGCACACGGGCAAACTCACTGTAGACGGGAAAGCCAAACAGGCAGAGTACGCAATCCAGGCTGCCGTTCAACACCGGCAGGTTAGCGTTACTGCCGACCAGCCAACGGGGGCGCTTATCCTGCTTCGCGGCGGCCAGGGTCGCCCACTTGGAGATATCCACTCCCACCAGCGCAAGAGACCTCTCCGTATTTGCCGCTGCCAGTTGCCGGAGGTAATAGCCCTCTCCACACCCAGCGTCCAGGCAGGCCAGTGGTTTGGCATCGGCGGCTCCGGGCGCCACCGCTTTGTTCACGGCCTCGGCAATGGGCTGATAGAAACCGGCATTCAGGAAGCGCCGGCGCGCCGCCACCATGTCCTTGCTATCACCCGGGTCCAGCGAGCGCTTCTTCTGGACCGGCAGCAGGTGCAGGTAGCCCTGGCGGGCAACATCAAAACTGTGACCAGCCGGGCAACGCCAGCAGGTACCGGACTGGTTCAGGGGCTCACCGTCCAACGGGCAGGCCAGGGCGCTGAAGGTGTCCATGCTCACAGGCTCGCGGCCTCCGGCCCTGACGTGCGGCTTGAGAAGCGGCGGATAAATGCCCAGAATAACGACGCAGCGATCAGACAAGGGACGCCACCGTGAAGGGCGAGATTATCCATTACACCCGGGACGCACTCGGTGGCATTCTGGTGGTCGACTATCGCAAACATCGGGTGATGACCTTTGATTCGGTGTTTGAGCAAAGCAAGATAGATCGCCGCAGGCCCCATCTTCCCGTTCATGAGTACAGCCGCGCCATGCTGTTGCCAGTTGCCTTTGCACAGCCCGCACACGCCACGATTCTTGGCCTCGGCGGCGGCGTGATGGCCGGTGCGCTGTTGCACCTGCTGCCTGACTGCCAGGTACACGCGGTGGAATTGCGGCCCCGGGTGCTGGAGGTGGCCCGCGAATACTTCAGCCTGCCGCATTCCGCCAACCTGACAATGACCATCGGCGATGCCAGGGACGCCCTCGGCAAAGCGCCGGACGGTAGCAGCGACCTCATCCTGGCCGACATGTACAACTCCGACCGCATGAGCCCGGCCCAGGCCCAGCGGCAGTTTATCAGACAATGCAGCCGGGTACTTGGCGACGACGGCTGGCTCGCCATCAATTATCACCGCACGCCGGACATCAATGGTCCGTTGTTCCACCAGCTGCGCGCGGGGTTTGCAGTCCTCCTGCTGTTCAAGAGTAAAACCAACAACACGGTGATCTTCGCCAGCAAGCGCCCCTTTGAAGCCCTGCACACCAAAGACCCCACCCTGGTGGCGCTGGAAAACCGCCTGCCTATCGACTGGCGACGTTTAATGGGGCGGGTGATTCGCCTGAACTGATCGACCTCTGCTTTCCTTCTCAGCCTCCATTTCTCCTCACAAAGTAGCACCTGCCCGGCCCGGAGGTCGCATTGTGCCCGCATGGCAAATCTCTAGCATGGATCTGACCAACAACAAGAAATCGATGGAGAGAGACCATGCCCTTGCGGCTATTGCTGCTGTTGGTCCTAGCCTGTTTTCCCCTGGCGACGTATGGCGCCCTGGACGATGAGAAGCAGACGTTAATCCAGGAACTATTCCCCAAGGCCACAGACATTCGTGACCGGTTGCCGGACTACCCGGTGTACCCGGTGTATCAGCTTCAGGAGCTGATAGGCTACGCCTACGAATCCCGCGATATCAGTCCACTCCAGGGCTTTGCCGGGAAACCCGTCAGCATGTTGATCGGGCTCGACAGCCGCGGCCGCTTTACCGGCATTCGCATTCTCAACCATCACGAACCGGTGTTTCTTCATGGACTTGGCGAAGAGCCACTGTTCGAGTTCATCGACCAGTACGAGGGCCGCTCCCTCACCGAACAGATTGTTATTGACACGTCAGGCTCTCGCAGCGGCAAAAGCCCGGACGGCAACGTGGTGCATTTCGACGGCGTGAGTAAGGCCACGGTGTCCGTGCTGATCATCAACGACACGGTTCTGTCCTCGGCCCTCAAGGTGGCTCGAAAGAAGCTCGCCGGATTTACTCAGGAAGCGCCTACCCGGGCGAAAACCGATCTCTACCAACCGCTGTCGTGGGCGCAACTGTTCGAACGGGGGTACATCGGCCACTGGCGTATCAGCTCTGCGGCGATCGAACAGAAACTGGGCTCGCCCCTGGTGGATTATCCCGAGGCGTCGCAACCTGACCCTGGCGAGCCTTTCGCCGAGCTGTTTTTCGGCTACATCAACGCACCAATGGTGGGCCGCAATCTGTTGGGCGACGAAGGTTTCCAGCGGCTGAAAGAAAAGACGGGGCCAGACGCCCAGATACTGGCCGTCATGTCCCGCGGACTTTACCCACACCTACCGGATGACTTCACCCCAGGAAGCTCACCGGATCGCCTGGGATTGCAGCAAAATAGTCTGTCGCTGGACATTCGCGATATCAACGTGTTCGACCAGAACATACAGATCAACGCCGACGGCATGCCGGAGTTCGCCCGGACAACCCTGTTCCGGGTCGGCGGCAACGCAGGCTTCAATCCCGGTGCCGAAGCGACTCTGAAGCTGGGCGTCACATTGCGGAAGAATCACCTGGTTGCCGACAGCACCGAGCTGGAGATCCCGATGGCCTTTGCGCAGGAGCTGTTCGAAGCCGTCGAGGTGACACCTCGGCCAGAAGACAATCGCCAACCGGTGTGGATCGGGCTATGGAAGGAACGCTGGTTGACCATTTCCCTGTTGGTCCTCAGTCTCACCCTGTTGACGGTGTTCTTCGCCCGCCAGCGCACCCTGAGCCAATATCCGAAACTGGTGCATCGGTTCCGCTGGGGCTTTCTGTTCTTCACCCTGTTCTTTATCGGCTTCTATGCTCAGGGTCAGCTTTCGGTGGTGAATATCTACACCCTGTTCCTGGCCATCTGGGACGGTTTTTCACTCAACGTATTCCTGATGGACCCGGTGCTGTTTATCCTGTGGACCTACACCTTTATCAGCCTGTTTGTCTGGGGGCGCGGGCTGTTCTGTGGCTGGCTATGCCCCTTTGGCGCGTTGCAGGAGATGGCGGCCTGGTTGGGCGAGAAACTGAAGTTCCGCCAGGTGAAAGTACCGGAAAAATGGCATCGGCGGCTGATTCTATTGAAGTACCCGATACTCCTGGTGCTGGTGGGAACGGCGTTCTATTCACTGGAACTGGCGGAGAAGCTGGTGGAAGTGGAACCGTTCAAAACCGGCATCACGCTCATCTTCGTGCGTTATTGGCCGTTCGTGGCCTATGCCGTTGGCCTGCTGGTGGTGGGCATGTTCATCCACAAGTTCTACTGCCGCTACCTTTGCCCGCTCGGGGCCGGCCTGGCGGTTCTGGGCAAGCTGCGCCTGTTCAGTTGGCTCGACCGGGTGGAGCTGTGCGGCAAGCCTTGCCAGCACTGCAAGAACAGTTGCGGAATCAATGCGATCCATAAAGATGGCCGGATTGACTACAACGAATGCATCCAGTGCCTGGAGTGCGTGGTGATTCTGAAAGACCAGAGCCAATGCGTGGACAAGGTGCTGGAGAAGAAACGCCAGCGCCAGGCGCAAATACTGGCAACGGATGCGGGCTGAACCGCACCCGTAGCGTCAGGGAATCGTTCCGTTACTTCTTCTTTTCCCAGGCAAACTTCTGGAATGGCTCGTCAACCGGCGTTTCCGCAATGTGGTTGATGTAGTTGCTCATGACTTTCTGGGACAGCACCAGGATCACTTCCAGTACCTGACGATGCTTGTAGCCAGCACCATAGAACGCATCCAGGTCTTCCTTACCGACATTGCCTTTCTTGTGCATGACAGCCAGCGTGAACGTCCTCAGGGCTTCAAGCTTGTCACTGGGCAGTGGCGTCTCGTCGCGCAACGCGTTGATGATGTCGTCCGACACTTCCATCATCTTGGCGATTCCGGTGTGCGCCGGTACGCAGTAATGGCAGGCATTCTCTACGTTGATGGTCTGCCAGACAACGGTTTTCTCATCATTGTCAAAACTGCTTTCCAGCACCAACCGGTGCAAGGTCTGATAACCCTCAAGAGTTCCTGGTGCTTCTGCCATGATCCCGTGCAAACTGGGAATCATGCCAAAGCCCTTGACTGAATTTTCCAGAAGCGGTTTTGATTTTTCGGGCGCCGATTCGACATCGTGGATGGTGAAATCCGTCATAACACTCTCCTTTCGGTTAATATTGAGCGTTCATTCAATTACAGACCCACGGTAACTGTTTTTGAGCGATCACTCAAGTTATCATTACGAGGAATTAAATCACCCGTCGTTGGCAGGTACCCATGGCCAGAAACGCTCGTTACGATCGACAAATCGCGCTAGACAAAGCAATGAACCTGTTTTGGGAGCGGGGCTATGCCGGCGCTTCCATGAAGCAGATTGAGCAGGCTCTGGACATGCGCCCTGGCAGCATTTATGCAACCTTTGGCAGCAAGGATGGACTGTTCAGCGAAGCGCTGGCTGCCTATGCACAGAGAAGCGGGCTGGAACTGCGCGAGCACTTGGCTGGAAGTCCGTCGGTGATGGACGGGCTGCAAGAGCACCTTCGTTGCATCGCACGACAGGCCAGCCCCGGCGGCGAGTCGCCATCCCGCGCCTGCATGGTCGTTAAAACCCTGCTCGAAGCCAGTAACACCAATACGGCCATTGCAAACCAGGCGAACTCGATCCTGAGCGCTATTGAGCAGGCCCTGACTGAACTTCTGGAGCAGGCGAAACGCCAGGGCGAGCTGGCACCAGGAACCCATTGTGCCCGGCTGGCAAGACTGCTTCAGGCACAGATCATTGGCCTCCGGTCTTTTGCCCAGCGGGAGATCAGCTCTGAACAGGTCGCTGAGCTTGCCGAAGACATGGCCGCCATGCTCGATCACTATCGTGCCCGCCACTAGACCCCGCCCGCTCAGGGCCTGCCCCGGATATAGGTACTAACGGCGAATTGTCCCTGTCACAACAGTGCGTTAGCATTACCGCTCTGTGTCGTTGCCTTCCCCAGTGAGGACAGCCAAGGGTTTTTGACGAGAGTTCTTGGCTATCTTCACTTCAGGAACCCTTGTCATGGATAATCTGCATCACATCGTCGTCGTAGGCGGCGGCGCGGGCGGTCTTGAGCTGGCCACCCGCCTCGGTAACAAACTCGGAAAGAAACGCAAAGCCCGTATCACCCTGGTCGACGCCGGCCTGACCCACGTCTGGAAACCCCTGCTTCACGAAGTGGCCTCCGGCTCGCTTGATGCCAACGCCAACGAAATCAACTACCGGGCCCACGCACGCAAGCATCACTATGAATTCCAGCTCGGGCGCATGAACGGCCTGGATCACAACGCCAGGGAAGTGATCATCGCGCCATTCCACGATGAGGACGGCGGCGAAGTCGTGCCGGAACGCCGCATCGGTTATGACACCCTGGTGATTGCCGTGGGCAGTACAGCGAACGACTTCGGAACCCCCGGCGCCCAGGATCATTGCCTGTTCCTGGACAGCCTCAACCAGGCCCGGCGTTTCCACAACCTGATGCTTAACGCATTTTTGCGTAAGAACCACGATGCCCAATCCGGCAATGGCCATGAACTGCCCATCACCATCATTGGCGCCGGCGCAACCGGCGTTGAACTGGCAGCGGAACTGCGACTGGCTTCCAGGGAACTGCCCATATACGGTATGAATCACCTGCGGCCGGAGGATGTATCCATTACCGTTGTCGAAGCCGCTGACCGCATTCTGCCGGCGCTGCCGGCCCGGCTCTCCGAGGCTGCAACCCGCGAACTGGATCACCAGAATGTCAGGGTGATGACTGGCGAACCCGTCAGCGAAGTCCGCGATGGCGTGGTGGTGCTCAAAGACGGCACTGAAATCGCCTCGGAGATGACCATCTGGGCCGCCGGCATCAAGGCGCCTGCGTTCCTGGCAACACTGGACGGCCTGGAAACGAACCGTGGCAACCAGATCAAGGTGAAGCAAACCCTGGAGGCCACCACGGCTCCGGCCATCTTTGCCTTTGGCGATTGCGCGGAGTGCCCCCAGCCCCAGTCAGAACGGCCCGTACCACCGCGTGCTCAATCCGCGCACCAGCAGGCGGACACTCTTTTCAAGACCCTGTGTCATCGACTGGAAGGCCGTGAGGCGGTTCCGTTTGTCTACAACGACCATGGTTCGCTGATCAATTTCAGCCGCTACACCACCGTGGGGAACCTGATGGGGAATCTCTCCGGTCGCAGTATGTACATCGAGGGCAAAGTCGCGCGCCTGTTTTACCTGTCGCTCTACCGCATGCACCAGGTCGCGCTGCACGGCGTCGTTCGAACCGGAATCATCTGGTTGATGGACCGGATAAGCCGGGCCATGCACCCGCGTCTGAAACTGCACTGATCCGCTCGTGACCCTGCTATCATCGAGACATATTCCCAGGCCGGAGCAGGAATGGATCCGCTAGTTACTCTGATCGGCGCTCTGATGCTGGTCATCAGCATCATGCTCAGCCCGCTGTCCAGCAGGCTGGGCATGCCGGTACTGCTGATTTTTCTCGTGGTCGGCATGATCATGGGGGAAGACGGTCCCGGTGGCATCCTCTTCGACGACTTCGAGCTGGCGTTCCTGATTGCCAACCTGGCGCTCGGCGTGATCCTGCTGGATGGCGGCATGCGCACCCGGGCAGAAACCTTTCGTGTCGGTCTCCGCCCGGCATTGGTACTCGCATCCGTTGGCGTATTCCTGACCGCCTCCGGGGCCGGCCTGGTGGCCTGGTGGGTGTTCGACATGCACTGGCTGACAGCACTGCTGATCGGCGCCATTATCTCCTCCACCGATGCAGCGGCAGTGTTTTCACTGCTTCAGGGGCGCGGCCTTCATTTGAACGAACGGGTCAGTGCAACCCTGGAAATCGAGTCCGGCAGCAACGACCCGATGGCGATTTTCCTGACCCTGATGCTGGTCACCATGATTGAGGCAGGCGGAACATCCGAAGGCTGGATGGCGCTGATAATGCTGGTGAAGCAATTCGGCATTGGCGGTGCGGTAGGCGTCGCCGGCGGTTTTATCGTAGTGGAACTGGCCAACCGGGTTCGGCTGACCCCGTCGCTATACCCTTTGCTGGTGGTGGCCGCCGGCATCATGGTGTTCTCCGGCACCAACGCGCTCGGAGGCAGCGGTTTCCTGGCGATCTATCTGGCCGGTGTGGTGGTTGGCAACCGCCCGGTTCGAATGATGCCGATGATTCTCCAGGTTCACGATGGCCTGGCCTGGCTGGCCCAGCTATGCCTGTTCCTGATGCTGGGGTTGTTGGTCACGCCCTCGGAACTGTTGCCTCTCGCCGGGGGCGGTCTGATCCTGGCGCTGGCGCTGATTTTCCTGATCCGGCCGCTGACGGTGATGGCGACACTCTGGCCGTTCGGCTTTAATCGACGCGAGCTGGGCTTTATCAGCTGGGTTGGTTTGCGAGGCGCCGTGCCCATTGTGCTGGCGTTATTCCCGATCATCGCCGGGCTGCCGGAGGCGCAGCTCATCTTCCATGTCGCCTTCTTCATCGTACTGGTGTCGCTGGTGGTTCAGGGGACCACCATGGCGCCACTGGCCAGGAAGCTGCGACTGGAAGTCCCCGCCGGTGAAGATCCCTACCGCCGCCTGCCCCTCGATGTCCCGGCCGCCGGGGATCACGAACTGATGCTGTTTCCGCTCCGGGGCGGCGCCTGGGAGTCATCCAGACCCCTGGGCCAGCTCCGGTTACCGGACAACACGGCCATTGCTGGCGTTTTCCGCAAACGGACGTGTTATCAGCCGAGCCCGGATATGGAAGTCGCCAGCGGCGATGTACTGGCAATGTTTGCAACGCCAGCGATGCTGCCCGAGCTGGGCAAAGCCCTCAGCGGTCGCCATGCCCCCAAATACCTCGCCGAGCGCGCCTTCTTTGGCGACTTCGTGCTTAATGGTGATGCTCTGCTGGGGGATGTCGAACAGGTCTACGGCATCGAGTTTGACCAGTTGCCCCCAGAATTGTCCCTGGCGGAATGCTTTGCACGGCGCACCAAAGGGCATCCGGTGGTGGGCGACAAGGTGGTACTGGGCCCCGTTACCCTGGTCGCAAGGGCAACCGAGGCCGACCGGGTGACGAAGGTAGGCCTGAAAATGGACAACCAATAAAAATCTTTAACAAAAACACTCAAAACCCTGGTTCGATTAACAAAAGTCCTGTGCTATAACGTGTACAAAGATTAATCATTGACTCCTTATGCTACTGAAAATGTCGATTTCACTCTCCGGCACCGGCCGGTCCTCAGTTGCCATTGCCAGCTTTCTGGCCTTTGCTTTCTCGTTGTTGCTGGCGCCCCTATCTCCGCTATCGGCATCGGAGCTGCCGATGGGTGCCATGGATGAAACGCCGGAAGTCAGCGAGGTTCTGGTTCGCAAGGAAGAGCGCAGGCTTTACCTGCTGTCCGGTGACCAGGTGGTGCGCAGCTACCGTATCGGGCTGGGCGACAACCCCTCGGGGCACAAGCTCTACGAAGGGGATAAGCGCACCCCCGAAGGTAAATATGTGCTGGATTGGCGGAACTCCAACAGCGATTTCTACAAATCCATCCACATTTCCTATCCCAATGCTGAAGACCGCGAGCAGGCTTCTGCCTGGGGGCTCGATCCCGGCGGTAGCATCATGATTCACGGTTTGCCAAACGAGGCCGGTGATATGGCATTCGCGTTCCTCGGATTGGACTGGACCGATGGCTGCATCGCCGTCAGTAACGAGGAAATGGACGAAATCTGGCAATTGGTGGCTGATGGTACGCCAATACGGATTGTCCCCTGACACTGATCCAATCCCCGCTTCATGCGTAGATTCTTGCTGCAATATTAAGTTGTTGTCATAACCTAGGAACTTTTACGTATCCTTAGTTAACATTTCTGTCTAGACTGATTTACACTGTTTGACGATGTCGTTGGCCAAACGCTAACGACCCCGTTTTGACAGAATGTCTGCACCAACGACTTCTGGAACGCAGGAAATAAAACGACCAATAAGGGGATATACAATGCGTAAACTGACGATCGCAGGGTTTGCACTGGCCACCGCACTGACCGCAGGTTGTGCGACAACCGACCAGGGCGCTCTCGACGAAGCAAATGCAACCGCTTCTTCCGCCGAGCAAACCGCTGAAAATGCACTGAACACCGCTAACAGCGCTTCCAGCGCTGCACGCTCCGCTCAGCGCACTGCTGACGAAGCACTGGCTGCCGCCAAGGCTGCCCAGAAGGCTGCTAACGAAGCCAACGAGCGCGCCAAGCGTATGCTCGAGCGTGCCAGCCAGAAGTAAGGCTGTTACGTAAAAAAAGGCCGGGATTCGTCCCGGCCTTTTTTGTGGGCGCCTGGTAGCACTCATCAGGATTCGTCGTTATCGCTCTTCGGCTTCTGTGGTGAGGGCGTTTTGCTCATAAAGGCAGACATCATTTCCATCGGCAGCGGGAACACAATCGTGGAACTGTTGTTGGTGCTCATATCCGCCAGGGTTTGCATGTAGCGCAGCTGCATTGCTCCAGAGTTGGCGGACATAACTTCGGCCGCTTCAACCAGCTTTTTCGATGCCTGCAATTCACCCTCCGCGTGAATCACCTTGGCACGACGCTCCCGCTCTGCCTCCGCCTGACGGGCAATGGCACGAATCATCGACTCGTTCAGGTCCACGTGCTTGATTTCAACGTTGGCGACCTTGATGCCCCATTCCTCGGTCTGGGCGTCGATAATACTCTGGATATCCGAATTCAGCTTGTCACGCTCTGAGAGCATTTCATCGAGATCATGCTTACCCAGTACCGAACGCAACGTCGTCTGGGCCAGTTGACTGGTAGCAGAGCCGAAATCCTCGACCCGTATAATCGCACGCTCAGGGTCGACCACCCGGAAATACAGCACGGCATTGACCCGCACGGTCACGTTGTCTTTCGAGATAACGTCCTGGCTTGGCACGTCCAACGCAATAACACGCAAATCCACGCGGGTTATCTGTTGGATACCTGGGATTACGATGATCAGGCCAGGCCCTTTGACACCCTGAAAGCGCCCCAGGAAGAAAACCACGCCACGCTCGTATTCCGGCAGAATCTTGATCGCCGACCCAAGAATCAGCAGGAGCACCACCGTGGGTGCGATATAGGGAATCAGGTCTGTGATGTTCATAAGGCCTCCTTCGTTGGCTTGATCGCCGGGTAACCTGTCAACATTCTCCAGGCCGGCGTCAGGGTTCCGCTTTGTCGGCTTCGACGTACACCGTCAAACCTTCCAATGCAGTCACCCTCAGCTTGTCACCGTTGCCTACTGGGGATTTACAGGCGGCATTCCAGCGTTCACCGCTCATGCGCACGTGCCCCCTGAAATACCCGTCGTCTTCCTGAAAGTCATCAAGTGCGGTCACTCTCTCGTGGACAATCTGTTCGCTTCCGCTGACCGGGTGCTTCCGGCGCAAGCCGATGAACTTGATGACGGTCCAGAGGATAAAGCCGGCCGCGACCAGTGCCGTGCCACCGATGGTGGGCAGTGAAATCTCCTGATGGCTGCCGTCCATCAGTATGATGGAACCGGCTACAAACGCGACAATCCCCCCTATGCCCAGTATGCCGAAGCTGGGCATAAAGGCCTCGCCGACAATGAAGGCAAGCCCCAACAGAATCAGCGCCAGGCCCGCGTAATTGACGGACAGCACCTGGAAGGCAAACAGTGCGAGGATCAGGCAGATAGCGCCAATCACACCCGGGAATATCGCCCCGGGGTTGGATAATTCGAAGATAATGCCGTAGAAGCCGATGATCATCAGGAAGTAAGCGACATTCGGATTGGTGATCACCGATAGCAGTCGCGTGCGCCAGTCCGGGTCTGCTCGCGTCAATTCAATGTTCGCGGTGGCCAGCGTTTTCTCGCCATTGGCCATTTTCACGGTGCGCCCGTCGATCTGCTGCATCAGGCTGTCCATGTTGTCAGCCACCACATCGACCACGTTCTGCGCCAGTGCTTCTTCGGCGCCCAGGTTGACGGCTTCGCGCACTGCCTGCTCCGCCCAGTCGGCGTTGCGGCCATGTCGCTCCGCCAGGCCACGGATGTAGCTGACGGCATCTTCCAGAACCTTACGCTCCATGGCCGTGCCGCCTCGGCGTTTATCGGAGGCGTCATCCTGCGCCGATTCCTCGTTTCCGGCGCTTTCCTTGTCATCGGGATTGGCATCCCCGGCATCTTCTGCAGGCTTCTGTTCCTCGGAACCGGGCAGCCCGCCCATCTGGACCGGCGTGGCCGAACCCAGGTGGGTGGCCCCTGCCATGGCCGCCACGTGACTGCCATAGAGAATGTAGGTACCGGCGCTGGCGGCACGCGCCCCTGCCGGCGACACCCAGGTCACCACGGGTACCTCTGAAGAAAGGATTTCCTTGATGATACCGCGCATGGATTCCATCAGACCGCCAGGGGTATCCATCCGGATAACAAGCAACTCGGCACCTTCGGACTCGGCGCGGCGAATGCCACGCACCAGGTAGTCCATGGTGGCAGGGCCGATAGCCCCGTCGACGGTCAACACAAGACCTCTCGGAGCGTCATCCTGCTGGGCGATAACCGTATGGGACAGAGAGGCCAATGCCAGCACCAGGCCCAGCAGGAACACGGCCAGCCACCAGTGCAGGCGGCCGGAGGGATTGGATTGGTTGGGTCGGTTAGCGATCATCACTCCTCCCCGGATCCGTTCAGCGGATCAGAGCCTTCGGTATCAGAACCAGAGGCGTTGCTTCTCACCTTTATTGCCATCTGGGGTACTTCGCATCGGCCCGGCAGACTCATCCGCGACGCGGGTCAGACGTTCACCCACCATCCGCGGCAGGCCGTCCGCCTGGTCCACAGCCAGTTCAATGGCCATGCGCTTCACTTCCACACCGGGCATTTTCTGGCGGAAGTCTTCCACCTTTTTCTGCACCTGCTTCCACAATTGTTCACGGTCCTGCTGACTGTAGTCTTCTTCAGGGCGGTGTACCTCCAGCCAGACCTCATTACCTTTCAGGCCGATCTTCACGGGCTCATGGATAACCTGCACCGGCGTGCCCTTACTGACTTCGTAGACAAACCGCGATATATCCTCGTTGTACATGCGGAAACAACCGTGACTGACCTGCATGCCCACTCCGAACAACTTGTTGGTACCGTGAATCAGGTACCCTTTCTCACTGAGCATCAGTGCGTGGGACCCCAGAGGATTACCCGGCCCCGGTGGAATCATCCTGGGCAGGTACTCTCCCGCAGCTTCGTATTCGGCACGGATGCTTGCAGGCGGATACCAGGCCGGCGACTCCAGTGGCATGGTCACTTCAGCGTTGGTCAGTGGCGATGGGTTGTCATCGGTGCCTACCCCCACCGGATAGACCTGTACCTTTCCCTCAGTAAAGTAGTACAAACGGTATTCCGCCAGATTGATGATTATGCCCTCGCGCTTTACATCCGGAAGCACGTAGTGTCGGGGCACGGTTATCCGGGTGCCATCACCGGGCAGCCAGGGATCAACACCGGGGTTGGCCTTAACGAGTTCCAGATAACCAAGACTGTTCTGATTGCCAATGGCCGCAAAGGTGTCTTCATAGCGGGTGGTCATCACCGACAGCTCCCCGGCCAGATCCCCGTCAATGGAAAACCGGGGAACACGGGGCTTCTCGGGGGTGTCGCTTTTTCCTTTGGCTGTAGTCAGTTCCTGACCCGCGGCCTGCGCTTCCGTTTCGGCACCAACCACGTTGGCCGACACCAGGGCCAGCAAAACCAGCAGAAAACCTGTCAACTGCGTTCGATACATAGCGTCTCAATCCGATATCCGGTCTGCGGCGACAACAACGCGCTTCAAACCGACGTCAGGGCTGTCCAAACGGTGGCAACAGCCAGAATCATAAATAGAAGGCTGGCTCCAATTCTGGCCGTCGCCAGTGGTAACCGCTCCATCAACCATTTACCAGCCATGATAACCGGTATATTAGCCAGCAGCATACCAACGGTGGTGCCCATAATCACCCAGAAGGTGTCCGTATATCGCGCGGCCAGCACCACGGTTGCAACCTGGGTCTTGTCGCCGATCTCCGCCAGGAAGAACATCACCGTCGTGGCCATGAAGGCGCCCATCCCCAGGAACGCCGAATCGCCATTGTCATCCTTGTCCGGAATCAACAACCAGAGCGCAATGGCCACGAAGCTGGTAGCCAGGATCCAGGGTAGCCAGGCTTGCGGAATCCACTCTGCGATCCAGGCACCCAACAGCGCTGACAAGGCATGGTTCAGCAGGGTGGCGACAAGTATGCCAAGAATGATGGGCGCACGCTTGGCGTAACGGGCAACCAGGAAGAGAGAGAGTAGTTGGGTCTTGTCGCCGATCTCCGCAATGGCGACCGCAAACGTTGAAGCGAGAAAAGCGTCCATGAAAAGCTCCGGGGCGGACATTCAGACATGAGACAGCCCACCTTCCGCCCTGGGAGGTGAAACTGCCTCAGGTCTTGCCAATTTCACCAATGTACCGGTGAAACATGATAGCCACGGAGATTGAGCCCCAAGTATGTTGACTACCATCCGCCCCTGGAAACGGGTTCCGTTGCGGAGGCTACTCCCCTGAAGAGTGCCGAAATGTTAATCAATACCTGGGCGGATGGCAACTATACGCGCATTTTCCACACTGGAATGGCCGCCATCGCCACGAATACAGCCACCAGCCACCAGGCTGAATGAAATGCCCCAATGGTGGGGATGCCGCCACTGTGGTCACCAAATTCAATGGTCAGGGCCACGATATTGACGCCAAAGGCCCCACCCAGCTGGCGGGTAAAGTTAATGGTGCTCGAACCGGCACCGAGTTGCTCCGGCGCCAGTGGATTCAGGGCACCCGTTGAGAGGGCTGGCAGCATGAAGCCGATACCGATTCGCCCCAACACGGTCCATAGCGCCAGCCAGCCGAAGGCGAGCTCAATGTCCGATACCGCAAACAACATGGCAGACATGGCGAACAGGACAATGCCGAATATCACCAGCTTACGGGCGCTCAGGCGGTCCGCCAGTCTCCCGGCCAATGGAAAGGTCATGCCCAGCACAATGCCTGCTGGCAACATCAGCAAACCGGCTTCGGTGGCGGTGAATTCCAGGGCCGTCTGCACAAACAGGGGTACCAGGTAGGTGGAGCCAAACAAGGCGAGCCCCAACGCCATGGCGCCCACGTTGGCGTAAACGAAGGCCGGATTGCGTAGAAGCTCTATGTTCACCAATGGGTGTCGGGCGCGTCGCTCACGAATCACAAACAGCACCAGGGCGATGACCGCAACAGCGCCCTCGATGGCAATTCGTGCTTCCTGTCCCGCCAGTTCCTGAAGCCGGTTGAGGGTGTCCAGCGACAGACCGATGGCAGCGCCCAGGAGCACCAACCCAGGAAAGTCAAAACGGTAGGGAGCCGGGCGGGAGACCGGCAGCGGCAGAAAGCGCCATGCCATAAACACCCCGGTCAGGGTGACGGGCACGGGGGCGAACATCACATAGCGCCAGTCCAACTGATCCACCAGGAAGCCCCCGAGAACCGGGCCCAGGGCTGGAGCGAGAATTACACCCATGCCGTAGATACCCATGGCCTGCCCACGACGGTTGCGGGGGAAAATCCGGAACACCAGATACATACCCATGGGCTGCATGAGCCCCGCCATGGCACCCTGGCCAATGCGGGCGGCAATCAACTGTTCCGGGGAGGTGGCAAAACCACCAAGGAGGGAGATCACCGTGAACAGGAACATGGCCGTCGCCAGGGTCTTGCGCACGCCAAAGTGATCCAGAAGCCACGACGAGGCCAGCATGGTGGTGGTCATGGCCGCGATGAACCCGGTGGCCAGCCAGTGCACCTGGCCCTGCCGAATACCGAATTCCAGCATGATGTCGTGCAGGGCAACATTGACCACGGTTGCGCTGAGCACCGTTGCCATGGTGCCCAGCATGACCGTGGCAACCGCCAGCCAACGCCAGCGTTCGCCGTAACGGGCCCTTAACCCCTCAACCGTGTTATCACTCAGACCAAGACCCCTTCAGGCCGAGATATCGACCGCACACCATTACCGTTGCCGCTCCGCATTCTCCAGGATCCTGTGGAACACCTTGACGGCACCTTCGATGTCCCGGTCGCTAATACCCTCCAGCATCTCTTCACGCAGGCGGGCCGCACGCTCGGTCAGGACGTTCATGAATTCGGTCCCGTCCTTGGTAAGGTGAAGACGGCGGGCACGACGATCATTGGGACAGGGACGGCGCTCAATCAGGCCCTGCTGCTCCAGGCTGTCCAGCAATCGCACCAGCGTCGGATTCTCAATGGCCATCAGGCGGGCGAGCTCACGCTGGGTCAGCCCTTCGCCCCCTTGTTGCAGATAGACCATGGTGGTCCAACGAGCCTGGGTGACACCCAGATCCTTAAGGCGTTCATCCAGCAATTTGCGCCAGCGACGGGTGACCCGGGCTACGGCAAAGGGAAACTGATCTCTCATGATCTGGGACTCCGGTAATGGGGTATCGACTGCTGTACTACCTGTAACGAATACCACTGCCGAAACGGTGCAGTGACGGACAACGTTACCAATAGTAAGCTAACCATTACGATAAAAACAGATATGCAAGGTGAAACAAAATTGGGGAAAACCGAGAGACGCGGCCCGATAGGCGAGAAAGACCGGCCTATCAGCCGGTCCTGTGTAGGTCTTCGTGACGCTCCTGAGCCGCTGGTGACTCGTGAAATTCCTCGTTACGGGGGTCCATTTCCGTCAGCACCGGCGAGGTCTCAGGCATGGCAGGTATGAAGTGTTCCTGCTCCGCCACCGGCACGTCTTCCGTGTGGCTGATGCGATAACTGGTGATAATCGCCAACACCACCAGGAAACCGGCGTTGCCGAAGAACAGCCCCCTGGGGCCCAATATGCCCACCAACTCGGCCATCACGATGGGGCCAATGACACTGCCCACGCCGTAACTCAGCAGCAGTGTTGCGCTGGCGGCCACAATACGATTACTTTCCATCCGGTCGTTGGTGATTGCAACCGCGATCGGATACAGCGTGGCCGAGAGGCCCGTAAACAGGCCAACCAGCAGGGTCAGTAGCCACATCCGTTCAGCCCCGAGGATGCCAACCGACACCGCCGCGGTGCCCGCTGCCACCGCCACCCAGAACATGACGCGGCGACGATCAAACCGGTCACACACCAGCCCCAGCGGCCAGGCCAGGAGCATGGCCGCCACAATGGCACTGGCCATGAAGGTGGACACCCGGCTGACCTCCAGACCCACCAGGGTGGCGTATACCGGGCCGAGCGCATAAAAAGAACCGATCATGACACCGCAGATCAGCGCACCGGAAACCCCGGTGAACGACTCACGGGCCAGGGTGAAGAATGACAGTCGCTCGGACTGCTCAATCACCGGGGCATCCATACGTGTCAACGACAATGGAATCAGCGCCAGCGTCAACAGGACAGCGGCGAGCGAAAACGGTATGAACGAAGACGGCTCACCGACGTTGATCAGCAACTGGCCACCGGCGGCGGACAGGTAGAACACAATCTGGTAAACCGCAAAAAGGGCGCCCCGGTTGGCGTTGGTGGCGCGACTGCTGAACCAGCTCTCAATCACCACCAGAACGCCGGCCACACTGAAGCCCGACAAGGCACGCAAAATGGCCCAGAACACCTCGGACACCGCCATGGGATACAGCAGGGCGCACACCGCCGCCATGGCGGCAAAGACCGCGAAAGCCCGGATATGCCCGACACGACCGATGATGAGATGGACGTAGAGCGTACCCAACACGAAGCCAATGGAGTAACACACCAGGATCCAGCCGATAATGTTCGGCGAGACCGCTTCAATACTCAGTCGCACACCCAACAGAGTCATCAGAAAGGCGTTGCCACTGACCAGCAGGACAATACTGAGGATCAGGGCTGAAAGCGAGGTGACCATTCGGGTCATCGGTCTGGCTCCGGCGTACTTTAAACAGGTTGATACAGGAATGTAATGAAACTAGCAGCAACGCCGGAACATTGCAGAGCACGAATTAGAACAGGGCGTAATTCACAAAACCACTACGCAGTTCCCGAAATCCCCAATACCGCTTGCAGCGCCGTGATGACTGGATTTAACATCATTTTACATTAAGGTGACGTAACACACGCTGGCGACCTGAAGGGTTAACATGTGGGTAGTTTGATCGCTGCCTATTTGAACCCACGAGAGTCTCTCATCTCATGCAATCCACGCTAACCATGAGCGCCTGGTTATGAAAAAGACGGACTGGCCCATTCGATGGGATCTGTTGCTTCGCTACCGGCTGATTGAAATCATCGCCCTATGGGAAGGACGGCTCACCACCAATCATATCTGCCACAGTTTCGGCATTGGGCGACAGCAGGCTTCCAAGGATATCAACACCTACCTGCGGGAACTGGCACCGGACAATCTGGTTTACGATCGCCACCTTAAAGGCTATGTGCCATCGTCCAGTTTCCGGCCGGTGGTCACCGCCGGCAACGCCAGTGAATACCAGGATCTGCTGGCTCGCCAGGACGCCCTCAGTGACACCTTTGAATCGCTTAATATCAGCTTGCCTGACAGCACCATCGTCCGTGGCCCGGAACGGGTTGTTAAGCCGGAAGTCATGCGTGCCGCAGTTGCAGCAGCTCGCCACGGCCGGGTGATGAAGGCAGAGTATGCCTCCCTAAGCCCTGCTGGCGTTTCCCAGCGCACTCTGGAACCCCACACTCTGGTGTGTGTCGGCCAGAACTGGCACCTCCGTGCCTGGTGCGACGCCAACCGGGAATTTCGGGACTTCGCCCTCAGCCGTTTCCGCGGCAAGCCGGAAACCACCCGGCAACGCAGCCGTCACACCATCCAGCATGATGATGACTGGAACCGTCAAGTCTCACTGGTGATGATGCCTGATAGCCGTTTGAACAAGGCACAGCAGGATATTGTTGCCACCGATTACGGCATGGTCAGCAACCGGCTCGAACTCACCATTCGCGCGGCCCTTGCACCCTACGTACTGTCCCGGCTCGGCCTGGGTTCAGACAGCCAGCACCCGGACCCAATGGTCCAGCAGCTGGAACTGGCCAACGAGGAGCAGCTGGGCATTGCCGAGTCGGCTCGCGAACGGGCTATTAAAGCAGTAGCGGGGCTCTGCTAGACTGAGCGGGTGATCACAACCAACCCTTTCCTGTTCTGGCGCCTTGCCCTCGCCCTACTCATAGGCCTGCCCGCTGTCGCGGCGGGGGATTGTGGTACCGGGGTTATCCCGGTTTCCCGCATTCAGGGCACGGGCGATCATTCCTCTTTCGCCGGCCAGACCGTTTCCGTTGAAGGCATCATAACCATGGATGCTCGCCAACGAGGCGGCTTCCGCGGTTTTTATCTGCAACAAGCCGATGGCGAAACGGACAACGATCCGCAAAGCTCCGAGGCCCTGTTTGTTTACACCCATCGCACCGACGGACAGCACGGGGATAGGGTGCATGTCTCAGGGCGGGTGAAAGAGTTCCATGGCCTGACCGAGCTCACCGATATTACCTCCATCACCCGTTGCGGGAATGGCCGTCTGCCTGAGCCTGTCTCCGTCACGCTGCCGTGGCAGGATGGCGAACCTCCGGAACACCTGGAAAACATGCGGATCAACGTCGCCGGCGAGCTAACGGTGATCAATCACTATAACCTGGCCCGTTACGGTGAACTCACCCTCGCGGCAAAGCCTCAGACGATGGCCACGGAAATCCTGGAACCAGGGCCGGGCGCTCAATCGCGCCACAGGTGGCAGGCGATCAACCGACTGTTGCTGGATGACGGCCTGGGGGCGCGCAACCCGCGCCCGATTCCCTGGCCTGGGCCACAACTGTCCGCAAACAACACGGTTCGCACCGGCGACAAGGTCAGCGGGTTAACAGGCATACTGGATTTTCGGTTCGGCGCCTGGCGACTGCAGCCGCAATCAACGCCGGCGTTCAGCCCCGCCAATCCACGCGCACCAGCACCCGAGCGACCGGAGTCGGCCACGCTCAGGGTGGTCACACTCAATCTTGGCAATTTCTTCAATGGCGATGGCCGTGGCGGCGGTTTTCCGGCAGCTCGGGGGGCCCGATCCGCCACTCAGTTTGAGCAACAGAAAGCACGGCTGGTTGCCGCGCTGACGGCGCCGAACCCGGACATCATCGCTGTCACAGAAATGGAAAACGACGGCTATGACGGCGACAGCGCCATTGCCGAATTGGCCGGCGCCTTGGGTTCACACTGGCGCTACGTGGAAACAAGCGACAACACTGGCAGTGATGCCATACGCACCGATCTGCTGTACCGCAGCGACCGTGTGGTCGCGGAAGGCTCTCCCAGCCGCCTGACAACAACACCATTTGATCGTCGTGGCCGGCCACCAGTCACTCAGGTATTCCGGCTCATTCACAGTGATCGAGCCCTGAGGGTTGTCGTTCCTCACTTGAAATCAAAGGCCTGCCGTGGCGCCAGTGGTCAGAACCGGGATCAGGACGACGGCCAGGGCTGCTACAATCACAGCCGCGAACAAGCGACCCGGGCCATTATCCGCTGGACCAATGCCCTGCCGCACCCGGATGGCCTGTCCGGCACCCTGATCACCGGGGATATGAACGCCTACGCCCGGGAGACGCCGCTGCAACTGCTGGAAGCGGCAGGCTTTATCAACGCCGTTCGTCACATCCACGGCTGCACCAACACCACCTGTAAGCACACCAGCTATAGCTATCACGGCCGTAGCGGAACCCTGGACTACAGCCTGGTCTCGAAAAGGCTGCTCCCACGGATCGTCGATGCCCGCACCTGGTCGATAAATTCCGATGAACCCCGGGCGCTGGGCTACAAGGGGCCGGTTACCGTACCCACCGGCCAGCCCTGGCGCTCATCGGACCACAACCCGGTCATCACCGACCTGTCACTCTGATTCCACCTTGCCCGCGAGCCGCAGCATCAGGGCAGGCAGGCCAAAGCCCGGCGCGGGATACGCGGTACACTGGCTCCAATCCAGTTGAAACGGAAACCGACCGTGAAAATACCCACTCCAAACTTATGGCCTGCCGCCCGCACCAGTCAGCGATGGCTGGTACAGGCAAAACGTCGTGAAACCGTGATCGATGGCCACCGCATGGTGTATCTGGAAAAAGGGACCCCTACCGGGGACCAACCCACCGTTATACTGATGCACGGTTTTGCCGCCATGAAAGAGAACTGGGCGCTCTGGCTGCAGCGGCTGCCCGAACACTGGCACATTCTGGTTCCGGACCTGCCAGGGCTTGGAGAAAGCGAGTACCGTTCGGACGCCGATTACGGCTACGAGGCCCAGGCGTCAAGACTGGAAGCCTGGATCGAGACTCTGGCCACCAACAACCTTCACCTGGTCGGCAGCTCCATGGGGGGTGCCATTGCCACCGTCCTCGCTCACAAAATGACGCCCGCACCCGCTTCCCTGACGGTGCTGAACAGCGCCGGCATACCCGAACATACAAACGTGGACCTCGATGCCCCCTTCGAGTCCGACCGCGACGCCATTCTGATTCCCCGGGACTGGGCCGGTGTCTACCGGATGTTCAACAGCGTCGGCACTGGCAGGCCAACGGCTATGGGCGTCGCCATGACGGGGCTCCTGGGGCCGGACCTGCTGCAACGAACCACGTCCTTGCGTCACATTTTCAACGATATGCTCGCCGACGCGTTGGCACCAGCACGCTACCTTGGCCCCAACACACCTCCCCTTCAGGTCCAGTGGGGGGACCGGGACGTGATCACGCCCACACGCTGTGTGGACTGGTATCGAAAGGTGACGCCCCAGGCCGATATCCACGTGTTCCGGCGGGTAGGCCATCTTCCCATGCTGGAGAATCCCGGTCGCTCAGCCCGTAAACTGGCAGCCTTCATCGACCGCCACTCAGCGGGCGGCCAGCTCTGTTAATTGGCCTGCATATCCTGTTGACCCGTCAGCGAAGTCATGGGGTGGGAGGAACATTCCGTTCATAATCGTGGAAGAAGTTTCATCCCTGACATAACAACAACAGGAAACACGAGGAAATCCCATGCGCGCCTCAGTATCTACCACTCAGGATCTGGGCATGCCGGCCATTTACCTGCACTTGCTGGCGGAGTTGCTTAGTACCATCGGCGTCGATGAAAAAGCGCTGCTCAAGCGTGTCGGCCTGGACCCGGTGCGCCTGCAGTCAACCGATTTAAGAGTCAGTCAGTCACAGGCCAGCGAGTTCGTGACCCGAGCCATCATCGAAAGCGGCGAGCCCGGGCTCGGCATCATGCTGGCCCGGGAGCTTCGACTGCCACTGCACGGAGCCCTGGGCACCGCGGTCATGAGCAGCCGCACGCTGGCAGAGGCTCTGGACCTGATGACGCGATACCTGACCCTGCGCGCCCCGCACCTGCACGTCAAGCGCCGACAGCAGGATGGCCAGTCTATCTACGCCATCTCGTGTGGCATTGATCTGGGCCCATTGCAGGGCTTTATCATGGACGCCATGCTGTTCGGCTGCGCGTCCATGGGAGCACAGCTAACGGGCTCACCGGTCGCCGGCTCGTCGATTCAGCGACGCGGACCGGAACCGGCCTACTTCCATCGCTTTCGCCAGCAAATCCCCATCCCCGTGGTGTACGGCGCTGGCGAAGATGCGATTGTTATTCCCGATCCGCAGCTGGCATTGCCCATCCGCTTCTCTGACGATCAGTTGGCCGCCTCCTCGAAAGCCCAGTGTGAGGAAGCCTTACGCCTTCTAACCGAAGATGCCGGCTTTGCCTGTCGGGTCAGGCGGGTGATTGAAACCAGTCACCCGTTCCCGCCGAAACTGGCCAGGGTAGCCACAACGCTGTTTGTGTCGGAGCGCACCCTGAAACGGCGTTTACAGGCGGAAGAAGCCAGTTTTCAGCACCTGGTGGATCAGGTGCGATTGGAAAGAGCGGGGGAGTTGCTGCAGCAAACTGCCATGAACCTGAGCCAGATTGCCGACGCCCTGGGCTACGCCGACGCCGCCAACTTTACCAGGGCGTTCAAGCGCTGGACCGGACAGAGCCCCAGCCAGTACCGAAACCAGGAGTCATTGCCAACAACAACGTCGATCAAGAGAACACCAACCAGTGCGATGGCCTGAAACACTCAGTCGATGCCTATGATCTTGTGCATCTGCAGGGTCAACCGCCACTGCGGGTGGGTCAGGCAGTAATCCGTGGCTTTGCGGGTGTTACTTTGCTTGACGGGGTCAGCCTCACCCTCTGAGACAGTCGGCGACGCCATTGGCGAAAGGAAATAGTGGCTGGCGTTAATGTCGGTGAAACGCTCCGGCATCGCCAGGGGCTGAGGGTACACCACTTTCAGCTCGTCACACTGGCGCAATACCACCGGCGCGTCCGCCTTGGGGCTCACACACAACCAGTCAATACCGGACGGTGCCGGCAGTGTGCCGTTGGTTTCCACGCCCACTTCAAAGCCGGCCCGGTGAAAGGCATCCACCAGCTTGTCATCCAGTTGCAGTAGTGGCTCACCACCCGTGCACACCACATAGGGTTGCCCAGGCGCATCCGGCCAAAGGCGACGAATATGCGCCGCCAGCGCATCCGCGGTTTCAAACTGGCCGCCGTTCTGACCATCGGTACCTACGAAGTCGGTATCGCAGAAGCTGCATACGGCATTGGCCCGGTCCTTTTCACGGCCAGTCCAGAGATTGCACTTGCTGAAGCGGCAAAACACCGCTGCCCGCCCGGCCTGGGCACCCTCTCCCTGCAATGTATAGAACGCTTCCTTTACCCGATACATCAGGTTTCCACCTCATACCGCAAGGGATCTGAAACGCCGTTGGCGGCAAACGCCTCCAGGCGCTCCACGCAGGAGCCACAAACGCCACAGGCTCGGTCCCGGCCGTTGTAGCAGGTCCAGGTTTTGCCGTAATCGAGCCCCAACTTCAGGCCCTCGGCCAGGATGGCCCCCTTGTCCGAGCCCATGAAGGGCGCTTCTATTTTCACCGGCTCATAGTTCGCCACCTGACAGACGGCGTCCATTTTCTCCACGAACTCCGGTCGACAGTCCGGATAGATCGCGTGATCGCCGCCATGGGCGCCGTACCAAACAGCAACAGCACCGGCGGTAACCGCATAGCCGGTGGCCAGCGACAACAGAATCATGTTGCGGTTGGGCACCACGGTGGCCTTCATGTTGTCTTCTTCGTAGTGCCCCTCGGGCACGTCCACTGCGTCCGTCAGGGCCGATCCGGCCATGACTTCACTGAGCGCACGAATATCGATCACCTTGTGCGGCACCGATAATTCTTCGCACACCTGGCGGGCGCATTCCAGTTCGCGAACGTGCCGCTGGCCGTAGTCAAACGACAGGGCATGAACCTTATACCCTCGGGCACGGGCAAGGTGGAGCAGGGTGAACGAATCCATTCCCCCAGAGTAGATTACAACGACGGTTTCGGTCATCAGGTCATCCCGGTTTCAGACAGCCAGCAGGGCGTCACTGGATTGTTATAGGGTCGGAGTAACATCCGTGGACACATTGTAACAGTGGAATGCGACGATGGGTTCGCGTCTGCAGTAGCGTGCGGGTAAACTCTGATGACGGCACATCAACAAAAACCAGGCGGAATGAGAACCAGAACCAGCCCAGCCTTTATTGACTTCGAGGCCTCCAGCCTCGATCTGATCGCCAGCTATCCGATCGAGGTGGGCATATGCTTGCCCGACGGCACCTTGCACAGCTGGCTGATACAACCCCATGTACTTTGGCAGGACTGGTCAGAAAGTGCCGAGCAGGTTCACGGAATCACCCGGGAAACCCTGGAAACGGAGGGTACACCGGTGTCGGAGGTTGCGGCACACCTGAACCAGCTGCTCTCGGGGCAGGTATTCTGTGATGCCTGGACGTTTGACAGCTTCTGGCTTCATCGCCTGTTTCGAGCCGCCAACACCCGCGCCGACTTTCAACTGGAATCCATTTCCATGTTGCTGGATGCCAATCAGGTAAGGCACTGGTCGGCATCGCGTCAGCAGGTTATCAAGCGTCTGGGGTTGCCCGTGCACAGGGCGGCAAACGACGCGCTTATCCTCCACAGAACCTGGGAAGAGATCCAACTGTTCGCTGCGGACGACCAACCGCTTCACGGACGCAGCCGGCAGGTCTGAGGTTTCCATCATGGAGCACAGCGCGCCGGCATGGAACTCAGCGCTGGGGACTATTCACCTTGGGGACGAGGACTTCGAGTCACCTTGAGGGCGAGGACTTCGAGGCCATCACGCATGGTGTTCAGTGTCCAGTAGGTTACCAGCACCATCAGCGCCGCCCCAATGACGGTAAAGGAAAAATTATCACCCACCATCTGGCTGCGGGCGATGAACAGGTATACGGCGAGCGCGAGGACAAGCAGCACTTCGACTATGGCGTGTGACTGTAACCGGTTTTTTGCAGATCCGTTTTCTTCGGACATCTTACTGGGTTTCAACCTCTCATTTCTGACGATACATTGCATTGATTAGTGTGCAAATTATCGCCAAATATGGTCCGGGCGTCTGTACGAACTAGTGGCTACGAGGTTTCCACGATGCCGTCAGGAACACACTTTTCGGACGGCCAAAAAAAACGCAGCCCCGAGGGCTGCGTATAAAGGAGAGATCCATGCGGTACGCCACAGATAAAAGGTGGGCACCGGAGGATTGCACAACGTAAAACACGTGACAGAACAAATTATGATCGCTTCGAGGAGCCGCGTCTGTAGGGGTTTGCCGAAGCACTCTGCCCCTTGCAAAGCCATGGGCACGCGATACACTGATGACAGTACCGAAACCGATATGCTCGGCAAACGATGCCGGAAAAGGCCCATGACAATGCTTCAGAAATACCAGTATCTGATGATTGACGCGATTGCGCACCGCAAGGGTGAAGCGTGTGCGCACTCCATGGTGAACGACATCTAACGGCTTTCGGTCAGTCCCGGGAGCCTTTGGAGCGACCGGGCAAGCTTCTCCGCGAGACCCCGGTTGCCCAGAGCGCCGGGGTTTTGTTTTTGCAGCCGCAAAACGACAAGGAGAAGATCATGAAGAGACATCCGACAAAAGCAGCAAACCAGCCGGCAAGCAGCCGCACGGGGCCTATTCGGCGCCCGGAAAAGCTGCCTCTGCTGGATGCCATCTGCAAAAAACTGAACCAGCGCGTCAACCTGGACGACGAACAACGGGTGCTGGGGCTGTATGAGCGAGGCTGGATATTCAAGGGTGTTCTGGGCAATCTGAACGATGGCGAGGCACGATACGTGCGTGCTCTTGCCACTCGCTACGGTTCCTGGATCGCCCGCCAGGTTGCGTAATGGGAAACCCGATGGGCCGAACCGTCAATGCTGGCGGTTCAGTCCCTGTATCATGGCGGCATCGCCGCCGTGCACCATGGCGTAGTTGTTCACCACGTCGTGAATTTTTTCCTGGGAATAGGGTTTGACCACGTAACCGTTGGCCCCGGCACTGATTGCTTTCTGGATGCTGTCGATGGAGTCATCCGCTGTCACTAAAACAATGTGCTGATCCTTGCGCTTGGCCTTGAACTCCTCCATCAACTGATGACCGTTGCCGTCCGGCAGCCCCAGGTCCAGCAAGATGATCTGGAAGACGTCAGCCTCAAAGGCAGCCCTGGCACCCGCAATGTCCGGACACTCAACCACACTGCTTGCACCTGCCGTGTAGAGCATGTCTACCAACCGCTCCCTCATGACCGGCTCGTCTTCCACCACCAATATTCTCATATCACTCATACCCCGCCTCCTGATTCTATTTTATACCCGGTCCCACAAGGCACTTCAAAGGGAATCACCGCCGGTTCGCCGGGGAATCGCCAGCGGCTCATGCTGGGCAGTGGCTGGCGCAGGTTCTCCAGTCTCGTCCAGGCGAGCGCCAGCAGTGCGGGACGAACTGGCGTTTACCCCGCCGGACCGGGTCAGAATATTACTGATACTGACGGCCGTGGTGTAGAGGGAAATCGCGATGATCAGCAGGATAGGCTGAACAAACGCCACGAACCCGGGCACTTCGCGATGACCAGCGATACTGAGCATAAGGATGATGGCCGGCCCCAACACTACAAACAGCGTCAATGCGATAAAGAACACAATACGCTCCTTGAAACGGCCCAAGTCGCGGTTACTGACCAGCCCCAGCACGAATTTTCCGATGGCCAGCCCGGCCAGTATCGCAGCCGCAATGCTCAGATCGGGCCTGAGTAGCGTCTCATAAAGCTGGCCATCCCATAACCGTTGCATGCTGATGACCAGGAACGGAAAGAGGACAAACAGAATGTCGGCGTAGGTGCCATACATCATACTCAGCGAGTGCTGTTCGCTTTGCTGGAGGTTTTCACTCATCAATCACGATTCCTGTTTTATCGGTAGCCGAAATGTCGGTTGTCATAGACGTGCCTCCCGCCCCTGCAATGCCCTGTCGATCATGTCAGCCAGGGCTTGCAGCTGGCTGTGAACGTGGTCCCAGTCACGGTCTTCAACGTTCACGCAAGCCTCCAGTTTCCCTGCCTGCCGTGTCATGTCAGGGTAGCCCATGGCGCCGGCGGTGCCTTTGATCTGATGGGCTTCCGATGCCAATCGCTGCTGATCACGACGCGCGGCTGCGGCTTCCATGGCCACTTTTCGGGACGCCAACCCATCGAGGAAGCGTTCGACGAGGTGACCAATGTCCTCATCCTCCGTCGAGTCTCTGCTCGGGCCATTGGACTCTGGGAGGAAATGGTCCAGCGTGCTCAGCAAATGCCTACTGTCGATGGGTTTGTTCAATACGCCATCGCACCCGGCCGCCATCAACGCATCGGTTTCCGACTGGTCACCGGCGGTGAAGGCAATAACTGGCCGGCGGAAGCCCGTCTGCCGCAGTAACCGGGTAGCCTCCACTCCGTCCAGACCCGGCATATGGCGGTCCATCAGCACCATCTGCACCGATTCGGACAGCGCCGTTCGGACCGCATCATCGCCACTGGCAACGGTGATGACATCCAACCCCTGGGCCCCGAGCATGCGCTCCACCAGACGACGGTTGTCCTCGTTGTCCTCCGCGACCAGTATTGTGCTGCAATAGCGCCGGTGGCCATCGGATTCACTCTCCGTCCGCACCACCAGATATCTGGCCATGACTTCGTAGAAACGCTGTTTGTCGATGGGTTTGGCCAGATGGTCATTACAGCCTGCGAGGCGATAGTCTGCAATATCCTCCGCCATCACGTTTGCCGTCAATGCAATGACCGGGATATTCAGGCCAGCTTCACGAATGGCCGCCGTTGCATCCCGACCGTTCATGACCGGCATCTGTATGTCCATCAGAATCAGATCAAAGGGCTCCCTCAGCGCCAGATCCAGTGCTTCAGCGCCATTGCCGACATGGACCAGCTCAGCGCCCGTGCGACCCACCAGCAGGGACACCAGGCGACGATTCACGTCATTGTCCTCCGCCAGCAGGATACGGCCGGAAAGCCTTGGCGCAAGCACCATGGGAATGCTCCGCCGACGTTGCGACAATTCCGACGCGTCGCGCAGAAAGTGGACATCCTCCAATGGGCCGGTGGCGATGGAAAGCTCAAACTCACTGCCTTCGCCATACGTGCTGGAAACGGATATGTTGCCACCCAGCAACTCCGCCAGCCGACGGGAAATGCTCAACCCGAGACCGGTTCCTCCATATTGCCGGGCAATCGCGGCGCTACCCTGGGCGAACGGGTCAAACAGCCGGCCCAACTGTTCGGGTTTCATGCCGATGCCGGTGTCCACCACCCTGGCCACCAGGGCCTGGCGCTCGCGATCACACCGAACATTCAGAGAAATAGAACCATTTTCCGTGAATTTAAGCGCATTTCCGCACAGATTTATGATGATTTGGCGAAAGCGGGTCGGGTCCGTGGCAACCTTTTCGGGCAGGGGATACTCACAGATGATATGAAATTCCAGCCCCTTTTCCCGCGCCCTGGGTGCGAAGAAAGCGCGGATTTCGTCAAGCAGTTCCGGCAAATTAACCGACACTATATCCACATCCAGCTTATTGGCGTCGATCTTCGAGTGATCCAGGATGTCGTTAATCAGGTCCAGCAAGTGACGGCCACTGCGCACCACCGTTTCCGCACTGGTGTGTTTCTCCCTCTCGGTCAGGTCGGGATCGAGCAGGGTTTCGCCATAACCGATAATCGCCGCCAACGGTGTGCGAATTTCGTGGCTCATGTTGGCCAGGAACTGGCTTTTTGCTTCGGCCGAATTGCGGGCCAGTTCTTTTTCCAGACGTTCCTGCTCCCTCTCCCGCTCGATACGCTGGCGCTGATGGCGCTCGGTGGCGTCAATGCAGGTGCCCTCAAGATGGGCGGGATCGCCATCGGGGGTATACACGGTATGTAACGAAATGGTGGCCCAGCGCTCTTCACCGGAACGGGTGTAATAGCGTGCTTCGATACCCTTGACGGTGCCCCGGGATTCCAACTGCCCAATCACCCAGCGGCGCACTCTCTCATCCGCAAAACAGGTTTCCAGGACGTCCGGGTCAAGATCCAGCAGCTCCCGGCTGCTGGTGTAGCCCATCAACCTTGCCATGGCGGGGTTGGCGGTGACGAAACGTCGGCCCAGCGACATCTGGAACACGCCCTCTATGGCGTTGTCGAACAGCGACTGGTATCGACGCAGGTTGGCCAGAGCCCGCTGGCTCCAACCCAGGGCTTCGCCCTGCACCTGTTTGATCCGGTCAGCCAGGGCAAAGGAAAACAGGATAATCTGGGCCGTCAGGCCGAACTGCGGGGCGTAGGAAGTGAACATGTTCAACGGCAGGTAGCCCATCACGGTCAGACCATAGATACCGAAACCCACCAGCGCCAGGGTCCAGGCAAAAAAGTAGGAGCGCGCAGCCGGGTTGTAATAGCGCCAGGACAGGTAACTGACCACAATCAGGATGATGCTGAGCAGGATCGACGCCAACACGATCCATTCCATCGCCGTGTGATAGGGCAGGAACAGGGATAGCACAAAGGTCGCCACAATGGCGTACAGGCAAAGCTGGATCACCTTGTCCAGGTCCGCCGACCGCTCCCGGGTTTCCAACAGGGACCGGGCCATCAACAGGCCCCAGAACCAGGTATTGATGATCTGGTAATGGAGGTATTCCTTGTGCAACAGCGCAGGACGATTCTCCAGTAGCTGGATACCGTGCACCTGCTCGGTGGCGATGAATACCGTGGCTGATACCAGATACATCACGTAGTAGATATTGCTGCGCTCGCGAACCGACACGGCAACAAACAGGTTGTAGGCGAGAATGGCCAGGATGCTGCCTAGCAGAATGCCCCGCACGGCTTCATCGACCGACACCTTCTCAATATAAGCATCGGGGTGCCACAGGGTGATCGGCAGGCGGAAAGTGTTGGTATTGGTGATGCGCAAATAAATGCGGGTTGAGCTTCCCGGTTCCAGTGACAAACGGAACGTGGGGTTGGGTACGGCCAGGTCACGCCCGGACCAGTCACCCTCGTAGCCAGCACGGCGCTGCTCTATCAGCTCACCATCCTGGACCAGATAGAGCACCACCTCATCCACCAATGGCAGGGCGAGCTCCAGTATCCAGTCTGTCAGTGCTGCGCCAGCTCCTACCTCGACATCAAATCTGGCCCAGTATGCCGATTCCGTGTAGCCAAAGTTCAGCACACCGCCTTCGTGACGGGTGAAAGGCGCGGTATCGCCACTCAGTATATCGTTGAAATCGACGGCGTGTTCCGGGTCCTCCAGGTACCAGATACAACTACCCAGATCACGCACACTGCTGGTGGCGCTGTTCAGAACAATCTCGCCGTCCTGGCATCGCTCCTGCGCTGCGGCGGAGGCCGGAATAATAATAGCCAGAACCGCAAGCGCGATGAAACGGAACCATCGGGCGTGGCATTCCCATTGCTGCAAAATGTGATCTCCGCGAGGGCAGATGCCTTTTTTATGGTTTATTGTCAGCAGTCACGCAGGTGCCGAATGAATTCAGCGGCACCCTGGCTAAACACTTTAGCGTTTTACCGACAACGACGCATCTCAGGGTCACTTGAAATGAGACATTCCTGCATTTTCGCCACCGTTCCCCTGTTTGCCCTGACATTGGCCGGCTGTGGGCCAGATGACTCTTCAGACAGTAATTTCATCAACCCGGCAACCAGCGTGGCGTTGACGTTCGAAAGCTTTGATATCCAGAACGAAGATGGGCTGCCCCCCGTACTGCCCCAAACCATATTCTACGATTTTTACCGGGGCGTTGAGCCCGCTGACGGGGAGGACGACGAGGGAATAGCAACGCAGCTGCGTGAGCGTCTTAATACGCTGATGGGCCTGACGCCAAGCAACGATGGTACCCGCTACACCAGTGCCCGCAATCCGATGGACTTCCTGCAACATGTCATTTCATCGAACCAGGTGGACTCATTCAACCGGGGCCGCCGACTGATGCGGGACAGCATGAACAGCGGTGACCCCGCTACTTACAACACACCGGACAAGAACGCGCAGATCCACTTTACCGAAACCGGTGGCAACAATGGAACCGAGCCTGAACCTGACCAGATCTGGGTCTATCCGCTACTGGACTGGACCAGCAACCCGCAACTGAACAAGATTTTCCGGTCCTTTCAGTTTATCGCCAGGGCGCCCGATCAGAATGACAGTTCACCGTCAGAGATTGCCAGTGCGTTCTGGAGTGGCCGCTTTGCAAATGAAAGCTTCTCGGTGAGCGGTTACAACCGGCCAGAGTTTGCGTCGCTGAGTTTTACCGGTCGCTCACTGGGCCACGGGGAACTGTTTCAGGAGTTCATCAGAAACAAATCAGACATGCTGACATTCCTGGACACATCCGGCATTACCGTTGACGGCCAGGAACCGGACTGCATTCGGGTCAGAGTGGACTATGAGGCTGCAGAAGTGCGCGTTTTTACATCCAGTGGCGAAGACCCTACCATCGAGGATGACGAAACCGGGGAAACCTCTCCCAATCCGGCACATTGCGGAAACCAGCAGAACGGCAGCGAGGCCATTTTCTACCAGTCCGTGACTATCGATGAGCGTCAGTAACCGGTATTGCCCTGCATATCCCAGTTCTTGAGGAACCCCTTCTTGCGGTCGATCATGCGCTCGTAGGTCGAGATCATGATGGCGGCATGAGGGGCTTTGGTCAGTCGGAGGGTTTCAATACGGCGCTCAAGGCGTGCCACTTCGGTACTGACCTGCTGGCAGACGTGGGACCGAACACTGTCGTGATGGTCAAGCTTGACCGGGCGCGGCTGTTCCGGCCCAGGCTGTGGCTGCGTGTGTTTATCCATGATCGTCCTCTTCCACTGAGTATCCAATGATCAATACGCCGAAACCGATGATTCCGCCCATGTTTTAGTGGCTCTTTTTGGCCGGGCTGGAAGTCCTTTTATCCTTCTGTTTCGTCGGGCTTTTCCAAAGCCTCAGTACATACTGTAGCAGGCTTTGTCCACGTTGTATGATTTGGCGTAATTCTGCACAACTGTCGGACAAAACTCAATAAAAATGAATAGAGTTTCATATTTTTTGCAGCGAATACGACGCTGCTACCCAAACTACACGAACAAACCCCTGCTATAGTTCCCTTCAGATCACCATATATGCGCAGCCATTTGCCGTAACAGCCCCATTCCATCCCGGCCAGGAAGACCGCTTATGAACCAGACATCCGTTGCCGACACACTAAGGGAATACCTTTCCCTGCTGGAGCTGCTTGACGATGCGTACTGGGAGGCGAGCTCCATTCAGCACAAGGACATGCTTTACGACATCATCAGCATCTTCAGTCAGGAAGTGGCTGAGATCAACAAACTCAGCATCATGGACCACCATTACCCCTACGAAGTTATCACTGAGGGAATCCGGCGGGTGGTCCCCAAGCTGGAGCGGCTGGATGAAAGTCGGGAGGATGTGATCCAGCGAACCCAGACACTCACCGACTTCCGGGATATCCTGTCGTCAGTGCTGGGGATACTGGAGGAACAGCTGGCGACCCTTTAAGGGGTCAGGCCGCCACCAGGGGCCTGCGGTTTTCCGGTATCAACGGAAAACGGTCGCACACTGTGTAGACAAACCGCGCCAGCGCCGGCAGATGGTGGCCAACAATGGGGATGCCGGTGTTGAGCAGGCTGACGGAAATGTCCCGGGCTGCATCGGCCCAGCACAGCTTGTTGATCAGACCAATGTGACCAAAGGCATGCCTGCTTTGCTGGCCCCAAAGCCCCACGGGGTTGCCTCCAAGCATCATGCCCGCACTGAAGCGCATGGGGATCATCATCGTGCGGTCAATCTGTAGCGAGCCAAACTGTTGGATGGAGCGCCTCACGGTCATCTCGCCGCAAATACGTTTGCCATTCCAGACCCCGCCATTGAGCATCATCTGAAAGAAACGCCCCATTTCCTCGGCGGTGCCACACAGGTTGCCTGCAGGGATAACCGCCTCCTGGAAGCGGGGATCATTGGAGACTCGTTCCACGGTGCGTATATCGCCTCCCAGCGCCCGGTTCACAATCCAGGATACCGGAAAGCGCGGCGTTGGGCCGGTGGCATAGTTGCCGGCCAGCTTATCCACGTCTGCGGGTGCAATCCCATAGGTAAACCACTTCATACCCATGGGCTTGCGGAGGTGTCGGTCGATATACGCCTCAATGGTATCGCCGGTCACTTTCTCCAGTACCCGCTGCAACACAAAGCCCCCGGTGATGGCGTGGTACGCCACTTTGGCACCATCCACCTCCACCGGCTTCGCTTCACACAGCAGGCGCCAGATTTCGTCCCTGTCCCAGAGCACATCAATGGGGGTTTCCCGGGGAATCGCCGGAATGCCGCCACGGTGGGACAACACCTGGTGAATGGTAATGGTGCGCTTACCACCCCCCGCAAACTCCGGGCAGTAATACGACACCGGGTCCATCAGATTGACCAGTCCCTGTTCCGCCAGGATGTGGATTAGCAGGGCCGTGACTGCCTT
The DNA here is from genome assembly GCF_028581595.1 of Marinobacter sp. DS40M6. Taxonomy (NCBI): domain Bacteria; kingdom Pseudomonadati; phylum Pseudomonadota; class Gammaproteobacteria; order Pseudomonadales; family Marinobacteraceae; genus Marinobacter; species Marinobacter sp. DS40M6. The sequence goes on along the minus strand of NZ_JAFCAE010000001.1, from coordinate 387,944 downwards.
GGAGGCGGAGAAATAGCAAATGGGTGTCTCGGTGGTCATCGGCACCTTCAGCGCGTCCACGGCGTCATGGGGCCCGTTGCCACTGGCATGGCCGATGGCTCGATGCAGGATCTGTTCGCCCCGGTGCCTGACCGACAGCTGTATGCCCGGATGCACTCCGGTTCGGTACAACCGCTCAACGCTGTGCCAGATGGCCTCGACAACCTCGGGGCTCACTCCGGCCAGCTCCGGTTTCTCGCCAGCCTCATCGCGGTGGGTTACTGACGCCAGGTCAGTGGGAACGGCGGAGGTGTGGAGCGCACGGCGGGCAATTCGGTTCATCGCTTGACCTTTGATTCCGGAGACTGTCTTTTCGCACATCCTGACGCTGGATATCACCCGGCACATTGGCCGGATAGCGGGCCTGGCTGCGTCAACTCATCCAGCACATCGTCTTCAGGGATTATGGGCTTCCTCGGTCAAGGGTGCCAGTACCACCTGATTGCGGCCATCGGCCTTGGCCTGATACATGGCCCTGTCGGCTGCCGCGCACAGGGTATCGGCGCTTTCACCATGGTCGGGAAATACGGAAACGCCGATACTGACGGTCAGTGCGACCGTGTTGCCACTCCCCAGAGACTGTGGGGCATCACTCACCAGTCGGCGCAGTCGCTCTGCGGTATCCAGAGCCTCGCGATAGTCCATTTCCGGCAACAGGATAACAAACTCTTCGCCGCCAAACCGACCGACACTATCCACACTCCGCACGCTCTCTGCCAGCAATGCGCTAACCGCCTTCAGCACGGAATCGCCAGCGGCGTGCCCGTACAAGTCATTGATGTGCTTGAAATGGTCAAAGTCGACCCAGAGCAACGCCAGGTTTCGACCATAGCGCGTGGCACGGACAATTTCCTCATCCAGCAACCGGGCCATCTCCCGACGATTCAGCAACCCTGTCAGCGGGTCCCGGGCCGCCATCTCGGACAACTCGTTTTCAAGTGCTTTACGGTCAGAGATATCCAGCACAATCCCCTCAAGCACCAGCTCACCCTCACCTTCGACACTGCGGCCGCATTCCCAGACCCAGATCCGAGTTCCATCCTTGCGAACAAGGGAATACTCGATGGAAAACAGCTCCGCATTGCCGACGGCCAGGTCCACTGCTTGCAGCGTCGCCTCATCGATGCCTTCTGCGATCAGCTCGGCAAAACTGATCACTTTGTTGTTGATCAGTTCATCCGGCTCGTAGCCGGTCAGCTGACGACAGCCTTTGGAGGCGGATATCAAGGTCCAGTGCTCATCGTATAGGCAGCGGTAGGCCATGCCGGGCAGGCTATCCAGTATGGTGGCTAACTGGCGCTCACGCTGACGGGCCATAGTCTCCGCCTGGCGAATATCGGTAATATCCTGTCCGATAGCGATTGACCCTGCGAGTTCACCCGTTTCATTCCGCAGGCTGCGCGAGTTCCAGGACAGCTGTCTCTCACGTCCATCGCGGGTGGTTATCCAGGTTTCGTAACCGACAACCTCGCCCTCATCGCGGAGAATTTCGTTCGCCCTCTCACGGATTCTGGCCCTGTTTTCCTCATCGGGATACAGCAGCTGCCAGATCTCATCGGACCCGATCACTGCCTCCCTGGGATAGCCGCTGATGTCTTCCGCGGCCTTGTTCCAGAGTACCACCCGGCCCTCCGGATCCAACACGTTGATCCAGACATTGGCGCGCTCAATCACGCTTTCACGGAACTGGCTCAGTTCCCGATTTTCCTTGCGCTGATGGCGGTAGAGCGACAACAACTTCCGGTCATTGGTGAACTGTCGAATCAACAACAGGAAAAGTGCGAGCCCGGTCACCAGGACGAAAAGCGCGCCCTTGTAGGTTTGTATCCTGCTAACTACGTCCGGATCGGGAAACCATTGCTGCACCAGATAGTCGGAAAACGTAATCCACAACCATCCCACCAGCAAGTAGGTTCCAACAACCCACAACGAACGTCGCAGCGGCGTAGGACGGCCTTGAAGTTTCTCCATCTAAACAGTTTCCCCGGGTTCCGGCTGCTTCCCTGTTGGTGTGAACACCTCGGGCCCAAATCGAAGGCATGACACCCTGAAAATAGACACAGACGGCGCCGCCGTCGAGCGAATATTGCAATTGATGAGGCATAAAAAAACCCGGAGGGTGCTTCCACCGTCCGGGTTTTGCCAGGCTTTATAGACTTACTTTACCTGAGCGCGAGCCTCTTCGAGAATGCGATTGAAGGTCTCACTGGGCTGCATGATCTTGCAGACGTTCTCGGCCGGTGGGTGATAGTAACCACCGATATCGGCCGGATGGCCCTGGATCACACTCATTTCTTCCAGGATTTTGTCCTTGCTGTCTTCCAATTGCTTCGACAGCTTCGCGAAGAAGTCCTTCAGATCCTTGTCGTCATCCTGGTTGGCCAGTTCCTCTGCCCAGTAACGGGCAAGATGGAAGTGGCTGCCACGGTTGTCCAGTTCACCGGTGTTGCGCGACGGTGACTGGTTGTTCTCCAGCAGGCGCTCGGTGGCCTTGTCCAGGGTCAGGCCCAGCAGGCGCGCACGTTCGTTGTTCTGCTTCTCACCCAGTTCTTCCAGGGAAACAGCCGTCGCCAGGAACTCACCCAGCGAGTCCCAGCGTAGGTGATTTTCCTGCAGCAGTTGCTGAACGTGCTTCGGCGCGGAACCGCCAGCACCGGTCTCGTAAAGGCCGCCGCCGTTGAGCAGGGGCACGATGGACAGCATCTTGGCACTGGTGCCCAGCTCCAGGATCGGGAACAGGTCGGTGAGGTAGTCGCGCAGGACGTTACCGGTGACCGAGATGGTATCCAGACCACGAATCAGTCGCTCCATGGTCCAGCGAATGGCACGTACTGGCGACTTGATGAGGATATCCAGGCCGTCGGTATCGTGCTCCTTGAGGTACATTTCGACTTTCTTGATCAGCTCAGCGTCGTGCGGGCGCTCATCGTCGAGCCAGAACAGGGCGGGCATGCCGGTGGCACGGGCACGGTTAACGGCCAGCTTGACCCAATCACGGATCGGCAGGTCCTTGGTCTGGCAGGCACGCCAGATGTCGCCCTTCTCGACTTTGTGCTCAGTCAGTACGGCGCCGTCTTCAGCAATAACGCGAACAACCCCGTCTTCCTTGATTTCAAAGGTCTTGTCGTGGGAACCGTATTCCTCGGCCTTCTGCGCCATCAGACCAACGTTCGGCACCGTGCCCATGGTGGTGGGATCAAACGCGCCATGGGTCTTGCAGAAGTTGATCACTTCCTGATAGATGGTGGCGTAGGTGCTTTCAGGCATCACCGCTTTGGTGTCCTTGAGCTTGTTGTCCCGGGCCCACATCTTGCCGGAGTTACGGATCATTGCCGGCATGGAGGCATCAACGATGACGTCGCTGGGTACGTGCAGGTTGGTGATGCCCTTGACGGAATCTACCATGGCAATTTCCGGACGATGCTCATAGCAGGCGTGCAGGTCTTCAAGGATCTGCTCCTGCTTGGACTCCGGCAGTTGCTTGATCTTGTCCGTCACACTGGAAAGACCGTTGTTGGGGTTCACGCCCAGTTCGTCAAACAGTTCGCCATACTTGTCGAACAGCTCCTTGTAGAAGATCTTTACCGCGTGACCGAAGACGATCGGGTGGGAGATCTTCATCATCGTGGCTTTGACGTGCAGGGAGAACATCACACCGGTTTTTTCGCAGTCTTCAATGCAATCATCAAAGAACTTGCGCAGCGCCTTGCAGCTCATGAACATGCCGTCCAGCACTTCGCCTTCCTGCAGTGCCAGCTCACTCTTGAGAACGGTCTGCTTACCTTTGGCGTTCTCGAAGACGATGCGGGCGTTGGTGGCCTTGTCCAGTGTCAGTGACTGTTCGTTGGAGTAGAAATCACCACCGCGCATGTGGGCCACGTGAGTGCGTGACGCCGGGCTCCACTCGCCCATGGTGTGGGGATGTTTACGGGCAAAGGCCTTGACGGCGGTCGGAGCACGACGGTCGGAGTTGCCTTCACGCAGGACCGGGTTTACCGCGCTGCCCAGGACTTTGGAGTAGCGGGCGTGGATTTCTTTCTCTTCGTCTGACTCAGGGTGTTCCTTGTACTCGGGAACCTTGTAACCCTGGTCGTTAAGCTCCTTGATGGCAGCCCGCAGCTGGGGAATTGAGGCACTGATGTTGGGAAGCTTGATGATGTTGGCTTCCGGGTCCTTGGTGTAGTCACCCAGCTCTTTGAGGTCATCCGGGACTTGTTGCTTCTCTTCCAGGTAATCAGGGAAGAGCGCGAGAATACGGGCAGCAAGCGAGATGTCGCTGGTGCCGAACTCGATGCCTGCGGGCTTGGCGTAAGTTTCGAGGATGGGAAGAAGTGACCGTGTCGCGAGGGCGGGGGCCTCATCGGTCAGTGTGTAAATGATCTTGGCTTTGGATGATGTCATTTTCGTCCTCAGGCTGATGGGTGAGTTCAGGACGGTCACCGCAGGGTCAGCCGTCTTGTGAACGTCTGGCTTGAGCGATGACTGATTCGGGAACTTTTGATAGACCTACTAAGATAGCATTTTTTTGCCAATTCTGGTTACGATCTTAGTATAAGAACCGACTAAAAGTTCGCTAAAAGCCGTTACAGGGTGATGAAAAGGCAGGAATTTACGAAACTTTCGGACATTTAGGTTTGGGAGTATCGCGCTGGGGGTAGGGGCAACCAAAACACGCTCAAGCACATCCCTGTGGCGCTTGGGCTCCGCCATCCATGGCTCCGCACAGTTTTGGTTGCCCCTACCCCCAGCGCTCGGCAAATTTCATGCATGCCCGCCGGTTACAGCAGCCACCGTAGGTCGGATTAGGCGAAGCCGTAATCCAACAACAAGGCTCAAACATCAGCCCCCGTCGCATTTCGCTACGCTCTATACGACCTACGAGCTAACTCACCCCTTCGGCAACAACCCCGCCTCGTCTAGGCATTCCCGAATCCGGTCCAACGCCTCCGGATTGCCAAGAGCATCCCGGTTGTCGGCTTTGTTGGAACCGTTGATCAGGCGCGCCACCGCCAGCTCTACTTTCTTGCCGCTGCGCGTGTAGGGAATATCCGGCACCTGGATGATGTGTTTCGGTACGTGGCGCGGGCTTGCGCCCTGGCGGATGCGGGTTTTGAGGTTTTTCTGAAGGTCGTCGGTGAGGGCCTGGCCCTCTGCCGGGACCACCAGCAAGACCACTTCCACGTCACCTTCGATCTGACGACCAACAACCAGGCTGTCTTTGACTTCCGCCACGGTTTCCACCTGGCGGTAGATCTCAGCGGTACCGATTCTCACACCGCCCGGGTTAAGGGTGGCATCTGAACGGCCGTAGATGACGGCGCCGCCGTGTTCGGTGAATTCGATGAAGTCGCCGTGGGCCCAGACATCCGGGAAGGTGTTGAAGTAGGCGTCTTTATAGCGCTCGTTGCCGGGGTCGTCCCAGAAGGCGACGGGCATGGAAGGCAGCGGCTGCCGGCAGACGAGTTCGCCTCGACCGCCACTGACGGGCTGGCCGTCGTCGCCGTAGGCCACGGCGTCAACGCCCAGGAAGCGGCACTGGATTTCGCCACGGCGCACCGGCAACAGCGGTGTGGAGCCCACGAAGCAGCCGCAGATGTCGGTGCCGCCGGCGATGGAGCCCAGCAATACGTTGGGGGCGCCGTCGCTGTAGATCCAGTCATAGTCTTCCGGCAACAGGGGTGAGCCAGTGGAGAAGACGACTCTCAAGGCCGTCAGGTCCAGGTTTTTCGCCGGGGCCAGTTCAGCCTTGCGACAGCCGGCGATGAACCGTGCGCTGGTGCCGTAATGGGTGACTTTCTCGTCGGCCACCACCTGCCATAGATAGTTCAGGTCCGGGTAGCCAGGTGAGCCGTCGACCGTGATGACGGCCGCGCCAGTCAGCAGGGCAGACGCCTGCCAGTTCCACATCATCCAGCCGCAGGTGGTGAAGTACAGGAAGCGGTCGTCGGGGCCGACATCGCCATGGAGCATCAGTTCTTTGGCGTGGTTGACCAGCAGGCCAGCGTTGCCATGCACGATGCACTTGGGTTTGCCGGTGGTGCCGGAGGAATAGAGGATGTACACCGGGTGCTCCGGTGGCAACGGTGTGAAGGAGGGCGCCTGGCCCTGTCCCTCGGCAAGGGCCTCGTCCCAGTGGGTAACCTTGTCGCCAGCGACGGCGGGTTCGCCTGGCAGCTGTTCGATGCTGACAACGCAGCGCAGGCTGGGCAGGCCGTCAATCAGGCCGGCGAAGTCATCCTGGCGGTTGAAGACCTTGCCGCCATAGCCGTAGCCGTTGACCACGATCAGCGCTGCCGGCTCAATCTGGCCGAAGCGATCAAGGATGGCGCCCACGCCGAAATCCGGTGACGCGGAACTCCAGACGGCGCCCAGGCTGGTGGCCGCCAACATACCCACAAGGGCCTCATAACCATTGGTGACCACACCGGCCACGCGGTCACCCTGTCGAATCCCTTTGTTGCGCAGGAAGGCTTCCAGGGCACCGGTGTCCGCTTTCAATTCAGCGTAGGTGCGGCGCAGTACCGGGCGGGTTTCGCAGTAGGCCACAACCGCTTCGCGCTCGGCGTGGTCGCCTTCCGCCAACCGCAGCAGGTTGGCCGCAAAGTTGAGTTTCATACCTGGGAACCACTCCGCGCCGGGCATATCACGTTTGCCCAGAACCGCATCGGCTGGCGTGTCGCATACCAGGCCACAGTAGTCCCATACCTTTTGCCAGAAGGTCTCTAGGTTCTCAATGGACCACCGGTGGAGGGCGTGGTAATCGGCAAACGGGCCGAAACCCTGTTGCTCCAGCCAACCCTGGAACTGGCCCATCTGGCAGTGTTTCAGTGTGTCCTGCGAAGGAGACCAGACCACTGGTGATTGTTCTGTGTTGCTCATCCGTCTCTCCTGTTGCTTACTGCATATGCCAGCCGTGACTGACCACAATGGATTGGCCAGTCAGTGCCGCCGAGGGGAAGGCCGCCAGGTGCACTGCCAGCTCGGCGACGTCTTCCAGGGTGGTGAATTTGCCATCGACGGTATTCTTCAGCATAACCTTACTGATGACCTCTTCTTCGGAAATGCCCAGCTCCTTGGCCTGCTCCGGGATCTGCTTGTCCACCAAGGGCGTTCTGACAAAACCGGGGCAGATGATGTTACTACTCACACCATGCTCGGCACCCTCTTTCGCCACCGCCCGGCACAGGCCCAGCATGCCGTGCTTCGCCGCCACGTAGGGCGCCTTGAGGGGAGACGCTTCCAGGGAGTGGACAGACCCCATATACAACATGGTCCCGCCCCCACTGGCGTACATCTGTTTGAGGGCTGCTCGCGTTACCAGAAACGCCCCGTCCAGATGAACATTCATCACTTTACGCCAGTCGGCAAAGGCCAGTTTATGCAATGGGTCGATATGCTGGATACCGGCGTTGGCCAGGGCCACGTCGAGGCCACCCCATTTTTCCACGATGGCGGCCACGCCTTGGTCAACCGCCTTCTCATCCGTAACGTCCATGGCCAGGGCCATGGCGGTGCCCCCTGCCTTTTCAATGGAATCAACGGCGTCCTGGGCGCTTTCCAGGGTGAGGTCGGCCACGGCCACCCGGGCGCCCTCACGGCCATAATGTTCGGCTATGGCCCGGCCAATTCCGCGCCCCGCCCCGGTGATCAGGGCTATCCGGTTTTCTAGACGCATGTTTCTCTCTCCTTAGTCGTAAGCCACGCTAGGCAGCCAGGTCGCGATTTCGGGCACCAGGAAGACAATCGCCAGAGCCACCAGCTGAATAATGATGAAGGGTATGACGCCCTTGTAGATGTCGGTCACCTTGATTTCCGGCGGTGCCACACCCTTGATGTAGAACAGTGCAAAGCCGACAGGTGGCGTCAGGAACGACGTCTGCAGGCACATGGCGAAGAGGATGGTGAACCACACCAGATCAAAGCCCAGTTGCTGAACCACCGGTGCCACCAACGGCAGGATGATCAGGGTGATCTCGACCCAATCCAGGAAGAAGCCGAGCAGAAAGACACCAAACAGGATGGTAAGAATCACGCCATAGGGGCCGAAAGGCAGTCCCAGCAGAGCGTCCTCGATAACCTGGTCACCACCCAGCCCCCGGAGGACGACAGAGAACGCCGTGGCACCCAGGAAAATGGCAAAAATGAACGCCGCCGTGCGGGTTGTCTGCTGCATGGAAGAGTTGAGCACTTTCATGCTCAGGCGACCCGACATCAGCGCCAACAGCAAAGCGCCCAATGCGCCAACACCGGAGGCTTCCGTTGGTGTTGCGATTCCGGCAAAGATAGAACCCAGCACGCCCAGAATTAACGCGGCTGTCGGCACAACGGCCTTTGCCACTTCCCAGACGATGCCCCAGGTCACTTTCTCAGTACCCTCGGGCACCGGCGCAATGTGCGGTTGCAGCATTGGGCGGATAATGGCGTAGGCCACGTACATGGCCCCCAGCATAAGGCCAGGAAAGAACGCACCCATAAACAGATCGCCAACTGACGCGTCAGGAACCGCCAGCCGATCCGCCATCAATACCAGCATGATGGACGGAGGAATCAGGATGCCCAGGGTTCCAGTCGCACAGGCCGTCCCCACAGCAAATCCCTTGTCGTACTTGTTCTCCATCATCACGGGCAGGGATAGCATGCCCAGCAGCACAACGGACGCACCGATGATACCCGTGGTCGCGGCCAGCAGTACGCCGATAACAATCACGGTTACCGCATAGCCGCCGCGAACAGCGCCAAACAGTTTGACCATACTGTTCATCAAACGCTCAGCCACCCCGGACTGGTCAAGCATGATGCCCATGAAAATAAACATGGGCAGAGCAACAAGAGTCTCGCTGTTTACAACCTTCCATATCCGCTCGGGCACGAGCCCCATGGAGGAGGAATAGTCAAACCACAGATTTGCTCCAAAATTCTCGACGGCGATTACACCGACAACGGTCCAGATAACTGCGGTGCCACCCAACACCCATGCAACCGGAAAACCGGTCATCAACAATGCTCCAAATGTCAGGAACATGCCGATTACGAAAAGGGTTTCAAGCTCCATCAGGACGCATCCTCTTTATTGTTATCCCCGGACTCGATCCGAATTGGCTTCGGAAAACCGAAAAGCAGAGCAGTGACTTTCAGCAGACGGGATAGCGCTGCCAGAATCAGAAGAACAAAAGACAGTGCCAGGATACTCTTGAGAATCCAGCGATAAGGAAGCCCGGCAGGCGCTTGGCTGGTCTCGCCCTGGGCCCAGGAACTGAAGGCATAGGGGATCATTTCGTAAACTGCCAGCCCGAGAAACGGTAACAGCAGGAATACAAGTCCGAGCAGTTCGATCCAGGCCTGGCCCCTGAGAGACAGGCGCTCATGGATCACATCGACTCTGACATGGTCATCCGTCACCAGGGTATAGCCCAACCCCAATAACCAGCCTGCACCGGCCAGATGCCATTGGACTTCTTCCAGAGTGACCGAACCCATGCCAAAGGCATAGCGACCTACCACTGCATAGATGATCACGCCGGTGACCACGATCCAGAGCCAGGAAGCACTCTTGCCTATTGCGGAAATTACACCGTCCATAAACTGGCTGAGCCAGGTCGTCGGGAATTCCGTGTGATGATGAATAAATTGACCGGCGTCCGACGCCGATGCATGCACATCGGGCGGTGAGCCTTTATCAGACACTGTCATACAACAGTTCCTCGTTCAGAAAGCCTGCCGTGAAACAAGGATGGCCCCGAAGGGCCATCCAGACTTAATCAGAGAATACCGACACTCTGGTCGGCATCTCGGGGTCAGCCCCGAACCTTACAGGTCCGCCGGAACATAGGCGCGGGTGTCCCACACCTTGTAGGATTCCATGAACTCCTGCTGGCTTTCATAGACGCGCTTGAAGTCAGCATCCTTGGAGGCTTCTTCTTCGAGCACTTCCTGAGTTACTTCCTTCAGCTTGAGCAGAACGTCGCGGGGGATCTGATCGGCCTGAACGCCCTTGTCCTGGAACTCGGCCAGAACCTTGCCGTTCTTGTACTCGCCTTCTGCGAGACCACGCGTGGTCGCTGCGGTGCAAGAAGCCTCAACCAGCGCCTTCTGGGCGTCAGTCGCACGAGCCCACTCATCCTTGTTGATCAGCATATACTGAGCCGTGAACTGCTGGTGCCAGCCCGGGAACAGGTTGTACTTGACCACCTGATTGAAGCCGAGAATCTGGTCGATGGCGGGCATGGAGAATTCGGTGGCATCAATGGTGCCTTTCTCCAGTGCCTGGTAAAGCTCGCCGCCGGGCATCATGGTGACGGACGCGCCAAGCTTCTCCAGAACCTTGCCACCCAGGCCGGCGAAGCGGATCTTCAGGCCTTTGTAGTCTTCCAGTGTTTCGATGGGCTTGGAGTACCAACCCGCTGTTTCAGGCCCAATGATGCCGCACAGTTGTGCGTGTACATCGAAGCCTTTATTGGCATAGGTTTCCTGCAGCATTTCATGCCCACCGCCGAAGTAATACCAGCCGATATAGGCGGGTGGCTTCATGCCGAACGGAACAGCGGCAAACAAGGGAATCGCTGGCACCTTGCCCTGGTCGTAACCAATCCAGGTGTAGCCGGCGGATACCTTGCCATCGGAAACCGACTGCAGAATATCGAACGCAGGTACCAGCTTGCCGGGCTCGTAGACCCGAACCTGGATGCTGCCATCGGAAGCGGTATTGAGGTTGTCGGCGACCCAGGCAGCAGGTGACCCCAGGCCGGGCAGGTTAGTGGCGAAGGCGACCGGCATTTTCCAGCGCAGGTCATCTGCGAACGCCGATCCGGTAGTCAGGGCGATCGCACCGGCGATACCGGTAAGTGCCTTGAAGAGTTTCATTGGCAAGTCTCCTAGCATTGTTGTTGTATTCGGCCAAACAGGAACGTTCCCGACGGGCCTTATCTGAGTGTAGTCAGACATCGCAGGAAACGAGACAGACAAGATGTGTTTTGGGTCCAACGATAGCGCCAGTCTTGTTTTCTGCGTTGTTCTGACGTCCTGCATCCGGGATATAGCAGGCACTGTGCCAATCACAATATTTTGTTATTTATCAAACAGATAAAAACGAGGAAAGACATCGCACATGACAGACAGTCCGGAAAACCGGACGCATATAGACATCCGTCGTAGGGGTTTGTACGGATAACAGGACAGGTGTCCTGATTTCAGGACATCTTGGCGAGTTTTTCGTAAAGCACCGAACGCGAAATACCCAGCAGTTTGGCTGCCCGGGTACGATTACCACGACTGGCGACCAACGCTTCTTCAATTGCCTGGGCTTCGGCATCGGCCAGGGTTTTAGCCAGTGGACGCACTGGCTGTGGCACCAGCGATGAGGCTGGCCGGTTGCCATTGCGGGGCAACACCTTGAAAATGGCATCGGCGTCCAGCAGACCACCGTCTTCACCCATGGTCAGGGCCCGCTCCAGCACATTGCGCAGCTCACGGATATTACCGGGCCAGTCGTAACCGCCCAAAGCTGCCACACCAGCGTCGGTGATTTCACCCCGCATCTCCAGACCGTCGCAGATTTCACCCAGCAGGGCCTCACACAGCACGCCCAGATCGGCCAGGCGGTCCCGCAACGGAGGAATAGGGATTTCCAGCACGTTCAGCCGGTAATACAGGTCCGACCGGAACTCACCTTCGGCAATCATCGCCTCCAGGTTGCGACTGGTCGCGGCAATGACCCGCACATCCACCGAGGCCACCTTGTTGGAGCCCAGAGGCTCAATCTCACCTTCCTGCAACGCCCGCAGCAGTTTTGCCTGCAACGGCAGTGGCATATCCCCGACTTCATCCAGAAACAGGGTGCCGCCGTTGGCGAGCTGGAACTTGCCTTCCCGGGTGCGGCGATCCGCCCCGGTGTAGGCTCCGGGTGCCACGCCGAAAAATTCAGCTTCCAGCAGGTTGTCTGGAATAGCCGCAACGTTCACGCCCACGAAAGGTTTTTCGGCACGGGTTGAAACGGAATGAATGGCCTGCGCCAGCACCTCCTTGCCTGTGCCGGTTTCTCCCAACAACAACACCGGCATGTCACGACCGGCCGCCAATCGGGCCCGGCGCTTCACCTCCAGCGCTGCGGGACTGGCCCCCACAAAGTCGGCGAGGTTGTAGCGAGTGCCACGCGCTTTCTTCGCCAGCGCCTTGCGGGCTGCGGCCAGATCCTGGTGCAGGCGACGGTACTTGGCCACCAACGGCGTCAGCGGTTGCAGGTCGTCATACAGCACAAACGCCACCGCCCCCATGATGCGCCCTTCGTCGTCATAAAACGGCAGCCGGGTCACCACCAGTTGTTGCTTGCTGTGCTCCATGATATCGAGCAGCAAGGGTTTACCGGTTTCCACCACTTCCGGCATGCGGCTCTGGGGGATCACCTGGCGAACAGGTTTACCGATGACGGCCCTGGGGTCTTCCAACCCGAGCAGATGGGCATAACTGTTGTTGATCCAGGTAATACGGCTTTGGTGATCAACCGCAATCGCGCCGGCACTGGCTTCCTCAAACATGGGAAACAGTGCCTCGATCAGATCCCTGGTCAGGCCACTCTTGTTATTCTCGGTAAACAGCTCTGTCATGTACCCTGTACCACCGGGTTGGATGTTATTCATGGCAATATCCAGAGCACCCGGCGAACCGGGTGCAGAGACGGAAGTATATGGCGCCCCCGGAACAGGGGCAAACAATGCCGGCCCGGAACCTGCCCGGGCCGACCGACAGGTGTGTCAGTCTGGAATCTGTACCTGATCGTCAGCGAACACGATGCGGTCGCCGGCATCCGGGGCAGGATCGATCGGGGTCAGGTTAGCCTCAGACAGAGGGGTGGCCATATCGCCACGCGGTACTGTTCTGACCACCTGACTGGGCGGCAAGGCCTGCTTGTCGGCAAGGTTCGCCCACACCAGATCCAGGGCCTGGAAGAAGTAGTGATGCAGCGGCACATACCGATCCGCAATACCCGGGAAGCCGTTGAGGACATCCAGGTGATGGGCATTGAGAATCTCGTAATACCTCAGCTTGCTGTTGCTGCCCTCAACCCGCTGGTTCAGCCCGAAATAGGGCCGCGAGGTGTGGTTGATGGGCAGGATGGCGTCGGCACGACCGGTCACAAAGACCGTTGGCTTGCCCCGCAGGTTGCCAGACGCGCGAATTTGCTCAACGCCATCAGCAATACGCTCTGACCATTCCGCGGCATCACCCGACAGCGGGCTTCCGGTCACGGCATCGGTGCCCAGGGCAAGGCTTCTCAGACACAGCAGAGCATCCAGACCGTAATCCTGCTGACTGGTGCTGGGCGATGCACTGGCACCCAGATTGGTGGGCTGACCTTCGGCACCGTCGTAAACCAGATTCACCCCGGCACTGGGGGGAATACCGTTACTCGCGGAGAACAGCGCTGCTTCCTGCGCCGCAGTGATCGGCGTGACCGCTCCGCCAGCCCCCGTAGCCGCCAGGCTGATATCACACAACCTGTCCTCAACACCGGCCTGACCGTAGGCGTTGGCATAGGTGGTGGAGATGCTCTGGGCAACCGCCAGCCCGAAATGAACCGGTGCCAGCAGGTTCTGCTCCGGCTGGATACCCACTTCCTCTTCCAGGATGCGCAGCGCATCGGAGGCGCGGTCGTCGGTGGTAGCGCCTGTCACCAGGCCCTTGTTGGCCAGCGAGTTACAGATGTTCTCCGCAATCGTGAAGTTGTTGAATGTGGCGTTCAGTGGCGCCACATCACGCACTTCCGGTGCAATGTTCGCGCAACCCTGATACACCGCCAGCGCCGTGGTGTAATCCAGCAGGCTGCGGCTGTGTTCGGCCAGTTCGGGGCCACTGCCCTGGCGGATGGTAAAGCTGGTATCCACCTGCGGATTGACGTTGGGCTCCGACACCGCCACCCCGTCGATCAGCCCCTTATCGTCAAGCTCAGCGGCACGGACCGAAGCCCCACCGCCGTTGGAAACGCTGGACGCAATCACCAGGGTATCCTTCGGCTTCACCTTGATCACTTTGCGACCATTTCCGGTTTCCTGCCCGAATTCCTCGTTCAGCACATAGAAGCCGAATTCAATCGACTGCAGTACATGCCGCCCCCAGTCAGCCTCGGGGTTGGCCTTGGAGTGAGCGTGCTTGTAGGCGAAACGGTCCGGCCAGGCGGCATCAAAATCAGCCCGCGCCTGGGCATCCAGATCGGCCCGGAACTGCACCGGCTCATCCGCCTGGGTAAGAGTACCGTCGATACGCTGGGCAGAGTTGGTGGCCAGGTTGTGGGAACCGGTTCCCGTGCCCTTGTCGGTGTAGACCACGGCGCAGCCTTTCTTCAGGCCCCATTCGCCGGCGGTGCCGATCGCGCCGTAAATGCCGCGGGAGCCGGACGAGGGCGCCGTTACCATACAGGCCTGCTCGGGGTCGAAACTGGCCGGAACCTGGACCATCACGGTCACCGGCACATCACTGCCATTAACCGTCATGTAAGCCAGGTATTCATTACCCGCAATCAGCCCCTCACCACTGCTATCGACCTGGGGACCAAAGAATTCGCCGTAACCACCACCGGGCACGGTGTCCACAAGAGCCCGATAGTTGTTGTAGATGGCCAGCGTCCGGAGTTCTTCAGGCGTGGGGTTGAGCGGATCATCAAAGGCCGGTGCCGTTGCACTGGCCAGGCCGCTGGCGCCAAGGCCACCGGTCAGGAGATCATCGGTGACGCCATCATACTGGGTGGAATGGACCTCTCCCTGGATGAATCCCGGGAGTTGGTTGAACGGTTTCTTGCTGCTGTCGTTGCAGGCGGTACCCGTCAGAGCCACCGCACCAATCAGCGTGTACTGAAATAGCGTTTTCATAGGTTGTTCCCTGTTGTTTTTGTTAGACATGAGAACCCGGCGTACACGAACGAAGCCGGGTACCATGACAGGGGCCATGCGTATCCTGTGCCAATACAGCAGGACGTTGATTTTCATTGCTTTTTCTTTGAATTGCTCTAATTCTCAAGCACTATTTCCGGATTTCCGGACAGTGGTTAGAGGGGGAGGTGGGCGGAAATGCCCTCTACGGGCCGTCTCGCGACATTGTCCTGAAGCCAGGACAGTGTCCCGTTTTCAGGACAGCGCTGAGCACCGCACAATGCATCCGTGGTCATATTCGAGACGTATAAGTCTTCGTTTCCGCCCGGATGAACGGAGAGTCCATGCACATCAACCGCCTGCTGGCATTGGCCGCCAGCACCTTGCTATCTGCCTGCGCCTCACACCTGAACGCGCCAGCGGAAACGGTGTCGGTACCCGATACCGGCTTTCGCACCACAACTGGCATCACCTATTCCCCGGACAACTGGCCTCAGGAGCTCCAGGCGGATCTTTATCTGCCAGACAGCCCCGACCCCGCACCTGCAGTACTCCTGGTGCATGGCGGTGGTTGGGAACGGCGTTCGCGGAAGGACATGACATGGATCGCAGAGCACCTGGCCGGCCGGGGCTTTGCCGTGATGAACATTGATTATCGGTTTGCACCTGAACACACCTTCCCGGCGCAACTCCACGATCTTCAGATAGCCATGAACTGGCTTCATGCCAGGGCGGGAGCCTACAACCTGGACCGGAATGCGATCAGTGCATTTGGCTTTTCTTCCGGCGCTCACCTGGTCAGCTTGTTGGCCGTGATTGCCGAAAGCCAACACCCGTTGAACCAACCACACGGAGGCGCGGACGCGCGGCCGGTGGCTGTTGTTGCCGGTGGCTTGCCAGCCGACCTGCGAACCTTCGGGTCCGGAAAGCTGATCCGTCAGTTCCTGGGCGGTGATCTGCAGGACATTCCGGGTGTTTATGAGGCCGCCTCGCCGATCACCCACATTACCGCCGGCACGCCTCCGTTTTTCCTGTTCCATGGCGCCCAGGATATGCTGGTGCCTGCGGATCAGGCGCGGGATTTTCGGGCACGCCTTGCGGAGCATCACGTTGAGAGTGAGCTTTACCTGATGCACCTGCGAGGCCACATCACCAGTTTCCTGACGGCCGGCAATGCTGTTGAGAAAGCCACAGACTTCCTGATCCGGCACACGGAAAAGCGGCCGGAGTGACTAAAGAGTCACAAACGGAGCAATTGTTAATGCCAGGATGACAACGATGGCCAGGCAAGCCGCCAGGGTCGTCACCGGCTTGCGGCGAAGCCGATGCCAGAATCCGCCGACCCGGCCCGCCGCCAGATCCTCCTCGTAAGCGTCACGCTGACGCTGCAGGCGCTCCTGCTGGTAGGTTTGCAGCAATTCCCGGGCTCGTTGGGCCTCCTCATTGTCGTGGACCCAGAATCCACCCATGCTGATACCCCAGCGACTGGGAGGCGTCTCGTAGTAGGACACGTTGTGCGTCTCGAACAGCTCGCGTATTTCGTCCGCCTCGTCGTCGGGGACGTGACGAAGGTTCATGAGGTGGTTGGTCATGGTAGGTCCGACACCGGTTTATGGGATACCCTTATCATCCTAGACCCTTATCCTAGCATTCCGCGGCGGCTCTCACCGCCCAGTCGATCAGGATACTCGATGCCAGACAGCGCCATTCGACGATTACTGGAGTTCGACAATCAGGTTCAGCGCGACCGCGACCAGAACCCGGTGTTCCTGCACCGGCGGGATCGCCGTTTTGCCCTGGACTGCCACAACCAGGGCGTCAGCCCGGGTCCGGATCGGTGGCTTGAACATGTCAGGCGCCTGTCCCGCCGTAGACCGACCGATGACCCGTTGAAATTCTGGCGAAGGGTGACCACAGGTTTTGCCCTGGCGGGGCTCGTTGCCGGAACGCTGGCCATGCTGGGGCTACTGTTCTACGACGGTGGCCAGCGAATCAATCTGACGGTGATCCTGGCCTTCGTGCTGCTCCAGTGCATCCTCGCTGTGGTTACCACTGTCCAGGCCTTTGCCGGCTGGCAGCCCTGGCGCTGGCTGCTGAGGAAGTTTGCGGTCGCACGCCCCTCGGGCGCCCTGCGAACACTGCAACCACTGTTAATGGCCCGTGCCGCCCATACCGGCGGACTGGCGTTTGGTGTCGCCGGACTGATAACCCTGCTGGTACTGGTGGTGATCCAGGATCTCGCCTTTGGCTGGAGCACCACCCTGAATACCGGCACCGACAGCTACTACCGCATGCTATCCGCCATCGCCACACCCTGGCAGCATCTGTGGCCTGCGGCGATGCCGGACCGCGAACTGGTGGATGCCACCCGGTTCTTCCGCAGCCAGTCTTCCACAACGACCGATCCGGCCCTCTGGGGGAGTTGGTGGCCGTTCGTGGCAATGGTCTGGATGATCTATGTCGTCCTGCCCCGGCTCGCTCTGCTGATGGTGGCGATCGTTCATCCCCAAATGCGCGCGCGTAAGGCGCTCCGAGCCCATCATGGCTGGGTCGCCCTCCAGTACCGCATGGAGACACCCACCGTGGACACGGGCAATCGCCACAATGACGCCGCCGACCAACCGGATACGACAACGTCTGCGAAATTGCAGCCTATCCCCAGGGCCCAGGCTATTATTCGCTGGGCGGAAGCCGGCAGGCCAGCGCTGCCGCAAACCATCATCGCAGGAGACCAGGAGCCCCTCGCCGCCGGCGGTAGCGCCTCGCTCGAGCACGACCATCACATCATCGAACTGGCAAACCAACGACTGACCAGTGCTCTCACTCCCGCGGCCATTATCGTCACCCGCAGTTGGGAACCACCCACCGGCGAGCTTGCGGATTTTCTACAACAGGCCCGCGAAACATGGCCAAGGCAGACCACCATTGCGCTGGTACCGATGGCAGCTCAACCAGACCAGTCGCCACCGGACCATCAACTCAGCCAGTGGCTGCGGTTTGCGGAGCGTACGGAGGATGAGAGGATGGTGGTCAGCACGCCGATTACAACACCGCCGGATATCCTTATGCACCGCGCACTGCAGGACCAGGACGAATAATGAAAGCCCCCGTGTTTGCCGTGGTCGGCCACCCCAACAAGGGCAAATCCAGCATTGTGGCCACGCTGTCCCAGAACGACGCCATTGCCATCGCGCTGGAGCCTGGAACCACCCGTAAACATCAGGCCTATCCGTTGGCTGTCGATGGCAAGACACTGTACACACTGGTGGACACGCCGGGGTTCCAACGCCCCCGGCGTGTCCTGGAATGGCTTGAAGCCCACAGCGTGTCTGCCTCTGACCGGGCCGAAACCGTCGAGGCCTTTGTGGTCCAACACCGCCAGGACAACGGCTTTGTCGATGAATGCGAGCTCTTGCAACCGCTCATTGAAGGCGCGGGCATCATCTACGTGGTTGACGGTTCGGTTCCCTACAGCACCCAGCATGAAGCGGAGATGACCATCCTGCGCTGGACCGGCCGGCCGAGCCTCGCCTTGATCAACAGTATTGGTGAAGACGACTACAGCGACACCTGGGCCAGGGCGCTCGGCCAGTTTTTCCAGGTTGTCCGGACCTTTGATGCGGTTCGCGCGCCCTTCGAGCAACACCTCAGCCTGTTGCGAGCCTTTGGGCAACTTGAGCCGGACTGGGAGCAGCCCCTGGACAGCGCGACGGCGTTTCTCTCGGCGCAGAGACGGCAACGCCGCACCCAAGCGGCCACACTCATCGCCCGTAGCCTGGAAGACATGATGTCCTTCCGCGAAAAACGGACACTGACCACACTCCAGACCAGCGAAATCTCCGATCACGACCTGGCCGCACAGTTGCGCAAAAGCTGGTATGACAACCAGAGAAAACGGGAACAGCACCTTCGAATTGCCATTGAGAAGCTCTACGAGCATCACCGTGTACAACGACAGGAAGCGGAACTGGAATGGCACAGTGAACACGACCTGTTCAGCGAAGACAGCCACAAAGCCTGGGGAGTAAACCGCCGCTACCTGGCCACCGCAGGCTTCGGGGCCGGTGCCGTGAGCGGGGCCGGGGTGGATGCGTTGACCCTTGGCCATTCACTGGGCGCCGGAGCCCTGGTAGGCGGGCTGATCGGTGCCGCAGGCAGCTATTTTTACGGCGACCGCCTGGCACTGCCGGTGCTCAATACCGGTGTACTGAAAAATGGGCTCAGGACCGCCACCTTCGGGCCTGTACAAGACAGCCAATTCGGCTATGTTGTATTAGGAAGGGCCGTTAATCACTGGTGGCATATCAGCCACCGAAATCATGCCGGCCGGGAACTGCTGGATCTTGAACCTGCCGATGACCATTGGCTTGAGCAACTCGACCGCAGGCAACGCCGGACCATCCATCAGGCCTTTGAACGTTGCCGGAAAAAGCGCGCCCTGGATGACAAAATGAGGATAGCCTTTATAGTCGCCATCGAGCAGTCGCTGGACGCCTACGACGATTGGCGGTTGAACCGAACCTGACGGGGATGTTTATACTGTAAGGCTGCTCCATCACACAGCGAGGGATAAGTATGAAAATTGTACGAGTTCAGGACATCATCGGCTCCGAGCGCGAAGTATCAGGGCCGGGCTGGACCAGCCGCCGCATGCTGCTGAAAAAAGACGGCATGGGCTTTTCATTCCACGAGACCATCATCCCTGCGGGCGCCGAGCTGAACCTCTGGTACAAGCATCACCTTGAAGCTGTATATTGTGTCGCCGGTAACGGCAGCATCTACGACAAGGCCACTGGCGAAACCCACGAGATTTCCGATGGCACGCTTTACGCGCTGGACAAGAACGACCCGCATACGCTGCGTGGTGGCACCGAAGACATGCGACTGATCTGTGCCTTCAACCCGCCCGTCACCGGCCGTGAAGTCCACGACGAAGACGGCGCCTATCTCCCGGACACCGGCGACAACTAAGCCCGGCCCCAGTGGCTGACGTTTCAGGCACAACAACACCGCCACCGGCAGCCAAGCTGCTCCCGGTGGCGGTGTTGCTTTGGCTGGCCGGTGTTTATCTGCGCATACCGGTATTGGTTGCACCTCCCCTGGCGCCGTTCATCAGCGACGAACTCAGCCTGTCCCAGGCTCTGACCGGTGCGCTCACCACTCTTCCAATATTGATGCTGGCTGTCGGTTCCATGCCCGGTTCCCTGGCCATCGCACGGATGGGCCCACGCAATACCCTGGCGCTGGCCATGGTGATCATGGTCATCGGTTCCGCCGGTCGCGGGCTGTCACCCGATACCATCACGCTTATGCTGGCGAGTGCCGTCATGGGCCTGGGTGTGGCCATGATGCAGCCCTCCCTGCCGGCACTCCTGCCACGCTGGCTCGAACCCAAACATCTGGCCATCGGCTCCGCTATCTACATGAACGGCATGCTGATGGGCGAGTTCATCGGCGCCGGCATCACCCTCCCGGTACTGATGCCACTGATGGACGACAGCTGGCGCGCCACCCTGCTGGCCTGGTCACTGCCCGCGTTGCTGGTCGCTGCCGCTCTGTTCCTTCCCCGCCGGGAAATGGCACGGCCGGTGAAAAAACCGGCCTGGCTACCCGACTGGAAAAACCCACTGACTCTGCGAATTGGCCTGCTGCTGGGCCTGTCAGGCTCCCTGTTCTTCGGCCTTAACGCCTACATGGGCAATATCCTGGAGCAACAAGGCAACTTCGACATGCTGGCGGACGCCTTGTTCTGGTATAACTTCGCCCAGGTGATCGCCTCCCTGGTCATGCTGAAAATGGCGAGATATTGGGTAGGCCTCAAAGGCCCCATCATGGTGATGGCAACCTGCAGCATCCTGGGCACAGTGGGAACGGTCGTCTTCACTGGCTGGTGGTCAATAGCCAGCGCAACGTTTATGAGCTTCACGGCCGGCATTCTGCTGATCCTGCTGGTGGCTTTACCCCCTGTACTGGTGGAATCAAGAGAAACGGGGCGACTCTCAGCAGGAAACTTTCTGGTTGGTTACACAGTGGCGTTTTCTGTTCCCATGATCGGCGGGTTACTGGCCGATTGGGGCAACGACGCCCGATACGCCATTATCTTTATCATCGCCTATTGCGCTCTGGTTCTTCCCCTGACTTTTACCCTGGACCTGAAACGACAAAAGGGCCAACCCGAAAGTTGACCCTCTGTCTGGTGCCATTGATCTATGCTTTGCCGGGCCGCGGGGTGGGGGTATTTTTTCCTTGGAAATGGAACTCGCTTCGCTCAGACACCCATTTCTGGCGGAAAATATACCCCCACCCCACGTCCTTACCGCTGGCTTAGATGTAATAGTCCTTTAACGGGGGGAAACCGTTAAACTCTATGGCACTGTACGTCGTGGTGTAGGCACCGGTGGACAGCCAGTACATGCGGTCGCCGATGGCCAGATTCAGCGGCAACGGATACTTGTGGTGTTCGTACATGATATCGGCGCTGTCGCAGGTTGGGCCTGCAATTACACAGTCCTCGCCTTCGCCGGATTTCTCTGTATAGATCGGGAACTTGATGGATTCATCAAGCGTTTCGATCAAGCCACCGAATTTACCAACATCGGTGAATACCCAACGGTGTAGGGCAGTACGCGATTTACGTGAAATCAGCACCACTTCACTTACCAGAACACCTGCGTTGGAAATCAGCGAGCGGCCCGGTTCGATAATAATCTCCGGCAAATCATCGCCAAAATCCTCATCCAGGAAACGCTTGATCTCTTCCGCGTAGGTTTTCAGGTCATTCGTACGGGTGATGTAGTTGGCCGGGAAGCCGCCGCCCATGTTGATCATCTTCAGTTCGATGCCGTCTTCTTCCTTCAGACGCTCGAAAATCACCTTCACCTTGCCCAGGGCGGCGTCCCACGCGCCGATTTCCCGTTGCTGGGAACCCACGTGAAAAGAGACGCCGTAAGGCACCAGGCCCAGATCGCGGGCCAGGATCAGCAAGTCCATGGCCATGTCGGTCTGGCAGCCGAACTTGCGGGACAGCGGCCAGTCAGCGGTCAGGGTGCCTTCGGTCAGGATGCGAACATACACTTTCGAGCCCGGAGCCGCCTTGGCGATGTTGCGCAGGTCCGCTTCCGAATCCGTCGCGTACAGGCGAACACCTCGCTCGTAGAAGGTGCGGATATCCTTGGCCTTCTTGATGGTGTTGCCGTAACTGATGCGGTCGCCCGTCACACCCAGGCCCATGACCTTGTCGAGTTCGTACACCGACGCGATATCAAAGCTGGCGCCCTTGTCCCGCAACATCGTCAGAACCTGCGGGGCAGGGTTGGCCTTCACCGCATAGTAGACGTTGGCATAGGGAAAGCCTTCCACCAGTTCATCGTACTGGCGGTTGATGGTCGCGGTATCAATCACGACGCAGGGCGTGTCCTTGGTATCGGCAAATGCCTTGATACGGGCAAAGGTCTCGGCGTCGTAGTAGTCAGTGATGATGGCGTTGGTGGATTCGGTCATGGATAGGGTTTCCCTCCAAAGGGCAAACGGGTCGTTCAAACAACATAGGTACCGATCCGGTACCCGTCAATCGCGCGATCATCGGTTCTTTTCCGGGGGCGTGATATGAGCATATCTACCCATAACCACCGTCTGGCCCGTTTGCCTTCAGCTCACACTGCGACTGGCCACAACGGCGCCGGCCCGGTGGGGCCGTTCGGGTCTTCGGGCTCGTCCTGGCGCTGCAGGTAATCCAGAATCGCAGTTTTCAGATCACTACCCTGACCGAGTCCCTGATTGCCGAATAGCCGATTGAACTCAAGCACATAGGGATACCCCTCCACCAGGGCAATATCAAACCCCGCGTGATCCACCTCCAGCTCCCGCGCAAGGCGCAGTGCCAGATCGGTTACCACGGAAGGCACTGGCCCCCGGTCGATGCGCCCACCCTGCGACACGTTATTGTAGAACCCCTGGTCCGCCTGGGTTCGCCAGTAGGCGGATACCACGTTGTCCCCGACAATCACTACCCGCACATCCCGATCAATCGGCAGGTATTCCTGGGCATAAAGAACATGGGTCCGCTCGCAATAACGCTGCCAGTCGGCTTTGTTTTCAATCAACCACACGCCTTCGCCCATGCTGGCCTTGGGCAGCTTGGCTACAAAGGGCACGACCATGGCATCCCACACCGCCTGCCGTTCCTCCGGGCCGTTGGCTTTAATCAGAGTCCAAGGGGTATGCTCAGGTGCGACCGTCTGGAAAGCCCGGGTCATTTCCACCTTGTCGTGGCCGATGCGATAGCTGGCGACACTGGGGAAAACGCGGCATTTCAGCCCGTGTACGAGGGCATTCAGCTGCCAGTATTCCGGGAACAGTACCCAGTCTGCATCTTTAAGCAGTTCTTTGTGGGCCAGGAATTGTTCGGGCTTTAGGGTTTTGGTATTCGGGAAGCCGAGGGTGCGGAATATGTCGAAGGAGACCAGTTTCATTTGGGTTGGGTGCGTGGTTGGGTTGGTCGCATTTTATACAGGTTTGGGTTGGGTGCAATGTTTATTCTTTGCTTTGGCTTTGGGTTGGACTGGGGGTTTAGGGGAGGGGCATGGGGGTGTTTTATTTTTCAAATGAAAATGAACTCGCTTCGCTCAGACACCATTTTCTTTATTGAAAAATAAAACACCCCCATACCCTTAGTTAACAACAGTTGTCGCGACGATTTACCCTGATTTTTCCTGGGTTTGTCGGAGAGCTCGAAATCAAAACACCGCCAGACCCTCGCTTTCCGTAACGACATCACCCTTTGCCAATAGAGCGGGGAGGTGGGGGTATTTTTCCGCCGGGAATGGGTGTCTGAGCGCAGCGAGTTCCATTCCCAAGGAAAAATACCCCCACCTCCCCGATCCCCACAAAGGCCTCAGTCCTACCCAAAGCCAAAGGTAAAGAATCAACGAACAGGACGCTTCTTAGTCCCCTGACTCGCATCTGCCGTCAGGGGATCTTCCGGCCAGGGGTGCTTGGGATACCGACCGCGCATGTCCTTGCGGACCTCCGGGTAGGCGTTCTGCCAGAAGCTTGCCAGGTCGGCCGTGACGGCCAGAGGGCGCTGGGCTGGGGACAGCAGGTGGATCACCACCGGCACTTGGCCTCCGGCAACCGTAGGAGTTTTGGTCCAGCCGAACAGGGCCTGGAGCTTGGCCGCCAGTACCGGGCCATTTTCTGCGGTGTAATCCAGCGCCACGGACTGGCCGGTTGGGATCGTCAGGCGGGTGGGCGCCAGGTCTTCCAGTGCCTGTTGTTGCGGATACTCCAGCAGGCTGGCAAGAGCCTGGATCAGGTTGAGCTTGTCCAGGTCACGCCAGTGGGTCATCCCTGCCAGGAACGGACCAAGCCAGGTTTCCAGGTTATCTGTCAGCCAGCGCTCGCTGACCGTTGGCCATTCTCCGGGAAAGTACTCTGCCAGCAGGGTGACCCGGGCAAGCCACTGCTCCGCCGCCGGCGTCCATGGCAGGCTCCCAAGGCCCTTCTTGCGCACGGCGGCGAGCAGCCCCTGCTGCACCAGTTCCGGTGACGGGGCCGGCAAGGCTGTTTCCTCCAGCTCCAACTGCCCCAGTTTTCGGACGCGACGGGCCACCACGGTTCCGCGTCGCTCGTCCCAGACCGCCTCCTCGTATTCTTCAATGTGGCCGGACAGGTCCTGTTCCAGCACCGCTGGGGTAACCGGTGCAGCAAGATAAATCGTGGCCTCCCTGGCCTTGCCGTCCAGTTCAGCTGCAACCAGCCACTCATAGCGAGCCAGCCGGTCGTCGCTGCGAAGGGCTGCGCCGCGGCCGTTGCTGAGCTGGTATCGCGGTTCCTCGCCCCGCCGTTTACGGGCAATCCGGTCCGGGTAGGCCTGTGCGAGCACGCGTCCTACCTCATCCTCGGAGGGCATCGCCTGTGGTCGTTCAAGCCCTGCCGCCAGGCGGGACACCGACTTGGTGATCGATATCACCCTGGCGGTATCCACACCCTGTCGCGGGCCAGAACCCCGCAGCATCCTGACCCGCTCCTGCATATCCGCCCCGGCTGATCGGCCCGCCAGATCCCGTTCTTCCAGCAGCGCCGCCAACTCGGCCGCGAGATAGCCATGGCCAATGTCCCGTCCGCGTAGAATCATGTGCGCCAGCCGTGGATGAACGCCCATGTCCCGCGCCGCCTTGCCATGTTCGGTAATGGCGCTGTCGGCATCCAGCATATCCAGCCACTGCAACAACGCCACAGCCTGCTGCCAGTGCGCAGCAGGGGGCGGGTCAATCCAGTCCAGCTGATCCGGCGACCGCGCGCCCCATTGCGCCAGTTCCAGCACCAGGGGTGCCAGGTCCGCTTCCTGTATTTCCGGCGGGGTGAACTCGGCCAGACCAAACTGGGCGGACTCGCTCCACAGCCGGTAACAGGCGCCAGGCTCAATACGCCCGGCCCGTCCCTTGCGCTGCTCCGCAGACGCTTTTGACACCCAGCCCGTCACCAGCCGTGTCATACCGCTGTTGGCATCAAACACCGCCCGGCGTTGTTGACCGCTGTCGATGACGACGCGCACGCCTTCAATGGTGAGACTGGATTCGGCAATAGCCGTGGCCAGAACCACTTTGCGGTAACCTTCGGGCGCCGGCGCGATGGCCCGGTCCTGCTCCTCGCTTTTCAGGTTGCCGTACAACGGTGCCACGATCACATCGTTGCCTGTCTGGTTCTGAAGCTGACGCTCAACCCGACGAATCTCGCCCGCACCGGGAAGAAACACCAGCAACGACCCACTCTGATCCGCCAGTGCCTCATGAATAACGGACACCACCTGTTGCTCGATCCGGCCATTACGCGGAATGGGGCGATACGCCACCTCCACAGGGAACGCCCGGCCGTCACTACTCAGCACCGGCACATCACCCAGCAACCGGGCGATGGGTGCGGTATCCAACGTGGCGGACATGACGATGATCCGCAGGTCCTCCCTCAAGGCCTGGCGGGCTTCCCGCACCAACGCCAGGCCCAGATCGGCCTGCAATGACCGTTCGTGAAACTCATCGAAAATCACAACGGCGTAGTCTTCCAGCGCCGGATCATTCTGGATCAACCGCGTGAGAATACCTTCGGTGACCACTTCTATCACCGTGGCAGACGTCACCTGCGTATCAAGCCGTGTGCGATAACCAACGGTCTGGCCCGGCTTCTCCCCCATCTGCCCGGCCATGTACCTTGCCGCGGACCGGGCTGCCAAACGTCTCGGCTCCAACATCAGGATCTTGCGATTCTCACGCCAGGGGGCATCCATCAAAGCCAGTGGCACCCTGGTGGTTTTACCGGCGCCCGGTGGTGCCTGTAGCAGGATGGTTGTTTGGGACTCCAGGTTGTTCAGGAGGTCCGGGATGATGTTGTTGATTGGGAGCATTTGTTTTTGGCTGTGTTCAGGACTGGTTGGGTTGGGGGAGGGGCGTGGGTGTGTTTTATTTTTCAAATGAAAATGAACTCGCTTTGCTCGGACACCATTTTCTTTATTGAAAAATAAAACACACCCACACCCTTAGGTAACTCGTCGATTTCTCAAAAGCGTACTATGGGCCTGCTCCGGTTTGCACGAGACAGCGATGCTCATACCTCCTCAGACGCGATAACTGTGCGTTACATAAGAGTGGGGTGGTGGGATATTTTATCCGCCAGGAATGGGTGTCTGAGCACAGCGAGTTCCATTCCCAAGGAAAAATATCCCACCACCCCGCTCATGCACCCTAACGATCAGTCCTGCCAGGACATCCAGGCAAAGGCACAAAAAACGCAAACACTGCTCCAAGAGCCAACGCCACCACCCCGATGCCAAAGGCTGTGGTCAGGGTGCCGCCGGCTTCCAGCCATTGCTTGGTGAGCCACGGGCCGGCCATCTGGGTGAAGCCGTAGACCGACACCATTGCCGCTGACAGTCGCGGCCCCTGGTGCGGATGCAGGGCCCGGCCGATGCGTTGGGTGAGCATCACCGTACCCACGAACGTGCTGCCCACCAGGGCGGCACAAACCGCCAGGCCCAAGGCACCAGGCAAGATCACTGCTGCCAGGACGCCGGCAAGCTGTACCACGAAATTCATGCGCAATGCAGGGAGATCGCCGATTTTTGCACCAAGATAGTTCCATATCGAGGGTGACAGGATCGTCGCCACAGCCGCCAGGAACCAGGCGCCATCCAGCAGCCAGTGGTCGGCCGGTAACTGGTCCTTGGCCAGCAATGGCAAGAACGTCATCGGCAGTATGTAACCGAGACCAGCCCCGGCGTAGGAGAGAAACAGGGGCACACTTGCCCGGTCAAACAGGGGCGATTTTCCCGGCGGGGTTTCGCCGTCGCTTTGCGCCCTCACCGGTACGTCCAGTCGGAGTAACCGCGCCGTGGCCCACCAGGCCAGGGGGATGGAAAGCACGACGGCAGGCCACCAGCGTTCAGTCCCCTCAAGCCAGTGGGCGCTGGAGCTGACCAGGCCACTTGATACCAAAAGGCCCAGGCCTACACCAATGTAGAGATGCCCACTCAGAGTGGCGCGGTTGCGCAGCACCAGCCATTCCAGGATCAACGCCGGAGCCTGGACAAAGACAACGCCGTTGGCGATGCCATTGAACAGGCGGGCGGCGGACATGGCCACAAGGTGGTCAGTCTGCGTCATCGCAAGGGTGGTCAACAGATGAACCACGAGGGACGCCGGCAGCAGCATGCGAATGTGGCTGATGGTGTGCCAGCGGATGGCCAGCAAGGCGCCAAGCAGGTAGCCAAGGTAGTTCCAGGTAGCCACCGCAGCACCCTGCCCGGCAGTGATCTGGCCATCGTCCACCAGATACGGCAATAGCGGCGTGTAGATGAAACGGCCCAGGCCGTGGGTGACCAGCAACAGAATGGCACCCGCTACCACGACCAGATAAAGATCCCGCGGCGGTGTGCAGGAAGGGTGGGAATTTGGCATCACAGAACCCCTGGGGAAAGCCGGTAGGCAGTCAAAGTCAGTGGGAGCAGGAAGTCAGCCGAGTCAAAGCGAGGAGCGCAGGGTCATGACTGGGACGCTCGCGGATGATTTTCCCGGGCCCACTCGTAGATCTCACGATAGGCCTCAACCAGGTCTTCCGGCTTGTGGGGAGGCTGAAGCACGGCGGTCATTTCGCCGTCCGGGTTGATCAGCGTGAAATGCCCGCTGTGTTCCACCAGCCGTTCGCCATCCACCTGACGTTGGGAGAAAACCGCGTTCATGCTTCTGGCGAGCTCTCTCAGTGTCTCAATGTCGCCAGTCAGGCCGTGAAAGTCGTCGCCGAAAAAGCCCACATAGTCTTTCAGTCTCTGGGGCGTATCGTGTTCCGGGTCGGCGGAAATCAACAGGAACTCCGGCTGCGGTAGCTCCTCCGGTAGCATTTTGTCGGTTTTCCGCAGGGTCGCCATGGCGGCGGGGCAGATGTCCGGGCAATTGGTATAGCCAACGAAAGCAAACGTCCATTTGCCCTTCAGGCTGTCCCGGGTGACCGTTTCGCCCTGTTCGTTAAGCAGCTCGAACTCTGCAAGTTTACGACTGTTGTCGTACACGTAGGCGTTGATACTGCTGAGTTCCGGTGGGGGTGAAGGCTGGTCATTTCCGACCAGCAACACCTGCCGTCCAACCACCAGCCCGAAGATCAGCACGACAACCAACAGCAGCAGGATCAGCGTCAGGCGAATCGAACGGTCCATGAAATCTCCGGTAAATCAGCATTCAGAAAAACACAAAGTGGTCGACCAGCAGCACCACAAACAGGGCCATCAGATAGGTGATGGAATATTTGAAGGTGTTGAGCGCAACACGACGGTCATCACCTCTGAGCAACCGTACGGCATACTGCAGGAAACGCAGGCCGAGGGCCAGTGCACCCACCAGATAGATAACGCCAGACATACCGGTGACAAACGGCAGCAGGCTGACAGCAAGCAGCATCAGGGTGTACAGGAGTATATGTAACTCTGTGTACTTGTTGCCATGGGTGACTGGCAGCATGGGAATACCGGCCTTGGCGTATTCTTCCTTGCGATGGATGGCCAGTGCCCAGAAATGCGGTGGCGTCCAGGCGAAGATGATCAGCACCAGCAACAGGGCGTGACCTTCCACCTGCCCGGTCACCGCGGTCCAGCCCAGCAAAGGCGGCATCGCGCCGGCCAGGCCACCGATAACGATGTTCTGCGGGGTCATACGCTTGAGAAACAGGGTGTAGACGCCCGCATACCCCACCAGTGACGCCAGGGTCAGCCAGGCTGTCAGCGCATTCACCTGCCACACCAGGATGACCATGCCGGCAACCGCCAGCACCGTTGCGAACAGCAGTGCGTCCAGCGGCGAGATTTTCCCGGTGGCGACGGGCCGTTTGCGGGTACGGGCCATGACCGTGTCGATTTTCTGATCCACCACGTGATTGACCACGGCTGCCGCGCCCGCCAGCAGGGCGATGCCCAGGTTACCGTAGAGCATAACCTCCCAACCCGGCACGCCCGGTGTGGCCAGTAGCATGCCTATGACTGAGGTGAGGATCATCATCGCCACCACAGTGGGCTTGGTCAGCTCCAGAAAATCCCGCCAGGAAATGCCCGCGGCAGCGGACTCGTTGGTCGTTCCCTGCGCCGGCAGTGCCTTTACGTGCTCGCTCATGCCGTCACCTCTCGCTCGATTGTTGTTGTAGGTTCTGTTTTTGCTGCCTCTGGCAGGGCCTGTTGATGAAATCGCCAGAGCAGATTGATCACTGCCAGCAAAAGCCCTGCGCCCATTGCGTTGTGCGCCACCGCCACTGACAGAGGTATATGAAACACGATGTTGGCCAGGCCCAGCGCAATCTGCGCAACCAGGGCCACGGCCACCAGCTGCACATGCCACGCCAGTGGTGTTCGCTTTGTCCTGCGCCACAGTAATGCCAGAAAAACCGTGAAGTACGCAAGCACTATCATCGCTCCCAGCCGGTGACTGACATGGATGGCGACACGACCGTCAGCCGTTAGCTGCCCGCCCAGGTAATTCGGCCCCACATGCTGGGTGACATCGAACCCATGCTGGAAGTCCATCTCAGCCGGCCACCATTCGCCCTGGCAGGTGGGCAGGTCAGTACAGGCCACAGCCGCGTAGTTGGCCGCTGTCCAGGCCCCCAGGGCAATTTGCATAACAACCAGCGCCAGACCACCGTATAGCCACGGCCGGAAACGGCGCAACCCGGGGGGCCGGCCTGCGCCGGGTGATTCCCCTTCAGGTTGCGGTCTACGGCGTAGGCGAAGCGTGAGCAGTGTCAGCAGGCTCAGGGTGGTAAAGCCCCCTAACAGGTGCAGGGCAACCACCTGCGGCCAGAGCTTCAGGGTCACTGTCCACATGCCGAAGGCGCCCTGGAGCAGAATGAAGGCAGCAATAAACAGTGGCAACCGAAGCGGCACGCCGTCACGACGATGACGGAACGCGTAGGCCGCCAGGCCAAACACCACCAGCCCCAGCGTGCCGGCGGCGTATCGGTGGATCATTTCAGGCCAGCCTTTTTCCACGTCGACGGGCGTGTCGGGAAAGCGCGCATTGGCGATGGCCATCCGCGACTCATCATGGGGCACCGTCAGAAACCCGTAACAACCGGGCCAGTCCGGACAGCCAAGGCCCGCGTCCACCAATCGGGTCCAGGCCCCAAGCATGATGACGACCACCGCTAGCAGGGTGGCCAGTAGCGACCAGCGCGCCATGAGGTGGGCCGGGCGGGAAAGACGGGGTTGGGTGGTGTTCAACGGGGCATCTCCGGTTACTGATGGTCAGCCGATCTGTGACAGCTTCAACAGGTGTTTCAGATCCTTCAGCATATCCTTTCCCGTGTGTTCGGTGCCGTAGTGCATGATCACGTTACCAAAGGGGTCCACCAGCAGAATCCGTGGCTGGTGCTCCGGGTTGATGCCGGACGGCCATTTCGGAGCGCGGCCCTCCAGGATACTCAGCCGTTCCATGGAGCTGTATTCGTCGCTCCAGCGAGCCGAAAGATCGTCAGGGATAGTGCCGAGCCAGGCCGAACGATTTACCCGGTTAGCATTCTTGCCCAGGGCAATATTGACCTGGCGCGCCAGATACAGAAGCTCTTCACACTCCGAGGCGCATTGCTCGGAAACCACCACCATCATCCATTCGGCGTCGGGTTCGTCAGGGCCAAAGCGGTCGACAAGCGGGTTGCCGCTGGCTCCCTGAAGCTGCATTTGAGCCAGGGGCGCCGGCGGCTGGATCAGCTCGCCATTATTGCTATTGCCGGCAGGATTCAGCCAGCCGGTGTAGTACATGATAGTGGCAAAAATCATCGGGCCGAAACCGATGGCAAACAGTAAAAGGGCGGTTCGCCTGCCGCGGCGTACCTGCTCTGGAGAGACGTTGTCGTCCGGGTCTTTCTGGTCCATGCGCTCAGCCGTTGTCATTGTGATTACGGACTCCTGTTTTGCGATAGCTCGCTACGACCGTCAATATAACCAGCGCGATGGCCAGTGAAAACCATTGCACCGCATATCCATAATGGGTTTGTGGCCCCATCCGGTCTGGAGCCCAGTCGGCGCGGTAGGCGCCAGGTTGCTCCGGCCCGGAAAGCCTGAGTACCAGGCTGGCAACATCATTCTCAATTTCCCGAGCCTGCCCGTGGGACAGCGACTGTGTTCGCTTCGGCCAGCCCGCTTTGTCAGATGGCACGGACTTGAGCACCGGGGGTTCCGGAAACTCACTCAACCGCCCCTTCACACTAAGCTCTCCGGACGGATAACTGACATCGGGCAGTTGATCACGTCGCCGGGGAGCTTGTACCCAACCGCGATTCACAACCACCGGGCGGCCCTGAACCGGGTGGAACAGGGTCAGTACCTCATAGCCCGGCGCGCCATCGCGTGTACGGTTATCGAGGAGCCAGGATACCTCGCTGTAACGGCCGGACAGTGTCACCGGTTGCCCGGCTTCGTGGCCGGCCGCCAGATGTTGCGACCAGCTCAGGTTTACGGCCTGTTGCTGCCACTGTTCAAGCTGGGCCTGTTTCTCTCCTGCTCGCTCCAGCTGCCAGATCCCCAGGCCTAACAGTACCGGCAGAAAGAAGCCGGCGAACACCAACAGGCGCCAATCAAAGTGCCATTGGCGACGAGAACGATCGGTTGGATCAGACATGCTCTGCTATAGTGGGCTCTGGATCTACATTCCCGTTTACAGGATTTCCCATGCTGAAGATTCTCATTGTCGTACTCATGCTGGCCGTTCTGGTGAGCCTGTTCAGCGGTCTGTTCTTCCTGATCCGGGATGGCGGGAAAACGAACCGTGTCCTGAATTCCCTGGCGTTGCGGGTCGCCCTCAGCGTACTGCTGCTGGCAGTCATTCTGATTTCGGTATGGCAAGGGGGCCTGACCCTGAATCCGACCCCCTGACGCGCGTCGTCAGAGCACGTAAACGAAGACGAACAGCCCGAGCCAGACCACATCCACGAAGTGCCAGTACCACGCCGACGCCTCGAAACCAAAGTGGTAATCGCCGGTGAAATGGCCTTTGTGTATGCGGATCAACATGATCGTGAGCATCAGGGTACCCAGTATCACATGGGCGCCGTGAAACCCGGTCAGCATGAAGAAGGTGCTGCCATAAATGCCGGACTGCAGGGTCAGGTTCAGATCCTGATAGGCGTGAGCGTATTCATAGCCCTGGACACACACAAAGATCAGCGCCAGCGCAATGGTGGCGCTCAGCCAGAGTTTGACCTTCTTGCGGTTGTCTTCCTTGAGGGCATGGTGCGCAACCGTAACCGTAAAGGACGACGTCACCAGCAGAATGGTGTTGATCAGTGGCAAACCCCAGGGGCCGATAATGCCTTCCGGTGCCGGGTAGGCGTCGGGGTCAGGATTGTTGATCAGCGGCCATGTCGCCTGGAAACCTTCCCAGAGGATATTGGAACTGCCACGGTCGCCTTCACCGCCAAGCCAGGGCACCGCGAACATCCGGGTGTAGAACAGGGCACCGAAGAAAGCCGCGAAGAACATGACCTCGGAAAAAATGAACCAGCTCATACCCCAGCGGAAGGAACGATCCATCTGTGGGCTGTACAGGCCTGACCGGCTTTCCTTGATGACGGTCCCGAACCATCCAAACAGCATGTAGGCCATGATCAGGGAACCGATCAAGAACATCACCCAGGAGCCGGTGGTGCTCTCACCCTGCTGGCCGTTCACCATAATGGCCGCCGCGCCGTAGAGGGTAACCCCCAGCCCGACGGTGGCGACAATCGGCCACTTGCTCTGTTCCGGAACGTAGTACGTCTGGTTTTCCGCCATGACAATCTCCGATGGCTTATCCGTTATCGTTTGTTGTTGTGGGCGCCAGTCAGCCTCTGTTTCACTTCACTTCCGGCGGCGTGGCAAAGGTGTGGTAGGGCGCCGGAGAGGGCACTGTCCACTCAAGGCCTTCGGCACCGTCCCACGGCTGGGCAGAGGCCTTTTCACCGCCTTTGACGCACTTGACCACAATCACCAGGAACAGGATCTGACTGGCACCAAACATGAATGCGCCAATGCTGGACACCATGTTGAAGTCGGCAAACTGCAGCGCGTAATCCGGAATACGCCGCGGCATACCCGCCAAACCGAGGAAGTGCATCGGGAAGAAGGCCAGGTTCATACCGATGAACGACAGCCAGAAATGCGTCTTGCCCAGTGTTTCGTCGTACATATGGCCGGTCCACTTGGGCAGCCAGAAATACGCCGAGGCAAAGATGCCGAAGATGGCGCCCGGTACCAGTACGTAGTGGAAGTGTGCTACCACGAAGTAGGTATCGTGATACTGGAAGTCAGCCGGTGCAATGGCCAGCATCAGGCCGGAGAAACCGCCGATGGTAAACAGGATGACGAAGGCGACCGCAAACAGCATCGGCGCCTCGAAGGTCAGTGACCCCCGGAACATGGTCGCCACCCAGTTGAACACCTTCACGCCCGTGGGCACGGCAATCAGCATGGTCGCATACATGAAGAACAGCTGACCGGCGATGGGAATGCCGACAGTGAACATATGGTGAGCCCAGACCACAAACGACAGCAGGGCGATGGCGCCCACCGCATATACCATCGAGGCGTAGCCAAACAACGGCTTGCGGGAGAACGCCGGAATAATGTGGGACACCGCCCCGAACGCAGGCAGGATCATGATGTAGACCTCGGGGTGCCCGAAGAACCAGAACACATGCTGGAACAGTACCGGGTCACCACCGCCGGAGGCATCAAAGAAGCTGGTGCCGAAGTTGATGTCCATCAGCATCATGGTGACGACGCCGGCCAGCACCGGCATAACGGCAATCAACAGGAACGCCGTAATCAGCCAGGTCCAGACGAACAGGGGCATCTTCATCAGCGTCATGCCTGGTGCCCGCATGTTCAGGATAGTGGCGATCACGTTGATAGCACCCATGATCGACGACACACCCATGATGTGAACGGCGAAGATAAAGAACGTGGTGCTCGGTGGGCCATAGGTCGTCGACAATGGCGCGTAGAAGGTCCAGCCAAAGTTGGGCGCCCCCCCTTCCATAAACAGCGTGGACACCAGAATCAGGAACGCGCAGGGCAGGAGCCAGAAGCTCCAGTTGTTCATTCGCGGCAGCGCCATGTCCGGGGCACCCACCATCAATGGAATCATCCAGTTCGCCAGGCCAACGAAGGCCGGCATCACCGCACCAAACACCATGATAAGACCGTGCATGGTGGTCATCTGGTTAAAGAATTCCGGCTCAACAATCTGCAGGCCAGGCTGGAACAGTTCCGCCCGGATCACCATGGCCATGGTTCCGCCGAGCAGGAACATCGCAAAACTGAATATCAGGTACATGGACCCGATATCTTTGTGGTTGGTCGTCAGCAGCCACCGAGAAAAGCCCTTTGCGGGGCCGTGGTGATGATCGTCCTGGGCGTGGGTATCTGCAACCGCACTCATGAAAAACCCCCGTTACCGCCGTATATTCAGGCTGGTGATGTCATTAATCTGGCGTCATTGGATAGGGTGGACTGGAGCCTTCGCTCCACCCCACCCGGTTCATCATTCCTGATTCTTGTACTCGAAGACTTCTTTTGGCGTCACCATTTCACCGGTGTCATTACCCCAGGCATTCCGCTCATAGGTGATGACCGCTGCGAGGTCGACTTCGCTCAGCTGACCGCCAAACGCTTGCATGGCGGTGCCGGAAACGCCGTTTACAACAATATCCATATGCGCCTGCATGTCTTCGGTCACGACTTTACTGCCCTTCAGAGCCGGGAATGCTGGCGGCGCACCGCTACCGTCCGCCTGGTGGCAGGCAGCACACGCGCTGGCATAGGCTTTTTCGCCACGTGCCATCAGCTCCTCCAGGGTCCAGTCTTTCTCGGTCAGCTCACGCTCACGCTGGGCCGCCTCCTTCTGCTCAGCCACCCAGGCATCGTATTCGTCCTGAGGCACCGCCTTGACCACCACAGGCATGAAACCGTGCTTTACGCCACACAGCTCGGTGCATTGACCACGATAGATACCGGGCTCGTCGACCCTGGTCCAGGTTTCGTTCACAAAGCCGGGAATGGCGTCCTTTTTCACGCCGAAGGCAGGCACCCACCAGGAGTGGATAACATCATTGGCGGTGACCAACAGGCGGATTTTCGCTCCAACAGGCACTACCATCGGGTTGTCTACTTCGAGCAGGTAGTTCTCGGTTTTCTCGGTGCGGTTGTAGATTTCGTCATCGCTGGTGGTGATATTGGAAAAGTATCCAAAATCATCCTCTATGTAGTCGTATTTCCAGCGCCACTGATAGCCGGTGACCTTGATGTCTACGTCAGCTTCGCTGGTGTCGTACATGTCCACAAGCGTTGCAGTGGCAGGAATCGCCATTACCACCAGAATCACGAGGGGAATGATGGTCCAGAGAATCTCGACCAGGGTATTCTCGTGAAAGTTTGCCGGTTTTCGGCCCGGGGACTTGCGATGGGCGAAGATGGACCAGAACATGACCCCAAACACCACGATGCCGATGACAACGCAGATCCAGAGGATCGTCATGTGAAGGCTGAAGATTTCATTGCTGGTACCGGTGACCCCGGGACTCATGTTCAGCGTCCAGTCCGCCATGGACAACGCTGGCGTCATAAGCCCGCCCAAGAGGACACCTGCCCGCTTAGCGTGCACGCGCATAATACTGTGTCTCCACAGAGTGTTATTCTTGTCGGATTTTGCGTCCAATCCCCCTGTTCCAGACAGTGCTCGCACACACTATCCAGGTCAGGGTGGAAGTCTGCTATGGATAATACACAACCCAGTATAGACACAGATCAAAAAAATGCGAAAGTCCGTCCACCCATAAATGTATTAAAGAAGGAAAGCCTCTCATTCCCATAGAATCCGCTCCGCAACTCGCCACCACCGACCGCAGGCTCTGGGCGCTGGCCTGGCCACTGATGCTCACCAATCTCACTGTGCCGCTGCTGGGGCTTGTGGATACGGCCGTGCTGGGACACCTCGATACACCGGAATATCTGGGGGCTGTCGCGGTGGGCGCAAACCTGTTCAGCATACTCTACTGGACCTTTGGCTTTATGCGCATGGGCACGACGGGGCTGGCTGCCCAGGCCTGGGGCAAACGCGATGAGTTTGCGCAGATTGCCCTGCTGCTACGCTCCGTGTTGCTGGCTATCGGTATCGGCCTGTTGCTGATTCTGTTCCATCAGCCGTTGATCAAACTGGGCCTGACTCTGATGAACCCCAGTGAACGTGTTGCCGCGCTGGCAGCAGAGTACGCCAGCATCCGTATCTGGAGCGCGCCGGCCGTGCTCTGCCAATACACGCTGGTGGGCTGGCTGATAGGCACCCAGTACGCGCGGGGCCCCATGGTCATGCTGATTGTGGCCAACGGGCTCAACATTGTTCTCGATGTGCTCTTTGTGACCGGTTTTGGCTGGAACAGCCGGGGCGTTGCCATGGCCACCGTGATGGCAGAGTACTCGGCGGCCGCCATCGGGTTCTACATGGTGCTGAAACGCATGCCGGACGGCCAGGGGTTTGAGCGGGCGCTGTTCGGGCAGCTGCGGGACTACCTCAGAATATTACAGGTCAACCGGTACATCATGGTGCGCACCATTGCCCTGCTTCTGGTGCTGGCCTTCTTCACCGCACAGGGTGCGCGACAGGGCGACACCATACTGGCCGCCAACGCGGTGCTGATTACCTTTCTACTGATCATTTCCAACGGCCTTGACGGCTTTGCCAATGCCGCCGAGGCACTGATTGGTGAAGCGGTGGGAAGAAACAATCGGCGCCAGTTCAAAAACGTCTTTCGGGTGGCATTCCGGTGGTCGTTGTGGGGTTCCGTGCTGTTTACCGTCGCCTTTGTTCTTGGCGGGCGCTTCCTCATCGGCTTGCTGACCGGTATCGAGGAAGTGCGCGCAACCGCCTGGGACTATCTGCCCTGGCTGTGGATGCTGCCGCTGGCCTCGGTGTGGGGCTTCCTTCTGGATGGCGTGTTTATCGGCGCAACCCGCACACGGGACATGCAGAACACCATGCTGTTTTCGGCGCTGGTGGTCTTCCTCCCGGTCTGGTGGCTGACGACCGGGTGGGGTAATCATGGACTGTGGTTCTCGCTGATCTGCCTGATGCTGGCACGGGCAATTTCCATGGGTTGGCTGTTTTTGAGCCATTCGCGGCACGATCGCTGGTTTTCAGAACAGTGAAGAAGCTTGAAGCCAATCCATGGACAACACGTTCAGGTTTAATGCACACACCACAGCAGCCTGTTAAATCTCGTCTACACTTGTGAGAAAAGGCAGGCATGTTGCGGTAGCCAGCCGCTTCCCCATGCCCCTGACGATCCCATGCGTATAACGGGAGGCGCCTTGCGACCCCATTCCGTTCAGAGACCGGCATCTCCTGAAATGACACCAAAGGTAGTTCTCGACATCATTGATCAGGCCCGACGGCAGGAAGCCCGTTCCGGCACCTTTCTCAAGCAGATGCGGGAAAGGGCGTCGTCGCTGCCTGCCACCATCACCATTGACGGTTACCAACCGGCGACCTGCCTGTTCCAGTTTGCCATTGAGTACATCGAAATGGCGCCACGACTGATTGAGTGCGTGGAAGCCTGTGCGAGAGAAGCCGGCAAGGCCGAGTTGTTTGCGCCTTTTGTAGAGGCTGCCATCGGTTATTTTACTCAACCGTCGGTTCTTCTGGTACGTTATGATGGCCTTGACGGGCTTCTGATCCGAGCCTATCTCTGCCACCGCCTGATGGAGGAAATGTACGAGAACAACCGCTCCACCCGCGCCAGCGAACTGGTCGACGTGGAGGCAACACGGGCAAATCTGCTGGCGCATCAGTTGATCGGCGAACCGTTCGCCAACGAACTGGACCAGTCCATCACCGTCACCGTGTTGCAGATTGCCGGCTCACCGGACTATTACGAACTAAACTTGGACCCGTTCGTAGAACAGACAAGGAACGTTGCATGGGACTGGATGAGACACTATTGGGAAAACCTGCTGGTCCGTAACCACATACGCTTGTCGTTAGGAGCGGGTCTTTAGAAAATACGGATGAACAACATTGATGTACAAGCTGACCGTTACCCTGTTTCTGTTGCTTGCAGGCTCTCTCTGCAACGGCGCCGAGACCAACACCGTACCTCTTCAACTGACCGATAACCTGTCAGGAAAGCCGGTCGCCAATGCCGTGGTGATTCTGGAAAACGGCCTCTCGGAATCCCCCGTAGAAGCTGAGATTGTCCAAAAAAATCGCAACTTTCACCCCCATACGTTGATCATACCCAAGAATTCCAGAGTGGATTTTCCCAACCAGGACAACACTCAGCACCACGTCTACTCATTCTCACCCGCCAAGGCATTCAACATTGAGCTATACGCCGGACGTCCGACGGAACCGGTTGTCTTCGACAAGACCGGTGTGGTGGAAATTGGCTGCAACATCCATGACCACATGCAGGCGTTTATTCTGGTCACCGACAGCGCACCCTCCGGCCGAACCGATGAACAGGGCCGTTTGACGGTTGAGATTCCGCCGTCGGCAGACGATGGGTCCGGTAAGATTGAGCTCCAGATATGGCACCCCCGATTGACAGACAACACCCGTATGGCCCGATTCACCGTTGAGCAACCCTACCCTGCATCACTCGAACTGTCGGTGGAATTGTCCCCGGAACCCGCGAGTGATGACAGGCTGGATGGCCTGCAAGAACGTTTCCGGGAGCTTTGATGGCGGTCGCTAGCCGAATAGGGTTTCGTGGACGTTTGGTGACCGTCATGGTCACCATGGTGGCCATCGTCAGCCTGAGCATCGGTGCACTGTTGATGCTTTACCTGTTCGAGGATGAAAAGGCACGTGCACTTGAGCAATTGAGTCTCGGCGAGCAAGTGGCAGAGGAGGTGCTTGAGCGCCGCACCAGCCTGATTCTTTCCCGGCTGGACGTTGTGATCCGTGATTTTGGCTTTCGCTCTGCCGTCGCCAGCGGAGATCGCGCCACCACAGACAGTGCGCTGACCAATCAGGCCCGAAGGGTGAATGCCGATTTTGCCGTCTTGCTTGGCAGCGACGGGCATATCCTTGCCGACACCGATGGGCTGCCCGATGCGTTTGCCAATAGCCCGCTGGTTACAGAAATGCTCTCCAAGGCGCGACAAACAGGCTTTGCCAGCCAGATGAGCGTTTTCGGTGCGGACGGCTTTGAACTGCTCACCATTCCGGTGGAAGCACCTGGATTAAGGGCATGGCTGATTGCCGGTTTTAACCTCAACAATGATCTTACCGACATTATCGGTCGACTAAGCGGAACCGAGGTGTTGTTCAGGGCCTCCTCTGGTGAGGAAGGCAGTTATCAGATTCTTACCGACCCGGGTTCCATCAACGCATCGAGGCTCGATGAACTGAACAATGCCATGGCCAGGACGTCCGGCGAGGACCAGTTTCTTGAGAGTACACATTACTTCACCCGCATCATAAGCCTGACCGGGGACGAAACGCCGGCCCTGCAGCTGCTGCTCTTAATCAACCGTGAGGCCCGTCTCAGCAACTACTATGAGCGTGCTGTGGAAATTCTTACGCTGGTCAGTGCCGTTCTGGTGCTGGCTGCCCTGA
Source organism: Marinobacter sp. DS40M6 (assembly GCF_028581595.1). Classification (NCBI taxonomy): domain Bacteria; kingdom Pseudomonadati; phylum Pseudomonadota; class Gammaproteobacteria; order Pseudomonadales; family Marinobacteraceae; genus Marinobacter; species Marinobacter sp. DS40M6. The sequence continues at coordinate 347,926 of NZ_JAFCAE010000001.1, read as the reverse complement.
TTGCGCTCATTATCGCTCGCAACATGGGGCAACCAGTCCTGCAACTGGCGGACTATGCCAAGGCCATCGGCGATGGCCACACGCCCGCACCTCCCCGTATCCGCGCCGGCGGTGAACTGGCCGAATTACGCAGGGCGCTCGGCGACATGCTGAGCAAACTGCGGGACCGCGAGGAGCAGATACACTACGCCGCCAGCCACGATGAAATTACCGGGCTACCCAATCGAAACGCCTTCCTGTCGCGCCTGCGGGAGCAATTCGACAACCACCGCCCCTGCAGCCTGATGGGCCTGCGCCTCAATGATATTTCTGACGTCAATGACACTCTGGGCCTCGAGTTCGGGGACAAGGTTTTACAGGCGGTGTCGGCCAGGTTGGAGGAAGCACTGCCCGGCAGCTCAGCACTGGCAAGGACCGGAGGCGCCGAATTCCTGATGATGACTGGTCTCCAGCCGCAATCCGAGCTCGATAAACTTGCCACCAGGATCAGCGAAATCGTGGAATCGCCGTTGTTCATCGACAACACTCCGTTCTCCCTTCGCTGCACCATGGTTACGCTGCAGCTACCCCAGGACGCCATCGATACCGACCAGGTTCGCAGGCGCCTGAACCTCACGTTCGAACAGGCACAAAAAAGCCGGCTGCCCGTAACCCATTATCAGCCAGGGCAGGATGAGAACCACCTGAGGGAACTTCAGCTGATCTCTGATCTGCACCACGCCATTGCCAGCAACGGCTTGCATATGAACTACCAGCCCAAACTTGATATGGCGTCTGCCGGCTTTCATCAGGCCGAAGCACTGGTGCGCTGGATTCACCCGGACCTGGGGTTCATCTCGCCGGAAGAATTCATTTTCCTGGCGGAGCAATCCGGCCAGATCACCGAACTGACCCGACACATCCTCCGCCGTGTTGCCAACGATGCTGGCAAGTGGCACGCCGCGGGCCTGAATATTGGTGTTGCCATCAACCTGTCGGCGCTCGACCTGACCCGCCCGGAACTCGCCAAGGAAGTTGCCGAGGCGTTCTCCCAATGGCAGTTACCCATGTCCAGTATCACTCTGGAGGTAACCGAGAGCGCCCTGATGGAGGAACCCGAAACGGCCTTTGAAACCCTGCGGCGCTTACGCCAACTCGGTGTCACACTGTCGGTGGACGACTTTGGCACGGGCTATTCCTCGCTGTCGCAATTGCGCAACCTGCCGGTGCAGGAACTCAAGATCGACAAATCCTTCGTCCTGCGCCTGAATACCGAACCCCAGGACCAGCTCATCGTGCGCTCCACCATAGATATGGCCCATGGCCTGGGGTTGCGGGTTGTCGCGGAAGGAATCGAGAACGCCGAAAGCTGGGCGCTGTTGCGGGACTGGGGCTGCGAGATCGGGCAGGGGTACTTTCTCAGCCGCCCCGTCGCCGCTGGCGACCTGAAGGAGACAGAACAGTCGCTGACGGACCGTCAGCAGGAACTCAGATACGCAGGAGAAACCACGTCATGACACGCTTGGCCAGGGTACTAGGCACCGGTTTACTGGCATTAACGGCATCGGCGAACCTGTTCGCAGACACGGGCAGCAGACTCTGGGCCACCGGTGGGGTAACGTCCATCGGGGGTGCCGCCGGGGGCGGTCTGTCACCCTGGGCCCTGCTTGGCGGTTATGCCAGCGATGAAGAGTGGGGGGGCACGCTGACCCTGTCCCGCGCCGAAACCGACGACTATACCCTGTCGGTGGTCGGGACAGGCGTCACCTGGAACAATCGTGTTGAGCTCACGCTGGCACGCCAGACTCTGGACCTGGATAGCCTGGTGTTCACCCTGAAAAACGGCTTTGGCCTTGAAGAGGACGAACTGGTACAGGACGTTTTCGGGCTCAAAGTGAGACTCGCCGGCGACGCCCTCTACAGCCCCTGGGGGCAATGGTCAGCCGGGCTTCTGCACAAACGCAACCGCGAGTTTACCGTACCCGACGCCATCGGCGCCAAAGATGACAGCGGCACCGATATCTACGTCGGAGGCAGCAAACTCTTCTTCGCGGCGGTGATGGATCGCAATCTGCTGGTCAATGCCACCGTTCGCGGGACCAAGGCCAACCAGGGCGGCCTCCTGGGTTTCGGTGGCGACCGTAACGACAGCTACGAGGCGATGTTTGAAGGCAGTGTCGGGTTGTTTGTGACCCGCCAGTGGCTGGTGGGTACCGAATACCGCCAGAAACCGGACAACCTGGGTTTCGCCACCGAGGACGACTGGTGGGATGTTTTCGTAGCCTGGGTACCCGACCGTCGCTTGTCGGTCACGGCCGCCCTGGTCAATCTTGGTGACGTTGCCACTCTGGAAGACCAGCGCGGTGCCTACCTGTCACTGCAGGCCAGTTTCTGACAACCCGGGAGGATACTATGAAACATTCCGTCATCATCATGGTTCTGCTGCCCCTGCTGGTCCTCTCCGGTTGCCAGTCCATGGTTGAATCCAGTCAACAGAATACTTCTCTCTATCAGCAGCTTGGGGAGCGTTCCGGCATTGCCGATATCGTCGAAGACCTGCTCTACCGGATTGTCGAAGACGAGCGTATCAACGATCAGTTTCGTGGCATTGACGTGCGCCAGTTCCACACCAACCTGACGGACCAACTCTGCGAACTCAGTGGTGGGCCGTGCACCTATTCCGGGCGCGGAATGCGCGAAAGCCACGCCGATATGAACGTGACGGACACCCAATTCAATGCCCTGGCTGAGAACCTCATCCTGGCCATGGAAGAGAACGGCATACCCACGGGTGCGCAGAACCAACTGATCAAAAAACTGGTGCCGCTGTACCCCCAGATCCGCAACCTTTGAGCCGGGCGACAAACCGGTTAAGCTTGCCCGCTGACCAATAAACCTTTCCTGACGGGAGAATAAACCTTGCTCGACAACGCGGATCTGGGAAAACTGATTGTTCGACTGACCCTGGGCGGACTATTGCTGTTTCATGGCATCGCCAAGCTGTTCCATGGCGTGGGCTTCATCGAAGGCCAACTGGCCAGCCATGGGATTCCCGCCTTTTTCGCGTGGGGCGTGTTCATTGGTGAGTTGCTGGCACCATTAATGGTGATCCTGGGCTACCAGACCCGTATCGGCGCCTTACTCATCGCCTTCAACATGCTGGTGGCCATAGCGCTGGTACACAGCCATGAACTGATGACATTGGGCAATCACGGCGGCTGGGCACTGGAGCTGCAGGGTTTCTTCCTGTTCATCGCGGTAGCCGTTATTTTTCTCGGCCCCGGCCGCTACAAGCTGAAAAACTGACGTTAGGAACCGGCGATGGCCTCTGCGCCCGACTCCCGGAATACCATCACCTGGTTACGCCCTGCGCCCTTAGCGGCATACAGGGCCTCATCGGCCCTGCCGATGAGGTCCTCGGGGCGGCTACCCGGTTCCGGCAGGATGGTGGCCACCCCGGCGCTCACCGACAGGTTCAATGGGCTGCTGTGGTCACCAACGTAAACCGATGTGCCCGCCACAGCCACCCGCAAGCGTTCAGCCACATTGGCGGCCCCGGCCTCCGGCGTCGCCGGCAGGAGCACACTGAATTCCTCGCCGCCGTATCGCGCCAGCAAATCTCCTGAGCGCTGGATTTCGGCGGCGCAGACCCACGCGACACTGACCAGGCAATCATCCCCCGCCAGATGGCCAAAGTTGTCGTTCACCCGTTTGAAGTAATCAATATCCAACAGGACCAGGCTCAGGGGATGTCCCTGGCGCAGGGCACGGTGCCATTCTGCCTCCAGTTTTTCGTCAAACTGGCGACGATTGGCAACCCCGGTCAAGCCATCAGTAATGGAAACCGCCTTGAGTTGCTCATTGACTTGCTCCAGCTCTTCCGTACGCGCCTGAACGCGGGCTTCCAACGTCTGGTTGGCTTGCAGCTGGATGTCCAGGGCATGGTCCTGGGCCTCAATCCTGAGGCGGCGCTCAAGGTTGATTCTGTACGCCAGTGCAAACGACATCAAAATGACCTCCAGCGCCACACCCGTCTGGGGTGCAAGCTCTGTTACCGTGCTGGTAGGAATAAGGCCGATTTTACTGATCGACATAACCAGATGCCCGAGCAGTAACGGGGTCCATGCCACCACGTAGAACCCCGCCAATGCCTGGCCCTTGCGCCAGACGACCAGGCCAAGAATCCAGGTAAGGGGAGTGATTACCGCCGCGAATACGCTGATGATGGCTGTAGAGCTCTGGTAAGACCCGAAAAGGCCGTAGACAAGACTGCACCCACTGACCAATGCCACCAATTGCAACACGCGGTAGGACACCCGGCTGTAATTTCGGACGGCGAGAAAGTTCAGTGCAAACATCACCGCAAACAGAATGTTGGCCGATATGGCCGGGGCCGTGAAGTAACGGTTCAGAATCGGCAAATCCGGCCAGAGCCACTGGAACACCAGGCCGTTGAAGTTCAGCAACACCAGTGCAGAAGCAACCACGGTCAACACGTACCACAGATAGGCCTGTTGACGGACGATGACGAATACAAACAGGTTGTACAGGGCCATGGCAATCATGATGCCCAGGAAAACCGCCTGCCAGCCGTAGTCCAGTTGCTCACGCGCCAGAAAGTCCGCCGACTCGACAACCTGGGCCGGGATCTGCACCGCCCCCTCACTCTGAACACGGACATACGCTGTGGTGGGGTCACTGTTCGAAGGTACCGGAAAAACAAAGTTGCGGTGGTAAATCGGGCGGGAGCCGAACTTGCGACTGTCCCCGGTGACATGGCGTTCCACCTGCTCGCCCCCGATATACCAGTAGACCCGCACATCGTCCAACAGGGGATAGCCGATTTCCAGCACCCGGTTAACCGGCTCAGCAGGCACCTCAACTCGTAGCCAATAGGTGCTTTTGGTGAAGCCAAAATTCAGGGTTTGTTTACGGGCAACTGGTTGCCATTGCGCTTCCGCCAGGCCACGGATATCCTCCACATCCGTCTCCGGCCCCGATGCTTCAAACCAGGCAAACGATGCCCTTTCACCGTAGGCAGGGCCCGCGGCCATGGTCAGCGCCAGCAACAGTATCCGCACCAGTCGGCAAACTGAAAAAGTGCTCATAGTGGCCGTGTTACCCGGAACAGGAAAACTCAACTAAACTGTCGATGCCAACAGTCAGTCCCAATGCCTCCTTGCGTTTACTTCTTACCAGTCTAGACGTTTACTGGGAGTAAGTCCGCCTCAAAAATGCGTAGCAATCAACTACGTATGGAGAAACACGATGACCGATAAGAAATCAGAGCTACGCCCTGGCCGCTACCGCCACTACAAAGGCAGGGACTATGACGTTATCGGCGTGGCCCGCCACAGCGAAACCGAGGAACCGATGGTCGTTTATCGCTGCCTGTACGGCGACTACAGCCTATGGGTACGACCATTGGCGATGTTTCAGGAAACCGTGGAAGTCGCTGGCGAGGACGTTCCCCGGTTTACCTACGTGGCTGACGACCACACGTAAACACGATTTTTGACTGCAGCACGCGTTTCCGGCACATTAGCGCGCTTTCCTGAACCGCCCCACCTCCGGGGCGCTGAAAGCCATCCCCGACATCCCGGAGTCTGCCATGAATGCCGTTGTTGCTGCGGTAGCGATCATGCTTGTACTGAGCCTGTGTCGCATCCACGTTGTTGTTGCCCTGATTATCGGTGCCGTTGCCGGCGGCCTGATCAGCGGCTTGTCACTGGACGCCACCATTGCCGCGTTTAACGAGGGCCTGGGAGGCGGCGCAACCGTTGCCCTGTCCTACGCCACCCTCGGTGCCTTCGCCGTTGCCATCGGCAAATCCGGCCTGGCCCATGCCCTGGCGGACAAAGCCCTGAACCTGGTGGGCCGGCAGGACAACGGCAAAGCCGCTGGCGGCATCCGCCTGCTGATCGTTGGCCTGCTACTGGCCATTGCCATGTCGTCCCAGAATATCCTGCCCATTCACATTGCGTTTATTCCTCTGGTTGTACCGCCACTGCTGTATGTGATGGCCAAACTGAACATGGACCGCCGCCTGGTGGCCTGCGTGCTCACGTTCGGCCTGATCACACCCTACATGTTCCTGCCTGTGGGTTTCGGAGGGATTTACCTCAATGAAATCCTGCTGGCGAACGTGGGTGACAACGGCATCGACGCCACCGACCTCAACGTCATGTCCGCCATGGCCTTGCCAGCACTCGGCATGCTCTGTGGACTTCTCGTCGCCGTCTTTTTCAGCTACCGCGGCGACCGACACTACAACCTGGACGCCATCGCCCGCACCGAACGGGTGGATGTGACCTACAACGGCAGCACGCTGCTCATGGCCCTGGTCGCCATCGTGGCGGCGTTCGTGGTTCAACTGTGGTTGGGTTCGATGATCCTCGGGGCGCTGGCTGGCTTTGTACTGTTCAACCTGTCCGGGGTGGTGAAATGGAAAGAAGCCGACGACCTGTTCACCGAAGGCATGAAAATGCTGGCAATGATCGGCTTCATCATGATCGCCGCCTCCGGCTTTGCGGAAGTCATGCGCGAAACCGGTGACATCGCCACTCTGGTGGAGGGCTCCGTCTCTGCCATCGGCGACAACAAAGCCCTGGCCGCCCTGCTGATGCTGGTCGTCGGTCTACTGATCACCATGGGCATCGGTTCATCCTTCTCCACCATCCCCATCATCGCCGCCCTCTACGTGCCACTCGCCCTGGAACTGGGCTTCAGCCCCCTGGCCATCGTGGCCCTGGTCGGCACCGCCGGCGCGCTGGGCGATGCCGGCTCCCCGGCCTCGGACTCCACCCTCGGCCCTACCGCTGGCCTCAACGTCGACGGCCAGCACAACCACATCTGGGATACGGTGGTGCCGACGTTCCTGCACTACAACCTGCCGTTGTTGGGCTTTGGGTGGTTGGCGGCTATGGTTCTTTAGGCTTTTGGAGTTTGCCCTCCTTTTCTAGCCTGGTTGGTGTGGGGGCTGCGAGGGGGCAGGGGGAGTTATTGCTCTTGAAATGGAACTCGCTGCGCTCAGACACCCATTTCTGGCGAGTAAAAATCCCCCTACCCCCTCACGAACGAACCGCGTCAATATCGCCTAGAGAAAGCCGTGAGCTCGACTCGAACGGCGATATCCGTGTGGTTCAAACCGGAGGGTGTTGGGGTGCTTTCTGCCGGGAAAAAGGTGTCTGAGCGCAGCGAGTTCTTTTTCCCAGAAGAAAGCACCACGACGCCGTCCAGGCCTCCAAAACCAGCAGGCTACAACAGGAAGGCAAACTCCAAAGCCTCAATCATCCTTGGAAGAAAAGAACACCACCTGCTTAACGGTATGATCATCTTCGTTGCCGAGCTTGTTCACCCGGGTTTCCAGTTCGGGATTGGTCGGCTCCGGGGTATCAGACACCGCATCCGTGAAACCGCAGGCCACGCACTCGCGAACCTGATCATCGTCGTCGGTGGTAAACATCATGATTTTGTCCATCTCCGCACAGCGGGGACAGACAGCGCCGGCGATAAAACGTTTGGGGGTCGCCATGGTTAGAACTCCAACAATTCCAAAACCCGGCCAGCCACAACACTGACCGGGTGATATCGGCTTAAGCCGCGTCTTCGGTGATACCCGTCTGTTTCAGCAGGGCACCCACCTCCGGTTCACGGCCACGGAACGCCTTGAACAGTTCCATCGGTTCCTGGGAACCGCCTTTTTCAAGGATGTTCTGCAGGAACGCCTTGCCGGTTTGCGGATCGAAGATACCCTTCTCCTCGAACAGCGAAAACGCATCCGCCGCCAGCACCTCGGCCCATTTGTAGCTGTAATAACCCGCGGCGTAGCCACCCGCAAAAATGTGGGAGAAGCTGTTGGGGAAGCGGTTGAATGACGGTGCTTCCACCACCGCAATCTCGCTACGCACCTTGCGGTGCATATCCAGCGGGTTAGTGGGGGCATCCAGGGTGAATTCCGCGTGCAGGCGGAAGTCAAACAGCGAAAACTCCAGCTGACGCACCATCGCCATGCCGGACTGGAAGTTCTTGGCCGCCAGCAGCTTTTGCAGCAGGTCGTCCGGCAGCGGCTCACCGGTTTCATGGTGCGAGGCGATCAGGGCCAGGGACTCGGGGTTCCAGCACCAGTTTTCCAGGAACTGGCTGGGCAGCTCGACGGCGTCCCAGGCAACGCCATTGATTCCGGATACGTCCAGCACATCCACCTGGGTGAGCATGTGGTGCAGGCCGTGCCCGAACTCGTGGAACAGCGTGGTGACCTCATCGTGGGTCAGCAGTGACGGCTTGCCGTTCACCGGCGGCGTGAAGTTACAGGTCAGGAAGGCCACCGGCAGTTGCAATTGGCCGCGCAGGTTTCGCCAGCGTACCCGGCAGTCCGCCATCCAGGCGCCGCCACGCTTGCCTTGGCGAGCGTACAGGTCAAGGTAAAACCAGGCCAGGGGTTCGCCATTGCAGCTGATGCAATAGGCGGTCGCGTCCGGGTGCCAGGTTTCTACGTCTGGTTTGGCTTCAATCTGCACGTCGAACAGCTTCTCGGCCACGGCAAACAGGCCCGGGACCACCTTGTCCACCGGGAACCATGGGCGCAGGGTTTCCGGGGAAATGTCGTAGCGTTCCTGGCGCAGTTTTTCACTGTAGTAGCCGATGTCCCACGCCTGCAGGTCGTCAACGCCGTGGGTGTCCCTGGCGAAGGCCTTCAGCTCGGCAAACTCCCGCTCGGCAATGGGTTTGGACTTGGCCGCCAGCTGGTTCAGGAAGTCCAGCACTTCGTCCACATTGCGGGCCATCTTGGTGGCCAGTGAGCGCTCGGCGTAGTTGTCGAATCCGAGCAACTGAGCCATGGCGTGACGACGCTTGAGGATTTCCGCCATCACTGGCGTGTTGTCCCAAGTGCCAGCATCCGGGCCCATGTCGGACGCTCGGGTCACAAAGGCTTCGTAGACTTCACGGCGCAGGTCGCGGTTGTCACCGTAGGTCATCACGGGGTAAAAACTGGGAAAATCCAGGGTGATCACATAGCCGTCCAGATCCTTCTGTTGTGCTGCCTGCCTGGCGCCATCGAGTGCGCTCTCAGGAACACCCGCCAGCTCTTCCACATCGGTGATGTGCTTGAACCAGTGTTGGGTGGCATCCAGAACGTTGTCGCTGAAACGGTTGGAGAGCTCCGACAGCTCCATCGACAGATTGGCGTACTGCTCTTTCTTTTCCTGGGGCAGATCGACGCCACCGAGGTGGAAGTCCCGCAGGGTGTTGTCCACGGATTTACGCTGTGCCTCGCTGAGTTCATTGTACTGGTCGCTTGCTGCCAGCTTCTTGTAAGCCTCGCAGAGCTCAGCATTCTGGCTCAGCTCGGTGCTGTACTCGGTGAGCTTTTCCAGGCAGTTCTTGTACACTTTGCGCAGGTCGTCGCTGTTCATCACACCGTTCAGGTGGGAAATCACCGACCAGGCTCTTTCCAGCCGGTCTTCGGTTGCCTGCATCGGTTGCGCCAGGGTTTCCCAGGTGGGTTCGTCCTGCTGCGCCAGTTGTGAGATTTTCACGCGGTTCTCGCTGAGAATCTGGTCGATTGCCGGTTCCATGTGCTCGGTGCGAACATGGTCAAACTTGGGCAACAGGTCGTCGGTCAATAACGGGTTATTCATAAGTCCCCTTCTCAGCTCCGGGTGTCTGATGTAATTTGAAGTAACTCCAACGCTTGGGGAGTCTCTGGGTGAGGCCTTTCCAAAACTGTGCGGAGCCATGGATGGCGGAGCTCAAGCGCCACATGGATGTGCCTGAGCGTGTTTTGGAAAGGCCTCACCCAGAGACTCCTTCCCCACAAGCAATAATCCATTTCAAGAGTATATGTAATGTCGAATGTACGAACACACAAGGGTAACACGCCACAATTTGGAGAACGCGCCTGGATTGACCCAAGCGCAGTAGTCATCGGGGATGTCCAGACCGGGGATGACGTCTCTATCTGGCCGATGACCGTGGTGCGCGGCGACATGCACAAGATTCGCATCGGCAACCGCTGCAGCATTCAGGATGGGTCGGTGCTGCACATCACTCATGCCAGTGATTATAACCCCGGTGGCTATCCACTTCAGGTCGGGGATGACGTGACCGTTGGCCACAAGGCGCTGCTGCACGGCTGCACCATTGGTAATCGGGTGCTGGTAGGTATGGGTTGCATCATCATGGACGGCGCCGTGGTGGAGGACGAGGTGATTGTCGCTGCTGGCTGCCTGGTGCCGCCGGGCAAAACCCTGGAGTCCGGTTACCTGTACGTTGGGTCACCCTGCAAACAGGCCCGGGCGTTGTCGGATCAGGAAAAGACCTTCTTCAAGTATACCGCAGCCAATTACGTCAAACTCAAGGACGACTATCTCAATGAGGTTTAGTGGAGAGATCCGCCATTGAAGCGACTGTTACTCACCACCATCCTGCTGAACGTTCTGTTTCTGGCGTTGCTGCTGCCTCACTATTCCCAAATGCCCTGGTTGGCTGCGGAAGCCCTGTTGATAAGTGGACTGTTCGCTCTTCTACCTGAAAGCACGGGGAAGCGTGTCGGAGCGGCAACTGTTGGCGCTCTCTTTGGCCTGCTCGCCTTCTTTGCACTGAGTGATGTTCTGGTTCGCCACAGCATCGGGCGACCTTTCAATCTCTATCTCGAGTTGGGCCTTGCCGGTTCGGTGTTTAACCTGTTGCAGAGCAACCTGGGCGTGACGCTGTCGCTGGTGCTGATCGTCATGGCCCTGGCTGTCTTCGTGGGGTTGGGCATCTGCGTGAGCCGGTTGCTCCGGCAGGTTGATGCAAACCGTTCCCGCGCCGCGGCAAGGGCTGTTGCGTCTCTGGGCATCGTCGCCATCGGGGTAACATTCTTACCGCAACCATTCGTAGGCCTGACGGCAGCCCGGGCAGCCACTCAGCAAGTTGAACTGGCCGCTGATACCTATCAGTCAACGGCCTCTTTCCAACAACATTTGATGGATAACCCGGGCGCCAGCCAATCCAGGCCACTGCAGGCGCTTGCTCAAACCGATGTGATCCTGGGGTTCATTGAGTCCTACGGCATATCATCCGTCACCGACCCGCGTTACGGGCGCCTGATCCAGCCTCGCCTCCAACAAATGGAGCAGGTGCTGGCGAACGCCGGCCTGCATATGGTCACGGGCCGCCTGCAATCCCCCGTTCAGGGTGGTCAATCCTGGCTGGCGCATACCACGCTGCTCAGCGGCCAATGGATCGATACCCAACTCGATTACGACACTTTCCTGGCCAGTGACTATCCCACACTGATTGACGATATGGGCGCGACTGGCCATGATTCCGTGGCTGTTATGCCCGCCATTACCCGCGAGTGGCCGGAGGGTCTTGCGTTCGGCTACAACCGCATCTATCACTCCACCTCCATGGGCTATCGTGGACCCGCCCTGAACTGGGTCACCATGCCGGATCAGTACACCTGGTCATGGTTCCAACGCCAGATTCGGGAGCGCGCCGATCATACCCCTGTGTTCGCTGAAGTGGCACTGATCAGCAGCCACGCGCCATGGGTCCCCATACTCCCGGTTCTGGACGATTGGGACAGCATTGGCGATGGAGAAATCTTTAACCGCTGGAAAGATGCCGGCGAAGCACCAGCAAGCCTGTGGCGGGACCCCGAGCGCGTACGCGATCACTACGCCCGCTCGCTGGATTATGCGCTGAACGTGGCCACCGAGTACGCCAAACGTCATGTGGATAACAAGACCCTGCTGGTGCTGACAGGTGACCATCAGGCGGCCCCTTTGATCACCGGCGACAACGCCAGCCGCGACGTCGTTGTTCATGTGATCAGCGCCGACCCCACAATGCTGGCACCGTTTGTTGGCAGCGGTGATCAGGAAGGCTTACGCGGGTTCCGTTGGGGCGCGCGCCCCCACTTGGGTCAACGGGGGCCTTCAATGGCCAGTTTCCGGCCCTTCCTTCATCGGACTTTCAGCGGTCCGCACATTCCGGTAAAAGTATCCGCTTCAGGCTTTATTAAGCAGTAACCCGCAAAGAAGGAGAACGGCGAGATTCAGCTCCCGGCCTCCGCCATTGTTTTTGCGCCGGCTTTGCGAAGTGTCTCAGCGTAAGCGGTGCTACGACGGTGCCGCGACACCAGGTCCAGGATAGTCTCACCATTTTCATCAACTGCGTTGAGATCCCGCCCCGCTTCCACAAAGAAACCGACGAAACGGTCAAAGTCTTCGGCAATCATGGCCTGGTAGGCCTTGATCAGGGCATTGAAGTCAGGATTGATGTTGCTGTCGTAGGGCGTAATGGCCAGGAAGCTCTTTACCCGCTCATCGCTCCATTCCTCACCAATCACTTTCGGTTTGTCAGGTCCGCTCATAATCTCTCTGGCCTTTTCGTTACAGCTTTTTACAGCAAATAGTTACGACAAATGTGTTTGCGTTGGGCTGCACAGTATAAAGATCTAAAAGCGCCGGGGTTATATAAATTCACTATGAGGAGCTTCCCGGCAGGCATATGCGAACTTCACGGGTTAATTTCCACCGGTAACTGATCCGTCTCCACGCTGTCGTCGCATTGCGGGTTGCGGATGGCGATCTCCACTCTTCGGTTCTTGGCCCGGTTCTCCGGGCTGTCGTTGGGCGCCAGCGGGTTGGTTTCCGCCCGGCCCGCCGCGACAACCCGCTCCGCCGGCACCTGACGATTCAGCACCAGCTCGTGAACCACCGACACGGCACGCGCGGCAGACAGGTCCCAGTTAGAGCGATAGCGGCCACTGGCTATCGGGCGGTCATCCGTGTAACCCGCCACCAGAACGTCACCGGTGCAACCAGACAACACCTCTACCACGCGCTCGATGATCGGCACCATTCCCGGCTTGATCGCCGCTTCTCCGGAGCGGAACGTGGCTTCCTCCGAAAACCGGATCACCACCCGGCTTTCATCGTAGTTGACGCTCAATGCCTCCGAAGCCACTTCCGGTTCAAGCTCTTCGATCATTCGGCTGGCCAGATCGATCACACCCGCCGGAATTTTGGTCGGGGCATCCCCCTCCGCGCGTTCATCAATAAATTCGGGCTCGTCGGTCGCCGTCTCCATTGGCTCCGGCAGGGAAACCGTATCCGACTCAATCAATGTCAGCGGCGAGCCCCCCACCGCATCGCCGAGCACCTGGTTGCTGCCGAAGGCCACCGCCATGGAATTGGCCATAGCACGGTATTTTTCAACATCCATTTCGGCGAAGGACAGCAACAGGATAAAAAAGGTCAGCAGCAGGGTGGCCAGATCGGCAAAGGTGACGATCCAGGCCGGGGAGCCACGACCATGCTTCTTCTTTTTAACGGGCTGGCGGACCACCAAAACCTACGCCTCCCGCTCCGGCGCAAGACCGTTGCGCTGCTCCGGCGTTACGAAGGACGACAGCAGTTCGGTCATCACCCGGGGATTCTCGCCGCGCATGATAGTACGCATCGACGTGGTGATCAGTACCTGGTTACGTGCCTCATCTTCGGCCTTGAGCTGCAGCTTGTCGGCCAGGGGCAGGGCGATCAGCTGGGCGATGAAGGCGCCATAGAGCGTGGTCAGCAGGGCGATCGCCATGGCCGGGCCAATGGAGGACGGATCGTCGAGGGTGTTGAGCATCTGCACCAGGCCAACCAGCGTACCCAGCATACCGATGGCCGGAGCGGATTCACCAATACCACGAAATACCCTTTCGGAGACTTCGTAACGCTCAGCCGTCTGTTGGGTTTCCTGGGCCAGAGCTTCTTCAACCAGCTCCGGTGGGTGGCCGTCCACGCACAGATTGATGGCCTTTTGCAGAAACTCGTTTTTGGTGGGGTGGTTTTCCAGGCCCAGGATACCTTCCTTGCGAACGACAAGAGCCAATGTGCCAACTTCGCGGATCAACTCCGCCGGCCGTTCTACGCGGTCCTTGAATGCCGCTGAAAACGCCAGCCTGAAAGCACTCATCACCGAAGGCAGACGAAACTTGATCAGGGTAACGGCAAACGTGCCACCCAGCACAATCGCCAACCCCGGAAGGTTGAAAAAAGTCAGTATCGACGCGTTAGCCAGCATCGCAAGCACGACAATCAGTACGCCTGCCACCAGCCCGACAAGGGTGAGTATATCCATCAGAGACCTTAAATCAGCGATTAATCAGCGATCTTCGGGAACCGTTTGCACCTGCGAAGCATAGCCCATTCATCCGGGTTGGGCTCAGTCGTTTCGCAATTCTTCAATCACCGGACGGGTGTCCGGAGTTTTTCCACGCCATATCCGGAACGACTCCGCCGCCTGTTCCACCAGCATGCCCAGGCCATCGAACACCCGGGTGGCTCCCTGGTCCAGAGCCCACTGGTTGAAGGTGGTGGTCTGCAGAGAATACATCATGTCGTAGATCACCGTGTCGGCACCGATCACACTTGTGGAAACCGGCGGCAAATCTCCCTGCAGGCTGGCACTGGTGCCGTTGATGATAACGTCGAAAGCGTCGGCCGGCTGTTCGAATCCGCAGGCCTCCAGGTGCGTATCGCCGGCCACGGATTCAAAGAAACTGACCAGCCCCTCGGCTTTTGCCAGGGTGCGGTTGGCAATCGTCAGGGCAGCGGGCTCTTCAGCAAGAATCGGCCCCAGAACACCACGAACGGCCCCGCCTGCGCCCAGCACCAGCAGGCGTTTACCCGCCAGGCGAACGCCATGGTTGACCATCAGGTCGGTAACCAATCCTTTGCCATCAGTGTTATCGGCGGTAAGTGAGCCTTTACTGTCTTTGTAGAGTGTGTTCGCCGCACCCGCTCGCTCGGCGCGCTGGGTCCGCAGGTCCGCCAACTGCCAGGCCTGCTCCTTGAAAGGCACGGTGATATTCAACCCTTTGCCACCGCGTTCAAAAAAGCCTTTTACGGTATTCGCGAAATCGTCTTCCGGCGCCTGTATGGCCGTGTATTCCAGCTGCTCGCCGGTCTGGCGGGCAAACAGGCTATGAATGCGGGGGGATTTGCTGTGACTGATCGGATTGCCAACCACCGCATACAGATCATTGTGCATCAGCGCTCTCCAGCCAGTCCCGCCCGGTAAGAAAGTAGTCCGTCAGCCGCGCTTCCTCCGATCCGGGCTCCGGCACGAAGTCGTACTCCCAGCGCACCAGCGGAGGCAGCGACATCAGGATGGATTCGGTACGGCCACCGGACTGCAGGCCAAACAGGGTGCCCCGGTCGTACACCAGGTTGAACTCCACGTAGCGGCCGCGGCGGTACAGCTGGAAATCGCGCTCGCGATCGCCCCACACCATGGCTTTTCGTCGCTCGATAATGGGCTCATAGGCATCGATGAAGCTGTCCCCGACTGACTGCATCAAGGCAAAATCACGGCTGAAATCCCCGGTGTTGTGGTCGTCAAAAAACAACCCTCCCACGCCCCGCGGCTCGTCCCGGTGTTTGAGGTAGAAATAGTTGTCACACCAGTGCTTGTACTCACGATACAGTTGGTCGCCGAAAGGATCACAAGCGGCTTTCGCAACCCGGTGCCAATGGACGCAATCCTCGTCGAAGCCGTAATAGGGCGTAAGGTCATAACCCCCGCCAAACCAATAGACCGGCTCTGCATCCTCGGGGGTCGCAACAAAAAACCGGACGTTGGCGTGGGACGTGGGTACGTAGGGGTTCGAAGGGTGCATGACCAGAGACACCCCCATGGCTTGCCAGGGCGCACCCGCCAGGTGGGGTCTATGCGCGGTGGCTGACGCAGGCATGGTCTCGCCCATCACATGGGAGAAGTTTACACCGCCTTTCTCGAACACCTCGCCATCGGTGATCACCCGGCTGATGCCACCTCCGCCCTCGGGCCGGTCCCAGGCATCGGTTTCAAAAACGCCCTTGCCATCGACCGCAGCCAGCCGTTCGCAGATTCGATCCTGCAGGCCAAGCAGGTATTGTTTCACGGCATTGGTGTCGGGGTGCTGGACAGGGTGCTGAGACATGGGAACTCCTAGCGCAGTTGCTTTCCGCTGACGATATCGATGATACGGCTGGGTTGACGATTACCGCCCAGGTCTCCTGGCACCAGCCAATCCAGTTGGCCCTCGAAGTAACGACGTACCTGCCAGGAGGAACGGGCCGGCTGGCGTCCTGCCGGATTACAGGAGGTTGAAACCAGGGGAAAGCCGACCGCCTCGCACAAGGCGCGCACAACAGGGTGGTCACTGACCCTGACAGCGATGGAGCTGTGATGCCCCCGAACCTGTTGTGGGATTTGCTTGCGGATATCCGGCAGAAGACAGGTAACCGGGCCAGGCCAATGACTCATCGCCTGGCGCTGCTGCTCCTTCGGCAATGGGTCCAACAGGAACCGTATCTGATCAACAGACGCCGCCACAAGGATCAGTCCCTTCTCCATGGGACGCTGCTTGAGCGACAGGACCCGTTCAACGGCGTCCTGATCCCAGGGGTCACAACCCAGCCCCCAGACGGCTTCCGTGGGATAGGCAATGACCCCGCCACCAAGGACGGTGCGGCGGGCGCAATGAAGGTGCCAGTCGGACAAAGGTTGCTGTGGTAATTTCATGAAATCTTCAAGTCTGTAAACGTGGCTCAGCCAATCCGTTGAAACCCTCCCGGCGCAGAATCCACCAATCCCTGTAACTCCAAGAGAAGCAGCGACTGCATCAACTGATCGGCGGGAAGACCGGTCACTGAACACAAATCATCGGTTGACTGCGGATCATACCCTAAAGCCTCCAGCACCGCGATTTCCCGGGAGTCCAGGCCTTCGGGTGCTGGCCTTTTCATGATCACCGAAGAGGAATCGCCCTCGTTCTGACTGGTCCACCAGCCGCCGAGTTCCTCGCAGATATCGTCCACGGTTTCCACCAGCTTCGCACCCTGGCGTATCAGGTGATGGCAGCCCCGTGCCAAAGGATTGTGGACCGAGCCCGGAATCGCAAATACCTCCCGCCCCTGTTCCAGCGCCAGTCGGGCGGTGATCAGGGAGCCGCTTTTGAGTCCCGCCTCTACCACCAGGATACCTCGACTAAGGCCGCTGATAATCCGGTTTCGGCGAGGGAAATGGCCCGCCTTGGCGGAGGTGCCCGGCGGGTATTCGGACACAATCACTCCCTCTCCGGCGATGCGCTCACTGAGCGTGCGGTGGCGGTAGGGGTAAGGCTTATCAACACCATTGCCAATCACGGCGACGGTCGGGAAGCCGGCATCCAGGGCGCCGGCATGGGCGGCGCCGTCCACCCCCAGTGCCAACCCGCTGGTCACCAGCAAGCCTTTTTGGCCGAGCGCCGCGGCAAAGGAACGGGCATGTTCCAGCCCGGCCCGGGTGGCGTTGCGGCTACCCACAATACCGATCTGCTCGCGCCCCAGCAGGGAGCGATCACCGCGCACATAGAGGACCAATGGCCCGTCGTGAATATGCCTGAGAGGCTCGGGGTAGTCGGCATCGGCGATGGTCAGGATAGCCGTGCCGGTCCGCAGGCAATCCCGGTATATGCCGTCGGCGCTGGCGATCACAGGGTGAGCGCTATCCTGGCAACGCCATGCTTCCAGAGCGTTGATCGTTTCCGTCGCCAAACCCAGTGCTTTCAGCGTGGCGGCATTATGGGTCAGGAGTTGCTGAAAATCCGGAATCTGTTCGAGGATCGCCTGCTGGCGACGGGCTCCGAATTTCGGCAGACAGGACAGAAATATCCAGAACCCGTGTTCCGACTGGAACAGGTTCGGGACAGACAGGGGCTCGGTAGAGAGGGGCATGGCATCCTTCCGTGGATCAGGGTTGGGTAATGGGGGCTTGCCTTCCTGGCAGGCCGAGGGTGAATTATGCCATAAAAAAAGGAGCCGGCGATGCGGCTCCCTTATCTACGGACATCTTACGCTGTGGTCCGCTCAGGGATTGGTCACCTTGTCACCAACCGACAACGGACGGGTCGCCTGCAGGATCAGGCCATAGCTCATTTTCTCGTAGGTCTGGAACACCATCATCAGCCCGGCACGCTCGGAGGGCAGCTCAATGGTTTCATTGGTGACCGGATCCCGAACCAGATTGCCACTTTTCAGCACGGCCATGACATTGCCCGGCTTCAGACCTTCCCGTTCACCGCGGTTGATAGCCACCACGTCAAACTGCCCGATCTGGCTGACACCACCATCGACCGAGATCATCTGGGCCTCGATGTCACTGTCGGGAGAGCTGGGCACAAAACTGGTGGTGATGCGACGCTCTTCGCCAACCAGCAGACGGTCCCCGATGCGCACTTCCTCATTGGACTGCTTCAGTCGGAGTGTCAGAACGTCTTTATTCTCGGCAATGACTTCACCGCGGGCAATACTCCGGGCCTCAAGGCCAAGAAACTCGCCGGTTTCCGGATCGCGGAATTCCTTGCTGCGGCGGAAGACGCCCACATTGTCAGCCGGCTTCTCACCACGGGCGTAAATCCGATCACCCGCGCCGGTAATAATCCGGCCGTCCTCGCCTTCCAGCACGTAAGGCGCGCCATTGAGTGCCTCAACGTCAACAATACGCGTGTCGGTCAGGAAACTGCTGATCGCATCCAGGGGAATCGCGGGAATCGGCGTATCGATGGGCTCGGAACGCACTTTTGGTGAAAGCTTCACCACCCGATCACTGGAAACCTTGGTAACACGCGGCTTGCCGTCAATATAGACCAGCGCCAGCTCGTCACCCGGATAGATCAGGTGTGGGTTTGCAACCTGTGGATTCACGTGCCAGATTTCCGGCCAGTACCAGGGGTTATTCAGGAAGCGGGCGGAAATATCCCACAGGGTGTCACCCTTCACGACAGTGTAACGCTCGGGATGATCGGACCTCAGTTCCGGGGCGGCGTGGGCCCAGGAGGTTAGCAGCAGCATGCTTGCTGCCAGAGCGTACAGCAGTTTCCTCATTGTTTAAGTCCTTGATCGCGTGCCTTGAATCGATAGATTCTGTTCTTGGTAAGCAGCCGGTACTCTGCCTTTTATACCACTACTATAGAAGATGTCTCGCAAATTGTGATGTTATCTTTTGTTCTTCCAGTAAATTCTACGCTATGGTCGAAAGCTTTTGACTATCAACTGATCAGTTTGTACTCAATGAGCGAGTTGAGGGATAATAGCACCATAAACGGCAAAAACCCGTTGAAACCGGCTCTTTCATCCCGATCATAATAGTCACGGGATGGAAAAATGCGCAGTACGCTGTCGCATTTCGGAGACAGTATTCACACCGTTACAAAAGATAACGGTGAAAGCCAGAATCAGACACCAAAAGTACGAGCGCCATGATACTAGATATTCTCGAATACCCGGACCCCCGCTTGCGCACCCTTGCCAAGCCAGTGGACGAGGTAACAGACGAGACCCGCAAGCTGATCGACGACATGTTCGAGACCATGTACGATGCGCCCGGCATTGGCCTGGCAGCCACCCAGGTCAATGTACACAAGCAGATCATCGTCATGGATCTGTCCGAAGACAAAAGTGAACCGCGGGTATTCATCAATCCGGAAGTGGAAGTGCTTGATGGCGAGCTTGAGGAGATGCAGGAAGGCTGCCTGTCGGTACCGGGTTTCTACGAGGACGTCTCCCGTATCGAACACTGCATGATCAGGGCTATTGGCCGTGACGGCAAACCCTTTGAGCTGGAAGCCCGTGGCCTGTTGGCGGTATGTATCCAGCATGAGATGGATCACCTCAACGGCAAGCTGTTTGTGGACTACCTGAGTTCACTGAAGCGCACCCGTATTCGCAAGAAACTGGAAAAGCTTCACAAGAAAAGCGCCTGAAGCCGCCAAAACAGCGTAAATCGGGACCGGGTGAAAACCCGGTCTTTTCGTATTCAACGGACCAGGAAGCGATACCCGTGCGACTTGTTTTTGCCGGCACCCCCGAATTCGCAGCCACCGCGCTGAAGGCACTGCTCACGACCCATCATCAGGTGGTTGGCGTTTACTCCCAACCCGACCGGCCCGCTGGCCGTGGCCGCAAACTGACACCCAGCCCGGTCAAACAGGTGGCGGTTGAGGCGGGCATTCCCGTGTTTCAACCAGAGTCCCTGAAATCGCCCGAAGCGCAGGAACAGCTCCGCAGTCTTAACGCAGACGTGATGATCGTCGCTGCCTACGGACTGATTCTGCCGCAGGCGGTGCTGGACCTCCCTCGTCACGGCTGCCTGAACATCCATGCCTCGTTACTGCCTCGCTGGCGCGGTGCCGCGCCTATTCAGCGCGCGATCGCCGCGGGTGACCGGGAAACCGGTATTACCATCATGCAGATGGACGCTGGCCTCGACACCGGCGCAATGTTGCTGAAAGCCATTACCCCAATCGAAGACGCGGATACCGGCGGCAGCCTTCACGACCGTCTGGCTGGCCTGGGTGGCGAAGCCATCGTCAAGTCGCTGGAGCAGCTTGAGAAAGGCGAACTGCAGGGCGAAGTCCAGGACGAGGCTAGGGCTTGCTATGCCCGTAAACTCAGCAAGGAAGAAGGGCATATCGACTGGACCCGGGATGCCCCCGCCATCAGCCGGCTGATTCGTGCCTTTAATCCCTGGCCGGGCACCTACACCGACCTGGACGATCTGCGCATCCGCATTCATCAGGCGGAGATTCTGGACGACACCAGCGACAAACATCCCGGCACGGTGATTCGCCGCGACCGCGAGGGCATCGACATTGCCTGCGGCCTGGAATCCCTGAGGATCACCCGTTTGCAGTTGTCCGGCTCGCGGCCACAATCGGTGAACGACCTGATCAACGGCGGCAAGGACATACTGATGCCCGGCCAGGAGCTGAACTGAATGAGCCAGCAGGGCCAGCCACTGCGGGCGGTTGCTGCCCGGGTTTTGCAATCCGTTGAGAACGGCCAGTCGCTGTCCCAATGCCTGCCCCACGCCATGGGTGATGTGGCAGACAACGAACGACCACCACTACAGGCACTGTGCTACGGCACCTGTCGCTGGTTTCACCGGCTCGATGGCGAGTTACAGGCGCGCCTGAAAAAACCGCTGCGCAAATCCGACCGGGTGGTCCACCACTTGATGCTGGTGGCACTGTTCCAGCTTCGCTTCAGTCAGCAGGCCACCTACGCGATTCTGAATGAAACCGTGGAAGCCTGCCGCGCCCTCGAAAAACCACACCTGACAGGGCTGGTGAACGGCGTTCTTCGGGCTGCGGAGCGGGAAGGGGAGCCGCCCATTGCCGACGAAATCGGTCGTTTCAGCCACCCTCCCTGGATGCTTGAAAAACTGCGCCATAACTGGCCTCACGACTGGCAGGCTATTCTCGAAGCCAACAACACCCAGGCCCCCATGACCCTGCGGGTGAACGCCCTGCGCTTCAGCCGCGACGACTACCTGCAATTACTGTCCGATGCCGGTATCGATGCCAACGCAACCGTGTTTGCGCCCCACGGCATCCAATTGGCCGCCCCGGTGCCGGTGGATCTTCTGCCCTGGTTTTCCGAAGGCGCGGTCAGTGTGCAGGATGAAGCAGCCCAGCTCTGCACCACCCTGATGGACCTGGCGCCCGGCCAACGGGTGTTGGATGCCTGTGCCGCACCGGGAGGCAAAACCTGCGCTATCCTTGAAAGCTGCGGACAACTGGAAGAAGTGGTCGCTATCGACGAATCCGCTGATCGACTGCCACGGGTGCAGGAAAACCTGGAACGGCTGGATCTCGTGGCGACACTGAAACAGGCCGATGCCGCAGATATTGACCAGTGGTGGGACCGGAAGCCGTTCGATCGCATCCTGCTGGACGTTCCCTGCAGCGCCACCGGCGTGATTCGCCGCCATCCGGACATCAAGTTGCTGCGCCGTGAATCAGACATTGTCCCGCTCGCCAGCATTCAGCTGGGTCTGCTGGAGTCGATGTGGCAAGTGCTCGCACCCGGAGGGCGCCTGGTCTATGCCACCTGTTCGGTGTTTCCGCAGGAGAATCACCGTATAATTCGTCGATTCCTGAAGCAGCAGGACGACGCTGCCCTGGTGGAGCCCGATGTCCTTTGGGGGCGCGATATGGAAACAGGCCGCCAGATGCTGCCTGTTCCCGAAAGCCACGATGGATTTTTCTACGCTGTGCTGGAGAAACCCGAACCATGAAAATCCTGATTCTCGGTGCCGGCCAGGTGGGCGGGACCCTGGCAGAAAACCTCGCCAACGAAGCCAACGACATCACCGTGATCGACAGTGACAGTACCCGCCTGCGGGAGCTTCAGGATCGACTGGACATTCGGACTGTCCAGGGCATGGCCTCCTTTCCCACGGTTCTGCGCCAGGCGGGCGCTGAAGATGGTGACATGGTCATCGCCGTGACCAACAGTGACGAGGTCAACATGGTGGCCTGCCAGGTCTCCAAGTTGCTCTACAAAACCCCGACAACCATCTGCCGGGTCAGGGCCAACGCCTACCTGGCAAAACCAGAACTGTTCTACCAGCGGGATCAGAAAAAGGATCTGGACAGCCTGCGGGGTTTCCCCATCGATGTTCTGATCAGCCCGGAGCACCTGGTCACCAAGCACATTACACGACTGATCGAATACCCCGGCGCGCTGCAAGTACTGGAGTTTTCCAAGGGGCTTGTTCAGTTGGTCGCCATTCGGGCGACGGAAGGCGGCCCACTGGTTGGCCACGAGTTGTCGTACCTGCGTAGCCATATGCCCAAAATCGAAACACGGGTCGCCGCCATTTTCAGGAAAGACCGGGCGATCATGCCTCAGGGG
Source organism: Marinobacter sp. DS40M6 (assembly GCF_028581595.1). Taxonomy (NCBI): domain Bacteria; kingdom Pseudomonadati; phylum Pseudomonadota; class Gammaproteobacteria; order Pseudomonadales; family Marinobacteraceae; genus Marinobacter; species Marinobacter sp. DS40M6. The sequence continues at coordinate 325,244 of NZ_JAFCAE010000001.1, read as the reverse complement.
GATACGGTGATTGAAGACGGCGACGAGGTCTTCTTCATCGCTGCCTCCGACCATATTCGCTCGGTCATGAGCGAGTTGCAGCCACTGGAAAAACCCTACAAGCGCATCTTCATCTGTGGGGGTGGTAACATTGGCCAGCGCCTGGCCCATACTCTCGAATCCCGCTACCAGGTGAAACTTCTGGAACGGGACCACGAACGTTGCGTGATGCTGTCCGAGAACCTTCGCAAAACCGTGGTGCTGGAGGGCAACGCCGCCAACAAGGACATTCTGCTGGAAGAGAACATCGAAAATACCGATGTTTTCTGTGCAGTCACCAACGATGACGAAGCCAACATCATGGCGTCACTGCTGGCCAAGCGCCTGGGCGCCCGCAAGGTACTGACCCTGATCAACAACCCGGACTACGTTGACCTGATCCAGGGCGGCGACATTGATGTCGCTATTTCGCCCCAGCAAACCACCATTGGCAGCCTGCTTACCCACATTCGCCGCGGGGACGTAGTGAACGTTCACTCACTCCGTAGGGGCGCTGCCGAGGCCATTGAGGCCATCGCCCATGGCGACCACCGGTCCTCCCGGGTAGTGGGTAAGCGGCTTGACGAAATCAACCTGCCGGAAGGCACCACCATCGGCGCCATCGTCCGCCACAGCGAAGTCCTCATTGCCCACGACCACCTGCGGGTACAGCCGGATGACCACGTCATCCTGTTCCTGGTGGACAAGTCGCGGATACGGGATGTGGAGAAACTGTTCCAGGTGGGACTGACGTTCTTCTAGCGCAAAATCAATCTTCTGAACCCAACTTAGAAATACGCGATTGGCAAGCGTATAATGCCCCTTTTTTCCGGAGTGCCCCGGCCAGATGCCCGGGCACCACACACAGACTGACCAGCAGGCAAACGTCGTGACAGACAAGGCAACTTCCGCAAACACGCCGGACATCAAAACCTTCCAGGGCCTGATCCTCGCCCTGCAGAACTTCTGGGCGCAGCACGGCTGCGTGGTCCTCCAGCCACTGGACATGGAAGTGGGTGCCGGCACCTTCCACCCGGCCACCTTCCTGCGCTCCATCGGTCCGGAAACCTGGAACGCCGCCTACGTTCAGCCCAGCCGCCGCCCCACCGATGGCCGCTACGGGGAGAACCCCAACCGCCTGCAACACTACTACCAGTTCCAGGTGGTGCTGAAACCGTCCCCGGACAACATTCAGGAACTGTACCTGGATTCCCTGAAGGCTCTTGGGCTGGACCCACTGGTCCACGATATCCGTTTTGTTGAGGACAACTGGGAATCACCCACCCTCGGCGCCTGGGGCCTGGGTTGGGAAATCTGGCTGAACGGCATGGAAGTAACCCAGTTCACCTACTTCCAGCAGGTGGGTGGCCTGGAATGCTATCCGGTCACCGGCGAGCTCACCTACGGGCTTGAGCGCATTGCCATGTACCTGCAGGGCGTGGACAGCGTCTACGACCTGGTCTGGACCGAAGGCCCGGATGGTGTGGTCACCTACGGCGACGTGTTCCATCAGCAGGAGGTGGAGATGTCCACCTACAACTTCGAGCACGCCGACACCGAGTTCCTGTTTCACAGCTTCGATGTGCACGAACGCGAGAGCGCGCGCCTGATCGAAGCCGGCCTGGCATTGCCCGCCTATGAGCAGGTGCTCAAGGCTTCACACACTTTCAATCTGCTTGACGCCCGCCACGCCATCTCCGTGACCGAGCGCCAACGTTTTATCCTGCGGGTTCGCACCCTGGCCCGGGCCGTTGCCCAGGCGTATTTCGACAGCCGCCGCAAGCTTGGCTTCCCGCTGGCACCGGATGCCCTGCGCAAAGAGGTACTGGCAGCGACCGAGGCCGCCGCCGAAAAGGCGAATGGCAAGAAGGGTAAGAAAGCGAAAAAAGCTCAGCAGGAACAGGGGAACGCATAATCATGGCAAAACAGGATTTTCTGGTCGAACTGGGCACTGAAGAGCTGCCTCCCAAGGCCCTCAAGCCACTGTCGGACGCGTTTACCCGTGGCATTACCAATGGCCTGGAAGAGGCCGGTATTCGGTTCGGCAAGGTGGAAGCCTTTGCTGCACCACGCCGGCTTGCCGTCAGGGTACGGGACCTGGAAGACGCTCAGCCGGACAAACCGGTGGAAAAACGCGGCCCGGCCGTGAAAGCTGCGTTCGACGATTCCGGCAACCCCACCCGGGCACTGACCGGCTTCGCCACCTCCCTGGGCGTGACACCGGACCAGCTTGATACGATGGAAACCGACAAGGGCGCCTGGGTAGTCTATCGCACCATCGAGAAAGGCCGTCCCACCGTTGAACTGATGCCGGAACTGGTAGACCAGTCCCTGGCCGCACTGCCGATTCCAAAACGCATGCGCTGGGGCGCGCACAGAACCGAGTTCGTGCGTCCAGTGCACTGGGCCATCCTGCTGTTCGGCAACAAGGTGATCGACACCCCGATCATGGGGCTGACTCCGGGTAACAAAACCCGCGGTCACCGTTTCCACTGCCCGAAATCATTGATCGTGCCCACGCCCGGCGACTACGAAGTGGTGCTGCGCCAGGAAGGGTATGTGACCGCTGACTTCGCCGAACGCCGCGAGCAGATCCGCGACGGCGTCACCGCCATTGCCAGGAAGGAAGCGGGCGGCCAGGCGGTTATCGATGAAGACCTGCTGGACGAAGTCACCGCCCTCAACGAGTGGCCTGTGCCGCTCATGGGCCGTTTCGAGGAACGCTTCCTGGAAGTTCCCGCCGAGGCACTGATTTCCTCCATGAAGGAACACCAGAAGTACTTTCACGTCGTCTCCGCCGACGGCCGGATGCTGCCGCTGTTCATCACCGTTGCCAACCTGGAAAGCAAGGACCCGCAACAGGTCATTTCCGGCAATGAGAAGGTCATCCGCCCACGCCTGTCCGATGCGGCTTTCTTCTATGACACTGACCGCAAGACCCGGCTGGAAGACCGCATCGACCAACTCAAGCCGATCGTGTTCCAGGACAAGCTGGGCAGCATTTACGACAAGTCCGTGCGGGTGGCCGCACTGGCGAAGAAGATCGCCGACGCCATTGGCAGCGATCCCGTTCTGGCTGAACGCGCTGCCATGCTCGCCAAGACCGACCTGGTCACCGAGATGGTGCTGGAATTCACTGACCTGCAGGGCATCATGGGCCAGTACTACGCCGCCAACGACAGCGAGAACGAAGACGTGGCCAGCGCACTGAACGAGCAGTACATGCCCCGCTTTGCCGGTGACGACCTGCCCGCAACACTGACGGGCTGCGCCGTGGCCATTGCCGACCGCATCGATTCCCTGGTGGGGCTGTTCGGCATTAACCAGCCACCGTCCGGTACCCGTGACCCGTTCGGGCTGCGTCGAGCCTCACTGGGCGTATTGCGCATCATCATCGAGCGGGAGCTGCCACTGGACCTGCAAACCCTGTGCGAGTGGGCGGTAGAGGAACACAACAGCATCACCGAACCGAATGTGGCCAACACAGTGGTGGACTATATGCTCGAGCGGTTCCGTGCGCATTATGAAGAGCAGGGCATCAGTGCCGAAGTCTACCTCGCCGTGCACGCCCGCCGTCCAACACGCCCGCTGGACTTTGACCGCCGGGTGAAAGCCGTGGAAGCCTTCCGCCAGCTACCGGAAGCCCTGGCCCTGGCCGGCGCCAACAAACGGGTGTCCAACATCCTTACCAAGCAGGGTGGCGACAGCATTGGTGAAAGCATCGACAGTGAGTTGTTGCAGGACAAGGCGGAAATAACGCTGGCCGACCAAATTCGCCAGCAAGCCGACAAGGCATTGCCACTGTTTGAAAAAGGCGATTACGCGACGGCCTTGAGCTCTCTCGCCAGCCTGCGGGAGCCGGTGGATAACTTCTTTGATGAAGTCATGGTGATGGCTGACGACGAGGCCGTGCGTAATAACCGCCTGGCCATGCTCAACCTGCTGCGTAACCTGTTCCTGCGGGTGGCGGATATCTCGGTATTACCCACTGCCAGTGGGCAGTGAAAATCATACGGGGGCTGGTAAAAAACCAGCCAATCCGTATAATACCGGCCGTTGATCGGCGTGTGGCGCAGCTTGGTAGCGCACTTCGTTCGGGACGAAGGGGTCGCAGGTTCGAATCCTGCCACGCCGACCATTTTCCCGCATCTCAGTCCCTTCTTTACGACGAAATACTCCCCTTTAAGCGACTCTTTTCTTTCAATTGACATAAAGCTTTCACATTGGACATGTACAACGGTGCTCTCATCCCAACGGAGCAGCAGTAATGTCCGACCAATCCTCCCTTTTGGTAGAGAAGCTCTGGCGACTCAAACGTCGCATCGACAAGGGCCAGTGCCCGAGCGTCGACTTTGTCCATCTCAACGTCTTGCTGAGAGAGCCCAACTACCGCAATGACGTTCTGATGCGTGTGGAAGCCAATGGCACGCCAGAGCTTCAGGCGCTGGCACGCGAGATCATGGCCAACGATGATGGCCGTCCGCTGATGGCCAAGTCCTCGAACCAGAAACTTCAGGCCAGTCCCGTCACGCCGCAAAAAAGACGCGGTTGGTTTGCCCGTCACGCGCTAGTACTGGTTCCCGTCATTGGCACGGTTGTCGCCACGGTCGCCGGTTTTACCGCATTTGAGAATCGCAACGTGCGTATCAGCGCCGACATTACCACAGACACCGTCTGGGAAAGCGGTCATCGATACACCCTTGAAAACACCGTGTTTGTGGAAGGCGCGAACCTGACCATTGAACCCGGCGTAACCATAGAGGGCGAACCCGGTTCCGCCCTGGTTGTCACGTCCAGTGCCAAACTGTTTGCCCGCGGCAGCCGTAACCAACCGGTGGTCTTTACCAGTAGCAAGGAACCCGGAGCACGGGCTCGCGGTGACTGGGGTGGCGTTGTGCTTCTTGGAAAGGCACCGGTGAACGAGCCGAACGCCCGCATTGAAGGCGTACCTGAAAACGACACCCGTGGGCAATTCGGTGGCAGCGACACGCAGCATAGTTGCGGCGTGGTGCAATACACCCGCATTGAATTTGCCGGTTTCGAGGTCTATCAGAACAACGAGCTGAACGGCTTAACCCTGGGTGGCTGTGGCTCCAACACCATCATCCAGAACGTGCAGGTTCACCGTGCTCTGGACGACGGTATCGAAATGTTCGGTGGCACCGTCGACCTGAAAAACATCCTGGTGACCGGTGCTGCCGATGACAGCATCGACTGGGACTGGGGCTGGCGAGGCAGGGTACAGTTTGCCATTATTCAGCAGTACCGGGATGTCGGCGATAACGCCTTTGAGGGCGACAACAACGGTTCCAGCCACTCGGCCGTGCCACGGTCCGAACCCACATTCTACAACGTCACCCTTTATGGCAGCGGCCGTTCCGCCAAAGAACACCGCGCTATTATGCTAAGAGAGGGATCCGGCGGCCACTTCCACAATATGATCATCGACAGTTACGCCATTGAGGCCCTGGATACCAGGGATGAGGTCACCGCGCTGGTGGGCATGAATGCCCTGACGTTCAGCCACAACCTGCTTGCCAACAACGGTAGGTTAGGCAACCTCACCATTGTGAACGAAACCGATGATGACGATTTCGGCTTCAACGAAGAGTTGTGGATACGCAGCCCCGAACTGCAGAACACCGTACAGGTTGAAACCGGCTTGCAACCCTCTGTCACCAGCGAGTCGTCGCCGCATTTCCGCCCCAGAAGCTCAGTGCGCGCCATGACTGCCAAACGGCCTCCGAAAGCCGAATTCTTTGATGAGTCGGCAATGTACCAGGGCGCTGTTAACCCCAGGGCCACATCGACCTGGCTGGATGACTGGACGGCATTTCCGGAATCCTGACGAGCTTACCAATGCCTGGGAGGGTGGCTACCTCCACAAAGGAATGCAGAGGTCTGAACTTTTCTGTACCCTGCGCGGCTCTTCGCGAAAGGAACAACCATGACCTCCCAGACAAACTCCCTGGCTACCGATGAACGGCCGGGCGCTTTCTCCGATAGCGACCCGATCGTTCTGACGCTTACGATTGGCTTCATCCTGCTGTTCGTTGGTGCTTCCATTATTGACAGCAGCGCCGTCGCCACAGCGATTGGCGCCGGATTCACCTGGACGGCAAAGTACCTGGGGTCGTTCTTCCAACTACTCCTGCTGGCAACCTTTTTCATCGCACTTGGAACAGCGGTCAGCAAGGCCGGCAATGCACGGATTGGTGGCCTGGACCGGCCGGAAATCAGCCGTTTTCGCTGGCTTTCAATGATCATGTGTACATTGCTGGCCGGTGGAGGGGTGTTTTTCGCCGCCGGGGAACCGGTCTATCACTTTGTGGTAACACCACCGGCGTTTGATACCGAAGCCGGAACGGCTGCGGCCACCGCTCCCGCCATGGCGCAGTCGTTTACTCACTGGGGCTTCCTTGCCTGGGCCGTGCTCGGCTCGCTGACCGCACTGGTTCTCAGCAGGGCTCACTATGATCAGGGCAAACCGCTGCAGCCGCGAACCCTATTGTATCCGGTGTTTGGTGAGAACGCTGTTCAAGGCAAGCTGGGTGGGGTGATTGACGCCCTTTGCGTCATTGCCGTGGTGGCGGGAACCGTCGGCCCTATCGGTTTCCTGGCAACCCAGGTGAGTTTCGGGCTGCACGAGCTGTTTGGCATCACCGATGGCTATGGCACCCAGCTCGCGGTACTGATCATTCTGGCCGGGGTGTACATGACCTCCGCCATGACCGGCCTGCACAAGGGTATTCAGTTGCTCAGCCGGTTCAACGTGCTCCTCGCCCTGGCCATCGCCGCGGTGATTTTCCTGTTCGGTCCCACACTGTTTCTGGCCAACACCTTTACCCAGTCATTCGGCGAGTACCTGACGTCTTTCATGGCAATGTCGACGATGACCGCTGAAACGGCGCCGGACTGGTGGATGAAATGGTGGACGGTGTTTTTCTTCGCCTGGTTTATTGGTTACACGCCTTTGATGGCAGTGTTTGTGTCGCGAATTTCCCGCGGACGCACGGTTCGTGAAATGATCCTCGCGGTTGCCGTATTGGCACCTATTGCCACCACAATCTGGTTTACGCTGCTGGGTGGCTCGGGGATCTATCACCAGCTGGCCGGCACCTTTGACCTGACCGAAGCGTTGAACAATTTCCGTTTTGACGTCGCCACACTGACCGTGGCCCAGGCGCTGCCAGGAGGCACCTGGATGGCCGCCGCGATACTGCTGCTCACCACCATTTTTGTCGCCACCACCGGCGACTCCATGAGCTATTCCATTGCCATGGTGGGTGCGGGCCATGATGAGCCAAATCCTTGGATCCGGGTATTCTGGGGCGGTGCTATGGCGATGATGGCCGCCATTCTGCTGTATATGGGTTCAGGGCAGATTGGCGTGCTTCAGCAGTTCATTGTGATAACCGCCATACCGGTCTCCTTTGTCATACTGCCATCGCTATGGACAGGGCCGAAAGCGGCTATGGCCATGGCCCGTGATCAGGGGCTTGCCTGACCATCATCACCAGTTCGATGCTGCTGTTCCCAGAGCCTGGCGTAATGCCCCTTCTGGCCCAGCAGCTCGACGTGGTTGCCACTCTCGACAATGCAGCCGCCGTCCATCACCAGAATGGTATCCGCATCGCGCGTCGTCGACAGCCGATGAGCGATAACCAGGGAGGTGCGCTGGCGGCTGACTTCCTTCAAGGCCCCCAGAATCGCCTGTTCAGACAGCGAATCCAGAGAAGATGTGGCTTCGTCCAGAATCAATAACGGTGGGTTCTTGAGAAGTACCCGGGCAATGGCGACCCGCTGTTTCTCGCCGCCGGAAAGTTTAAGCCCCCGCTCACCAACCTGTGTGTTATAGCCATCGGGCAGGCTGTGGATAAACTGTTCCAGGTGCGCCATTCGGGCTGCCCGGTACACCTCTTCCTCGCTGGCATCAGGCCGACCGTAAGCCAGGTTCCGAAAAAGCGTGTCGTTGAACAGCACCGTATCCTGGGGCACCACGCCAATGGCGGAACGCAGGCTGTCCTGGGTGACCTCACGGATATCCTGACCATCGATGGTGATACTGCCCCGGTTCACATCGTAAAACCGGAAAAGCAGGCGGGCGAGGGTCGATTTCCCCGCGCCGCTGGCGCCCACGACGGCTACGGTATGCCCAGCGGGAATAGAGAAACTCACGTTCCGGAGGATCTGACGGTTGGGACGATAACCAAAGTGAACCTGGTCGAAACGAACCTCGCCTTTGTCCACCACCAACGCTTTGGCGTTCGGCGCGTCCTCAATGACCGGTTCGTCGCCGAGCAACCCGAACAGCCGTTCCACATTCACCAGCGCCTGGCGGATCTCCCGATACACGAACCCCAGTGCATTGAGCGGTATAAACAGCTGTAACAGGTAGGCATTAATCATGGTGAAATCCCCCAGGGTGATCTCACCACTGGCGACTTCCTGCACTGCCATGGCCATGATGACGATCATCGCCACACCGATGATCAGGGCCTGGCCCGAGTTCAGGGCGGCCAGCGACAGCCGGTTTTTGAGCCGTGCCTGTTCCCAGTCATCCAGGTCCTTGTCGTAGAGCGCTGCCTCGAAGCGTTCGTTATTGAAATACTTTACGGTCTCGTAGTTGAGCAGGCTGTCTATCGCGCGGGAATTGGACTGGTTGTCCCGGGCATTGGCTTCGCGCACGTATTTCGTGCGCCACTCGGTAACCTTGATGGAAAACACCACATACACCACCACCGCTACCAGGATCGCCAGCACATAGCCCACGTTGAACACCACGAAGAGAATACCGGCCACCATCAGGATTTCGAGGAGGGTGGGGACAATGTTGAAGAGAGTGAAACGCAGTAGGAAGCTGATGCCGTTGGTGCCCCGTTCAATGTCCCGGGCCAGTCCGCCGGTTTTCCGGTCCAGGTGAAAGGACAGCTCCCGGTTGTGCAGATGTTCGAAAACCCGCAGTGACACTCGTCGCATGGCCCGTTCCGCGACTCGGGCGAACACCGCGTCCCGCAATTCGCTGAACAGGGTGCTGCCAAATCGGAGCAGGCCGTAGGCGACGACCAGTATGACCGGTATCCACAGCAGTACCTCGCCGCCCTGATTTTCGTCCAGATAGTCGACGATGTATTTCAGGGCGACCGGTGTAGCCACCGTCGCCAGTTTGGAGAAGATCAGGAACCCCAGTGCCAGCATGACTCGACCACGGAATTCCGCCAGATAGGGCCATAGGCCGGCGATGACTTTCCAGTCGGGTTTGTGGTTGGCGGGGTACTCGTTGTCAGCGTAGGCGCGCACTCGGGTTTCCCTTCAATAACGGAGTAGTCGAGCGCACGAGATGGGACTTGTCTGCCAGGACACGCTGTAAATACGTCCCTGTACGCTCGACAAAAGCCATCCATGGCTTTTGACAGTCCTGGCAGACAAGTCCCACCCCGCACGCTCTTACGTAGCTGTATGATAGGTTCTAATACGAGTAAAAACCGTATTGTTATCGGAGTTTACAGTACCCCTTATCCTGGAGGCACACCATCAACACCCGTCATCGGAAGGCTCTGAAACTGGTTGTCGATTTTATCAGCCCTTACAAAAGGGCTGTTACCGGCGCTCTCGTGGCTCTGGTTATTACAGCCGGCATCACACTTGCCCTGGGTCAGGGCCTACGGATTCTGGTGGACCAGGGCCTTGCCACCCAGTCTCCCGCGATGTTGTCCAAAGCGGTTGGGCTGTTTTTTGTCCTGGTGATTGGTCTCGCCATTGGCTCCTTCGCTCGTTTTTATCTGGTGTCCTGGATTGGCGAAAGGGTGGTGGCGGATATTCGAAAGCAGGTGTTTAACCATCTGATCGACCTTCACCCTGGCTTCTACGAGAAAAACCGAAGCCTGGAAATACAGTCGCGGTTTACCGCTGATACGACAGTGCTGCAATCTGTCATCGGCTCCACGGTCTCCATCGCGCTGCGCAACACCCTGATGCTGGTGGGCGGTCTGATCCTGCTCTTCATAACCAATGCCAAACTTGCCGGTATCATCATCCTCGGCTTCCCACTGGTGATCATTCCCATCCTGATCTATGGTCGCCGTGTGCGTCAGCTGTCCAGGCTGAGCCAGGACCGGGTCGCGGAAGTGGGCAGCTACGTGGGGGAGAACCTCACCCAGATCAAGACGGTGCAGGCGTTCAACCATCAGCCTCATGACCGCCGGTTTTTCTCACAGGTGGCGGAAAATGCCTTCGAGATTGCCCGTGTGAGGATTCGCCAGCGGGCCTGGCTGACCACCATCGCCATTACCCTGGTTATGGGTGCCATTGGCGTGGTGATCTGGATTGGCGGGCTGGATGTGATCTCAGGTCGTACCAGCCCGGGCGAGCTGGCGGCATTTGTATTCTACAGCCTGTTGGTGGGACTGGCCGCCGGCGCCATCAGTGAAGTGATTGGTGAGTTGCAACGCGCAGCCGGGGCAGCGGCGCGGATTTTCGAGCTGCTGCAGACACCCAGTGAAATCCTCAGTGGGGCAAACGCCACCCAGGCTCCGCCCGACCCCCTTCGCGGCGACATCGAGATCAGCAATCTGACCTTTTCCTATCCGGCCCGTCGCGATATCGAGGTTCTGCAAAGCCTTTCACTTCACATCCAGGCAGGCGAAACCGTGGCACTGGTTGGTCCCTCCGGTGCTGGAAAGTCTACGTTGTTCGATCTGCTCTTGAGGTTCTATGACCCCGACACGGGGCAGATTCTTATCGACGGCGTCGACAGTCGTAAGTTAGCGCTTACAGACCTGCGCCAATGCTTTGCGCTGGTGCCACAGAACCCCGCGCTGTTTCACGGCACCATTGCCGACAACATCCGCTACGCCCGCCCGGAGGCCAGCGACACTGCCATGGTGGAGGCCGCCAGGATTGCCCATGCCGATGAGTTTATCCGCAAACTGCCAAAAGGCTATGAAACGCCACTGGGCGATACGGGTCTCGGGCTATCGGGGGGGCAGAAGCAGCGGCTGGCGATTGCCCGCGCACTGCTTGCGGATGCGCCTATACTGTTATTGGATGAGGCGACCAGCGCACTGGATGCAGAAAGCGAACACCTGATCCAGCAAGCCATGCCGGGACTGATGTCCAACCGCACGACATTGGTCATCGCACACCGGCTGGCCACCGTCAGGCACGCCGATCGTATCATTGTGATGGACGCCGGAATTATTCAGGATATCGGCAACCACGATGAACTTGTCGAACGGAATCCGCTGTACCGGAGACTTGCGGAGCTTCAGTTCCGGGAGGACATTGGCGGCCGCAGTACGTAGAAACAACAGGGCCGGGTTTTCAAACCGGGCCATCATTTCGTGTATGCTGACAGTACCAAACCGAATTCGAGGAGAGGCAAAGTGACGAACAAAGAATTGCAGGCACTCAAAGAACGTTATGTCGCGGCCGGTGCTGCCAGCCCCAACGAGCAGTTTGCCGACCATGCGACCAATGCCGAGCTCTGGGATGCCGATGGCAAGCGTATGATCGACTTCGCCGGCGGCATTGGTGTACTGAATATCGGCCATCGTCACCCCAAAGTGGTTGAAGCGGTGAAGGCGCAGTTGGACAAGCTGATGCACACCTGCCAGACCGTCATGCCCTATGAGGGCTATGTGAAGCTGGCGCAGAAGCTCAGTGAAGTGGTTCCGGTAAAGGGCCACGCCAAGGTCATGCTGGCCAACTCCGGCGCAGAAGCCCTGGAAAACGCCATGAAGATCGCCCGCGCGGCGACCGGCAAAACCAATGTGATCTGCTTTGACGGCGGTTATCACGGCCGTACCTTCTACACCATGGCCATGAACGGCAAAGCCGCTCCTTATCAGACCGATTTCGGCCCAATGCCGGGCACCGTCTTTCGCGCCCCCTATCCGGTTCCCTATCACGGTGTCAGTGAGGATGAAGCGCTCCGTGGCCTGAAGATGGCCATGAAGGCCGATTCACCCGCCAGTGACACCGCCGCCATCGTGATTGAGCCGGTATTGGGTGAGGGTGGTTTCTACGCCGCACCAGCCAGCTTCCTCAAAGAGATCCGCAAGATCTGCGATGAGAACGGCATCCTGATGATCGCGGATGAGGTTCAGAGCGGCTTCGGCCGGACTGGCAAGATGTTCGCCATCGAACACAGCGGTGTTGAGCCCGACATGATGACCATGGCCAAGAGTATGGCCGATGGCATGCCGATCTCAGCCATTGTCGGTACCGACAAGGTTATGGACTCGTCCGGCCCGAACTCCCTCGGCGGCACCTACACTGGCAGCCCGACGGCCTGTGCGGCAGCCCTGGCAGTATTTGACGTGTTCAAGGAAGAAGACATTCTGGGCAAGAGTCAGCGCCTGGGTGACACCCTGCGCAAACGCTTTGATCAGTGGCAGGAACAGTTCCCCCACGTGGACAACGTGCGCAACCTCGGGCCCATGGCTGCGATTGAACTGGTCACCGACAAAACCAGCAAGGAACCGCGGGCAGACCTGGCGGCGGCCGTTACCAAGAAAGCCAAGGAAAACGGCCTGATCCTGCTGAGCTGCGGCATGTACGGCAATACCTTGCGTTTCCTGATGCCGGTCACCATCGAGGACAATATTCTTGAGGAAGGCCTGGCGATCGTTGAGCAGGCACTGAAAGAGGTGGGCTAACACCTTCTGGCAGGGTCATTAACACACCTGCCGCTGTATACCGGAACGCTGGTCAGTGTGAAGCTGACCAGCGTTTTTTTTATGGGCTCTATCCGTTCTAGATCAACTTCCTGATTTCCTTCCACAAGCGCCGATAGGCATCGGCAGCTGCGGATGACCGATCCATCAGTTCCACCGGCTGGCCACTCTCACCCATCTTCTCCACCACACTGGCATTGGGAATCAGCGCGTTCAGCCCATTCTCGAGGCGCTGTTTGCGATGGATCACCATCTCGCGATGCAGATTCTTGCGGCGGTCGACGATGGAGAAAAACGGGTGCAGACGACCGGGTTTGAGTTTCTTGTCCTTGGCGAAGGACTGGAGCTGTTGCCAGCTATTCAGAGCGAGCCAGGTCGGAACCACCGGCACGAACACGCCATCGGCGGTTTTCAACACCTGCTCGGACAACCGCGACATCGAGGGCGGGCAATCCAGTACGACCAGGCTGGTTTCCTCCGATAGCGGCGCCAGCCAGTTTTTGAGGGTATTGGCGCTGTCGTCCTTATCCAGCCGGACATCAAGGTTGCGAAAACTGTTATGGGCCGGGATAAAATCGAGGTCAGGGTAGGCGCTGGCCCGAATGAATTTGCCGATGGGGGTCTTGCCATCCATCAGTGCAGCCAGTTTCCGACCCTTGATCTCGTCGGTTCCCGCCAGGTACCAGCTGGCCGCGCCCTGAGGGTCGAGATCCCATAGCAGGGTGGGAATGCCAGCCTGGCTGGCCAGGTAGGCAATGTTTACAGCCGCAGCGGTTTTACCGACACCGCCTTTAAGGCTGTAAAACGCAATGATCTTCATGCTTCCTCCTAAAGCCCCGTCAAAACACCGGCTGCAAGCTTAACCGATCCCACTGGCAGGCGTGTTTCAGTTTAGTGACACGTATTCAGAAGCTACGTAAATATTGCAACTCCTCCCCCTGACTACTCCCCGCAAACTGCCTGAAAGGATGTTTTGGCTAACGATTGAACACTTCATGTTGACGATGGACATCCACAACTGCCGTCAACAGCCGGCAGTGGCCATTGGATCGTCTCCACAACAAATACAAGACAGGAGCACACAATGATCTCCATACAACGCCTGGTAACCGGTGTCAGTCTCGGCCTGACACTTGCGTTGCCCATTAATACCGCCCACGCCGGTACCTTTGTCCATCTGTTCGAATGGAAGTGGAGCGATGTCGCCACTGAATGTGAACAGTTTCTTGGGCCCAAGGGTTACAGCGCCGTTCAGGTGTCACCGCCGCAGGAACACATTCAGGGCAGCGCCTGGTGGACGCGCTATCAACCGGTCAGCTACCAGCTCCAGAGCCGCAGTGGTAACGCCAACCAGTTCGCTAACATGGTTTCGCGCTGCAACGCGGCCGGAGTGGATGTTTACGTGGATGCAGTGATCAACCATACCGCCAATGGTACGGGAACCGGCACCGCCGGGTCCTATTACAGCAGCGATTCCCTGACCTATCCTATCTACAGTGGCAATGATTTCCACGCCGAATGCAGTATCAACGGCTCGGATTACAGTTCGGATGCCTGGCGCGTTCGCAATTGCCGACTCGTCGGCTTACCGGACCTGGATACCGGAAGCGGCTACGTGCGCGACACTCTGGCCGGCTATCTCAATCAGCTCACGTCGCTGGGTGTGAAGGGTATACGGGTGGATGCCGCCAAACATATGTCGCCCGGTGATATCGGCGCCGTCATCAATCAGGCCGGCGGCCCGCTGTACGTATTCCAGGAGGTGATCGACCTGGGTGGCGAAGCCGTCAGTGCCACTGAGTACACGGGTACGTCAGACGTCACCGAGTTCCGCTACAGCGCGTCCATCGGCAACGTCTTCAAGAACCAGCAACTGGCCAACCTCAACGCCTTTGGTGAGAGCTGGGGCTTCCTGTCCGGCGGTGATGCCGTTGTATTCACCGACAACCATGACAACCAACGTGGCCACGGTGCCGGTGGCAGCAATGTGTTGACCTACAAGGATGGTGATCTCTACAACCTGGCCAACGTGTTCATGCTGGGCTGGCCTTATGGCTACCCCAAGGTAATGTCGAGCTACGCATTTTCCAACGGTGACCAGGGCCCTCCAGCCCAAAACGTCTACCAGAACGGCACTGCTCAGTGCGGGTCCGCCTGGGTATGCGAACATCGCTGGGACTCCATTGCCAACATGGTTGCCTTCCGAGCTGAGACCGACGGCCAGGGCGTGAACAGCTGGTGGGACAATGGCAATAACCAGATCGCCTTTAGTCGGGGCAATAAGGGGTTCGTCGCCATCAACCGTGAAGGCAGCACACTGTCACGGACTTTCAACACCGGGCTGGCCGATGGAAACTATCGCAATGTGGCTGGCAACGGTGCCTGCGTAACGGTGCAGAATGGCCAGGTGGCACTGACGGTACCGGCGATGGAGGCAGCGGCACTTCATAGCGGTGCCCCCTGTGACGGAAGCGATCCCAATCCGCCAACAGCAGGGACGGCATCCGTCACCTTCCAGTGCCAGAACGGCACTACCACCATGGGGCAAAGTGTGTACGTTACCGGCAACAACAATGCTTTGGGTAACTGGTCACCTGCCGATGCGGTAAAACTGGATCCAACAGCCTACCCAACCTGGAGTGGGTCGATCAATCTACCAGCGGAGACCTCCATCGAGTGGAAATGCCTGAAGCGCAGCGAAACCGATCCCAGCGCCCAGCAGCAGTGGCAGTCAGGGGATAATAACCTGGTACAGACCGCAGGTGAGGGCACCAGCAGTTCCACTTCCGGTTCTTTCTGAAGCGCATCTGCCACTACCACACCAACTGAAACGGCCCGCGTTAGCGGGCCGGTACCGCCGACCTCGGTTACTCACACTCACGGTTTCATCGTATACTGCCTGACGACTTTTTCGGTATGCTGGATTCCACCGGCATCACTTCCCCGAACGATCAGGCTGATTTATGACCGACCCGGAAATCCAATCTCCACCGACCCACAAGCCAAGGCCCTGGGTTGATCTACTCGTGAGTATCATCATTCCCTCCGTCATTCTGATGAAATTGAGCGGGGATGAATATTTGGGCAGTGTCATGGCCCTGGTCATCGGGCTTGCGTTCCCCCTTGGATGGGGACTGTTCGAGTTGGTGCGCTATCGCAAGTACAACTTTATTGCGGTGCTCGGCATTGTCAGCGTCGGTTTGACCGGCGGTATCGGCCTGATGGAGCTGGATGCCGGCTGGCTGGCGATCAAGGAAGCGGCTGTTCCCGCCGTCATCGGTATTGCCGTGCTTGTTTCAACCCGTACACGCTATCCGCTGGTTAGAACGCTGCTGTACAACCCGTCCGTGCTCAACGTGGACAAGATTCAGGCGGTGCTGAAAGAAAACGGAAGTGAGGAAGAGTTCGAGGCCCGCCTGCTCAAGGCCAGCTATTTCTTCAGCCTGACCTTTCTGTTCTCCTCCATCATGAATTTCGTGCTGGCCAAGTGGATTGTCACCAGCCCGTCCGGAACCCAGGCGTTCAATGAAGAACTGGGCAGGATGACCTTGGTGAGTTATCCCATGATCGCTATTCCCTCGATGATCATGATGATCGCCATTTTCTACTACCTCTGGCGTTCCATTCGCCGGCTCACCGGCTACACCCTTGAGGATGTTATGGCGCCGCACCTTGCGGCCCAGCACGACAACAAGTCGTCTGACACATCCACAGGTAACGGTAGCTGACGCCAGTCAGAAATACTGAATTCCTCTAAATAACTGAATTATAAATAAAAAAGGCGACCACCAGGTCGCCTTTTTCGTATCCCCGGATAACCCGGGTCCGATCAAAAACCCGCCGTGATCACACGTCCAGGTTGGTCACTTCAAGCGCATTACTCTGGATGAACAGGCGCCGTGGCTCGACGTCATCGCCCATCAGGGTGGTGAAGATCTGGTCCGCCGCAATGGCGTCCTCGATGGTGACCTTCATCATGCGACGAGTCTCCGGATCCATGGTGGTTTCCCATAACTGCTCCGGGTTCATCTCACCCAGCCCCTTATAGCGCTGGATGTTCAGGCCGCGTTGGGCTTCCTTCATCAGCCATTCCAGAGCGCCCTCGAATGACAGCACCGCCTGCTTGCGCTCGCCACGCTGGATATAAGCGCCGTCTTCGATCAAGCCGTCCAGTGTCTCACCCATCCTCGCGATGGCCGCGTAAGAGGACGACTCGAAGAACTCATGGCTGAACACGTGGTTATGGGGAATCCCGTGCACATAAATCACCACCTTCGGCAGGTAGAGATTGCGCTCGGTGTCCTTTTCCACCGAGAAGGTGTACTTGGTGCCGGTGCGAGTATCCAGCTGAAGGCCGTCACCCAGGCGAGCCACCCAACGAGCCACTTCTGCCTCTTCCTTCAGGTGTTCCGGCTTCAGGGTCACGTTATCCAGCATTTGTTGGAGTACCTTGGCCGGGTAGGCGCGGGACAGACGATCAATCATCGCCATCACCGCCTGGTAGTCCTTCACCATGGTTTCCAGAGCGGAATCCTTGATAGCCGGCGCTTCCGGATTGACATAGAGCTGGGCGCCTTCCAGGGCGGTCTGTGTCAGATACGCTTCCTTGGCTTTCTCGTCTTTCAGGTACTGCTCCTGCTTGCCACGCTTGACCTTGTACAGCGGCGGCATGGCAATGAACACATGGCCACGCTCAATAATTTCACGCATCTGACGGAACAGGAAGGTGAGTAGCAGCGTACGGATGTGGGAACCGTCCACGTCCGCATCGGTCATGATAATCAGGGAGTGGTAGCGGAGTTTTTCCGGATTGAATTCCTCTCGCCCGATGCCGCAGCCCAGCGCAGTAATGAGCGTACCCACTTCCGCCGAGGACAACATCTTGTCGAAGCGGGCCTTCTCCACGTTCAGGATCTTACCCTTGAGTGGCAGGATGGCCTGTGTCTTCCGATCGCGCCCCTGTTTGGCACTACCACCGGCGGAATCACCCTCCACTATGAACAGTTCGGAAAGAGCGGGGTCTTTTTCCTGACAGTCCGCCAACTTGCCCGGCAGACCGGCAATGTCCAGCGCCCCCTTGCGGCGCGTCATGTCACGGGCCTTGCGGGCCGCTTCACGGGCGCGGGCCGCTTCAATCATCTTGTTGACGATCAGCTTGGCCTCGTTGGGCTGCTCCTGCAGGAAGTCCGCAAAGGATTGATACAACTCCTGCTCAACCGCGGTTTTGACCTCGGAAGAAACCAGCTTGTCCTTGGTCTGGGACGAGAACTTGGGGTCAGGAACCTTCACGCTGATAATAGCCGTCAGACCTTCCCGAGCGTCATCACCGGACGTGCTGACCTTGGCCTTTTTGCCCAGGCCTTCGTGCTCAATATAGTTGTTGAGCGAACGGGTCAGGGCCGCACGGAACCCAGCGAGGTGGGTACCACCGTCGCGCTGCGGGATGTTGTTGGTAAACGTATAGATATTTTCCTGGAAGGCATCGTTCCACTGCATGGCCACTTCCACCGCAATACCGTCTTCACGTTCCTTGATGAAATGAAACACGCGGTTGATCGGTGTCTTGTTGGAGTTCAGGTGCTCAACAAAGGCACGCAGGCCACCCTCGTATTCGAATACCTCTTCCTTGCCACTACGCTCATCCTGCAGGCGGATACGCACACCGCTGTTCAGGAACGCCAGCTCCCGCAGGCGTTTGGCCAAAATATCCCAGTGGAATTCAATGCTGGTAAACGTATCCGGGGATGGAATGAAGTGAACCTTCGTACCACTGGCGTCGGTGTCGCCAACCACATCGAGCGGCGCTTTTGGTACGCCGTTGTTGTAGGTTTGCTCGTAAACCTTGCCATCACGTCGAATGGTCAACGTAAGGGAGGAGGAGAGGGCGTTTACCACCGACACCCCAACACCGTGAAGCCCGCCTGAGACCTTGTAGCTGTTGTCATCAAACTTACCACCGGCATGGAGAACCGTCATGATAACTTCCGCAGCGGAGACACCTTCTTCCTTGTGAAGGTCGACCGGAATACCACGGCCGTTATCCCTAACCGTGACTGATTCGTCCGGATGGATGATCACCCCGATTTCAGAACAGTGCCCAGCCAACGCCTCGTCAATGGAGTTGTCCACCAACTCAAAGACCATGTGATGCAGGCCCGTGCCATCATCAGTGTCACCGATATACATGCCGGGCCGCTTCCGAACGGCATCCAGTCCTTTCAATACCTTGATGCTTGAGGAGTTGTAGTTCGATTCACTCATTAGGGTACTCCTGAAGGGTGATTTCCCGGCGTGAAGCCATTGCCGCTGTTATTTTAGAGCGATGAAAGTGGATCATCCGGGTTCCTGTTCTTCCGTCAATTTGCCATGTTCCACGTGGAACAATCTGTATTCCGGCATGGTGTGCCGCCATAATTCATCCGGCCTGGGCGCCTCTATCGATGTCACAAACACCTGACATCGTAATTCGTAGAGCTTTTGGGCAAGCATGGCCCTGTGGACGACATCCAGCTCCGCATTGATATCGTCCAGCAAAAAGGTAACCTGCTTTCCAAGATCGCTTAGCACCATGCCTTGCGCGATCTTCATCAAAATGACCAACGTCTTTTGCTGGCCCCGGGAGAAGGTCTCCGCCACAGGCCTTCCCTGGTATCGCAAACGGATGTCAGCCCGATTGGGACCGTACAGGGTATGGCCCATTTTCTGTTCCTGCTCCCGGTGGGAACGTAGTACCTCGACCAGGGGTTGGCTGGCGTCCCAGCCCACGTAATAGTCCAGCTTAAGCCCATCAACCCAGGGGGCGTCTATCTCACCGAGTAAACTGTAAAAAGCCTTGGTAAAGAGCCGAAAGGTTTCGTTCCGGGCTTGCGTCAGGCGCTCTGCCAACTCCGTGTACTGGGAATCCCAGACCTTCATCAGAGCGTCATCTATTCTACCATTTCTCAGGATCTGATTCCGCTGTGACGTCACTCTTTGACACTGCTGCCACAACGAAGCAAACGAAGGTTCCACGTGGAACACTGCCCAATCGAGAAACTGCCGGCGTTTTCCGGGTCCGCCGGCAACAATATCAAACACCCCCGGATCGATAACCGAGACGGGCAGATGCCGGGCAAGCGAAGACAGGTTACGAACTGCTTCCCCATCCACTCTAAGCGTGGTTTCTTTAGCGGTCACATCCCTGGAGATGCCCACACGATGGTTAAGCTCTCCAACTGATGATTGTTCCCCTCCCGACATTCCCTGATCCAGGCCACCGAACACCGTCAGTTTGTGTTGGCCGTGGCTAACCACCGCCTGATGTCGACTTACCCGGAATGAGCGGCCAAGCCCCAGGTAGCCAATCGCTTCCAGAACGCTGGTTTTTCCACTGCCGTTGGCGCCATATAACAAATTAATGGAAGGTGAGAAACTGACCGGCGCAGGCGAGAGATTGCGGAAATGTTCCGATTGAAGTTTAACAAGCGCCATAGGTCACGATAGGTTATTAACCAGCAGGAGACGGGGACAAAAAAGGCAGCGTGCCTTACCGACAACGCTGCCCCAGTGTACAAAACCTCGCGGGTGAACGCGATTAATGCAGCATGTTCAACCGCTCGTCCATGAAGACATCCATTTCCGGCGCCAGTATGTGAACGTAACGGTCGAAATACAGGAACTGCTTCAACAAGAGCGCAAACTCTCTTGGAAAATGCAGCCCGTGGCCCTCACCAATCCGTACCATATCCATCAGGATGTTGTTCACGTCATCCTCAGCTTGTTCAGCCTGATACGGCACTTCATCCGGCACCATGGTGTCCATTTGCTGGTAAAGGCGCCGCAGGTCGGCTGCCAGTTCAGCCACCTGAACCTTTTGATGGGTGATACCGATACGAATCATCGCGTCGGCCATGCCTTCAAAATTGCCGACCATGACCGTTGAAATAAAATCGCTGACGGCCTGCCAGGTATCCGGACGGATGCGACCGACAATACCGAAATCAATAAAACCAACCCGGCCGTCTTTCAACACCATCAGATTGCCCGCATGAACATCGGCGTGGAAAAACTCACACTGGGTGAGGCTGGAAAACCAAGTGTTCATTGCCGTAATCAGCGTGCGCTCCGGATCCCGCGCGTAACCCCGGATGCTTTCAAGATCCGTCAGAGGTACACCGTGGAAACGCTCCATGGTAAGAATGCGACGAGTACTGGAGCTTTCGTAGACCCGTGGCACGGTAGCATCTTCATTGTGGGTGTTATGGAGAAATTCCCGGAACACCTTAAGGTTGTTCGCTTCCTTGATGAAGTCGCACTCCTCCAGCATGGTGCGCTGGATTTCCTCCACGATTCCGGACAACGAAGTCCAAGATAGTTTGGGCGCCAGGGTCTCCAGAATTTTCGCGGACAGGTACAGGAAATTGAGATCCGTCAGCAGAATGTTTTCCACACCCGGCTTTTGCACCTTGATCACCACATCCTCACCAGTAACCAGCTTTGCGGCGTGAACCTGTGCAATCGATGCCGACGCCAAAGCCACCGGGTCAATGTCAGAGTAAACGTCTTCGATTGGTCGGCCCAGTTCGTCCCGGATAATTTTCCGGATCACACTGAATGGCAGGCTTGGGGTACGGTCCAGACAGTATTGGAATTCCTCCACGTATTCCTTGGGGAAAAACGTGGGGGAGCTGGCAATAAACTGGCCGAGCTTGATGTAGGTGGCACCCAGGGATTCAAACGTCTGCCTGAGCAACCGCGGCGCGGGCGGGCGGTCGCCCCGCACCCAGTTCACTCCAGCGCGTCCCAACACCGATACGGTCTGACCGATTCGAAAGGCACCCTTGAGGCTGTTCGTCACCGTTCCCATGACTCTCTTCCTTACTGATCCGGTAAATATCTGGCGGCCACAACCAATCCGGCGGACCTACAGCCGCATCGGCATGACGACATAGAGGCAGCGATTGTCGTTCTCGGCCTCAATCAACGCACTGCTATTGGGATTCGCCAGGGTTATCTTGACCTGATCTTCATCCAGCGCGTTCATCACATCCACCAGGTAGCCTACATTAAAGCCAATCTGTAGTGATTCGCCCTGATACTCGACCGGCAGCGCGTCTTCGGCCTGTTCCTGATCCGGGTTGTTGGCAAATACCTGCAACTCGTTGGGCGCCAGGTTCAGGCGTACGCCACGGATGTTTTCATGGGATAGAATGCCGGCGCGCTGGAGTGTGTTCTTGAGGGTAGCGCGATCCGCCAGGACAACTTTATCCCCACCGCGGGGAATTACCCGGTTATAGTCCGGGAACTTGCCTTCGATCAACTTCGAGGTAAAGGTATAGGAGCCTACCGTCGCGCGCAGATGATTGTCTCCGATCACCAGGGTCACCGGGGTTTCCACATCATCCAGCAAGCGCGCCAGTTCCAGCACACCCTTACGCGGCACGATCACCTGGCGGGGTTCCGGGCAGCCGGTGGGCAAATCAAAATGCGCCATGGCCAGGCGATGGCCATCAGTAGCCACGGTGCGAACGTGATCCTTGTCGACTTCCAGCAACAGCCCGTTCAGGTAATAGCGAACATCCTGTTGAGCCATTGCAAAAGCAGTGGCGTCGAACATTCGGCTGAGTTCTTTCTGGGGCAGTTCCAGGCCGAAACTTTCCGCATCATCCTCAACGTTGGGAAAATGCTCCGCCGGCAAGGTCGACAGCGTAAAGTGGCTAGCGCCACAACGCAGATGCAGGCGGTCGCCCTCCAACGCCAACTCGATAGGCGCCTCATCACCCAACGCCCGGCAAATATCAGACAGTTTCCGCGCCGGAACTGTAATGCGGCCAGGCTGGTCAACGTGCACCGGTGACACCCGGCCCACCAGTTCCACTTCCATATTGGTACCAGTCAGCGTGAGGGTATTATCCTCGGCCACCAGCAACACGTTGGAGAGAACGGGCATTGTCTGTTTTCGCTCCACCACACCGGCAATGGACTGAAGGGGGGTGAGCAGAGATTCTCGGCTGATCGTCAGTTTCATGGCACTCAGCATTCTTTTATTGGAAGGTGAATGTGTATTGGCTGCCGCTAACCCGGTCAGGTTGTCAGTAGCCGCATAAAGTTCTGATAATCCTCTCGGATGCCAGGATCCGTTTCCTGCAGCTCTACAATCTTTTTGCAGGCATGCAATACCGTGGTGTGATCACGGCCACCAAACGCATCGCCAATTTCCGGCAGGCTGTGATTGGTCAATTCCTTGGCCAGGGACATGGCAACCTGTCTTGGCCGGGTCACAGTGCGGGTACGCCGTTTTGACAACAAATCGGCCACCTTGATCTTGTAGTACTCCGCCACCGTGCGCTGGATATTATCGATGCTGACCTGCTTTTCATGCAGCGCCAACAGATCCTTGAGGCTTTCCCGGATAAACGGCGGGGTGATCTCCGAACCAGTGAAGTGAGCATTCGCTATCACTAGGCGCAGCGCCCCTTCCAGCTCACGAACGTTCGATCGAATTTTTTGCGCGATGAAAAACGCCGCCTCGCTGCTGAGTTTGACGTTCACCTGCTCCGCCTTTTTCATCAGGATGGCGACCCTGGTCTCCAGCTCCGGTGGCTCTACCATCACGGTCAGGCCCCAGCCGAAACGGGATTTAAGGCGCTCTTCCATATCCACAATTTCTTTCGGAAAGCGGTCACAGGTCACAATAACCTGCTGTCCGCCTTCCAGTAACGCATTGAAAGTGTGGAAGAATTCTTCCTGAGAGCGCTCCTTGCGGGCGAAAAACTGAATATCGTCTATCAACAATGCGTCCACAGAGCGGTAATAGCGCTTGAACTCATTGATGGCGTTTAACTGAAGTGCCTTCACCATATCCGCCACAAAACGCTCGGAGCGAAGATAGGCCACCTTGGCTCTCGGGTTGCGCCGTACAATGTCATTACCAATGGCATGCATCAGGTGGGTCTTACCCAGACCCACACCACCATACAAAAACAGTGGGTTATAAGCTCCACCAGGGTTCTCCGCCACCTGCATCGAGGCCGCCCGGGCCAACTGGTTCGATTTACCCTCCACAAACGTGTCAAAGGTAAAGCCTTCGTTCAGGAAACTCTGGTGCTTGATGTCACCCTCAACCTGAACCGAACGTCGTTCGCTGGTGCTCTTGGCCTTCACCGAAGGCGTGGTCACTGTGGCCGCAACGCCTTTCTCTTCTTCCGTTACCCGGCTACCCGCTTCTTCCTGCTCGGCGGCCACACCACTGACCGCGTTCTCGGAACGGACCACCAGGTCAGATGACCGTGGCGCGGAACCCACCTTCATATCAATCCGAGGTGCCTGGCCACCGTGCAGATCCTTCAGGACTTCTTCAATTCTTCTGAGGTATTTTTCGTTCACCCAGTCCATGACGAACCGATTGGGTGCGAACAGCATCAACTGACCCTCGCGGTGATCCGACTGCAAGGGTCTAAGCCAGGTGTTGAATTGCTGGGCGGGAAACTCGTCCCGGAGTACTTCCAGACACTGATGCCATATGTTGTTCGGCACGACAGTCTTGCCTCCGATGCCTCAGAAATTTCTCGTCACGGATCTCCATGACCCGACGAAAGAGATGACCAAGGATTCTAACCTGAGGGCCTCCCGAGTGAAAGAGCCAAACGCATTTAATAAACAGCCTGTGGAAATTTATTTTCTTTTATTTCAATTTTTTACAGACTTACCTACAGGCTTGTGTACAGAAATATCGTGCATAAAAAGTTACCCACAGACCTGTGTGTACAAAGCGCTCTCAACCCTGTGGACGACACCCCGATGTTCGGTGGATAAATCGCGATCTGAGCAAACCTCCAACTTACCCACATTTCCTGCCTCGGATATACACAGGCCTCATCCCCACTTCTCAACCACTTTATGAACCATCCAATCCACTGTTTCCAAATCAATTCCATCGGTTTTCCACAGAAAAAGGCCTGCCTAATAACAGTAATAATAATCCTTAAAGAGAATACAAAAAGACCTAATGAATTTATTACCTGAACCGTGAATCAGCGGAGATGGAAATAACCCGACACTGGTCTCGAATAACCATTGAATTCCACCGCCACATTGCATAGAATGCCGCTCCTGTTTTGGCTGTTCATTTTCCAGCCAACGATTGAATTTCCAACATCTGTAATGTGAGACCGACACCATGAAAAGAACGTTTCAACCAAGCGTACTGAAGCGTAAGCGCGTTCACGGTTTCCGTGCCCGCATGGCAACCGCCAACGGCCGTAAGGTAATTTCCCGTCGTCGCGCCAAGGGCCGTGCCCGTCTGTCTGCATAAGACATTGACCGCCTGATGAAGGCTTTGACCTTTCCAAAATCGTCCCGGCTGCTCAAGCCATCCGATTACGGCAAAGTCTTCGATGACGTACAGTTAAGGGTTTCGCACCGACATTTCCTGATCCTGGCCACACCCAATACTCTGGGGCACGCCAGGATTGGGTTGGTGTTTTCAAAGAAGAATCTCAAACTGGCTGTACAACGAAACCGCGTTAAACGCCGGGTTCGGGAAACCTTCAGGCACGAACGGGAATACCCTGCCCTGGACATCGTGGTTCTTGGACGGCGAGGATTGACGGAGCTTGATAATGCCGCGCTCAATGCTACCCTGACGGAGCTCTGGGCACGCCTCAGGAAGAAAAACCGCCAGCTCCAGAAACCAACCACATCGGAACTTTCCGGTACCGGCAAAGGAACGGGTTAATGCGCAAACTGCTGCTCCTGCCCATCCGAGTCTACCAGTACGCGATCAGCCCGATGATGGCCAGTCATTGCCGTCACTACCCCACTTGTTCCCAATACGCTGTCGAAGCCATCACCGCCCACGGCGCCATTAGAGGCCTTTTTCTTTCGGTCAAACGTCTAATGAGGTGTCATCCATGGGCAAAAGGCGGGTATGATCCCGTTCCGGGCACTGACGTTCGCACTGAGGTAGTACCTTCCATCTGCTGCGGGCCGGCCAGCCAAACCCATAACGCTAACCAGACCAAACAGTAAGTTTATGGATATTCAACGCATTGTATTATTTGCCGGCCTTGCCATTGTCAGTTACATGATGGTGCTTGCCTGGAATGAAGACTATAACCAGCCGCAGACCCAACCCGCTACGGAACAGGCCAGTACCAGTACCCAGCCTGCATCGACGGATGACATGACTCTCCCGAGCGAGAGCGCCAGTGGCCCGGATACCTCAAGCGAAGAATTCACCACTCCGGAAGGCGATGGCCAGACAATCTCGGCCTCGGAGACATCCTCCGTTTCTGCCAGTGATCAACTCATCACCGTGCGTACCGATGTCTACGAACTCAAGATCGACCGTGTAGGCGGTAATCTGATTGAAAGTTCTTTGTTACAGCACGACCGGTCCCTCGACAGTGAAGAATCACTGAGGGTGTTGACCAATACCAGCAAGCGCACCTACATCATGGAAAGCGGGCTGATTGGCCGCGATGGCATCGACAGCAAACGCAATGGCAGTGCTCCGGTTTACAACACGTCTGCGTCAGAATACGAACTGCAGCAAGGCGAGAATACACTGACGGTCGATCTCACCTTCACCACGGACAACAATGTCGAAGTCACCAAACAGTATCTGTTTAGCCGTGACAGCTATGAGATTGATGTTCGTTATCAGATCAACAACCAGTCCGATAGCGTCTGGCAGGCAAACATGACGGGCAAGATTGTCCGTGATCAGGCACCGGACCCAACCGCACAGAACAGCCTGGGCATACGTGCTTTCCTGGGCATGGTGGTCAGTTCGCCAGAAGATCCTTACGAGAAGTTCGATTTTGACGATCTCTCCGAGAACCCGATCAACCAATCAGTGACCAATGGCTGGTTGGCCTTCCTCCAGCATTACTTCCTGGCTGCCTGGGTGCCCGAACGTGATCAGCCGGCCCAGTTCCAGTCCACTCGTCGTGGCCCGCTCTATGTCATGGGCTTTGTGTATCCCGCGACCGTCGTGGAGCCGGGTCAAACCAGCGAAGTGTCCGCCAAGGCCTATGTCGGTCCCAAGATCATTGAGCGCCTTGAGAACGTTGCCCCGAACCTCGACCGGACGGTTGATTTCGGCTTCCTGTTCTTCATTGCCCTGCCATTGTTCATTATTCTCGACTGGTTCCACGGGCTGGTTGGCAACTGGGGTGTGGCTATCATCCTGCTGACAGTGCTGGTCAAGGCGGTGTTCTTCAAACTGTCGGCGACCAGTTACCGGTCCATGGCAAGAATGCGTGCGGTAGCTCCCCAGCTGACACGGTTGAAAGAACTGTATGGCGACGATCGCCAGCGCATGTCCCAGGAAATGATGGCGTTGTACAAGCGGGAGAAGATAAACCCGTTGGGTGGCTGCCTGCCGATACTGGTGCAGATGCCGGTCTTTATATCCCTGTACTGGGTGCTGTTTGAAAGTGTCCAGTTGAGACATGCTCCCTTCATGCTGTGGATCCAGGATCTGTCGGTCATGGACCCCTATTTCATCCTGCCTATCCTGATGGGTGCCAGCATGATGTTGCAGATGAGTCTGAACCCGACACCACCGGACCCGATGCAGGCGAAGATCATGAAGCTGATGCCGCTGATCTTTACCGTGTTCTTCCTCTGGTTCCCGGCAGGTCTGGTTCTGTACTGGTTGGTCAACAACATCCTGTCCATCAGCCAGCAGTGGTACATTACCCGCAAGATTGAAGCAGAAGTTGCGGCCAAGAAGAGCTGACCGGTCATCCAACGGTTCCAGTGATTGCGGAGGCTCCTTTTGGGAGCCTCTGTTATTTCAGGGGCCCCAATGGGCAAGGGGGAAGGGGAAAGTAACGATGTTTTATGCCACCGATACCATTGCAGCAATTGCCACGGCCCCGGGCCAGTCCGGGGTGGGTATTGTTCGGGTATCTGGCCCGCAGGCAACGGCCATTGCGCGCCAGATGCTGGGGTTCGAGCCCAGGCCGCGTTACGCACACTATGGTCCGTTCCTGGACACTCGGGGGGAACTGATCGACGAAGGTATCGGGCTGTATTTTCCCAATCCCCATTCGTTTACCGGCGAGGATGTGTTTGAGCTCCAGGGCCACGGTGGCACCGTTATTCTCGACCTGCTGTTGAGAACGGTGTGCGAACTTGGGGCTCGCCTGGCCCGGCCCGGAGAATTTTCAGAACGGGCTTTCCTGAACGACAAACTGGACCTGACCCAGGCCGAGGCTATCGCCGACCTGATTGAAAGCAGTTCGGAGCAGGCAGCGCGCTGTGCGGTGCGTTCCCTGCAAGGCGTATTCTCCCGCAGAATTGACGCCCTGGTTGAGGCTGTTACCCACCTACGGATATATGTCGAGGCTGCGATCGATTTCCCGGAAGAGGAAATCGATTTCCTGGCTGACGGCAAAGTGGCGAACGACCTGCAGCTCATTATCCAGGACCTGGATGTTATCCTTGAGGAAGCCCAGCAAGGCACTATTCTACGAGATGGTATGAAGGTGGTGATTGCCGGGCGTCCCAATGCTGGCAAGTCCAGTCTGCTCAATGCCCTGGCGGGACGGGAGGCGGCCATTGTGACCGCAGTTGAAGGCACCACCCGGGATGTGTTGCGCGAACACATCCACATTGATGGCATGCCCCTGCACATCATCGATACCGCCGGCCTGCGGGACAGCCCCGACGAAGTGGAACAGATCGGGATTGCCAGGGCCTGGGACGAGATTCGTCAGGCCGACCGTATATTATTGATGGTAGATGCCACCACCACACCGGAAACTGAACCCCATCAACTGTGGCCAGACTTTATCGACCAGTTACCACCCGGCGCGCCCCTGACCGTCATCCGCAACAAGGTGGACCTGACTGGCGAACCAGCGGGCATCGAGCAACTGGACGCCAGTGCCGCGCCGGTGGTGCGCATTGCGGCCAAGTCAGCGGACGGTCTGGAAGTGCTGCGCGATCATCTGAAGCAGTGTATGGGATTTGCCAGTACCACCGAAGGCGGCTTTATCGCCCGGCGTCGTCACCTGGATGCCCTTGAGCGGGCCCGCGTTTCCCTGCTGCAGGGCGAGGACCAGTTACAGGGCTATGGAGCCGGTGAACTGTTGGCAGAGGACCTTCGTGCTGCCCAGGATTCTTTGGGGGAAATCACTGGTGTAATGACACCTGATGACTTACTGGGGAAAATCTTCAGCAGTTTTTGCATCGGCAAATAAGCCTCAAAAGAAACGGTTTGAACCTGCCTTCTTCCGTGTAAAACTAGTCGCTTCATCGACTGCTGAAAACGGCTAGTGAGTGTAGATGTATCGTCCGTATTCCTGTCTTCTGATTTTGCTCTTTCTAAGCGGATGCGCAAGCGTCGACGGTGATCGCTTGTCCAAGGCGTCGTCGGATTTGCTGGAACGAACCGGGCAGGTGATGAAGAAGATCGTTAACCCGCAAACGCCGAATTCCTACCAACGGGAACAGCGGGCGTTGTTTGAACAGCCGTACATCGACCCGCTGACGGAATACCTTGCGGAGTACCGCGACGATCCATCCCGCGCTTCCGTACTACATAACGTGGAACGGGAACGGGATCTGCGTTGTGAAGCCATTGCAGACGAGTACGCCAATGAGCCGGCGACCAACGCGATGCTTCAGCGCTATCAAGCCGGCTACCGTTACTCATGCCCGGGCGAGGTTGCCGCCTTTGCGGAGCGGGTGAAGCGGCAGCCGTCGACACCGGAACCCGAACCTCGTGCTGAGCCGGAGTCAGCCACGGTAGACGTTGCCGATGAAAGCGGCGTTTCCGACCAGGCCCTGAGTGACTGCTACCTGTTGATGGCCATTCGCAATTACAGTGAAGCCAGAGAGGCCTGCCAGGGTCCGGCTGACAACGGCGACGTGCGCGCGCAGTCCAATATGGCCATTATTTTCCATGCCTTTGAAGACTACGCCAGTGCACGGGTATGGGCCGAAAAGGCGGCGCCTGCCTCTGGCGAAGCCGCGTTTCTGTTGGGCCAGATGTACGCCACCGGACGTGGTGTCGGGCAGGATATGGATCAGGCCGTTTATTGGTACACTGAGGCTGCCAAGCGGGGCCACAAGCAAGCACAGGCAGCGCTGGACCGGCATCTGGAAGACCTCCCTGCCGGAGACACCTGACTCACTGCCCGAGGATATCCGTAATGCCGGGGATACTTCCCAGCCGCCTGACTCGTCGGAAAACCCCGTCCTCACGCCAATCCATCATGTGGATGCTGGGTTTGTTATTGCTGGTGTTTGTTGTCGGAATGCTTCTGTTATCCAGCCTGAATCTCAGTTACTCACGGGATGCCCTCTCCGAGCTTCGGAGGCAACAGATCAATGAGGTGGTGGGTGCAGGACTGTCGCGCATCAATGCCCGTCAATCCGCTTTGGCAAGCTACACCATTACCCTCGCCAACGTTGGTGAGAGTTTCCACGAGATGGTCGAGAGTGGGATGTCCGGTCGTGCTCTGTCTATAGTGCGTGGGAGCCTGGAGCACACCTTGAACGCCCATTTGCAGGATTTCGAGGGAGCGGCGGGTGCCGGGCTCTGGTTTGAGCCGGGCGTGTTGTCAGAAACAGGCACCAGCTATATGCCCTACTTTTTGCAGGGTAGCGACGACAACACACTGACAAGGCTGGATACTGAATCCCGTTTTGACCACTATCGCAACGCTCCCTGGTTCGGTCGCACATTGGAACAGGAGTGGACGGCCGATCCCGACAATTCCGGACACGTGTACTGGTCGCCGGTGTATTTCGATCTCAATACTGAACGCGCGGTGCTGACGCTCGCCAGTCCTATGTACGATCGTGACGGCAACCTGTTGGGCATGGCTACAACTGCTTGGGGCGCTGACCAGATCATCGATGTTGTCAGTCGCATCACCGTCACCCAACACAGTTTCGCGTTCCTGAATGACCGCAACAATCGCAATCTATCGAGCCTCAGTCAGGGGAAAGACACCCGCAGGGAGCAGGCCCTGATTGATGCCATCCTGGCGCTGGATCTTGGTGCTGATGTTGACTCAGCACGGTCCTTGGGCGAGGTCGGGGAACTGACCACTCGAGGCCTCTCAGCGGGCAATGAAGACTATGAGCTTTACTATGCCGCCACCGCTGGGGGCATGGTGTACGGGGCCGGCGTTCCGCGAAATGAGATCAATGCAGTGCTGCTGCCGATGGAGCGCACCAATTACCGGATTCTGGTCGGTACCGTCTCGGCGATGCTGATCCTGAGCCTGTATCTGTTGTACCGGATTATCCAGCTGATTCGTGAATTGCAGGCGTCCTATACCGACGACCTTACCGGTCTCCCGAACCGTGTCCGTTTGTTGCGGGATCTCCAGAACCGCCAGGCAGCCGCGTTGCTGATCATCAATCTGGACCGCTTCAACCAGATCAACAGCTTGTTCGGTAATGTCTGTGGCGACCATGTGCTTTTGGCGGTTGCCACACGATTGACCGCGTTCAGCCGCGATCATAACCGCGAAATTTTTCGGGTATACCGTCTTCCCGGTGACGAATTTGCTGTCCTGGCACCGGCAATGGCGCCGGAAGTGGCTCACCAGCTTGCTGTCCAGGTCCGGCATCTGGTTACTGGCGACCGGGTGTATTGGCAGGAACAGCGCCTGACGGTGGATGTCAGTATCGGCATCGCGCTTCGCAATAACCGGAAGCCGGAAGATGCCGCCGATCAGTTGGTCAGCCAGGCAAAAGTGGCGGTATTACAGGCCCGGGAAACAGGACGCCATCATCTGTTGTATGACCCGGCCGTAGGGGTTGAGGAAAACTACGAAAACAATCTGTACTGGGCCAATCGCCTGAAAGAAGCCATTGACCATGATCGCCTGGTGCCGTGGTTTCAGCCTATCCAGGATAACCAGAGCGGCCGTATCTCCAAGTACGAATGCCTGGTGAGGATGGTGGAGCCGGATGGCAGCGTGATCAGTGCTGGCCGCTTTATGGACATCGCCAATAAACTGCGGCTGAACCGACGAATCACCGAACTGATGATCGAGAAATGTTTTGCTTGTTTTACCGGGCGCGACGACGAGTTTTCGATCAACCTCTCCTACGGTGACATCACCGAGCCGGAGACCGTCGCTCAGATCCTCTCCGCCATCGAAACCTCAGGCATTGGCGATCGCGTTATCTTCGAGATCCTGGAATCGGATGGTATTACCAACTACGACGACATCCGCACGTTCATCGAACAGGTCAAACCCTATGGCTGCCGTATTGCCATCGACGATTTCGGCACTGGCTACTCCAATTTTTCCCACCTGCTGAGCCTGAACGTGGACTTCATCAAGATTGATGGCAGTCTGATTCGCAACCTCCATGAAGATCAAACCGCGTTCCTGGTGACCAGTGGCATCGTCCAGTTCGCCCGCAGTCTGGACATTCAAACGGTGGCGGAATTTGTCCACAACGAGCCGGTTCAGGCAAAGGTAAGGGAGTTAGGGATCGACTTTTCACAGGGCGAGTACGTCAGCATGCCGGTGCCGGCCCCCGGGTCTGCTGACTAGGCAGATGCCGGTTCATTCCATTACGAAAACACACATTTTTATTGTCAAATACCGTGAAAACCTGGGGTAGACTCCGGCGACACAGAGAATGACAGACCGTGACATCAGCTCATGGCGACCACGCATATCAAGGAGATAAACCGTGCGGAACCTGCCAGTGTTCTTACTCGCTGCCCTCGTCTTGATGACGGGTGTTTCCAGCGCCCAGGCTTCAGACAAGCTGTATCTGTATACCGAAAACTTCCCCCCGTACAACATGAGCGCTACCGGCCGGGCGTTCGAGCATAACGGCACCAACATTGATGGTCTGTGCACGGAAATGGTCAAGGCCATCCTGAACAACACCGATCTGGATTACGTGATCAAGCTGCGCAATTGGGATTACGGTTACAACCGGGCACTCAGCAAGCGTAACCACGGTATTTTCTGCACCACCTACACGGAGTCCCGCGCGCCGCGTTTCAAATGGGTTGGCCCGCTGACCCGGAACCTTTGGACCATTTTCGCGCCGGCGGGTACAAACCTGCAGATTGATAACCTTGAGGACGCCAGGGGGCTGCGTTTTGGCGGCTATCGCAATGACGTAATGACCGAATACCTGCTCGAGCGCGGCTACGAGGTGTCCACTCTGGACAGCGATGACCTCAACCCGAAACGCCTGGAGCTCGGCCAGATTGACCTGTGGATCGCAGACCGCCTGGCCGGCCCTTATTTTGCGTCCCAGCAGAACGTTGAGGGGCTGGATCCGGTCTACTCGTTTAACGACACCGAGCTTTTCCTGGCGATCAACCTGGATACGCCGGACGCCACGGTCGAAAAGCTTAACGCCGGGCTTCGAAAGGTTCATGAAACCGGCATGTTTGAGGCCATCGAAACCAAGTACGGCCTGTAAGTTCGTACTACAGGCCGTACTCGCTTCAGTCGGTGAAGGCCATGTGCTCGGGCGCCAGTTGCATCAGGCTTCTTGTCGGGCTCAACATGCAGGTGGCGTGAGCCTGCGCCCGGGGCAGCAGGCGTTCATAGTAGAACTCTGCCGTGGCCAGCTTGGCATGGTAGAAATCTTCCGAGTCGTCACCACTCTTGTCCAGTTTCTCTGAAGCGACCGCCGCCATCCTTGCCCACATGTAGGCCATGGTCACGTAACCGCTGTACATCAGGAAGTCGTTGGCAGCGGAACTCACCACATCGCGGTCCTTGCGGGCGGCCAGCATCAGCCGCACCGTAAGCACATTCCATTGCGCTGTCAGTTTGAGCAACTCCACCGAGAAAGGCCGTACCCGTTTGTCGGTCAGGGTCTTGCGGGCAAAATTGGCGACCTTGAGGGTGAACTCCCTGACCGCCCCGCCCTGAGTCATCAGCAGCACCTTGCGGCCCAGCAGGTCCAGCGCCTGGATACCGGTGGTCCCTTCATAGAGCGTGGCAATGCGGGTGTCGCGGACAATCTGCTCCATGCCGTGCTCGCGGATATAGCCGTGGCCGCCGAACACCTGTACCCCCAGATTGGCGGCTTCGTTGCCCAGCTCGGTCAGGAAGCCTTTCAGAATGGGGGTCAGAAAGCCCAGCCTGTCATCGTAAGCATCCGCTTTCTTCTCATCACCAGCGGTGTGGCCTTCCACCATGTGATCGGCCAGCCGTGCGGCGTAGTACAGCATGGCACGCCCGCCCTCGGCGATGGCTTTCTGGGTCAGCAACATGCGGCGGACATCGGCATGGTGAATCAGGCTGTCGGCCACCTGGTCGGGTTCTTTCTTACCCGACAGGGCGCGCATGGAGCGGCGTTCCCTGGCGTAATCCAGCGCCCACTGGTAGGACAGTTCCGCCGGGCCGACACCCTGGATGGCAGTGCCGATCCGCGCGGTGTTCATGAAGGTGAACATGCAGTTCAACCCTTCGTTCTCCGGGCCGATCAGGAAACCGGTGGCATCGTCGAAGTTCATCACGCAGGTGGCTGAGGCCTTGATCCCCATTTTCTTTTCCAGGCTGCCACAGGTCACGCCATTGGCTTCGCCAACGCCACCGTTCCCGTCGGGCAGGAACTTGGGCACGATGAACAGACTGATGCCCCGGGTGCCTTTCGGGGCATCCGGCAAACGGGCGAGCACAATGTGAACGATGTTCTCGGTCAGATCATGGTCACCGGAGGAAATGAAGATCTTGGTACCGGAGAGCTTGAAGCTGCCGTCTTCCTGAGGGGCCGCTTTGGTTTTCACCTGTCCCAGATCGGTCCCGCACTGGGGTTCGGTCAGGCACATGGTGCCACCCCAGCGGCCTTCGGTCAGCGGCACCAGGTAGGTTTGTTTCTGGTCTTCGCTACCGTGAAGAAAAATGGTATTCATGGCGCCCATCGACAGGCCCGGGTACATGGAGAAGGACCAGTTGGCGGTACCCATCATCTCCTGCTTGAACAGGCCCATGGAGGCCGGCAGTCCCTGCCCGCCGTACTCCTCCGGTGCAGACAGGCCCTGCCATCCGCCCTGCGCGTACTGTTGATAGGCTTCACGATAGCCTTTGGGGGTGATGACTTCGCCGTTATCCAGTTTGCAGCCTTCCTCGTCGCCGCTCTGGTAGAGCGGGCTCAAGACTTCTTCGCAGAATTTGCCGCATTCGTTGAGTATCGCATCGACGATATCAGGAGTGGCGTTCTCACCGGTTTTCAATCGTGTGTAGTGCCCCGGGTAGTCGAAAACCTCGTTGAGCAGGAACTTCATGTCGCGTAGGGGTGCCTTGTACACCGGCATAGCAAATACCTCTGTGGTTCTGTTTCCATTGCCCGATGTTTTACGGCATTGCCGGCGACCTGCCATTGACGGAAACCGCCATGCCCCCTGTCAGAAAGGACAATTGGCTGAAATGACGCGAGCATGGATGTCGACGTTGCCTAATGATCGATAACAACGCTATAGGCGTATTTGAAGGACCGACCATCCGTTCTGAATCGCCAGGGGAGTGTAAATATCATGCAAATATCGATTGGGACCAACAGGATCACTGGTCTGCCCCGCTGTCTCTGGTTATTGTTGGCGACAGTGTTGCTTGCGGGCTGTGCCGGGCCGTCGCTTGAGGATTACAGTGACCGCGGGCCGGTGTTGACGCCCCAGGAATTTTTTACCGGCGAACTTTCTGCCCGGGGTGTGGTCAAGGATTTCTCGGGCGAAGTGATTCGCACTTTCGATGCGGACATTTCCGCCAGTTGGGACAGCACCGGCATCGGCACTCTGAATGAGGAGTTCCGCTTCGACGACGGCGAAGTCCAGACCCGGGTATGGACGCTGACACCCGACAACGGTGCATTGCACGCCGATGCCGGTGATGTGGTGGAGCCGGGCACCATGCGTTGGCAAGGCAATGCCATTAATATGAATTATGTCCTGCGGGTGTCCTATGGCGACGGCACCATTGATGTCCGCATGGATGACTGGATGTACCTGATTACACCGGACACCCTGATTAACCAGACCACCATGACGAAATGGGGGATAGAAGTCGGGGAGATCGTGCTGGTGATCAGCAAACGATAGCCCATGTCGAACCTTCAGCCGGTTGTTGGGGCACAATCAAGCAGACGGATAATGCAATTATGGTTAAGCAATGGTTGATCGCTCTGGTACTCGTGGCTTTGGCCGCCGGGGGGGCATTCTCCTGGCAGCATCTGACCGGGGAGCAGGCGGCGGACGCCCAGCGGGAACGCCCTGCCAGCAAGGTGAATACGGTCACCCCCGAAATGGAGCTGGTCAGTGACACCGTCAGGGCGGTGGGTAGCCTTCGGGCCCGGGATCAGGTGGAACTGACCACCGAAGTCAGCGGTCGTGTCGTTGAAATGAACCTCGATGCGGGAAAGCGGGTCCAGTCCGGTGACCTGTTGCTGCGGCTCGATGATCGTCAGGCCAGCGCCGATCTGCAGGTGGCGGAAGCCACCCTCTCCGACGCCCGTCGCCAGTACGATCGCGCCCGGAAACTCCAGGCCAACAACAGCATATCCCAGTCCCAGGTGGATGAATTGCGCACCGCTGTCGATGTGGCGGAAGCTCAGCGCGAGGCGGCCCGCACCCGCCTCGACAACCACCGTATTGAAGCGCCGTTTGCCGGGGTTATTGGCCTTTCCGATATCAGCTTGGGAACTTATCTCGGTGCAGGCACGTCGGTGGCCACCCTGGATTCCACCACCAGGATGGAACTGGGGTTCGCAATCCCCGAGCGTTTCCTCGGCCAGATTCACACTGGCCAGACCGTGCGGGGCACGTCGCCGGCCTATACCGGGGAAACCTTTGGCGGTGAACTGGTGGAGTTGGGCACGCGAATTGATGAACTGAGCCGAACACTGCCGGTCAGGGCGCTGATCGACAATCCCGATGGCAAGCTCCGGCCTGGGCAGTTCATGTTGGCCACGCTGACACTCCGCGAACGGGAATCCCTGGTCATTCCCGAGCAGGCAGTAATGATTCGCGGTGACGAGAAGTATGTGTTCGTGGCCGAAGACGGTATCGCCCGACGGGTTTCGGTGACCCTGGGGTCCCGGATGCCTGGCCTGGTGGAAATCGTTGACGGACTGTCGCTGGACGAGCAGGTGATTGTAACCGGCCAGGACAGATTGAGCAGTGGCGACAGGATCAGTGTGGTGGAAGGGGAAAACGTGATTCCCGACAACCGCTTTGCCAACTCCCTGGAGTCCTGAACCGTGATCCTGTCTGATGTCTCCATCAAACGCCCTGTCTTTGCGACGGTTCTCAGTCTTCTTATTGTAGTTTTCGGGTTGGCGGCGTTGCTGGGGCTTCCTGTGCGGGAGTATCCGGACATTGACCCACCCGTGGTGTCCATTTCCACGGATTACATCGGCGCCGCCGCCGAAGTGGTGGACACCCAGATCACTCAGGTGGTTGAAGGGGCTATCAGCGGGATTGAAGGTATTCGCTCCATTGAGTCCTCCACCGAACAGGGCGAATCCCGAACCAGTATCGAATTTACCATTTCCCGCAACGTCGACATCGCCGCCAACGATGTGCGCGATGCCGTGTCCCGCATTGCCGATCAGCTGCCCGAAGAGGCTGAGGCGCCGGTCGTCCAGAAGGCCGACTCGGACGCCCGCCCGATGATGTGGGTGACCTTGCGCAGTGACATCTGGGACAGTGCGGAATTGAGCGATTTTGCCGAACGGGTGCTTGCCGACCGACTGTCCGTGCTGGATGGCGTTGCCGACGTACGCATTGGTGGTGAGCGGCGCTACGCCATCCGGGTCTGGCTGGACCGTGAACGGTTGGCCGCGCGGGATATCACCGTGGCCGAAGTCGAGCGCTCACTGAGGGCCAATAACGTTGAACTGCCCGCCGGCTCGGTGGACTCTTCCACCCGTAACTTCACGGTGCGTGCGGAAGGCCGGCTCACCAATGTGGAGCAGTTCCGTGATCTGGTGATTCGTCGCGACGGCAATGATCTTCTGCGCCTCGGCGAGGTGGCCAATGTCCAGATGGGGGTTGAGTCCGATGTCAGCCGACTGCGGGCCAACGGCAAGACTGCAATCGGCATGGGCATCATTCGTCAATCCAAGGCCAACACGGTGGCGGTGTCCGATGCCGTGCGTGCGGAGCTGGAGAAGATACGCGAGACCCTGCCCCCGGAAGTGACTATTGCCGAAAGCTACGACGAGTCGATATTCATCCGCGCGTCGATCAAGGAAGTGGTGTTTACGCTCGCCATTGCGGTGTCCCTGGTCATTCTGGTGATCTTCCTGTTCCTGCGGTCCTGGCGGGCTACCTTGATACCGGCGGTGACCATCCCGGTGGCGGTTATCGGCGCCTTTATCGGGCTGGGCTTCCTCGGTTTCTCCATCAACGTACTGACCCTGCTTGCAGTCATTCTGGCCATTGGTCTGGTGGTGGACGACGCCATCGTCATGCTGGAAAACATCCAGCGCCGGATCGATGAGGGCGAACCGCCACTGCTGGCGTCCTATCGCGGCGCCAAGCAGGTGGCCTTTGCCGTTATTGCCACCACGCTCACCCTGGTGGCGGTGTTTGTGCCGATTTCGTTTATGGGCGGCAACATCGGGCGACTGTTTGCCGAGTTTGGCTTCACCCTGGCGGCGGCGGTGGTGGTGTCCAGCCTGGTGGCGCTCACCCTGGCGCCCATGCTGTGTTCAAAATGGTTGCGACACAGCCCGGAATCGGCGGAAGGACATCGCTTGTGGGCGGCCAGTGAAAAAGTGCTCAATGGCCTGACCCATGGTTACGAACGCATGCTCCGATTCGCCCTCAACCAGCCCGGATTGTTGCTGGGACTTGGGCTTGTCGGGCTTATCGTTGCCACAGCGATTTTTCCAAGATTGCCGCAGGAGTTGGCGCCTACGGAAGACCGGGGCGTGATCATCATGCCGACCAGTGCCCCCCGGGGCTCGACGGTCGAGTTCACCGATCATTACGTGCGTCAGGCGGAGCAGGAACTGTTGCCCTATCTGGAAGACGGTGTCTCCAATCGGTTGTTGTCGATCGTGGGCTTCCGCGACGAAGAGGACAACGCGTTCATGATCATGGGCCTGGTGCCCTGGGAAGACCGTGAGATCAAACAACAGCAGATCACCAGCGAGCTGCGAGGCAAGCTTAGCCAGGTCACAGGTATTCGCGCGATTGCGGTGAACCCACCGGGGCTTGGGCAGCGCGGCTTTGATCAACCAGTGGAATTCGTAGTGGCCGGGCCGGATTACGAAAGTGTGCAGGCCTGGAGCGAGGAAATCGTCGAGCGGGCGAAGGACAACCCGAACCTGCTGAATCTGGACACTGATTTCGAACTGACCCGCCCCGAACTGCGTGTGTCCATCGACCGGGAGCGCGCCGCGGACCTGGATGTCACCATCGAAGATGTGGGCCTGACACTGCAGACCATGCTGGCATCACGGCAAGTCACCACCTACCTGGACCGCGGACGCGAATACGATGTCATCCTCCAGGCCGCGGACGCTGACCGGGCAACGCCGTCGGACCTGGGGCAGATTTTCCTGCGCCCCCGTGAGGGAGGCACCCTGATCCCTCTCCAGGCGCTGGTGTCGGTGGAGGAGATCGGCGCCAATCCCGACCTGAGACGCATCGACCGCTTGCCGGCGGTTGTCATCAGTGCCTCCCTGGCCGATGGCTATGATCTTGGGGCGGCACTGACGTATCTGAACAACCTGGCTGTGGATAACCTGCCGCCGGAGGCGAGGGTAAGCTACAAAGGGCTATCGCGGGAATTCCAGGAATCGTCGTCGGCGATCTACGTCACTTTTGGCCTGGCATTCGTGATTGTCTTCCTGGTGCTGGCTGCCCAGTTCGAAAGCTGGATTCACCCGCTGATCATCATGCTGTCGGTCCCATTGGCGGTTACCGGAGCCCTGCTGGGCCTGTGGTGGGCCGGCATCAGCCTGAATATCTACAGCCAGATCGGCATCATCATGTTGCTGGGGTTGATGGCGAAGAACGGCATATTGATTGTCGAGTTTGCCAACCAGCTCCGGGATAAGGGCTATGAAGTGAGGGACGCGATTTTGGAAGGTGCCAGCCTGCGCTTCCGGCCGGTGTTGATGACCACCATATCCACGGTCTTCGGTGCCGTGCCTTTGGTGCTCGCAACGGGCGCGGGGGCGGAAAGCCGGGCGTCGATCGGTATCGTGATCCTCGGCGGGCTGGTGTTCGCCACCACCCTGACCCTTTTTATTATTCCGGTGCTGTACAACCTGTTGGCACGGTTTGCCAAATCCACCAACGCGATTGCACTGGAGCTTGAACAACAGGCCAGCCAGTCTCCTGGTGGTCGCGGCATGACGGCCGCCCCGCAATCGAAAGAGATGGATCAGTTCTGACGACCGCAGGCAGCACCAAGCTGTGGATAATTTATTGGATAACCTTCGGATAAGCTTTGGTTAGAACAAAAATAAGTTATTTAAAACAAATAGTTAGGCTGAATAATAAGGCGTTATAGGGCACATCTGATATGTGGATAACTTTCTTGAAAAGTTTTCTGAGAAGGTGTCTACAAGCCGCTGATATCTGTCAGATTTCGGTTATCCACTATTCGTGAAACCCTGCGTGAAACCGCGTGTATCGGGTAGGTAGCGCTCGGGGTCTTTCGATAACCCGCCTGTCTGGTTAAAATTTGCACATTCTGACTGCAATTTACCGGGTGAGACGTTATACTCCCCGCCCTGATTTTCAGGCAGTTTCCTGATACCGAGAATTTTTCTGAGTCCCCGTTTGCCGAGGTGATGTTGTGGATTATCCGACCCGTTTCGATGTCATAGTCATTGGTGGTGGCCATGCCGGCACTGAAGCCGCTCTGGCGGCTGCACGCATGGGCTCCCAGACCCTGCTGCTGACCCACAACATCGAGACCCTGGGTCAGATGTCCTGCAACCCCGCCATTGGCGGCATCGGCAAGAGTCATCTGGTCAAGGAAATCGATGCTCTCGGCGGCGCCATGGCGATGGCGACTGACAAGGCGGGCATCCAGTTCCGCGTGCTCAACTCGCGCAAGGGACCGGCAGTACGAGCCACCCGCGCCCAGGCAGACCGGGTGCTGTACAAGGCGGCGATCCGCGAAATCCTCGAGAACCAGCCCAACCTGACGCTGTTCCAGCAGGCTGCTGACGACCTGATTGTGGATGGTGAGCGCATCACCGGCGTGGTGACCCAGTCGGGCATCCGTTTTCGCGCGCCCACGGTGGTGCTGACCACCGGAACCTTCCTTGGCGGTGTTATCCACATCGGCATGCAGCAGCATTCCGGTGGCCGTGCCGGTGACGCACCGGCCAATGCGCTGGCACAGCGTCTGCGGGAACTGCCGTTCAACGTCGGGCGCTTGAAAACCGGCACCCCACCCCGTATCGATGCCCGCAGCGTGGATTTCTCCGTGATGCAGGAGCAATGGGGTGATGACCCGGCGCCGGTGATGTCCTTCCTGGGTTCCCGCAACCAGCATCCTGAACAGGTCTGTTGCTACGTTACCCGCACCACCGAACAAACCCACGACATCATTCGCAGTGGCTTTGACCGGTCGCCCATGTTTGCCGGTAACATCGAAGGCATCGGGCCTCGCTATTGCCCGTCCATCGAGGACAAGGTCAACCGGTTTGCCGACAAGGACTCGCACCAGATTTTCGTGGAGCCGGAAGGGCTGACGACGAATGAGCTGTACCCCAATGGTATCTCCACCAGTCTGCCGTTCGATATTCAGTTGGCGGCTGTGCGCACCATTCCCGGCTTCGAGAATGCCCACATTACGCGGCCTGGCTACGCCATCGAGTACGACTTCCTGAACCCACAGGATCTGCGCCACACGCTGGAAACCAAGTTCATCCAGGGCCTGTACTTTGCGGGCCAGATCAATGGCACTACCGGTTATGAAGAAGCCGGTGCCCAGGGCCTTCTCGCAGGTATCAACGCGGCATTGCGTGCTCAGGACAAGGACGAATGGTACCCCCGCCGTGACGAAGCCTACCTCGGCGTTCTGGTGGACGACCTGATCACCATGGGTACCTCCGAGCCGTACCGTATGTTTACCAGCCGTGCTGAATACCGGCTGATCCTGCGGGAGGACAACGCCGACCTTCGCCTGACGGAAACCGGCCACAAGCTCGGGTTGGTGGATGACCAGCGTTGGCAGGCCTTTAACAGCAAGCGCGAAGCCATCGCCGCAGAACGTCAGCGCCTGGAAACCACGCGCATTCATCCGGGAACATCTGGCGGCGACGCCGCCAACAGCCACCTGCGTCAGCCCATGAACCGAGACCAGACACTCGCAGAGCTGCTGCGGCGCCCGGAAATCAACTATCGCCACATTGCTGACATGGCCGAAGGCCAAGCAGACGACCCGGCGGTGGCGGATCAGGTGGAAATCGAGATCAAGTATGAGGGTTATATCTCCCGCCAGGCGGACGAAATCGAGCGTCTGCGCCGGAATGAAAATACCCGTTTACCGGATGATATTGATTTTGATGCCATTGGTGGCCTGTCCAATGAGATCAAGCAGAAGCTCAAGGAAGTACGGCCGGAAACCGTGGCCCAGGCCTCACGCATCCAGGGCGTGACCCCGGCCGCCATTTCCCAGGTGCTGGTGCATCTCAAGAAGCGCGACCTGCTGCGCAAGCAATCCGCCTGAGTGCGCCCATGAGCGACGCACTCTGGCAACGCCAGCTCACCCAGGGCCTGGCTGACCTCAACCTGGAACTGGACAGCGCCAGCCAGCAACAGTTGCTGGCGTTTCTGGCCCTGCTGAATAAGTGGAACCGGGCCTATAACCTGACGGCTGTACGGGAGCCACGACAGATGGTGTCGCGCCAGTTGTTGGACAGCCTCAGTATCCTGCCATTTGTTACCGCGGACCATCTGCTGGATGTTGGCGCCGGAGGAGGGTTGCCTGGCATCCCCCTCGCAATCACGTTGCCCGAAAGGCGTTTTACCCTACTGGACAGCAACAGCAAGAAAACCCGCTTCCTGACCCAGTGTGTGCTGGAACTCGGCCTGAAGAATGTGGAGATCATTCACGGCCGGGCTGAAAGCTGTGATCCCGCGATCCGATACCAGCAGATCAGCAGTCGAGCGTTTACGGCACTGGATAACCTCGTCAACTGGTGCGGGCATCTGCTTGCGGATGAGGGCGAGTTCCTTGCCATGAAAGGCCAGTTTCCGGATGATGAGGTGGCTGCCCTGCCAGTGGGTTGGCAGGTAACATCCCGACAGTCATTATCGGTACCTGGCTCGGACGGCGACCGGCACCTGCTGGTGATCGGTCGGGATTCCAGCCATCAGAATTTCACGACAGGAGGCGAGTCATGGCGCGTGTGATTGCAGTGACCAATCAAAAAGGCGGTGTGGGTAAAACCACCACCTGCGTCAACCTGGCTGCGTCATTGGCCGCAACCAAGCGCCGCGTGTTACTGGTGGATATGGACCCCCAGGGCAACGCCACCATGGGCAGTGGTGTGGATAAGAATGCCCTGGAGCTCTCCGGCTACGACATGCTCACCAAACGGGCAACGGCAGCCGAGGTGATTTTCCGGGCCGAAGTCTCTGGGTTTGACATATTGCCGGCTAACGGCGACCTGACCGCCGCCGAAGTGGAGCTGATGAACGAAATCGGCCGCGAGCATCGTCTGCGCCTGGCCCTGAACAAGGTTCGGGAGAACTACGACTACATCCTGATCGACTGCCCGCCGTCCCTCAGCCTGCTGACCGTCAATGCGCTGTCAGCGGCGGATACGGTGCTGATTCCCATGCAGTGCGAATACTATGCCCTGGAAGGTCTGGCGGCCTTGATGAACACGGTTGAGCAGATTCAGGAGACCGTCAACCCGGATCTGCAGGTGGAAGGCATCCTGCGCACCATGTATGACCCCCGCAACAGCCTGACTCTGGATGTGTCCAGTCAGCTCAACGAGTTTTTCGGTGACAAGGTCTACCGCGCGGTGATCCCCCGCAACGTGAGGCTGGCGGAGGCCCCCAGCTATGGTATGCCGGCCCTGAAATACGACCGCGCGTCCAAGGGCGCGGTGGCCTATCTGGCCCTGGCTGGTGAGATGGTACGCCGGCATGGATCGCAAAAGACATCCGCGGCTGTTGCCGTGTAAACTACCTCTCCTTTGCACACAGATATTTCATCGGGAAGAATGACAAACACCATGGCGGCGAAGAAACGAGGACTGGGTGAGCGCGGACTGGGCGCTCTGTTGCAGGGCTCCAGGGTCAACCTGGACCAGGAACTGAAGGATCACGATGGTGAGCTCCGGGAAGTTCCGATCGACCTGATCCAGCGTGGCCGGTTCCAGCCTCGCCGTGACATGGATCCGGCGGCCCTGCAGGAACTGGCTGACTCCATTCGCCAGCAGGGCGTGATGCAGCCCGTGGTGGTGCGTCCGATTGCCGAAGGCCGCTTTGAGCTGATCGCCGGCGAGCGCCGCTGGCGAGCCACCCAGATGGCCGAGCTCGACCGCATTCCCGCCATTATCCGCGACGTGCCGGATGATGCCGCTATCGCCATGGCGCTGATTGAGAATATCCAGCGCGAGAACCTC
Organism: Marinobacter sp. DS40M6; assembly: GCF_028581595.1. Taxonomy (NCBI): domain Bacteria; kingdom Pseudomonadati; phylum Pseudomonadota; class Gammaproteobacteria; order Pseudomonadales; family Marinobacteraceae; genus Marinobacter; species Marinobacter sp. DS40M6. The sequence goes on along the minus strand of NZ_JAFCAE010000001.1, from coordinate 281,001 downwards.
AATCCCATCGAAGAAGCCTTTGCGCTACAACGCCTGCAGGATGAGTTCGGCCTGACCCAGGCTCAGGTCGCGGAAGCGGTGGGTAAGTCCCGTACCACCATCACCAACCTGCTGCGGCTGATCAGCCTGTCGGAAGACGTTCGTGTCATGCTGGAGCACGGTGATCTGGAAATGGGTCATGGTCGGGCCATGCTTACGCTTCAACCCGAGCAGCAGATGCAGGTGGCGCGACAGGTGGTCGCGAAATCCCTGTCAGTGCGGCAGACGGAAGCCCTGGTTCGCCGGGTGCAACAGGAATCGCCGAACCGCAAGAAAGCCAAGGGTGAAGTGGATCCGAACATCCGTGCCCTGCAGGACGACCTGGCCGAGCGACTCGGTGCCCGGGTGTCGATTGACCATGGCCAGCGCGGCAAGGGCAAGCTGGTGATCGAATACACCTCCCTCGACGAACTGGATGGCATTCTGGGCCATATCAAGTAACGTCCCTGGCAGGATTTCCATAGCGCCACTGTTAACAATTTAGTGTTGGCACTCTGCGACCAACGGCGGGGTACCAAAGGTCAGTTTTGACTAGGTACCACTACATATAGTGCTGCCCCTTCATGTTGGTGTCTATTTGTGTCCCTCATGCCCCCCAACGCCAGTTTTTCTGCGTGTTTCGGGGCGGAGCGACCGTTCCGGTTTTGTTGATTCGTGTAGATTGAACACATATAATCTGCGGCGCTTGTATCGGTGCGATTGTCTAATTAATAAACGGCACCGAACCAAAGCGGTGTGGCAACCGGGAAATACCATGACGAAGGCTGAACAGGGTGGCATACAGCGTCCGCCCATCGCACGATGGTTTGTAATAGAAAGTGTGGTATTGGTCGTCGTCAGTCTGGCATTCCTCTTTAAAAGCCAGGTGGCCGGTTATTCAGCACTGTTTGGGGGGCTTATTTTTCTTCTGCCCCACGGTTATTTTGCCTTCAAGGCTTTCCGCTACTCCGGCGCGCGGTCTGCCAGGCAGATCATGAGTTCTTTTTACCAGGGTGAGGCCGGCAAGCTCATCCTGTGCGCCATCCTGTTTACGATGGTGTTCAAATGGATTCCGTCGCTTGATATAGCGGCACTTTTTTTATCATTTGCGATCATGTTGGTCACCAATTGGTTGACTCCGCTCCTAGCGGGCCGCAGAACGCAGCGAAGCTAACAGGACCTGAGAGAACGTTATGGCAGGCAGCGCATCAGAGTATATCCAGCACCACCTCCAGAACCTCACCTACGGTAAACTTCCGGCCGGTTACGAGCGTGCGGACGGTTCGGTGATGTCAGAAGCGGGCTGGACCATGGCCCATAATGCCCGGGAAGCCTCCGATATGGGATTCTGGGCCGTTCACGTGGATTCTCTTGGATGGGCTGTTGCACTGGGCGCCCTGTTCCTGATCCTGTTTCGCATGGCGGCCAAGCGTGCTACCTCTGGTCAGCCCAGCGGCCTTCAGAACTTCGTTGAAATCCTGATCGAGTTTGTTGATACCAGCGTGAAGGAGACCTTCCACGGCCGAAACAAGGTGATTGCACCCCTGTCGCTGACCATCTTCTGCTGGGTCTTCCTGATGAACCTGATGGATCTGGTGCCGGTAGACTTCCTGCCCCAGCTGTTCCACATGATGGGTCTGGAATACATGAAGGTGGTGCCGACCACGGACGTTAACGTCACACTGGGCATGTCGCTCTCCGTGTTCTTCCTGATTATCTACTACAGCATCAAGGTCAAAGGTGTTGGTGGTTTTGTCGGCGAGCTGACCCTGCACCCGTTCTCTTCCGACAACTTCTTTCTCAAAGTACTGCTGGTACCGGTCAACCTGCTGCTGGAAGGCGTGAGCCTGCTGGCCAAGCCCATTTCACTGGCACTGCGTCTGTTCGGTAACCTCTACGCCGGTGAGCTGATCTTTATCCTGATCGCCCTGCTGCCATTCTGGGCACAGTGGGCGCTGTCGGTACCCTGGGCCATTTTCCACATTCTGATCATCACGCTGCAGGCGTTCATCTTTATGATGCTGACGATTGTTTACCTGAGCATGGCTCATGAAGACAGTCATTGATCGGAACCATTAAACCGTAGTTTGAAAACCGAAACCCTTAAACTGAAAACCTAACTGAAAACTGGGAGTTATCATGGAAACTGTAGTTGGAATGACCGCGATTGCCGTTGCACTGCTGATCGGCCTGGGTGCCCTGGGTACTGCTATCGGCTTTGGTATCCTCGGTGGCAAATTCCTGGAAGGCGCCGCGCGTCAGCCGGAAATGACCCCGATGCTGCAGGTTAAAATGTTCATCGTTGCAGGCCTGCTGGACGCCGTAACCATGATCGGTGTTGGTATCGCTCTGTTCTTCACTTTCGCCAACCCGTTTGTCGGCCAGATCGCCGGTTAATCGAGTCGCCGCCGGGGAACTTCCCGGTCTGATGATTCTTTACACAACAGGCGAGAGGTGAAGACGTGAACATTAATTTGACGATGATTGGTCAAGCCATCGCGTTCTTTATCTTTGTCGTGTTCTGCATGAAATATGTGTGGCCGCCGATTATGGCCGCACTGCAGGAGCGTCAAAAGAAGATCGCTGACGGACTGGCTGCCTCAGACCGCGCTGCGCGCGATCTGGAACTGGCTCAGGAAAAGTCAGCTCAGGAACTGCGTGAAGCCAAGCAGCAAGCGGCTGGCCTGATCGAACAGGCCAACAAGCGTGCGGCCCAGATTGTGGAAGCATCGAAAGACGATGCCCGCAAGGAAGGCCAGAAGCTGATTGAGCAGGCCAAGGCCGAAATTGAGCAGGAGCGCAATCAGGCTCGTGACGCGTTGCGTGCGGAAATCGCCGCCATCGCGGTTGCTGGTGCTGAGAAGATCCTGGAAACCTCTGTCGATGCCAACAAGCACAGTGAGATGCTGGACAAGCTGGCAGCAGAACTCTAAACGACGAGGTTCATCATGGCACAACTGAGAACGCTGGCCCGCCCCTACGCAAAGGCAGCATTTTCGGCCGCTCAGGACCAGAAGCAACTGGCTGAATGGTCTGAAGTGCTAACCGTTGCCGGGCAGATTACAGCCAACGAAGACATTCGACAGCTTCTCGCCAGTCCAGGCACCGAAGAGCAGAAGAAGGCAGACATGATTCTGGAGTGCGTTGGAGACAACGTCACAGAGTCGGTTCGCAATTTCTTAATGATTCTGGCGGCCAATCGCCGGTTGAGTCTTCTGCCCGAAATTGCAGCGCTCTTCAACACGTACCGGGCTGACTTTGAGCGTACTGTTGATATTGAAGTCACCTCGGCATATGAGCTGACGGACGAACAACAGCAGAAGCTCGCCCAGGCACTGTCGACCAAACTCGAGCGCCAAGTGTCACTCGCAGCGTCAATGGACAAGTCTTTGATCGGTGGTGTGATTGTACGCACCGGCGACATGGTGATTGACGCATCTGTACGCGGAAAGCTGACCAAACTGGCCGACGCTCTGGGCTCCTGATTTCAGCACAAGGTTTGAGGATAAAGGCATGCAGCAACTGAATCCATCCGAGATCAGTGACATCATCAAGAAGAGAATCGAAAAGCTCGATATTTCTTCCGATGCAAAGAACGAAGGTACGATCCTCTCCGTTTCTGACGGTATCGTACTGATCCACGGTCTCGCCGACGTTATGTACGGTGAGATGATTGAATTTGCCAACGGCATATTCGGTATGGCCCTGAACCTGGAGCGTGACTCCGTGGGCGCGGTTGTACTGGGTGACTACGAAGACCTGGCGGAAGGCCAGAAGGTTCGTTGCACCGGCCGCATCCTGGAAGTACCGGTGGGTCCGGAACTGATGGGCCGTGTGGTTGATGGCTTGGGTAATCCCGTCGATGGCAAAGGCGAACTGGGCACCGATCTGACCTCACCGGTCGAGAAAGTGGCTCCCGGTGTTATCGCTCGTCAATCCGTTGATGAGCCGGTCCAGACCGGTCTGAAAGCCATTGACACCATGGTGCCAATCGGTCGTGGCCAGCGTGAGCTGATCATCGGTGACCGCCAGATCGGTAAGACCGCCGTCGCCATCGACGCGATCATTAACCAGAAAGATTCCGGCATCAAGTGTATCTACGTGGCAGTTGGCCAGAAGCAGTCTTCCATTGCCGCGGTTGTGCGCAAGCTGGAAGAGCATGGCGCTATGGATCACACCATCGTAGTTGCCGCCGGCGCCGCCGATCCTGCAGCGATGCAGTTCCTGGCACCCTACTCCGGCACGTCCATGGGTGAATACTTCCGTGACCGCGGTGAAGACGCCCTGATCATCTATGATGATCTGTCCAAGCAGGCTGTGGCCTATCGCCAGATCTCCCTGCTGCTGCGTCGTCCGCCGGGCCGTGAAGCATACCCGGGTGACGTTTTCTACCTGCACTCCCGTCTGCTGGAGCGTGCGTCCCGGATCAACGCCGAGGAAGTTGAAAAACTGACCAACGGCGAAGTGAAGGGCCAGACCGGTTCCCTGACGGCTCTGCCGATCATCGAGACCCAGGCCGGCGACGTTTCCGCGTTCGTACCGACCAACGTGATCTCGATCACCGACGGCCAGATCTTCCTGGAGACCAACCTGTTCAACTCCGGTATTCGTCCGGCGATGAACGCGGGTGTCTCGGTATCGCGGGTGGGTGGTTCAGCCCAGACCAAGATCATGAAGAAGCTTGGCGGTAACATCCGTCTGGCGCTGGCCCAGTATCGTGAACTGGCCGCTTTCGCACAGTTCGCTTCCGATCTTGACGAAGCGACCCGTAAGCAGCTTGAACACGGTCAGCGGGTAACCGAACTGATGAAGCAGAACCAGTACAGCCCGATGTCCGTGGCTGAAATGGGTACGGTTCTGTTCGCAGCCAACGAAGGCTTCCTGGACGACGTTGATGTCGACAATGTAGTGAAGTTCGAAGCACTGATGCTGGACTGGATGCGGTCCGAGCAGAAAGAACTTCTCGACAAGATCAACGAGAAAGGCGATTACAACGATGAAATCGCCGCGAGCCTGAAAGCTGCACTTGAGAAATTCAAGACCACTCAGAGCTGGTAACGAATGGGCCTGCAACGTGTTGCAGGCCGATTTTAGAGCAATGAGTGTCTAACTTGAGAAGGCAGTGAGTTATGGCCGTCGGAAAAGAAATACGTAACCAGATATCCAGCATCAAGAGCACGCAGAAGATCACCAGCGCCATGGAAATGGTCGCGGCGAGCAAGATGCGTAAGGCTCAGGAACGCATGAAGGCGACACGCCCTTATGCGGAAAAGATGCGTCAGGTTATTGGGCACATTGCCAAGGCGAACGTCCAGTACAAGCACCCGTTCATGGTCGAGCGTGAAGTAAAGCGCGTGGGCTATGTGGTGGTGTCTACGGATCGAGGCCTGTGCGGTGGTCTGAACATCAACCTGTTCAAAGCGCTTGTCCGTGACATGCGAGCGTGGAAGGAGAAAGGGGTAGAGGCTGATCTGTGCGCCATCGGGCAGAAAGGTGCTTCTTTCTTCAGGAGCTACGGCGGTAACGTCGTTGCGGCGCTGACCCATCTGGGGGACAGCCCGAGCTCTGACAAACTCATCGGCAACGTCAAAGTCATGCTGGACGCGTTCTCGGAAGGCAAGATCGACCGTCTTTACCTGGTCAGCAACGAGTTCGAGAACACCATGACCCAGACCCCGCAGGTGGAGCAGATTCTGCCGCTGCCTCCGGGGGAAGACGAGGAAGAGATCAAGAACCAGTGGGATTATCTCTACGAGCCCGATGCCAGGCAGATCCTCGATGGCCTTCTGCCACGTTACATTGAATCCCAGGTGTACCAGGGTGTGGTAGAAAATCTGGCATGTGAACAGGCCGCCCGTATGATCGCCATGAAGAGCGCAACTGATAACGCCGGTGGCATCATCGACGAGCTTCAGTTGGCGTACAACAAGGCGCGTCAGGCAGCCATCACCCAAGAGATTTCGGAGATTGTCAGCGGCGCGGCTTCGGTCTGATCCGCCAACAATCCAACTGGTTTTATTGACTATCTAGATAACGAGGAACCGAGCATGAGTAGCGGACACATCGTTCAGATCATTGGCGCGGTTATCGACGTGGAATTCCCACGTGACTCCGTACCCAACGTATATGACGCACTGCTGCTTGAAGGTGGCGAAACAACTCTGGAAGTCCAGCAGCAGCTGGGCGACGGCATTGTTCGTACCATCGCCATGGGCAGCACCGAGGGTCTCAAGCGAGGCCTGAAAGCAGACAACACCGGTAAGGCCATTTCGGTACCGGTTGGCACCCAGACTCTGGGCCGTATCATGGATGTTCTGGGTCGTCCGATCGACGAACAGGGCGAGATCGGCGAAGACGAGCGCTGGGCAATTCACCGCAAGGCACCGGGCTATGCAGATCAGTCTGCATCTGCCGACCTGCTGGAAACCGGCATCAAGGTTATCGACCTGATCTGCCCGTTCGCCAAGGGTGGTAAGGTTGGCCTGTTCGGTGGTGCTGGTGTTGGTAAGACCGTCAACATGATGGAGCTGATCAACAACATCGCGAAAGAGCACTCCGGTCTCTCCGTATTCGCCGGTGTTGGTGAGCGGACTCGTGAAGGTAACGACTTCTACTACGAAATGAAGGACTCCAACGTCCTTGATAAAGTAGCGATGGTCTACGGCCAGATGAACGAGCCTCCCGGAAACCGTCTGCGTGTGGCCCTGACCGGTCTCACCATGGCTGAGAAGTTTCGTGATGAAGGTCGTGACGTACTGCTGTTCGTCGACAACATCTACCGTTACACCCTGGCGGGTACCGAAGTATCAGCCCTGCTCGGCCGTATGCCGTCCGCGGTAGGTTACCAGCCGACTTTGGCCCAGGAGATGGGTGAGCTGCAGGAGCGGATCACGTCGACCAAGACCGGTTCCATCACGTCTATCCAGGCGGTCTACGTACCGGCGGATGACTTGACTGACCCGTCCCCGGCGACCACCTTCTCCCACCTTGACGCGACCGTGGTACTGAGCCGTGACATCGCTTCCAAGGGTATCTACCCGGCGATCGATCCGCTTGACTCCACCTCTCGCCAGCTGGATCCACTGGTCATCGGTGACGAGCACTACGAAGTGGCTCGTGGCGTGCAGACCAATCTGCAGCGCTACAAGGAGCTGAAAGACATCATCGCCATCCTGGGTATGGACGAGCTGTCAGAAGAAGACAAGCTGACCGTTGCCCGTGCCCGTAAGATCGAGCGTTTTCTGTCCCAGCCGTTCCATGTTGCTGAAGTCTTCACCGGTTCCCCCGGTAAGTACGTTTCCCTGAAGGAAACCATCAGCAGCTTTAAGGGCATTCTCAACGGTGACTATGATGATATGCCTGAGCAGGCGTTCTACATGGTTGGTACCATTGAGGAAGCGGTCGAGAAAGCGAAGGAAATGAAGAGCAAGGCGAAGAAGTAATCTGAGCCTAAAGCGCTTGTTTCCGGATCGATCAGAGAGGCAACAACATGGGTATGACCGTGCATTGTGACGTGGTAAGTGCCGAAACAAAGATCTATTCCGGATTGGTTGAAATGCTGATCGCAGCGGGCTCTGAAGGTGACCTGGGTATTGCCCCGGGTCATACGCCGCTGCTGACCCAGCTTAAGCCGGGTCCTATCCGTATAATCAAGCAGGGCGGAGAGGAGGAGATCCTCTACGTGTCTGGTGGTTATCTGGAAGTTCAGCCGAATCTGGTAACGCTGCTCGCGGACACAGCTGTCCGTGCCAAGGATGTGGACGAAGCAGCGGCGATCGAAGCTCAGCGTGAGGCTGAGAAGGCACTCGCCAACCAAACGGGTGAGTTCGAGTATTCCCGTGCCGCTGCCGAGTTGGCCGAAGCTGTTGCCCAGCTTCGCACCATCCAGCAGCTGCGCAACAAGATGCGTTAAGCATTTCTGTTCGGGACTGCCGATCACCGAAACCGCATCCTGAGTCGCCTGAGAACAGCGAAACGTTGTCAGGCAACCAAGGGTGCGGTTTTTTTGTATTCAGGCATTGAAACTGGCTACCGATCCGGAGCGTGGTAATCGTATGACTCCCCTTCACGTTGTGATTCTGGCCGCCGGCCAGGGTTCAAGAATGAAATCGTCGCTGCCGAAAGTTCTCCACCGGGTGGCTGGCAAGCCCATGCTCCATCACGTTATTGATACCGCCCGCCAATTGGGCGCCTCCGGTATCCATGGCGTCATTGGACATGGTGCGGAGCAGGTTCGGCAGATTACCCCCGCCGAAGATCTCATCTGGGCACTGCAGGAACAGCAACTGGGCACTGGCCACGCGGTTGCTCAGGCCTTGCCGGCTCTGCCGGATGAGGCTCGGGTGTTGATTCTCTATGGCGACGTACCGCTAACCAACGTTGAAACGCTCCAGAACCTGGTCTCTCAAGTAAGTGATCGTTCACTCGCGTTGTTGACCGTGAACCTGGAAACGCCGGATGGTTACGGGCGTATCCTGCGGGATGACAGTGGCAAGGTGCGTGCGATCGTGGAACAGAAGGATGCCACTGACGCCCAGAAACAAATCCGGGAGGTAAATACCGGCATCCTGGCGGTCTCGTCACGCCACTTGAAGGACTGGTTGCCGCAGCTCTCCAATCGTAATGCTCAGGGTGAGTACTACCTGACCGACATCATTGCCATGGCGGCTGATCGCGGTGTGGAAATCGCCGTTGCCCAGCCTGCCAGCGAATACGAAGTCCAGGGCGTTAACAACCGTCTTCAACTTGCCGAACTTGAGCGCTGGGTGCAGCGTCAGGAAGCGGACCGTTTGATGACTGAGGGCGCCACCCTGGCCGACCCTGCCCGTATTGACGTGCGTGGTGAATTGTCGGTGGGCCAGGATGTCCTGATCGATGTTAACGTGGTGTTTGAAGGCAAGGTGTCCCTGGCAGACGGCGTCAGCGTCGGGCCCGGTTGTGTGATACGGGACAGCCAGATTGCGGCTGGTGCGAAAATTGAAGCGCACTCAGTGATCGAGGGTGCGGATGTGGGTGCAGGCGCCAGTATCGGGCCGTTTGCACGTCTCCGGCCGGGTACCCGGCTGGCGGCCAGGACCAAGGTGGGCAACTTTGTCGAAACCAAGAAAGCCGATGTCGGCGAGGGTAGCAAGATCAACCACCTCAGTTACGTTGGCGATACCTCACTTGGCCGTAACGTAAATGTGGGTGCAGGAACCATCACCTGTAATTATGATGGGGTGAACAAGTCCAGAACCGTTATTGGTGATGACGTGTTTGTCGGGTCCAACACTTCACTGGTGGCACCGGTCAGCGTTGCCTCTGGGTCCACCATCGGTGCGGGCTCTACCATCACCCGTGATGTAGCGGAGAGTGAGCTGGCGGTCGCACGAGCTCGCCAGCGCAATATCTCCGGCTGGGAACGGCCGACGAAAAAGTGATTTAAACGATTTACAACGGACAGGTGAGAGCGACATGTGTGGCATTGTAGGTGCGGTATCAGAAAGGGATGTTCAGGGAATTCTTCTCGAAGGCCTGCGCCGTCTGGAATATCGGGGCTACGACTCCGCCGGCATGGCCGTAATTGACGGCAAACAAGCCATCAACCGGGCCCGCGAAGTGGGTAAGGTTGCGGCCCTGGCCGATGCCATCACTGGAAACGGGCTTGAGGGAGCCGCCGGCATTGCCCATACCCGCTGGGCAACCCACGGTGAACCGTCCCAGATCAATGCCCACCCGCATATGTCCGGTGACCGCCTGGCCATTGTCCACAACGGCATTATCGAGAACTACCAGGAGCTACGGGAAGAACTGAAAGCCGAGGGGTTTGAGTTCACCTCCCAGACGGACACCGAAGTCGTTGCGCACCTTATCGAAAAGCAGTTCCGTCTCAGCAACAGCCTTTACGAGGCCGTGAGCACCGCCATTGAACGTTTGCGCGGTGCCTTTGCGCTGGCAGTGATTCATGCCGACGAGCCAGACCATATGGTGGTGTGCCGTGAAGGCAGTCCGTTGGTGGTAGGTGTCGGCATAGGCGAGAATTTCATCGCTTCCGACCAGCTCGCGTTACTGCCTGTCACCGACCGTTTCATGTTCCTCGAAGAAGGGGATATCGCCGATATCCGTCGTGATCACATTGAGATTCATGATCGTAACAAGCAGCTGGTGGAACGCGCGGTTAACCGTTTTGAACACAGCCAGGACGCCGCCGAAAAAGGCGAGTATCGCCACTTCATGCTCAAGGAAATCCATGAGCAGCCGAGGGTCATCCGCGCCACAACGGAAGGCCGGGTTACCAACACCCGTGTGCTGGAACAGGCACTGGGTACCCAGGCTGGCAACCTGCTGGAAGACGTTCGCCATGTTCAGATCATCGCCTGTGGCACCAGTTACCATGCCGGCATGGTGGCACGCTACTGGATAGAGGACCTGGCGGGCGTGCCCTGTTCCGTGGAAGTGGCCTCCGAGTTTCGCTACCGCAAGCATGTGATTCAGCCGGACACCCTGTTCCTGTGTATCTCCCAGTCCGGCGAAACCGCCGACACTCTGGCTGCCCTGCGCCAGGCGAAAAAGGCCGGTTTCCGCGCCGCCATGGCCATTTGCAACGTGCCCGGCAGCTCCCTGGTGCGGGAATCTGACCTGGTGATCATGACCCAGGCCGGCCCGGAAATCGGGGTTGCGTCCACCAAGGCGTTTACCACCCAGTTGACCGCGCTGTTGATCTTCACCCTGGCGCTGGCTCGCCACAACGGCCTGGAAGAGTCGCGCGAAGCAGAAATTGTTGAGGCGATTCGCCTACTACCCAGCCAGGTGGATCAGGTACTGGCACTGGATGGCGATATCGCCGAAATGTCGAAGTCGTTCATGGACAAGAACCACAGTCTGTTCCTGGGTCGTGGCGCCATGTTCCCGGTGGCTCTGGAAGGTGCACTGAAGCTCAAGGAAATTTCCTACATCCATGCCGAAGCCTATCCGGCCGGCGAGCTCAAGCATGGCCCCCTTGCTCTGGTAGACGGGGAGATGCCGGTGGTCACCGTGGCCCCCAACAACGAGTTGCTGGAAAAGCTGAAGTCCAACCTGGAAGAAGTTCGCGCCCGCGGTGGCGAGTTGTTTGTATTTGCCGACCAGGCAGCGGACGTGCGGCCACAGGAGGGTATCCACGTAATGCCGCTGCCGTCGGTACACCCGATCACGTCTCCGATCGTCTACACCGTGCCATTGCAGTTGCTTTCTTATCACGTCGCCGTACTGAAAGGTACCGATGTGGATCAGCCACGCAACCTGGCGAAAAGTGTGACTGTTGAGTAGCGGGCATATACGTAGGCCTGGAGATGTCAGAGGACATTAAAGTTTGATCAAAACAAGCCCCCAGCTATTCTCAACATAGCAGGGGGCTTTTTTCATGACAGATGCCAACAAACCGCTTGATCCAAAACACGAGAAATTGCTGAAAACTCGTGGTCGGGGATCAGGCAAAGATTATGAACCTTTCATCAAGGTTCATGAGCTCAGCAGTTCAGGTGAGAGCGTTCGAATTCGCAGTGCCTCAGTGGGCCGGATTCATCATCTGCTGTCCGGTATAGAACTGCTGGCGTTCCTTGTATTCGATCAGTTCGAGCAAACGATGGGTATCCGCGAACAATACCCCCTGCAGATAGACGATACCCTCGACATCTGTGCTCGACTGGGAATCCGTCATCCCCAGATGCATGGCAGTTTAACGGTGGTTTCAACGGACCTATTAGTCGACTTGTCGTCAGGCAGTCGGTTAGCGATTGCAGTGAAATCTTCGTCGGAGTTATCCAAGCCGCGAGTGATGGAGAAGCTCCAGATTGAAAAAAACTACTGGGAAACTCGTGATATGGAATGGAAGATTTTCACAGAGAGGGAAGTCAATGATGGCATGCGGGAAAACCTTCTGTGGATCCAGCCCTATCTAAGCCCGGATATGTCGGCACATCAAGAGGTGGATTATTCCGATGTGTAGGATCTTTTCTATCGGCTTCAGTCGCGTCCGCGAACCAAGATCACACGGCTTTGTGCGAAGCTCGATGACCAATATGAAGTAGATCGCGGATTTCATTTGAGTATCTTTCGATACGCTGTGGCCCACCGTTTCATAAAAGCACCTCTCAACAACGCATTTCACAGCTGAAAATTTGGAGACCTGGCTCTAAGAGAGCCAGAGTTCGTCACCGAGGTGAACAATGCTTCTTAATCGTGTATTCCGGGATCCTTCGACAGGCAAGCGGTATCGTGTGGTCCTGGAGCACCTCTCAGATTTGATGTTGATCGACGTCGACAGTGACAAAGCCTGGCCTTTCCCAATGTCTGAAGAAGAGTTCCGTTCGGTTGGGTATGATTTCATTTCCGACCCGTACCCGATACCGGGTGTTGACGATGACAGTATTGGCGCTAAAAGGCGTGATGAAGCCTGGGCCGCGATCAGTCCATTGTTGGAACACTATCAATCACTTTTGATTAAGAACGAGCGCAATCGGCTGATCAATGAACTCCTTAAATCAACCGGTAAGCCGAGGTTATATATCACCCGACAGCTTCGTCGCTACTGGCAAAGGGGAATGGCCCCGAATGCCCTGGCACCGGATTATCACAACTGCGGGGCCAAAGGGCGTCCCAGACGTGAGGTGGAGCAAAAGGTTGGCCCAAAACGTACGATTACACCCGGAGTGGGGGTGCCGGTAACAGAGGAAGTTGCGGAGCTTTTTCGAATGGCACTTGATGGCTTTTATCTGACCAACGAAAAGGTCCCCTAGGCTGCTGCGAGGGACAAGGCTGTCGGGCTTTTCAAAGCGCGCTATCCCACCGCAACAGAGAAAAGTATGCCCACGATGAGGCAATTCCGGTACTTTTATGAAACGAATTACAGAAATCTGATGTGGTAAGGACGCGGACTCCAAGCCGCATCTATCAAAAAGATAAACGGGCGTTGACCAGCACGTCAGGCAATCTCAATTTCGGCCCGGGGGCCCGGTATGAAATAGACGCGACCATAGCGGATCTCTACTTGGTGGCAGAGGATGATCCTGCTCCCATCATTGGCCGTCCGGTTTTGTACTTTGTCAAAGATGTATTTAGTCGGATGGTTGTGGGTATGTATGTGGGCCTCGAAAATCCCTCATGGGTTGCTGCGATGGTGGCGCTTAGCAACGCCTTCAGCGATAAAACAACGTACTGCCAGGGTTATGGAATAGCTATCAGTAAAGAAGACTGGCCAAGCTTCGGCCTTCCCGCCTCCATCATGGCTGACCGCGGTGAGCTTCTTTACAAACAAGCGGATGTCTTAGTTAACAAATTCAACATTCAATTGAGCAATTCACGCGCCTATCGCGGTGATGACAAAGCAATCTGTGTGCGATTCTTCAACACTATTCAAAGTAAGTTTCGGCCCTATGTTGGCGGGGTAGTTGAGCCTGTAAATGGGAAAAAGCGTGCCGGGAAGCGCTACGAGCTGGATGCGGAACTGAACCTCTCTGACATTCACGCAAATGTTGATTAATCTGGTCATCATCTACAACACCCAGCATGTTGTTGAAGGTTATGATTTCGCGCCTGATATGCCGACTGAGTTGCCCGCAGTGGCCCGGGGAGCTCTGGAACTGGGGAATTCAAAACCGCACCGGCCAGCTTCGCTCCTGTGACGAAGACTTGGCCCGCATTAATCTCCTGCCCTATGAAAGTGGAACGGTGTCACAGGTTGGCATCACCTTCAAAGGACTTGTGTACACCTGTCAAGAGGCGTTGGCGCAGGGCTGGTTTGATCGGATCCGCCCGAACCGCCCTTCAAGAGTTGAAATCGCTTTTGACCCGCGACGGACTGACACTGTTTACCTGAGACCTGACTCTACATTCGAAAACTACTGGGTATGTGAGTTTTCGGACCGAAGCCGGCGATACAAAGGCATTAGCTTCGTGGAGGCCGCTGGAATGGTGAAAGAGATGAATCGTACCAAAGCCACTGCCAAACAAGAGGAGGATTATCAGAAGCCGGACGCCCTATCCGCGGTTGAGGAGATTGTTTCTAACGCGAAGAAGCGGCAGAAAGCCAGCAAACCATCCCTTACTGACTCTGAGCGACTTCGGGGCATACGGCAGAACCGCGCCACAGAAAAAGAAGTTGAGCGAAATCGCAGCGGAATTAAATCCAAGAATCAATCAAAGCGTGACCGTCCAGCGGATGTAGTGCCGTTCCGCTCAAATAAGACCCAATCAAACGACAGTCTCGATTACCCGGATATGGATGCCTTCCTGGAGGACGATGATGATTAAACTGCCGTTCGCACAGTATAGGCAAGCAGAAATCTGTGAATACGAAGGTCAGCCTCTGATTAATGCCCTGCCTCCCATAAATTCACCACAGGATACGGCTAAGATGCTGGCTCGTTTCCCAAAAGTCGACGAGGCTGAAAAGGCATTGCCAGCCCATATCCGGCGCCATGCAATGATGAGGATTCTTGATCAGTTCCTGTACCCAACGAAATCCCATCTTCAACTAGAGCAAATGATTTCTGGAATGATCCGTCGTGGCTATCTGAGCCGAAATATTGCCGTGCCGGACTATCACCGCAACTTGGATGCCGTTGCCCATACAGATTTCAATGCTATCGTTCGAAATGCCGGAAATGAAGCCCTCGTGAGTTCCATTATCGGGTGTTCCGGTACTGGCAAATCCACCGCGGTAGAGGCAATTCTGAAAACCTACCCGCAAGCGTTTTATCATCCAGAATACCAGCACGCCTAATTGGTCTGGCTGAAAGTGGAGTGCCCTCATGATGGTTCGGTAAAGAATCTGTGCACCAATTTTTTCCGAGCCGTCGATGACGCGCTGGGTACGGACTATCAGGCGCTCTATGTAAAAAGCCGATCCTCAGCGGAGTCCATGCTTGGAGATATCGCCCGCGTTTCAGCCTTACATTCAGTGGGTGTCCTTGTTATTGACGAGATTCAGCATTTGGAAAAATCGCGGTCAGGCGGGGTTGCCAAGATGCTTAACTTCTTCGTGACGCTGACTAACGTTATCAAGGTCCCGGTGCTTTTCATCGGAACGCCCAAGGCATTGGAGCTTTTCCAGCCAACCATGCGGTCGGCGAGGCGAGCGGCGCAATTCGGTAGCTTGGATTGGGGGCGATTTTCACGGGCTGAGAATGAGGGCGCTGATGGAGAGTGGGAGCGATTTTTCAAACGGCTATGGAAACTGCAGTGGTTTGAGCACGCAACTCCCATCAGTCAAGAAATGATGGATCTGTTCTGGGAGTATACTCAGGGAATCGCGCACATTGCCGTTGCCTTTTTACCTCAGCCAGGCGCGGGCTGTTGTCGCCGGGAGGGAAGTGATTGACCAGACTCTTGTAACCAAGGTCTATCAAGAGGAGCTCGCCATGGTTCATCCAATGATCGCTGCGTTGCGAAGCGGGCGTGAGGCAACGATTCTCCAATATGCGGACCTCGATGTGCCGAGGGAATCGATACGTGCTCAAGCTACCCTCCAGGAGGTTCCTTACATTGCCTCGCCCGGAGAGGTTCTGAAGGATTCTGAAACCTCAAAGCAGGATCAACTGATCTCGCTGCTGATTCAAATGGGCATCGGTGAGGACATTGCACCCATTGTCGCAGAGTAAGCCCTGGCAGAACGTCCCGAGGTGAGCCTTTTTGGGTTAGTAGCTCATATCAAAAGTCTTGAAGAGAAGACTCCAGCAACGTTTACACCGAAAGCGAATAAACGAGCAGAGAAAAAAAGACAACCGGTTTATCTTGAAGACGACCTTCGACTGATCAGGGGTGATGATCCTGAAAAAAGCTACCAAAGCTTGAGGAAGAGGGGTGTGGTTATTGAGCTTTCGGCTTACCTTTGAGGGCGCAAGGTGGAATTGACGGGTACCGAGTTTACCATCCATCGTCGCGGGTTGCTGCCCTTCTGTCTACAGCGCGAGTGTTTTGAACAGGTGTAGCTTCTATCATCGGAGCATTCAGGTTTAGCGAAACAGTATGGGCTCTTCTGAGAACAACCTCAGACTAGGTGACGTACTGGCGAATAGCGTCGCCATTAGGGTTTACGTCCAACTCATCCTGGGCATTGATCAAAGTGGTCTGGGGCGTCTATTGATCCGGAAAGCAGAGAGGGATCTCGTGTCCGGCAACTTGTTCGAATTTATTGTGGGATTCAAACGAAGTCGTTAAGTTCAAATTTAAGTTGGTAATCGTCTGCATCAATTACCGACGCAACAAATCCTGCGTTCCCCCAGTGAGAACCGACGCTAACGTACCCAACCGGCTCCAACCGTCAAAATTTAGTTACCTTACGACCGATCGGGTTTTATATTTATATTGACCATCCGGATAGTATGTGTTTTATTGGTCAAAACACGCACTCACTACCAACAAAAAACGTGGGAGAAAGAACGATGCTTGAACGACAGGATTACGAAGAGTTTCGCAAGGCGGTGAGGCGTCTGGCCGAGACCAAAATTCAGCCTCATGCTGCGGACGTTGACGAAAAAAAGCGATTTCCCGAAGAGGCACTTGCGGCATTCAAGGAATTACAACTGATTGCGCTGCCCTTTGATGAAAGTATTGGTGGTCAGTCTGGGGATGTATTGGCCCAATGCATTTGTTTGGAGGAAATCGCCCGTGTCTGTGCCACCTCATCATTAACGCTGATGGTGATCTGGGCCGGGCTTGGTCCGATAGCCTCATTTGGTTCGCCACAGCTGATCGAAGAGGTTATGGAACCGGCCATCAATGGCAATACCGTTGCCTCCATCTGTTTGACCGAAATTCACGGCGGCTCTGATGTTTGGGGTGCTCGCACTCGCGCCCAATACAAGGATGGCCAGTGGGTGATCAATGGCCAGAAACGCTACATCACCAATGCCACCCGCTCCGACTGGTACTCGGTCCTGGCGCGTACCGGTGAAGACAGTTTTGGCGTGTTCGCAGTGCATAAATCTGACCCTGGCCTCTCCTTTGGCAAGCTGGAATCGAAGATGGGTGTAAGGGGCAGCCCCACCGCCGATGTGATTTTCGAAGATTGCCGTGTTGAGGATTACCGGCTACTTGGTGATTCGAGAGAGGGCCGACAGTACATCACTGATTCTCTGGCCTACACCCGACCGTTGATCGGAGCTCAGGCGCTTGGTATTGCCCAAGGGGCGCTTGATGCCTCCATCAAATACGTGAAGGAGCGGGAAGTGTTTGGTCAGCAGGTAGCACGCTTTCAGATGATCCGCGGCACTATTGCCGATTTGGCAACGGAGATCGAAGCTGCCCGCCAACTGCTGTATCGCTCATGTCAAGCGGTTGAAAACGAGGAGCCCGAAGCCCGCACCCTAGCCTCCATGGCCAAGCTATTTTGCAGCAATGTTGCGATGAAAGTGGCCACCGAGTCCGTACAGCTCCATGGCGGTGCCGGTTATCTGACCGATTTCCCCGTCGAGCGCATGATGCGGGACGCGAAAATTACTCAAATATACGAAGGAACCAGCGAGATCCAGAAATTGATCGTCGCTAAAGCCATGCTTTCAGATTAAGGCGAAAACCATGATTGCCCAAATTAACTACCTGACTAATATTCGCTTAGGCGCAGGCGCAATAGCTTCACTGAATGATGAGCTGGCAAATCTGAATGTGAGTAAGCCGTTGATCATCACTGATGCTGGCCTGGTATCCACTGGCCTGCTTGATAAGGCAAAGGCAACTGCCAAGCTTCCGGACAGCGTTGCTATGTATGATGGCACGCCGGCTAACCCAACTGAAGCGGCTGTAGAAGATGCCTTACATGTCTATCGTTGCAACGATTGCGATAGTATTGTTGCGGTCGGCGGCGGTTCCAGTATAGACCTTGCCAAAGCTGTTGCGTTGCTGGCAACCCACGAGCTGCCGCTGCGCCAATATGCAGCGATTAATGGCGGCGTTGCCAGAATCGGCCCAACTGTTCCACTTGTGGCAGTACCAACCACTGCAGGCACTGGCAGCGAAGTAGGCAGGGCGTCCCTGATAACGCTACGCGATGGCCGCAAACTTGGACTTTTATCTCCTTACTTGATCCCAGACTTGGCCATTTGCGACCCGGAACTGACTCGCTCACTTCCGGCCGGGCTAACCGCCGCAACCGGGATGGACGCCATTGCCCACTGCGTTGAAACTTACCTGAGTCCCAAGGTTAATCCGCCGGCCGATGCCATTGCGCTGGACGGCCTGCGCCGAGCTTCGAAGTATCTGATTCGTGCCGTCAACGACGGAACCGATATGGAAGCCCGCAGTGAAATGATGATTGCGGCTCTGGAAGGCGCGCTGGCATTCCAGAAGGGCTTGGGGGGAGTGCACTCCATGTCCCACGCTCTTGGGGGCCTGAAGGAGCTTAAACTTCACCATGGCACCCTGAACGCGGTATTGCTGCCCCCGGTATTGCGTTTTAACCAGAGCCATTGCGGTGACAAATTCGACCACCTCAAGGCCGCCATGGGCCTGCCGGCCGATGCCGATCTGCCAGCTGAATTCGAGCGTCTGAATGCCGAGCTTGGCATGCCAAAGAATCTTCGCGAAATGGGTGTGCCCGACAATGTGCTAGAGGATATGGCCCAGTTTTCCAAGGAAGACCACTCCACCGCCACCAATCCGCGTCCAGCGTCGGCTGAGGACTTCCTCGCCATGCTGAAAGAAACCATGGACTGAAGTTGTGACTGTGAGGAGTCTGATATGACTGGCCAGAATTCGATCCTGAAAGGCACGCGGGTACTGGACCTGACTCGCCTTGCACCAGGCCCATACGGCTCAATGTTGCTGGCGGATATGGGGGCAGAGGTTATTGTTGTTGGCGGCGGTCGCTCCGGCTTACCAATTGACAGCTACCGACGTGGCAAGCGTTTTATAAACCTTGACCTGAAAAGCGAAGAAGGTCTTGATGCCTTCCGCCTGTTGGCTGCCAATGCGGACGTCTTGATGGAAGGTTTTCGTCCTGGTGTTATGCATCGCCTGGGCCTCGGCTATGACGCACTCAGGCAAGACAACCCCAAACTGGTGTACTGCTCGGTGACCGGCTACGGCCAAGATGGTCCACTCGCTCAGGAGGCAGGCCACGACATCAACTATGTTGGTCTTTCTGGCGCCCTTGGTGCCATGGGCCCGCTCGATGGGCCACCAGCACTGCCGCTGAATATTATTGCGGACTTTGCCGCGGGCGGGCTTTACGCTGCCTATTCTATTCTCGGAGCCCTGCTGGAGCGGGAGCGCTCGGGACTAGGCCAGTTCCTGGATGTCGCCATGGTAGATGGCTGTCTTTCCCTGATGACAATGCACTATCCGGACTGGGGTAAACCAGTGCTGCCATCTCGTGGCAAAGGGCTGCTGACCGGAGAGGCTCCTTTCTACCGGTGCTACGTCTGCAACGACGGCAAATACCTAGCGGTCGGGGCTTTGGAAGGCGCATTTTTCACAAATCTGTGGCGGGGGCTGAACCTTGAGCAACCAATGCCAGATCACATGCGTCCGGATACTTGGCCCGCCATGACCGAGCAGTTCGAGCGACTATTCGCCAGCCGGTCCCGGGACGCCTGGGTGAAGCACTTCGAGGGCCGGGATGCCTGCGTTTCACCGGTGTTAGCGCCAGATGAGGTGTTCGAACACCCGCATGTGCAGGCACGATTCCCTGGCAGCGACAGCTACGCTACTCCGGCTATTCCCCACTATTCCCGAACCCCGACCATGCCGGGTGTTACTGGTGGCACGGACGATTCGTATGCGGTCCTCCGAGCGTTAGGCCTGTCAGAAGCGAAGATCAACAAAGCTGTTCCTGAAACCTCGAACGTGACAGGGCTGGAGTGGCCACCGGTTAAACCCAGTCAACCCTGAGGCTGCAGAGCCAAGCCGTCACAACAGCCCATAACAACAAGAACTGGACGGATCACCGTCAGGGTGAACCGGCCAATTACGCAAGACTGAGAGGAGTTCAATAATGAAAACGCTTAAAAACCCTATCAAGGTGGCTATTATTGCCGCCAGCCTAACCCTTGCTGCCGGTAATGCCATGGCCGAGGAAGTAACCTGGAAAATGGCCACGCCCTGGGGCGGCGGTCCCTGGCTGGAGAGGGATGCTAAAGGCTTTGCCAAGAATGTGGAGGACCTTACCGGTGGACGCATAAAAATCAATGTCTTTCCGGGCGGTACGCTTTCCAACCCGCTGAAAGTCACCGAGGCAGTCAACCGCGGTGTTGTTGAGATTGGCCACAACTGGATGGCCTATGACTGGGGCAGGGACCGAACCACTGCGCTGTTTGCTGGCTATGCTGGTTCCCCTACCCCGGAAGGCTATCTGATGTGGCTCTACGAGGGTGGTGGCCTGGAACTTTGGCAAGAGTACCGCGATGAAGAGTTCAATGTGGTGTCTTTCCCCTGCGCGATTATTGGCACGGAAATTTTTCTGCACTCAAATAAGAAAGTTCAGACCCACGAAGACTTCAAGGGTCTGAAGCTTCGCACCTCCGGCGCCTGGGCCGAGATTGCGTCAAACCTTGGTGCTTCCACCATTGTGATGCCTGGAGCCGAGGTATATACGTCGCTTGACCGAGGGGTTATCGACGCCACTGAATGGGGCAGCCCGGAGATCAACAAGCCGACCGGTTTCACGGATATAGCTAAGTATGTGGTCGTACCCGGCATGCACCAGCCCGGCGGCGTCCTTGAGTGCGAAATCAACAAGGACGTCTGGACTGGCCTGTCCGAGGAAGACCAGCAGGCGATCGCCACGGCGGCAAGGCTCTCCATGTATGAAAGCTGGAGTGCCGGTGCCAATGCTGATCTCTCCGCATTCAAGGAGATGACCGAAGGTGACAATGAAATTGTGCACCTTGATCCGGACTTCATGGCGACAATTGAAGAAGCCACGAACAAGTGGGAAGACGAGCAGGCCGAGGACAATAAGTGGTTTGCCAGGGTGCTTAATTCCCTGAGGGACTTCGAGGATCAATTGGCAGTCTGGCCCGAGTATCGCTTTCCCATCGGCGGTAAGCAGTAACGACAGGGTGTTACCCAGGCCTCTATTTCTATGTACGAGGCCCTACGTTGTAAGAGACACGATGCCCCCGGCCCAAGCCAAATTGCTCCCGGGTCGGGGTCATCGGCAGCAACAAGGCATGCATAATGAAAGTTTTCAGCTTCCTCGGAAAAACTGTGGATGCGTTCTCGAAAGCCGCTGCGCTAATCGGTGCATTGCTGATCGTGCCGCTGATCGGCTCGCTGACCTATGAAGTCGTTAGCCGCTATATCCTGAACTCACCAACAGCCTGGGCCTACGAAATGAGCTACATGTTCATGGGCTCAATTTTTCTATTGGGCATGGCGTACGCGCTGAAGGTCCGCCAACACGTCAACGTAGATCTCTTTTATGCCATTATGCCGCCGCGAGGCAAAGCGACCATGGACATGATCGGCCTGGCCATCTTGTTAGTGGCGCTGGTCTGGATTGTTGACGCGTTATTTCTGTATGCGCTGGAGGCCTACGAGTACCAGGAAACCTCCGGAGCTTCAGGCTGGAATCCCTTGATCTGGCCGTTCCGAACCGTCTGGGTTGTCGGGTTCGGTATACTAACCGCGCAAACCGCGGTCGAATTGGTGCGCTCCATTGCCATTCTAATTAAGGGCGACAAAGAGCCGGGGGTGTGGCATGACTGAATACATCGGATTCTGGATGTTCCCGGTTCTCCTGATTTTCCTTCTGGGTGGTTTTCCCATTGCGTTGTCGATGATCTGCACAGCGTTTATCTTTGGTGTTATTCAGTTCGGCGATGCCGCGTCATTCCAGCTGATTTCCCAGATTGACAGCGTGGCGGGCAACTCGGTACTGGCCGCAGTGCCCCTGTTTGTCTTCATGGGAGCCTTCCTGGAGAAAAGCGGTATTGCATCCAAGTTGCTTGAGGCTATTCATATCTGGACATGGCGACTTCCCGGCGGCATGGCTCTTAGCACCATTATCATGGGTGCCATCTTTGCTGCCATCAGCGGAGTGGTAGGCGCCACAGAGGCCGTGATTGGATTGCTAACCGTCCCGGTTATGCTGAAACACGCCTACGACAAACGGCTGATTTCCGGCACCGTGTGCGCCAGTGGGTCGCTGGGCACGGTAATTCCGCCTTCCATCACAGTGATTGTGCTGGGTCCGGTTGCTAATGTTTCGGTGGGTGAGCTGTTTGCCGGTCTGCTGTTGCCTGGCCTGATCATGGCTGTGCTGTTTGGTCTTTACGTGGTTGGTGTTGCTGTTGCCAAACCGGCCATGGCTCCCCGCACTATGGAGGGTGGCCCCAAGTACAGCCTTGGACAGAAACTGCGAATAACTGCAGTAGCGCTAATTCCGCCCTCAATACTTATCTTCGCCGTGCTCGGCAGCATCCTTATGGGTGTTGCTACACCCACGGAGGCAGCTGCATGGGGTGCGCTGGGAGCGGTTGGTTTATCGGCTATCTATCGCACGTTTACCTGGTCCTTGTTTGGCAACGCCCTCATGAAAACCCTGCTAATAACTACAATGATCCTGCTCATCGTTCTGGGCGGCAGTATGTTTGCGGGGGTGTTCTTTGCATCAGGTGGGATGTTGGCAATCCAGACGCTGCTAAACGACCTGGGTATCCCAGCCTGGGGTGTGATTGCATTGATTCTGCTTCTGACATTTGTAGCTGGCTTTGTCCTTGACTTGATTTCGGTGGTGCTGATCGTCATCCCGATTGCCATGCCTCTGGTGCTGAACCTTGGCTTTGACCCGATTTGGTTCTGTATCGCCTTCCTGGTGGTACTGCAAACCAGCTATCTGACTCCACCCATGGCACCGTCAATATTCTATCTTCGAGCGGTGGCGCCGCCGGAGATCACCCTACGGCATATGTACAGCGGAGTTATTCCGTTCATCATCCTCCAGATCATAACGTTGGTGGTGGTGCTGGTATTCCCGGAGCTGGCGACCTGGTTGCCAGATGTGCTGCTGGGTTAAGTGGCCGGAGCTAAAACTTTGGAAATAATCCAACCACCGGTGGCGATCAGCCACCGGAACATACGAAGGAGATCATTATGACTGTATCAGGGCATCAATTGATTGGTCAGACCAGCCACCGGGGCGACCAAGCCGCCCTTGAACCGGTCGACCCGGCTACTGGAAAGCGCCTGGAGCCAGACTTCCCGGGCGCCAGTAGAAAAGATATCGAGCAAGCGTGCAGCTTGGCCCTGGAGGCTTTTGGTGAGTACCGCGAAACTTCTCTGGAAGCACGGGCCAATTTTCTCGAAACCATCGCCACTGAAATTGAGGCCCTTGGCCCTGGGCTGGTTGAGCGGGCGATGCTTGAAACTGGCCTGCCGAAGGGCCGAATTGAAGGCGAACGTGGTCGTACCTGTGGTCAGCTCCGGTTGTTTGCCGCGGTAGTGCGTGCCGGTGAGTGGCTGGATGTCAGGGTGGACCCGGCATTGCCGCATCGCCAGCCAATGCCGCGGCTTGACCTGCGCCAGCGACACATTGCTGTGGGGCCAGTTGCGGTTTTCGGGGCTAGTAATTTCCCGCTAGCGTTCTCGGTCGCGGGTGGCGATACTGCTTCAGCGCTGGCAGCAGGCTGCCCGGTGGTGGTCAAGGGCCACCCTGCCCATCCTGGCACATCGGAATTGGTAGGCCGGGCAATCCAACAAGCGGCCAAAGCCTGTCAGATGCCGAATGGCGTATTTTCACTGTTGTTCGGTGTCGGTAACGAGATCGGCCAGGCTCTGGTGGCGAACCCCTGCATCCAGGCGGTTGGCTTTACAGGCTCGCGGCGTGGCGGGTTAGCCCTGACAGCGATTGCGCAGCAGCGCAGCGTACCGATTCCGGTCTTCGCTGAAATGAGCAGCATTAACCCCGTATTTCTCCTGCCTGAAGCTGTTGCGACCCGGGCTAGCAGTATTGCCAAGGATTTTGCGGCATCCCTTAATATGGGCGCAGGTCAATTCTGCACCAACCCAGGGCTGATAATTGGCTGTCGCGGCAAAGCCCTTGACGCCTTCCAGCAAGCTGCCACGGATGCCGTGGCGCAAGCGGATGCTCAGACCATGCTGACACCGGATATACACGCAGCCTATACGCAGGGCATCGAGCGGTTGTCCGGCCATGCCGCTGTTCAGTGTCTAGCGAGTGGACAGCAAGGCGTAGCCTCCAACACCTGCCAACCCCAGTTGTTTTCCGCCCGAGCCAGCGATTTTCTCACAGATGAAACATTGCAACAGGAGGTTTTTGGGGCCGCGTCCTTGATTATCGAGTGTGAGGGACTGGAGGAGATGCAGCGCGTTGCCGAGAGCCTCGAAGGACAGCTCACAGCCACTCTGCACATGGATGAGGGCGACATGGGGGCTGCGCAATCACTACTCCCAATATTGGAAACGAAGGCTGGCCGGATATTGGTCAATGGCTGGCCGACAGGTGTAGAAGTCTGCCATGCCATGGTTCATGGGGGGCCTTTCCCGGCCACCTCTGATAGCCGCACCACATCGGTAGGCAGCGCGGCTATTCGACGCTTTCTCCGGCCTGTATGTTATCAGAATTTCCCCGACGCCCTGCGCCCGCATGCCCTGAAGGAGGCAAACCCTTATAGGCTGCACCGCTTGTTGGATGGTGAGCGGGAAGCATAGATGTGACAAGCTAGGGTGATGGGCCCGGCCGCTAGAGCGTGCCGAGCAGATAAAAAGCACGATTTAGCGGCACTTTCCATTTACTGTATTATATACGAATGAACCTGTGCGCAAGCTGGAAACCATTTATTCGAGAGTTTGAATTCATTTAGGAAACAAAGTTGACTAAGACGGGCAAGAAACTTAACAAGAACGAAATATCTCGTGAACGCAGCATGAATCGGTTGATACAGGCTGCATTCGAATTGTTTGTGATACGCGGATACCATGCCACCAGCCTGGAGGCTATTTCATCAAAAGCCGGCCTCACTAAAGGCTCGGTTTATTTTTACTTTGGCAGCAAGGAAAAGCTGATCCTGCACATGTTTGAAGTTCTTCGTGAGGATCTTGTGGATGGTCTGGTGGCCACTCTGAGAAATCCTGTCGGCAGCCATGTGGACCGCATCATCCGCTATATACACAAGGGTGCTGATTTTGGCGCGGAACGGCCCAACGAGCTGCTCTTCATGATCCAGATAGCCATCGAATTCGCTCGCCAGGAGAATGTCATCGCCACGGCAATCAGGGAGCTATACGGAGATGTACACGCCGCTGTCGAGGCGGTGGTTAGCGAGGCCCAGGCCGTTGGTTCGATGTCGTCAGACATTGACGCACGCTCGTTCGCCTCCATGATCGTGGCGGTCCACGATGGCATGATGCTGGAGTGGCACCTGCGTGGCGCTGAAATTAGCGGCCCCGATCTGGTCAAAAATGTGCGGCGCATGTTGTTGCACGGTATCGGCTAAGCTATCCCATTGGGTTTACCTAATGCTGTTTATCTCTGGGAGATAAGCTCCTTTAGGCTGACGCCGGCGCCTTTGCGGTCCCAGGTGCTGGTTTGAATGCCGCGCTGTGATAGCTGCTTTTTCTTCACCTTGTTGGTGGGTGTTCTCGGTAGTTCGTCGATGATTTCTATATAGCGTGGCACCATGAAATGGGGCAGTGCGCGTGCCAGGAAACTCAACAGCGCCGGTGGTTCAACTACTGCGTCCTCCGTGGTTACGATATAAACCAGAATATCGTCGTCGTTCTCATAGCCCGACGGAACACCCACCGCCACGCATTCCTTCACACCAGGAAAGTCAGCCACTGCAGCTTCGATATCAAACGAGGAGATATTCTCGGCCCGGCGGCGGATACGGTCGCCTTTGCGATCGATGTAGAACATGTTGCCGTTGCTATCCCTGACGGCGATATCTCCGGTATGAAACCAAAGGTTTCGCCATGCGTTCACGGTTTCTTCCGGCATACCCATGTAGCACAACATGGTAGTCCAGGGGTGCCTGGGCCTGACCACAATTTCACCTGCGGTGCCGTCCGGTACCGGACGGTCTGTTTCCGGGTCGACGACTTCCACGTCATACCATTCCGTTAGTACTTTGCCGCAGGAGCCAGCAACCACCGGGAATTGCCGTGACGTCCAACATGGGCAACCAACTTCACTCATACCCCACATTTCGATACCCTTGACGCCAAACCGCTCCAGAAAGGCATCACCATGACGTTTGGGCAATGGGCAGCACATCAGACGGGTAAGAACGTTATCTGAATCTTCGGACCGTGGCGGCTCTGCCTGGATCATTTCTATCATCGGTCCATGGGCAATACTGATGGTTGCTCCACTTTCCCGGATGCGATCCAGCCAGCGTTTAGCGTCAAACTTTCGGTCAAGAACCAGTGTTCCGCCGGCGGCAAAGATGGCGAGTACTCCCATGAACTTACCGGCAATGTGAAACAGAGGGTGGGCGCTGTAGAACACGTCAGACGCGGTCATGTCTGTTTCCCCTGCGGTGGTGTTAGCCAACAGGCAGACATGGCCATGGGGTATCACCACGCCCTTGGCGGGACCAGTGGTGCCAGATGTGAACACCACAGACGCTGCATCGGAGGGCTGAATCTCTGGCCAAGGCTGTTTCAATAGTGTTGGCTTGGCGATGAGTTCTTGGTGATGTCTCACGCGGATATTCCCTTTTGCCTCAAATGTTTTGACCAGTTCGCTAGGACCAGTTTCCGTGTTGTCGATAACGACAATCTGCCGGACGCAGGAAAAGTCCCAAGTCAGTTCGGTAATACACGGCATTAAATCAGCATCGCTGACAATCAGGCTGGGTTTGGCCAGGTTGAGGACATGGGCCAAAGAGTTACCGCGATAGCCGGTATTCGCCGACACATCGACCGCGCCAACTAGCGCTGCAGCCATCCATGCGTGCAATGCGGCAATACTGTTGGCAGCAAATATCAGGATACGGTCACCGGGCTCAATACCTACCTGAAGGAAATGCGCTGCTAGCGCCTCCGCATGGGCCATAAACTGGCCATAAGTCTCTCGATTACCCGAGACCTCGCGGGCAAAAACTGCATCGGGTGAGGCCTCCAAGCGCCGTGCAGCCACTTTGGGTAATGTCCACTCAGAGAGCGAATCGGGAATCGCGAATGCAGGTAATTGTTCGTTTAGAACCATAAAGCGTCTCCGGCTATCAAGGCGTGCCTTGTGAAATAGAATAACGATCAGTACTTGTCAAACTGGCTTGTGTATATTAAATAAATACTATACGGTCAGTATGTAAAATGGAATGATGGAGGAAATCAATGAAACCACTTTCTGGGATCACCGTGCTAGAGCTTGGCATGGTTATGCAGGTGCCACTTGCCGGGCAGATGCTTGGGGATTACGGCGCCGACGTAATTAAGATTGAGCGACCGCCCCGAGGCGACATTATGCGGGATCTCGACGAGGTCGGCACCGCCCGCGAAGATATGAGCTGCTATTACGCTGCGGTTGGTTGTAATAAGAGGACCCTGTGCCTCGACCTCAAGCAGGATGAAGGCCGAGAAGTCCTTGGCAAGCTGATTGATAACGCCGACGTGTTGATTCACAACTTTCGGCCCGGTGCCATGGAGCGACTCGGCTTTGGTTACGAGGAAGTCTCTAAGCGCAATCCCCGACTGGTGTATGCGGTTGGTTACGCCTTTGGCGCAAAGGGCCCGTTATCAGGTATGCCGGGCCAGGATATGCTGGCGCAGTCTCTTAGCGGCTTTGCCATGAATGGGGTTGAGTCCGGTGGCCGCCCCCGTCTTACTGCCACCCCTACGGTCGACTATGCCACTGCGGCATCGTTATCTCAGGGGGTGCTGGCGGCACTTTTGGGACGGGTACGCACCGGTAAAGGTGACCTCGTAACTACTTCTCTGTTTGATGTCGCCATCGCCATGCAGCTTCTGGAAACCTCCAGCCGCACACTATACGACTACCGCACCGACTGGGTTCAGTACGCCATGATTTTCAAGACTCGGGACGGCTGGATCACCGTACTCACGCTGTTTCGGGACAACCCGCTGCAACTTATGTGCAAGGCGTTTAACGAAGACGACATGAGCGCAGACCCGCTGCTGGCCACCGCCACTCTGCAACGCAAGCATGCCAGCAAAGTACAAGAAAAATTCGGGCCTGTGATGGAACGTTACACCACCGATGAGTGTGTAAAGCGGTTATCTAAAACTGACATTCTGTGTGCCCCGGTGATGGATCTGGACGACACATTGAAACACCCGCAAACCCTGCAAAACGATATTTTGCGGGAGGTGGAAATCCCCGGCCATGGAACAGTTCAACTGGTTGGTAATCCAGTAAAACTGGCTGGCCAGGGTAAAGACAAGCCACGGCCACCGTCCGCTCTGGGCGAATTTTCACGTGAGATTCTGAGCGACTTCGATTACTCCGAAAGCGAGATCAGGGACTTCCAGGAACGTGGCGTCATTACCTGATTGACAACCATACAATACAGAGAGGCATCACTTAATGAACAGCAAATCGACATATATCAATGACGAAGACCGGTTATTTGACCACACCGTTGTAAGTCTGACAGAGCGGGCGCGTCACACCCTGAAGCAACCGTTAAAAGGCTTTCCCCACTATGCCGACACAAGGACCGGGGAGTGGACTACCACGGAAGATGGCTTCTGGACCGGGGGATTCTGGCCCGGCGTACTCTGGCTGAGCGGCTATTTTTCCGGCGATTCATCATTCTGGCAAGCGGCCGAGGAGTGGGCAGAGCGCCTGGAGCCGAGGGTTGACTCTGATTCGGTATTTCGGGGCTTCCTGTTCTATTTCGGATGTTCCGTCGGGGCAGATCTTGCGGGCAGCAAGAAAGCCGAGACACTAGCGTTAGACGCTGCCCGCAGCCTTTGTGCAACCTTTCGCTCCAATATTGGTCTTATGCCGTTGGGCACAACGGCGGAGGAAGCCCACACGGTAGGCGAGAACGAAACCAACATCGACAGCTTATCAGCGAGCTTGGTGCTGGCTTGGGCAGCTGAGAAAACTGGCGACGACAAATTTAAGGATGTGGCCATCCGCCATGCCCTTACCAACGCTCACTTTTGTGTACGCGAGGATGGTTCGGTGTGCCAATCTGCCAGCTTTGACAGCCAGACCGGGAAGGTGATCAAAACATATACCCACAAGGGCTTCAGTGCGAATTCTACTTGGGCCCGTGCGCAGGCCTGGGCCATGATGAGTTACGCTTATCTATCGGTACTTTACCCGGAGAATCGTGAAATCCGTGACTACGCCGAAAAAGTGTGTAGATGGTGGACCCAGAATGTGCCCGATGACGGGGTGGCTTACTGGGATTTCGATGCGCCCCAGGAAGCCGACACTCCGAAGGATACGTCCGCCACTTCTATCGCCTGCTATGCCTTGCTGACACTGGCTACCGTCCTTGACGACCGCCAAGCCGCGCGGGTATCTCAACGCAAGGCTCGAAACACCGTCAAAACCCTCTGTCGTGACTATGTCGCGGTCGTGCCGCGGGGCCAGGCAGAAGAGACCACTGGTGCCATCTCGCCCGCAGTGCTGACAAGGGGCTGCTTCGACCCAATGCGCGGTGTAGCCACCGAGCATGAGCTGATTTGGGGCGACTACTTCCTGCTGCACTGCCTGGGTATACTGACGGGTCTGTTGCCCACCAACAAACCTGGCTGATACCGAGGGACCAAGGCCTGAATGCTCAGCCTTGGGACATTGTGTTATCTGCTGAACATCTGGGAACTAAGTCTTGAACAGTACAATATCGGAGTCTACCTTCGAATTTAGCCGGTTAGCGGTCATGTTGAGTATATTCGGTGTTGACCCTACCCCAGAATTTCGGTCCATTAAAAACTGGAAAATCCGGCATGATTGAGCCTTGAGCAGGAGATCATGCCATGAAGCGATCCCGTTACACTGAAGAGCAGATTGCCTTTGCCCTGATGCAAGCCGAATTGGGTACGCCGGTTCCGGAAGTCTGTCGAAAGATGGGCGTCTCGGATGCCACCTTCTACAACTGGCGTAAGAAGTACGGTGGCCTCGGCCCGTCAGAGCTGAAGCGGCTCAAGCAGCTGGAGGAGGAAAATCAGCTACTGAAGAAGCTGGTGGCCGACTTGAGCCTGGACAAGGCCATGCTTCAGGACGTGGTGGCAAAAAAGCTCTGAGACCGCCTCGTAAACGCCAACTGGTGGCTGACTTACAAGCACGGTACGGAGTCAGCGAGCGCCAGGCGTGTGCGGTCTTGCAGTTTTCCCGGGCGTCTTGTCGATACCAATCGGTGGCGAGGGATTCATCGGCATTGTCGATGAAGATCCGCGAGATCACTCTCACGCGGCTTCATTACGGTTACCGGCGCGTGCATGTCCAATTGCAGCGAGAGGGCTGGCGAGACAATCACAAACGGGTTTACCGGTTGTATCGTGACCAGGGATTGTCGCTTCGCCTCAAGCGTCCCAGGCGCAACAAGGCAGCCAAGAACCGTCAGCCACTTCAACAAGCCAACCATCCCAATCACATCTGGGGCATGGATTTGTCTCGGATGCGCTTTTTGATGGACGAAGGCTACGCCTGCTGACGATCATCGACCTATTCACCCGGGAGTGCCTTGGCATTGTTGTTGGACAGAGCCTGAAGGGCCACGATGTTCAAGAAGCCCTGACGGCGATTGCGCGCTTCCGGGGCAACCCGGACCCGGACGTCCTTAAAACCGACAACGCAACGGTAGAATCGTTCAATGGACGGCTCCGGCAGGAATGTCTGAATGAAAATTGGTTCTTGTCACTGGCCGATGCCCGGGAGAAAGTCGAAGCGTGGAGGACGTTCTATAACCAAGTCAGACCCCATTCCGCATTGGAGTGGTCCACGCCTTCGGACTACGCCAGGAAACATGCGGTTTCTCGGCGAAAACAGCACCAACTGGAGCCGGATTTTTCCAACTCTGGGTGGACCTAATACAGGGTCAGGGTCAAGTAACGGACATTACTAGGGCGCGGTTGGATTAAAGACTGGGGGCAGGTCACAACTCTGGAGAGCCAAAGAAAATATCAAACTTTTGAGCTTGGTGAAGCTGAAAATGCGCGAAAATGAGGCCGGTTTTTATCAAACATTATTGTCCACCGACAGGAGAACCCACCGCCGAGGTATGGTTTTCAGGCCCCCGTGGCTATGATTCTCCGCTGAGCCCACGGATATTCCTTGACCGGCAAATGAATCACCGCTGACAGGGCGCCCACCCCAACGCCAACCCACCACACCAGAGTGTAGTTGTTGTAGATATCGTATAGGGCCCCACCCAGCCACACCCCCAGGAAACCGCCCAGTTGGTGTGAGAAGAACACCAGCCCATACAGCGTGCCCATGTATTTCAGGCCGTAAATATGCGCCACCAGGCCGGAGGTCAGTGGTACCGTGGCCAGCCAGAGTGAGCCCATGGAAACGGAAAACAGCACTACCGTCTCTGGTGTTATCGGCGTCATGATAAACGCCGCCGACACGAGAGTCCTTAGTAGATAGATGACAGCCAACAGGTATTTTCGGGAGTATCTGTTGCCCAGCCAGCCGGCGAACAAGGTTCCGCCAATGTTAAAAAAACCGATGAGTGCGATGGAAATGGCGCCCAGCCCGGATGCCGATGTCACCCCGAGGGTATAGAGCAGGCTGTCCGGTGCAATGGGGCCGCACATTTCAGTGATAAAAGCGGGGAAATGGGCCGTGATGAAGGCCAACTGGTAACCGCAGGAGAAAAAGCCGATAAAAATAAGCACGAAAGAAGGATCTTTAACCGCCCGTTTGATCACCACCCCCATCGGCTCTTCACTGCCGGTCGGCTGCTGCGGTTTTGGTGCCCGCATCAGCAGCAACGCCAACATGGACAGCAGGATAAAACCTGCGAAGACAATAAAAACCGACTGCCAGGGCATCTGGCTCAGCAAGGCATTGGCCACCGGCGGCCCGACGATCTGACCGGCAGAACCCGCCGCCGTCGCTATCCCCAACGCCATGGATCGGTGCTTGTCAGGCGCTGCCCGCCCGACCACAGCCAGAATCACCCCAAAGCCAGTACCGGCAATGCCGAAACCAACCAGCATTTCCAGCAACTGGTGTTGGCCAGGGGTGATGGCAAACGCCGACAACACCAGTCCGGTCACATAAAACGCACCACCACCAAGAATTGCTTTGCGGTCCCCAAAGCGTTCAGCGAGAGCTCCGAAAATTGGCTGCCCTATGCCCCAGAACAAATTCTGGATTGCAATAGCCAGGGAAAATGATTCCCTCGGCCAGGCGAATTCCAGGGCAATCGGCAACTGGAACAGCCCGAAGGATGCGCGAACCGCGAAACTGACGAGAATGATGATGCAGCCCGCGATCAGAACCGGATTGATCATCCGGGCATAGGTACCGGTAAAGGCTTTATCCACAATTTGAGCTCACTGTACCGACTGGCTTGAACCGGGTGGCAGGTGGGGAAATAGTTAACGATACCGTGGCAACATGCAACAGATAATCCGGCTGCCCCTGCCCCTGCCCCTGCCCCTGCCATTGCAGGAGCGAAATGACGCTTGCCGCCGTCCTGGTCTCCCAGATGCTGCATTACTGTGGTGATCGCGCCAGCGGATTTTTTCGCTGACTACCTGAACTGGCCATTGCCACCCGTTGGCCTGGCTAACAGAGCCAGCTCCTTCACTAGTCAGACCATGATCAGTGTCGCGAAAACGAGATATTTGCTATTGTGCGAAGCTGATTGGTTTAGATAATAAACCAGACATGTCAGCGGGAGAGACCGAGTCGCACAATCGTGCGCCCGGCGCCGAAGGAGCAACTGCCCCGGAAACTCTCAGGCAAAAGGACCGCTGACATGAAGACTTTCCGAAGAGTTGCCAACGACTGCGTCCGTTGGCACACCGAAGGAGCAAGCGGCCGGTTCCGTTGGAGCGGTGCGTGAATCTCTCAGGTCCAGTGACGGAAGGGGTGCTTTCTACCATGCTGTGGAGAAAGGAAACCCTGGACGCCCCTGGAGAGTATTATGAAGCGAGTTGCAGTTATTGGCGGTGGTATCACGGGTATCACCACCGCATACACCCTGGCCAAGCGCGGCCTGGATGTCACCGTTTACGAGAAACACCGTTATGCGGCGATGGAAACCTCTTTCGCCAATGGTGGCCAACTGTCCGCCTCCAACGCTGAGGTCTGGAACAACTGGCAGACCATCATCAAGGGCCTTAAGTGGATGTCCCGGAGGGATGCGCCGCTGCTGGTTAACCCCAAGCCTTCCTGGCACAAACTGAGCTGGTTCGCCGAGTTCATCGCCGCGATTCCCCAGTACGAACAGAACACCACGGAAACCGCACGCCTTGCGATTGCCGCCCGGGATCACCTGTTTGCCTGGGCGCAGAACGAAGGGATCGACTTTGATCTGAAGAAACAGGGCATCCTCCATATCTACCGTGACAAGGCCGGGTTCGACCATGCGGCGAATGTTTCCAGGTTGCTGGCTGCCGGCGGCCTGGAACGTCGGGCGGTCACTCCCGAGGAAATGCGGGCTATTGAACCCACGCTGGCGGGGACCTATTACGGCGGTTTCTACACCGAAAGCGATTCAACCGGTGATATCCATAAGTTCACCAATGGCTTGGCGGAGGCCATTCTTCGCCTCGGCGTCAAAACCTGTTATGAGCACTCGGTGACGGAACTGAGTGCGGATCAGTCCCACGCCTGGGTCACCTCGTTTGATGGTGAAGAGCAAACTCGTGACACCTTTGATGGTGTGGTGATCTGTGCGGGCGTGGGTAGCCGGGAACTGGCCGCCAAGCTGGGGGACCGAGTCAACATTTACCCGGTGAAGGGGTATTCCATCACCGTTGAGCTGGACGACCAAGCCTCCCAGGAAGCGGCACCGACGGTCAGTTTGCTGGACGATGCCACCAAGATAGTCACCAGCCGGCTGGGAGATGATCGGTTCCGGGTTGCGGGTACGGCGGAATTCAGCGGCTATAACCGTGATATCCGGGATGACCGAATCCGGCCGCTCACCCGATGGGTCGAGCAGTGTTTCCCTGGGGTTTGCACCCGCCGCGTCGTACCCTGGGCAGGGCTGCGCCCCATGCTGCCCAATATGATGCCGCGAGTCGGTCCGGGCCGGTTGCCCACCGTGTTCTATAACACGGGTCACGGTCATCTGGGCTGGACCCTGTCTGCAATCACTGCCGAGATGGTGGCGGATGCTGTTGCGTCCGCGGTGTCAGGCACAACAGCGACTACAGCCGGCTAGTGTTGGGAGATCGTGCCGAACTAACGTCGTTCGGCAGGCAGGAGTTCCTGGCTTTTGGCCGCGAGTACGGAATCAGCTACCGCTTTCCCGGCGTCGACGGCCATGACGCCCCCGATGACGATTCAACCATCGCCCGGGGGTGGATTGATGAAACCCCGCTACCGTCGGGGTTTCGCTTCACTCATTCCGACCTGACGATCTCCCACAGCTACGAATCGGTGTCGCTGGGCCATGCGCCCCTGTTGATGGTGATCGTGCTCGAAGGACGCATCCGCCTGTCGGTTGGTGCGGTCGAGCGGGAGCTTGGGAGTGGCATGGCTGCCAGCCTGCAATTACGACCGGAATATGCACTGGCAGCCTATCAGCCTGCTGGTCAACGTTTGAAAACCATTGTGTTGGCTTTTGATCCCGGTGGCCCGTTGCCGGCGCAGACCGAACAGGGGTCTCTGCGAGCCCTGCTCAGGGGGGTGCAGGACCCAGTGGTGCTGTGGGACGTTCCACCGGGTCTCATGACGGCTCTTGAGCAACCCCTTGGCGTCGGGCTGCCTGAGCTTCAGAAAACACTGGTGCTGGAAGGTCTGGCTCTGCAGTTGGTGGGTTATGGTCTTCCGGAGCCGGTGCCAGCGATTGAACGGAAAAGTCGCGCGTCCACCCAGGAACACCAGCGCCTGGAGGCCATTCGTCAGCTGATGGAATTCGCCCCGACGGACAATTACTCCCTGACGGATCTCGCCAGCCGTGCCGCAATGAGTCCCAGCAGTTTGCGTAGTAAATTCCGTGCGACCTACGGATTGTCGGTGTTCGGTTATCTGCGGAAGTGCCGGTTGAACCTGGCCTGGCATTACCTGGAGCAGGGATACTCCGTTCAGCAGGCTGCCCACCGGTCCGGCTATCGACATGCCACTAACTTTGCGACCGCGTTCCGGCGCCAGTTCGGTGTTTCTCCCAAAACCGTCGTTTGAATCACGGTATTTATCATTCCGCATATAAATTCTGTCACTTGGCATATCTAATGCTGGATCTAAAAGCGAATAATTCGCATTAAATTATCGTTAGACCCAAGTGAGGTTTTCATGTTCCGACATTCCCGTTTGTCATTTGCGGTTGCCATGGCCCTTGTCGGTGTCACCGGCGCGCCATTAGCCGTTGCCCAGGAACAGGGCGAACCGAAAATGCTGGATGCGCTAAACGTAACAGCGACCCGCAGCGCCACGAAAACCGATACCCCGGTGATTGAAACCCCGCAATCAGTATCTGTTGTCAGCCGCGAAGACTGGGAAGAAAAAGGCGCCCGTACGGTGCAGCGCGCCGCCAGCTATACCCCGGGTGTGGGTACGAACCAGGTGGGGTCTTCCAACCGCTACGATTATCTGATTCTCCGCGGTTTTTCCGATGGCAGTATCAATAACACCTATCTGGATGGCCTGCGGGTGATGAACGACGGTGGCTCCTACAGCTCCTTTGCCATTGATCCCTGGTTTCTTGAGCGTATTGAGATTGTTAAAGGCCCGACCTCCGTTCTCTACGGCCAGGGCTCCCCTGGTGGGATTGTTGCCCTCACCAGCAAGCGTCCGGAGTTCCGGGATGGGGGTGAAATCCGTGTCTCGCTCGGCAACAACGCCCAGCGCAGCTTTGCCTTTGATGTCACCGGTTCGGTGGATGATGAGCAACGGGTTGCCTATCGTGTGACCGGCATTGCTTCCGCTGCTGACGCGCAACAGGACCACGTGGAACTGGACCGTCGCGCCATTGCCCCGTCGCTGACCTGGGACATGACCGACGAGACCAGCGTGACTCTGCTGGCCTACCTTCAACGTGATCCGGAAGGTGGCTACCACAGCGGTTTGCCGTACGAGGGCACGGTGGAGTCCCGCGACGGCCAGAAAATCGACAACACCTTTTTTGAGGGCGAACCGGACTACGACCTTTTCCGGCGCGACATGACCATGGTGGGATACGATCTGGAGCATCGAATCAATCGTAACTGGTCCGCCTTGCAGAAAGCCCGTTACCTGGATTCGGACGTTGAGTTGAAACAGGTTTATGCCTACGGCTGGGCCTCGGCCACTGAGCTTAACCGCTACTACTCCGGTGGCGATGAGGATCTGCAGGCACTCACCGTTGATAACCAGATTCAGGGGGAATTGACGACTGGCGCGGTGGATCACACCGTATTGGTGGGGGTGGACTATCAGCAGCGTGAGAACGACGTGGTCTGGCCGTCGGGCGCCTTTCCGGCCATCGATGCCTTCAATCCTGAGTACGGGGCCGATCCCTCTGCCCTATACCCCCCGCAACGCAATCTCCGTAAGCAGAAACAGACCGGGGTCTATCTGCAGGACCAGCTGGCCACCGGTGGCTGGCGGTTGACGTTGGGTGGCCGTTACGACTGGGTGGAGATCGAGAACACCAATCGTGACACCGGTGTAGTGACAGAGCTGGACGAAACCCAGTTCAGTGGCCGTGCCGGGCTGCTCTACCTGTTCGACAACGGCATTGCACCCTACGTGTCCCACTCCACGTCGTTTTCGCCCAGCGCCTATACCGACGAGAACGGCGACCTGCTGGCCCCGAGTGAAGGCAAGCAGATAGAAACCGGGCTTAGGTACCAGCCGGTGGGAACCACGGACCTGTATACGCTCTCTCTGTTCCGCATCAACCAGGAGAATCTGGCCACCAAGCAGCCACAGGAGTCCTTCTACCGCAGTATTGGTGAGATTGAGTCCCAGGGTGTGGAGCTGGAAGCCAAGGCGCAGCTGACGGAGAACCTGAATGTCCAGGCCGGATATGCGTTCACGGACGTCACCTTTGAGAAGTCCGAGGCCTATCGCGAGGGCAATGCCGCCAGCCAGGTGCCGGAACACCAGCTGACCCTGTGGGCCGGTTACCGGTTCACGCAGGGAGTCCTTAATGGGGCAAACGCGGGATTGGGTGTCCGTCACAACGCAGACATCTACGCCGATGATGCCAACACCAAAAAGGTGCCGGACTACACCCTGGTGGATCTGGCACTGGGCTACGATTTCAGCGAGCTCGGCCTGGAAGGCGTTTCTACCCGGCTGAACGTGAACAATCTGCTGGACAAGGAATACGTGGCGTCCTGCTACAACAGTCTGGACTTCTGTTACTTCGGGGCAGAACGTAACGTTACGGCG
Source organism: Marinobacter sp. DS40M6 (assembly GCF_028581595.1). NCBI lineage: Bacteria > Pseudomonadati > Pseudomonadota > Gammaproteobacteria > Pseudomonadales > Marinobacteraceae > Marinobacter > Marinobacter sp. DS40M6. The sequence continues at coordinate 243,584 of NZ_JAFCAE010000001.1, read as the reverse complement.
TCGGTTTCTTACCGGTTTTGACACGTAAGCGGGAAGTGATAACGGTCATAATAAACCCTGAGTGCTGAAAACAGAGTCGATTCCGGCTCTGTTTTTAAGTAATATTACGAAACTCTTTTGAGTGGTCGTCCGGCCACTCTTCCTTGTTTCATGTAAGACCAAATAGGCACTCACCCTGTACCTTTGGGGGATTACCGGTTACACAAATATCAAGGAAGATGCGGGCCTTCTGCCACACAATTCCAACAAACCGTTTACTCAGAAGATTCCCGCAATGCCCACAACCGTTCTCTCCGGCTTTACCCACAACTTCCTGGGTAATGCACCCGCCTGGTACAAACAGGTCATCCTGCTTTTCCTGATTGCCAACCCGCTGATTGTCTGGACCCTTGGCCCGGCCGTGGCCGGTTGGGCGTTGGTGGGAGAGTTTATTTTTACCCTGGCCATGGCGTTGAAGTGTTATCCACTGTTGCCGGGTGGGTTGCTGGCGATTGAAGCCCTGTTGGTGGGTATGACGTCAGCGGACGCGGTGTACCACGAGGTGTTGGTGAACTTCCCGGTCATCCTGCTGCTGATGTTCATGGTGGCTGGCATCTACTTTATGAAAGAGCTGCTGCTAGTGACGTTTACCCAGATCCTGGTGGGTGTGCGGTCAAAGTCCGCGTTGTCACTGCTGTTCTGTGCTGCTGCGGCCGTTCTATCCGCGTTCCTGGACGCGCTTACCGTCACCGCAGTCATCATCAGTGTCGCTGTCGGTTTTTACTCGGTGTACCACAAGGTAGCTTCCGGCAAGGGTTATCATCACTCCGATCATAATGCCAACAGCGATGAACACGTGATTGAGTTGCACCGGGAAGACCTGGACAAGTTCCGGGCCTTTCTGCGTAGCCTGCTGATGCACGGCGCCATTGGTACGGCCTTGGGGGGAGTCTCCACTATGGTGGGCGAACCCCAGAACCTGCTGATCGCCAAGGTAGTAGGGTGGGACTTTGTCAGTTTCTTCCTGCGCATGGCGCCGGTGAGCCTGCCGGTGCTGGTGGCCGGCCTGACCACCTGCTGGCTGCTGGAAAAGCTGCGCTGGTTTGGGTATGGCGCCCGGTTGCCCAAGCCTGTCCGCCAGGTACTGGAAGAGTTTGCTGACAACGAGCGCACCAAGCGCACGAAAGCCGACCAGGCTGCCCTGTGGGTGCAGGCAATGGCGGCCCTGGTGCTGGTTGTTGGGCTGGCGTTTCACCTGGCAGAGGTGGGATTGATCGGCCTTCTGGTGATTATCCTGATCACCTCGTTCACTGGCGTTACTGACGAGCACCAGATCGGTAAGGCCTTCCAGGAATCGCTGCCATTTACCTCGCTGTTGGTGGTGTTTTTCGCTATCGTCGCGGTGATTCACGAGCAACACCTGTTCAAGCCGATCATCGATTTTGTGCTCAGCCTGCCTCAGGACCAGCAGCCGGGCATGTTCTTTATTGCCAACGGGTTGTTGTCGATGATCAGCGACAATGTGTTCGTAGCCACCGTTTACATCAGTGAAATCAAACAGGCGCTGGACGCCGGCAGTATCGACTACGAGCATTTCCAGGAGTTGGCCATCGCCATTAACACCGGCACCAACCTGCCCAGTGTGGCTACCCCCAATGGCCAGGCAGCGTTTCTGTTCCTGCTGACGTCTGCAATCGCTCCGCTGGTGCGATTGTCCTATGGGCGGATGGTTGTGATGGCGTTTCCCTATACCATCGTGATGGGCGCGGTAGGTCTGTTTTGCGTCATCAATCTGGTTTGACCAAGCTGACATCGCCATACCAGGCGGTGGCAGATGCTCCGGTGTTGTCGGAATCCGACATGATGGCGACGCCCACCAGCTTCGGTGGCTCGCGGTCAAAGGCCTTGCGGTAGTCCGCAACGATATCCCGTTCTACCGTGACCCATTCGCCAGTGTTGGTGACGCCGGAGTTCACGGCGACCATCATCGTGGTATCGGTGAACGGGTTGGCAACGATTTCGCCAACCGGCAGCCGGTTGGCCCATATGTAGTTCAGCGCATTGCCCGGCAGTTCCTCCCCGAACACCACTTCCACGGTCTTGCGTTTGGCGCGCTCGAAAAAGCCGGCTTCGTCCGGTTCGAACTCAAAGGCCACGTAGATTCGCGCAGGGTAGTCATCGCCCTCCTTTCTACGGGCGTTTCCCTGCTCATAAACGTTCGACACTTTCCACCGCCAGCGCAGGATCAGTGAATCCCCGGGTTCGACGGATACCCTTGCGATCAGCCCGGAGGCGCTGTTGTCCGTGCTCGCCATGACCACCTGCTCGCCGTCGTCGTCGGTCAACTGATAGCGACTGTGGCGGTCTATCTTTGGAAATTCCATCGGTTCCCAGCCATCTTCCAGGGACGTTATGGTCGAAAACGCGGTGATCAGTGAGTTTTCCGTGCTGTCAGCCTGGGCCGAAGTGGCCATCAACGAAAGGGCGAGGGCGGCCGTCAGGTATCTCGGTAGCGGTGTCATGGGATGCTCCTATGGGTTCGTTTACTGACCGGTAACCGTCGAAAAAGTGCCTTGTTGCGATTTACCTTAGTCTATATAGTGTTTATATCCTTGGCTTAGTACCAGATATAGTGATCAAAGGCTGATCAATCACAGATCGCCTTCGTCACGATGATCGTGGTACCGGGAATCCGGTGAGACTCCGGAACTGACGCGCAGCGGTATTGGGGAACGAGCGTGGCATAAAGACACTGGCGAATGCCGGGAAGTCGCCACGCAAGGCCGAGCCAACAGGTTCACGCCCCTGAGTCCGAAGACCTGCCAGGGAATACAACTGCACCTTCGCGTATCAAGGTGAGCAGATCGGTTTTGCGTTGTCTCTGTTCAGAGCAATGCTCGCCCCTGCGTACGCGAAGGTCTTGGCATAAACGCGTACTCAGGAGAACCGACATGTCCACTGCCACCCTGGCCGAGCCCGGCCAATCTGCCTCAACCAGCACCGCCTCCCTACAGGTTATTAAACGTAATGGCGCCCTGGTTGGATTCGACGCCAGCAAAATCAGTGTTGCCGTGACCAAAGCATTTCTTGCCGTCGAAGGCGATGAAGCAGCGGGCTCGGCCCGTATCCACGATTCCGTGGAACAGGTCACCCATCAGGTCATGCAGGCCATCAGCCGACGCTTGAAAGCTGGCGGCAAGGTGCACATTGAAGATATCCAGGACCAGGTGGAACTGGCGCTGATGCGGGCGGAGGAGCAGAAAGTGGCCCGCGCCTATGTACTCTACCGGGAGGCTCATGCCCAGGAGCGGGCCAGCCTGGCGCCGGTGGAGGCGCATCCCACGCTCACGGTGAAAAAAGCCAACGGTGAGGCCGCGCCGCTGGATCTGGGGCTGATGAAAGTCCAGGTGGAGCGTGCCAGCCAGGGATTGGAGGGCATCGATGGCGAATCCCTGGTGGAAGGGGCGCTGCGGAACCTGTACGACGGTATTGCAGAGGAAGAGGTGCTGTCAGCGTTGATCATGACCGCCCGCGGCCGCATCGAGCAGGAACCGGACTACAGTGCCGTAACCGCTCGTCTGCTGCTGGAACAACTCAGGCTGGAAACCGCAGCCGCCTTGAGCCTGCCCCTAAGTTTGCCGCTGGCGGAAATATACCCGCAGGCCCTGAGCACCTTCATTGAGCAGGGTATCCACTACGAGCTGCTGGACGACGCCATGGCGGCGTTCGACCTGGAACGCCTGGGTGCTGCCCTCAAGCCGGAGCGGGACCACCAGTTTGGGTTCCTCGGCCTGCAGACTCTCTACGACCGCTATTTCCTCAACTGGAAAGGTGACCGGCTGGAGTTGCCCCAGGTCTTCTTCATGCGCGTGTCCATGGGTCTGGCGTTGCAGGAAGACGACCCCAATGCCCGGGCCATTGAGTTCTACGACCTGTTGTCATCCTTCGACTACATGGCCTCCACGCCAACCCTGTTCAACAGTGGTACCCGACATTCCCAGCTTTCATCCTGCTACCTCACCACCGTTCAGGATGATCTGGAGGGTATCTATGGTGCCATCCGTGACAACGCCATGCTGTCCAAGTGGGCCGGCGGCCTGGGTAACGACTGGACGCCAGTCAGGGCTTTGGGCTCCCACATCAAGGGTACCAACGGCAGCAGCCAGGGTGTGGTGCCATTCCTGAAAGTGGTGAACGACACGGCGGTGGCGGTGAATCAGGGCGGCAAGCGCAAGGGCGCCGTGTGCGCTTACCTGGAAAGCTGGCACCTGGATATTGAGGAGTTCCTGGAGCTACGCAAGAACACCGGCGATGAGCGTCGTCGTACCCACGACATGAACACCGCCAACTGGGTACCGGACCTGCTGATCGAGCGCATGCGCAGTGATCAGGACTGGACCCTGTTCTCGCCAAACGACACTCCGGACTTGCATGACCTCTATGGCAACGCATTCCGGGCGCGGTACCAGGAATACGAAGCTATGGCGGCCAGGGGCGAGATCACTCTGTTCAATACGGTGTCCGCCAAACAGCTCTGGCGCAAGATGCTGACCGTGCTGTTCGAGACCGGTCATCCGTGGATCACCTTCAAGGACCCCTGCAACCTGCGCTCACCGCAGCAGCATCGGGGCGTGGTGCACAGCTCCAACCTGTGTACCGAGATCACCCTGAACACCAGTGCGGATGAGATCGCCGTGTGCAACCTGGGGTCCATCAACCTGGCGGCCCATGTCCACAACGGTGAGCTGGATGTCCAGCGCCTAGAACGCACGGTCAATACTGCGGTCCGCATGCTCGATAACGTGGTCGACATCAATTACTACGCAGTGCCCCAGGCGAAGAGTTCCAATTTCAAGCATCGGCCCGTTGGTCTCGGCCTGATGGGCTTTCAGGATGCGTTGTATCGGCTCAACCTGCCCTACACCAGCGCGGAAGCGGTGGAGTTTGCCGATGTGGCGATGGAGCAGATCAGTTATTTCGCGATCCGGGCCTCGGCTGCGCTGGCCGGTGAACGCGGTGCCTACGAGACCTACGAAGGCTCGTTGTGGCATCAGGGTATTCTGCCCATTGACTCAATCAACCTGTTGAAAGAGGCCCGTCAGGACGGCGACCTGAGCCTGAATACCAGCAGCCGCCTGGACTGGACGGCGGTGCGGAAGCTCATCGCCCGCAATGGCATGCGTAACAGCAATGTGATGGCCATTGCGCCAACGGCGACCATCTCCAACATCGTCGGTGTCTCCCAATCCATCGAACCGGCGTACCAGAACCTGTTCGTGAAATCGAATCTCTCCGGCGAGTTCACGGTGGTTAATCCATCTCTGGTTCGTGATCTGAAAGCTGAGGGTCTGTGGGACAACGTGATGGTGAACGATCTCAAGTACTTCGATGGCAGCGTGCAGCAGATTGATCGTATTCCCGCGGAACTGAAGGCCCGCTACGCCACCGCCTTTGAGATCGATGCCCGCTGGCTGGTGGAGGCGGCGGCCAGGCGCCAGAAATGGCTGGACCAGGCCCAGAGCCTGAACCTTTACATGGCGGAACCCAGCGGCAAAAAGCTGGATGAGTTGTATCAGCTGGCCTGGGAACGTGGACTGAAAACCACCTATTACCTGCGCTCGCTGGGGGCCACGGGTGCTGAGAAAACCGCGCCGGTAGCAGCACCGCAACCACAGGTATGCAGCATTGATGAGCCGGACTGCGAAGCCTGCCAGTAAACCCGACCGCCACCAAGATTCTAGAGGTTAAAAGATGCTCAACTGGGACGACGAACCAAACACCCAAACCCGCCCGGCTACCCAGGAGGGTCCGGCCCCGGTCAATGTCGATGACAAGCGCGTTATCAACGGCGAAACCGACATCAATCAGCTGGCACCCTTCAAGTACCCCTGGGCCTGGGAATACTTCATGAATGCCAACAAGAACCACTGGACGCCGCTGGACGTGAACATGGCTCAGGACGTTCACGACTACCATCACCGCCTGTCTGCGCCGGAAAAGCACGTGTATGAGAACGTGCTGGCCTACCTCACCACCTCCGACATCCTGGCGATGCGCAATATCGGCCTGGCGGTGATGGAGAAGATGAGTGCCCCGGAATTGCAGATTTACCAAGCGCGGCAGGTGTACGAGGAAGCCATGCACACCTGGGCCTACCAGCACTGCATTGAAACCCTCAACCTTGACCAGAGCGAGATCTACAATCGCTATCGGGTGGTCCCCGCGATCAACGGCAAGATCCAGATGGCCAACCGCCGGCTGGATGCCGCCATGCGCTCTGACATGAACCTGCGCAACAAGGACGACCTGCAGGAGTTCATTATGTCCTACCTGTTCTTCGCAGCGGTCTTTGAGGGTGCCTGGTTCTACAACGGTTTCAGCCCCATCTTCGCCCTGCAGCGTCGGGGCCTGATGCGGGGCACCGGTGAGCAACTGCAGTACATCCTGCGGGACGAAGCCATGCACTTCTCGTTCGGGCTGAAAGTGGTGAACCAGATCCTGGAAGAGGAAAACATCACGCTGGACCCCAAAGCCGTGCGCGATATGTGGGACGAGTCCGAAGCCGCTGAAACCGCCTACGCCAACTACATCCTGCGGGACCCGATCCTGGGCTATTCCGCCGAGTACCACAGCGAGCAGTTCCGTTTTGTGGCCAATCGCCGGGCCAGAACCGTTGGCCTGGACGAACCGTTCCCGGGCGCGAAGAACGTCTCACCCTGGCTGGATGAGCAGGCCACCCTGCGTAAAGAGAAAAACTTCTTTGAAACCCGGGTCATCGAGTATCAGACCGGCGCGCAGTTGGAGTGGTAGCAACGTACTGACCTTCAGTCCGGCGGGCTGGCCGGCACTTACGTGCCGTTCAGAATCCAGCCTGCCGCCTTCTCCGCAATCATCAGTGTGGGGGAGTTGGTATTACCGCTGGTGATGGTCGGCATGACACCGGCATCCACCACGCGCAGGCCGGCGACGCCACGAACTCTGAGGTGAGGGTCGACGACTGCCATGTCATCGTCTGCCCGCCCCATGCGGGTGGTTCCCACAGGGTGAAAAATCGTGGTGCCAATGTCTCCCGCCAACCGGGTAAGTTCCTCATCGGTCTGGTACTGAAGGCCCGGCTTGAACTCTTCCGGTTCGTACTTGGCCAATGCCTGTTGCTCTGCAATGCGGCGCGTTACCCGAAGGGAATCCGCTGCGACCTTGCGGTCTTCCTCGGTGTTCAGGTAGTTGGGGGCAATGGCGGGCTTGATTCTGGAGTCCCGGCTACGAATACGCACGGTACCGCGGCTCGTCGGGTTGAGGTTACAAACGCTGGCGGTAATGGCTGGAAAGTCATGCAAAGGCTGGCCAAATGCCTCCAGACTCAATGGCTGAACGTGGTACTGGATGTTGGCGTACTCATATTCTTCGGAACTGCGGGTAAACAGACAGAGTTGGGAGGGGGCCATGCTCATGGGGCCGGAGCGGGTAAGCAGATACTCCAGCCCAATTCGTGCCTTGCCAATCAGTGAGTTGGCCATGGTGTTCAGGGTCTTCGCGCCCCGAACCTTGTAGACCGATCGAATCTGAAGGTGATCCTGAAGATTCTCGCCGACGCCGGGTAAGTCGGCAACAACCGGGATATCGTGTTCCCGAAGCAGATCCGCGGGGCCAATGCCCGACAGCTGCAGCAACTGGGGGGATCCGATAGCGCCGGCTGAGAGGATGACTTCGCGGCGTGCGTGGGCGGTAATTTCCCCCTCTCCCGGTCGTTCAACACGTACGCCGGTGCATCGGGGCTTTTCACCGGCCGCCATGTCCAGCGCCATGACATGGGTGGAATGCCACAGTGTCAGGTTAGGGCGCGTCTTGGCTGGCCGCAGGAACGCCTTCGAGGTGCTCCAGCGCCAGCCGGAGCGCTGGTTGACTTCGAAGTAGTCAACGCCTTCGTTGTCGCCGCGGTTGAAGTCCCGGGTTCGGGGAATGCCAGCCTGAACGCAGGCGCTGGCAAAATCCTCCAGAACGGTCCATTTCAGCCGCTGATGCTCGATCCGCCACTCACCGCCGTGGCCGTGGTAATTCCCGTGTTCCGGATCGGCGTCGCCTTCTTCGTCCAACCGGTAGTGATCTTCATGACGCATAAAGTCGGGTAGGCAGTTATCCCATGACCACGCCTGCTCTCCGGTAACATCGGCCCAGTGGTTGTAATCCCGGGCCTGGCCACGAATGTAGAGCATGCCATTGATGCTGGAGCAGCCACCCAGGGTTTTCCCCCTGGGGTAGATCAGTGATCGACCATTCAGGCCGGGGTCCGGCTCGGTGCGAAAGCGCCAGTCCGTGCGCGGATTGTCGATGCAATAAAGGTAGCCCACTGGAATATGGATCCAGTGGTAATTGTCACGACCGCCCGCCTCGATCAGCAGCACCCGGTTGGCCGGGTCGGCGCTCAGACGGTTGGCCAGCAGGCAGCCGGCAGAGCCGGCCCCGACGACGATGTAATCAAACTCGTGCTGCCCGTGTGCATTGTTGTTATTGGACATGGTCTGTCTCCCGGACTGGTTTGCGTGTTACTTGGCGGTTGGCATCACAAACTCGGCACCGGCATCGATGGAGTCTGACCAGCGCTGCATAATGGATTTCTGCCGAGTATAGAATTTAACGCCCTCTTCACCGTAGGCATGGGTGTCGCCAAACATTGAGCGTTTCCAGCCACCGAATCCGTGCCAGGCCATGGGAACCGGAATGGGCACGTTGATACCGACCATGCCAATCTGAATGCGACGGCCAAATTCACGGGCGACGCTGCCGCTCTCGGTGAAACAGCTGACACCGTTGCCGAATTCATGATCATTGATCAGGCGGATGGCAGTCGCAACATCGGGAACCCGCACACAGGCCAGCACCGGGCCGAAGATCTCTTCCCGGTAAATTGTCATCTCCGGAGTGACGTGATCGAACAGCGTGCCACCCATCCAGAAACCTTCGCCGCAGCCTTCGCCCGTTGACGTTGCATCGAAGTCGCGGCCGTCGACCACCAGTTCAGCGCCTTCAGCCACACCTTTATCAATATAACCGGTAATGCGCTGGTGAGCGCTGGCACTGACAATCGGACCCATTTCGGCGTCCAGGTCCATGCCGTTCCTGACCTTCAGGCTGCGTGCCCTCTCGGCCAGCCTGGGGATGAGTTTGTCAGCGACATCACCGACCAGAACCGCCACGCTGATGGCCATGCAACGTTCGCCGGCACTGCCGTAACCCGCGCCAATGAGCGCATCCACGGCTTTGTCCAGATCGGCATCGGGCATAACCACCATGTGGTTCTTGGCGCCGCCGAGGGCCTGAATGCGCTTGCCGTGACGGGCGCCATTTTCATAGATCAGATTGGCAATCGGAGTGGAGCCGACAAAACTCAGCGCCATGACGTCCGGGTGCTCAATGAGCGCTTCCACCGCACCCTTGTCACCCTGCACCACATTGAACACGCCGTCGGGCAGGCCAGCCTGTTTGAGCAAATCAGCGAGCATCAGAGACGCACTGGGGTCGATCGGGCTGGGCTTGAGCACAAAGGTATTGCCGGCAGCGATTGCCACCGGGAACATCCACATGGGCACCATCACCGGGAAGTTAAACGGCGTAATACCAGCGACCACGCCCAGGGGCTGGCGGGTCGTCCAGTTATCGATACCGGTACTGACCTGTTCGGTATAGTCGCCTTTGAGAAGCTGGGGAATACCGCAGGCAAACTCCACGATATCAATCCCCCGGGCAACTTCCCCCTGAGCGTCGGTAAAGACCTTGCCATGTTCGCGAGTAATCGCTTCGGCCAGTTCGTCTTTGTGCTGGTTAAGCAGTTCCAGAAACCTGAACATGACACGTGCGCGACGAATCGGCGGGGTGTCCGCCCAGCTTGGGAAGGCAGCAGACGCAGCGGCCACGGCCTGATCAACATCATCGCGGTTGGCAAGAGCGGTCTGGCCTGAGACCTTGCCGGTAGCGGGATTGAATACGTCCTGAGTTTGGCCGGAGCTGCCTTCTGAAATTCGCCCATTGATATAATGCTGGATCGTTGGATTGCTCATGGTTGTCTTTTCCTGTTTTTGATTCAGTTTTTTGTAAGGGTTCTGGATGCCTTTATTCGGGGCATTCGTCGCCGCTGGATAAGAATTGAACAGTTAATTTACGGTCGGTCAGGTACCGAAGCAATTGAGTTATTTTAAATCATGATATAAGTAATGCTTATATTGGAGCTCAGGAGGGAAAGACGGCTATGCAACACTTGCAGGGATTACGTGCCTTTGTGTCTGTGGCTCGTGAGGGGAGTGTTTCCAGGGCTGCCGAGCGACTGCATCTGACACAGCCGGCCGTGAGCCTGAAGCTGAAACAGTTACAGGATGATCTTGGCCTCAGGCTTTTTCGGCGTAAGCCGCAGGGTTTGGTGCTGAGTGCTGATGGTCACAACCTGTTGCCGGTGGCCGAAAAGGCGTTGGCGGGGATAGCTGCATTTGAGCAAAGCGCCCAGGCATTGCACAGCACTGTTCGCGGACGCCTTAAGATTGGCACCATCGTGGACCCCGAATTTATCCGTCTGGGGTCGTTTCTACACCAATTGGTGGCTCGCGCGCCCCAACTTGAAACCGAGCTGCATCAGGGAATGAGTGGCCGGGTTCTGGAACAGGTCCGTAATGGCAGCCTGGACGTTGGTTTTTTTCTTGCCCCGCCAGGTCTGGGCGCTGGACAGTCATCGCCAGAATTAATGTACAGAGAGCTGACCCGGTTTGACTATCACGTTATTGCACCGGCGGGATGGGCGTCACGGGTGGCGGACAGTCGCTGGTCGAGCCTCGCCGGGCTGCCCTGGATCGTGACACCGCCGGATTCAGTGCACAATCGGTTATTGGCTGACGCAATGGAGCCTCATGGATTGGTTCCAAATGGCGTTGCACAGGTCGACCAGGAAGCCTGCATGCTGGACCTGGTCAGGGCGGGCGTCGGGCTCAGCCTGGCCCGGGATGCCCTGGCGATGGCAGAGCGACAGGAACGGGGGCTGGTCGTTGTGGAAGGCGTGCGTATCCCCTGTGCCCTGAGTTTTATCTGGCGCAAGGACCGGGAGGAAGAGCTGGTGATTGCAGAGGCGCTGGAGGCTCTTGCTGGTGTGTGGTTGTTTGAGACTCTTGATGACATCGATCGTGAAAACCGGCCCATTAGCCCGTGACACTTTCCATCAGACGCTGGCGGAACCAAATATGGGCCGGGTCATTGTCCATCACCGGTGCCCACAGCAGGTAGACCGGCAACGAGGGTACCTCTACCGGAAACGGCAGGGTCTTCAGCCCGAATGCCCGGGCGTACTGCTGGGCCAGACGTTCGGGCACCGTGGCAATCATGTCGGAGCGGCTGCAGGTGGCCAGCATACTGGCGAACTGGGTGACCCGGGCCCCGGTTCGCCGCTGCCAACCCGGTTCGTTGAGGATCTGGTCCAGGGGCAAGCGCCGGTTCCGATCCGGCAGTACGACGTGTTCGGCGTCCAGAAACTGCTGTTTGCTGCAATCGCCCTGCAGGTCTGGGTGGTCCTGTCGTGCCACCACCGCAAGCCTCTCCGCGAGAAGCACTTGCCGCCGTAGTCGATCGTTCTCTGTTGCAAAGGCATCCACGGCAAGATCCGCTTCGGCGGTATACAGCCTCTGGGGCATGTCATCGCCGGCCAGGGCGACCTCCACCACCACATTGGGCGCCTCGCTTCTCAGGCGTGTCAGTAACGTTGGTAACACCACCATTTCGAAATAGTCGTTGCTGAGCACGCGAAAGCGTCGCTGGCTGGTGCCGGGCACAAAGCGATTGGCCGGGTCCAGTGTGTCGCGCATGGCGCCGAGTTGCTGGCTGAGGCTTCTGTGCAGCTCACGGGCGCGGGGTGTCGGCACCATGCCCTGATGGGTACGCACAAACAGGGGATCATCCAGGGTATGACGCAGGCGCTGCAATGCGGCACTGATGGCGGGCTGGCTCATGCCCAGGGTGTCTGCGGCACGGGAGAGTTGCCCGGCTTCCATAATGGCATCGAATACCGGCAGCAGGTTGAGGTCGACGCTTCGTAAATTCAGTTTCATGGATAATACTTATACCAAATATTGAATAGAAAGATATAGCTCTCCCCAGTAGCGTCAGAAGACGTACAAACCCTCGTCTCGGAGAACAATAATGGACGACCAAAAACTGACGATGCTGGTTACGGCTTTTATTGTGGTTACCGCCCTTTGGGAGGTAGTCAGCGGCCGTACCCGTGAAGGTCGCAAGAACACGCAGGACTGGCGCATGGCATTTCTTGCCACGTTCATGATGGTGGCGGTGCAAAGGCCGTTGGTGTTGCTGTTGCTGACGCTGGGTCTGTCAACGCTGATTCCTGGCAGCGCCGGTTCACTGGCCTGGCTCGAACAGGCGTATTTCTGGCCCACGTTGATCGTGTTTTTCTGCGTGGAAGAGTTTATCCACGGCAGTTTCCACCTGTTTGCCCACCGGCGCCGACCCAATAACCGTGTTCTGCAATGGGTTCAGGCGTTTTACAAGATGAGCCACCGCCCGCACCACATGTCGGGCGGCCAGGACAACAAGGGCCAATTGACGGTAACGCAGACCTTCGTCAATGGCTGGGCCTGGTGGCTGATCATGCCCAACTACACCTTCCAGTTGCTGTGTCTTTATCTGGGGCTGGTAGAGGTGTTCCTGATTGCCACCGCCTTCAAGGGACTATGGGCGGCCCATACTCATGTGAACTGGAATTATGACCTGTATTTCCACAACCACCGCTGGGCCTGGGTTCGCAAGACCATGTGGGCACTGGCGCATATTCTGGTCTTTCCCACTCAGCACCACCATCATCACGCCCGCGGGCCCAATTCAGCCAAGAATGTGACCTCCACGCTGGCGATCTACGATTGGCTGGTGTTTGGCACACTCGCCATTGAAACCAGCAAACCCAAGGTCTATGGCTGGCGCCAGAAAGACCATGAGGCGAACAGTGCATTGAAACGCTATTTCTGCTGGGATGTTCGACCCTATGTGCCAAAAACATAGGCGGTGATTTTTTTTTGGAATAAACGCCAGGCTCAGCCGTCTCCCTGATGAAAGCCACCCGAAACGGGTAAATCAGGAGGACGTAACCATGAAAAAGCATGTACTGACACTCGCAATCTGTTCCATTCTTTCCACCGGCGTTTTCGCCGCAGAAGGGTCTGGCGCGGCCAATGCAAACGCGCAGGCTGAAACCAACATGAGTGCGGAAGCCAGCACCCGCAACGGTGTTTCCGCGAATGGTGGTGCCTCTGCAAGCGCAGAGGGCAGTGTCAACGGCGAAGCCGCTCGAGACGAAGCTGCCGACCAACGCCAGGCGGCCAGTGAAGAAGCCCGCGGAAGGGCCGATCAGGCGGTCAGCGCTGGCGTTGAAACCGGCCAGAAGGTGCGAGCAACCGCCGATGCTACAGCGGACACGGCTCGCGATGAAGCTGGTGAGAAGCGCGAACAGGCGCAAGAGCGCATGAACGAGACCCGAAATGCTGAAATTCGCGCTGAAACCAATCAGCAGATCGGAACGTCTGTATCTGAGAGCGTCCGGAGTGAAGTGCAGAACACCGTCAAGGGGACCGTGAAAGGGTCCGGCAGTGGCGGCCTGCTATAACCACTCCTCCAGACTCGCCGGGCCATAGGGCCCGGCTTTCTTTTGGACGCCCAAGTGAAAGGAGCAGACATGCAGTTGATTCAACGTATTTTGACCTTGCCCCTGGCCATTGGCCTGGCGTCACCGGTATTAATGGTTCAGGCGCAGGAGAAAGCGTCAGCGAACGGATATCTTGAAGGCGGTTACGAGCACGACAGCAACGTGACCGTGGATGAACTGAACACGTCCGCCGATGAGAGCGATCAGGCCTGGGTTTTCGACGCCGGTCTGGAAGGCATCCTGAAACCCACCGAGCGGTTAAACGTGACGCTCGGCTATTCGCTCTCGGGCAGACGGTACCAGAACCTTGATGAATTCGATCAGGACATTCACCTGCTGTCGGCCGATGTCAGTTATGACTTCGACCCGGTCACCGTTGGCACCAGTTACTACTATTCCCACGCAACCCTGGGGTCAGACCCGTTCCTCGATTTCCGGCGTGCCAGTGTCTATCTGGGCAGCCTGCTCGCGGAGGACGTTTATCTGCGTGGCAGCCTGCAGGACAAGCGCAAGGAATTTGATGACAGTGATGCGCGGGATGCCGAGATAAAAGGCGCCAGTCTGGATGCGTTCTTCTTTTTCAACCAGGCCCAGAGCCACTTTCTACTCGGCCTTGACGGTGATCGCGAAGATGCGGAGGCGAAAGCCTACGACAATGACCTGCTTCGCGTTCGGGTAGCGTTGGTGCATCGGTTTATCCTGGCCGGCGAGGAAAACCGCCTGCGGTTTGGCTGGCGTTACGAGGACAGGGAGTATGAAGAGGTGACCGTCACCAGTACCAGCCCGGTTCTGACGGACCCTCTGACCGGTGACCTTACCGAACGCTCAAGCAATGAGCGGGCGGACAAAGCCCGTATTCTGGAGGCCAGCTGGCGGATTGGACTCAACGAGGTGTTTAGTGTTGAGCCCAGTGTTTCCTGGGGCCAGTACACCTCGAACGTGGATTCTGCGGATTACGACAAGACGGTGGCGGGGGTGACGCTCAGGGCGGATTTCTGAAACCCGACAGTCAGAAATCCAGAAAGCCGTGACCGAATTCGGTGTCTCGGCCAGGACGGCCAAGATCCTTCGCTGCATTGATCAGGGCACCAATGGCCTTGTCTTCCGAAAGTTCATTACGTTGGCAGGCCAGTGCAGCGGCAACCACCGGCGACGCCAGCGAGGTGCCGCTGTCTGCAACCATGCCGGCATCAGGGTGTGCTACCGGAACGGTGACGCCGTTGCTGGCAAACATCACCTGTTCACCCCGATTGGCCCAGCGGTAGAGCTTCCCGGAACTATCAGCCGCCGTCACACCGATCACTTCTGTGTAGGCGGCCGGATATAATGGCGGGGCAGAGGGCCCTTGATTGCCTACCGCCGCAACCATCAGCACGCCGCGCTCCCTGAGGCGGCTCACCGCCGCAGCGAGAAGCTGGTTGTCCGGGCCGGTCAGGCTGATGTTGATAACCGACAAATCCTGACCGGCCAGCCAGTTCAGGCCTTCCAGTAAATGACCAAGTGTGGCGCCTGAGAGGGTGCGATCCCGGTCATAGAACACCGAGGCATTGAAGATCGTAGCCTGCGGCAGCCGGGCAGGCCATTGCCCAGGCCGGTTGCCCACCAGCAGGCTGGCGACGGCCGTGCCGTGAATCATAGGCTCAGCGAGACTTCCTTCCATTTCCGCCAATGCCAGAAAACGCTCCTGCACAACCTGTGCACTTTCAAATACCCGATGGTCTGTGGCAATCGACGTATCCACCATTCCAACGCGAACCGGGGCGGTGCAGAGGCTACGCCACTGTGGCACTTTGGTCTCTGACAGGGGCTCTTTCGCACCCGTTTGCGGAGCATAGATATGGTTGCGGTCCAGCCGATCCGCGAGTTCTGGTAGGGCGTCCTGTAGGGCATTATGGGAATCCAGCTCGGCAGTGACCCGGAAGCGCACCACGGTCATTCCCAGGCCGGTCAGCTCTCGGCGTTCGAGAACTGTGATCTCCGGCTGGTCAAGGCGGGCGAGTTCCGCAGCGGTACCGGTCACCAGCCACTGACCTTCCACGGCACGGAAACCGTCGTCCAGTTGGATATCATTGAACGCTTTCTGTCCCTGACGCGTGAGAATGGAAAGGACTGACGGTAACGCTTCGAGCTGTTCCATGAGCTCTGTGGCCTGTGTGTTGATCTGCTTCTCAAGGCGACGGTCCATGGCCTGCTCCACCATGCGCTGTGTCTTCTGTTCAACCTGGCGGGTTATTGGATCTATCTGGCCGCTGGTTACGTCACCGACACCGATGGACAAGGCCGGTGCGGAAAGCGTGCAAAGAGCGATTGCAGGGAACAAGTGTCTCAAGAGAAAAGGTTTCATCGTGCCCGTCCGATTAAAGATGTGTGTCATACGATACAACGGCCCGGCGGAAAAAAAATTCCTTCGTTCATGGAATAAATCGGTTTCACGACCGTTTTACCGATAGCACCTTTGGAAATGGAAGGCTATGAAAGAGGAAATCACCGAACTATTACCAAGGCTCCGACGATTCGCCTACTCGTTGACCGGCTCCCTGTCAGACGCCGACGACCTGCTACAGAATACGGTGGAGCGTTTGTTGACCCGGGACATGCCGGACGACGCCGACCTTACCAAGTGGGCATTCCGGGTTTGCCGTAACGTCTGGATAGACGAGTGTCGCGCGCGTAAGGTTCGGCGGGACGCCGCGGAACATCCGGAGTTGACGGATGGCCAGGTGATCAATGGCGAGCACCAGACCACCAAAGAGATCGAATGGCACCGAGTGGACGCTGCGATGGCAAGATTGCCACAGGACCAACGCCAGATTATCTCCCTGGTGGCAATCCAGGGCATGCCCTACAAAATCGTGGCTGAGATTCTGGAAGTGCCCAAGGGTACGGTGATGAGCCGGCTGGCCCGAGCCAGGGCGGCATTAAGCGAGGCCCTGGCGCCTGTAACCATGAGGACCGATTCATGAAGATGACTGATGAAACCCTGTCGGCTTTCCTCGATAACGAACTGACCGACGCGGAGATGGAAGCGGTTCGGGACCAGATTGAGAAGGATCCAACGCTGGCAGATCGACTGGCCGAGATGGCGTCCGTGGATGCCGAACTACAGGCCCATTACGGCTCGATCGATGACCGTCCCATGCCGGCATCAATTACCCGAATGCTGGAGGAAAAGGCCTCCCGGAGTGCTGCGCCCGCGCAGGACAATGTGGTCACTTTTCCGTGGTGGCGCAGGCTGCCCGGCCACACGGGTAAAGCGATCGCCGCCGCTATCATCGCGGGGGTGGCGCTGACGCAATGGCTGACGGTAGCAACGGACGGCGATCCGATGTCGCCCGCGGTGGCGAACGTTCTGGATAGCCAGCCCAGTGGCGAAGTTTACCAGGTTAATGACCAGGTAAGCCTGACGCCGAGACTGACGTTCCAAAGCCAGGCCGGCCAATGGTGCCGCCAGTTCCGCCTGGAGACGCAAACGTCCGCGTCGGAGCAAATTGCCTGTCGCACTGGCGAGGGTTCCTGGGAACAGGTGGCCACTGCCGAAGCAGAGCCTTCCCTGGCACCTGATGTATACCAGACAGCGAGCGGTGGCAGTGTGCTTGACGAGGAACTGGACCGGATGATGGCCACGCCCCCCGTTGGGCCGAACCAGGAGCGTGCGTTGCTTGAACAGCAGTGGAGGCGTAATTAACAGTCCTGCGTCCCAGCGGTTTGCGGTTCCGGTGGATGGCAACACGGGGGAATCCAGCTAGTATCAAGGTGTTTATCCTTCGCTGACCTGATGGGGCTGTAATGACCGAATACTTTATCCAGGCGTTTATCTATCTGACCGCCGCTGTTGTCGCGGTGCCATTGGCGAAGCGCCTGGGTTTGGGGTCGGTATTGGGGTATCTGGTGGCGGGTGTCGTCATCGGGCCGGTGACGGGGCTGGTGGGCCAGGAAACCGCAACCATTCAGCATTTTGCCGAGTTTGGTGTGGTCATGATGCTGTTTCTGGTGGGCATGGAGCTGGACCCGAAATCCCTCTGGGCCATGCGGATTCGTTTGCTGGGCCTGGGCGGCCTGCAAGTGGTGCTCACCTCCGCTGCCGGAATGGCGATTGCCTGGTGGATGGGGCTGCAATGGCAGACCACCGTCGCCGTTGGCCTTATCTTCTCGTTGTCTTCCACCGCCATTGTGCTGCAGACCCTGAACGAGAAAGGACTTAGCAAAACCGAGGGGGGCCGGGGCGCTTTCTCGGTGCTGTTGTTCCAGGATATTGCGGTCATTCCCATGCTGGCGGTGATTCCCCTGCTGGCGATATCCGAACTGGCGGGCGTTGGGGCGACGGACCCCGGGCACCAGGGCGGTTTCAGCCTGGTGGCGCATCTGCCAGGCTGGGCTCACGCCCTGGTGGTGATCGGCTCTGTGACTACGGTGATCGTCGGCGGTCATTACCTGAGCCGGCCCCTGTTTCGTTACGTGGTTCAGTCCGGTATGCGGGAGGTTTTTACGGCCACCGCGTTAATGCTGGTGATCGGTATCGCCGCGCTGATGAGCATCGTCAATCTGTCGCCGGCGCTCGGGGCCTTCCTCGCCGGTGTGGTGCTGGCCAACAGCGAGTTCCGTCACGAACTCGTGGCCAACATTGAGCCCTTCAAAGGGCTACTGCTCGGATTGTTTTTCATCACGGTGGGTGCCGGTATCAACTTTGAGGTGCTGGCGGCGCAATGGGGCACAGTAATCACATTGGCGCTGGCGGTTATCCTGGTCAAGGCAGCAATTCTGCTGCTCCTGGCCTTGTTATTCGGGCTGCGGGGCCGTGATGGCTGGCTGTTCACCCTCGGGCTGGCCCAGGCCGGCGAATTCGGCTTCGTGCTGCTGACCTACAGCATGCAGAACAGTGTGATCCCCGCGGACATCGCCCAGCTTCTGGGATTGGTGGTGGCGCTGTCCATGTTCCTGACGCCGCTGTTGTTTATTGCCTACGACCGGCTGATCTTGCCGCGGTATCGTGAAGCCCGCAATGAGCAGCGGGAAGCCGATGTGATCGAGGAGCAGGCGCCAGTGATCGTGGCCGGGGTTGGACGATTTGGCCAGATTGTGTGCCGGTTGTTGCGCGCCAACAAGATTCCCATTGTCGCGCTGGATCTGGCCCTGGATCAGATCGAAAACCTGCGACGTATCAACATCAAAAGCTATTTCGGTGACGCCAGCCATACGGGGTTACTGGAAACGGCGGGCATCGCCCACGCGCGCTTGCTCGTGGTTGCGATTGACGACCGGGATAGAGCCGTGGCCCTGGTGCACCATGTCAAACAACACTACCCCGGCGTCTGGGTACTGGCACGGGCGTTCGATCGGGGCCATGGCTATCAGTTGCGCCAGGCCGGCGCTGACGACGTCGTGAGCGAAACCTACCATTCTGCGGTGGAGCTGGGTGGCCATGCACTGACCGCATTTGGCGTTCACCCATTGCGGTCGCGGCAGATGACCTGGGCATTTATCAATAATGAGAAGTCCCACGAGGACGAACTGTTCGACGCCTGGAAGGAAATCGAAGAGGGTATCCGCTTTAGCCCCCGTTATGGTGAGCTGTTCATGAAGCTGGAGGACACCCTGAGTGACGTGATGCAGCAGGACTGGGAGCCGCCCAGCCGTGAGGAGGTGCCCTTGTGGTCACCTCCTAAAACGGACGAGTGATGTTTGCGATGGCTAGTTGGTGCTGAACCGGCGCCGACCCCATCCCATCATAAACAGCAGGGCCAATAACGGCCAGGACATGCTACCGCCGCCACCGCCTGACGATGAGTCGTCAGAGGCCGAGCCGGAGGAAATGGAGTTGTCCACTTGCTGGACGTTGTAGGCCGACAGCTCGGCGTCCGGATCAAGGGAGCTGTAGATCCGCCCCACACCCTCCGCAAAGGCCTCAATTTCAATAGTATTGTCCAGAAGCTGTCCATCCATGGTGATACGGGTTTGTCTGAGTGTGACCAACACGGCACGCGGCTCGCCGTCTACGCTGGTTGTGGACTCCTCAATCAATTCAATGGTCGTGGTGAAATTGACCTTATTGCCCTGCCGGCCATTGATGTAGCTGGAGAGGGTGGCACGTGAAGTGACACTCGTGCCCAGCTCAAGCGAGCTGGGGATCATTAGCAGACCATCCCCGTAGGTGATTCGAATCCGATCTCCTTCCGAATCAACAAACCGGCTTTCAAGCAGATAGACGCCAGTAGTACGACGTACCAGGCGGTCATCGCCATTGGGAAAAATGAACTTGAACATACCTGCGCCGCTTATGGATTCGCTTCGGAACTGGTAGCCATCCGATGGGTCGGAGAAAACCCAGGTGATGTCCCCCAAGGGGAAAAAGTCCATCGTATTGTGGGTGGGAAAGTCGTCAGAAACGTCGGGATTGTAACCGGAGGCGACTTCTGAGGCGTTCGTGGCGCCGTCACCGTCATAGTCCTGGGACGCATCATCGGGATTGTATGGGTCGAGCGCCAGATACTGGTCTTCCAGCGAGTCTGGCAGGCCGTCTCCATCGGAATCGAGGTTGGGATCCCCTGCAGGATAATCCTCCTCATCGGTCATGGATGTACCGTTGAGGTACTCGCTCAGATTGCTGTAACCGTCTGCGTCCAGGTCTTCCTGGGCATCGGCACTGTCAAAGGGATCCAGTCCCACTGCGAGTTCGTCTGTGTCGGGGATGCCGTCGTTGTCGGAATCATTGTCACAGGCGTCGCCAAACTCATCGCCATCATGATTGTCTTGATTGGCATTGGCGGTGTTGGGGCAGTTATCTTCGAGGTCAAACAGCCCGTCGTCGTCAGTGTCCGCTGTGAAATCGAGTACTGAGATGTCAGGCCCCCCGCTTGCGGCCATTTCAATCGCCACCAGGTGGGCGCCATAGGCCAGAATACGGGTGTCCAGGGCATCGAATATAGAGTTCTCTTCAAGGAGCTCGTAGTTGTCGGACCAGGTTTGCAGCACGGCATTGCCATCAACTGCTGCAATGGTGTGGAGGGTATCTCCCGTCCAGGCGGCGTCTGTTATTTCATTGGACAGATAGTTGAGTTCGGCGAGGGAATAGGCGTCGTGGAGCTTGCCTCCGCCGGTCAGCAGCAATTGGCCTGCAGGGTCGAAGTGCAAAGGTGCGGCTGCGTAGCCGCTGCTGTGATAGGGGGAGTCGCCCTTGCTGCCCAAAAGCCCGGTGGTTGAGCTCAGCTCGGACCATTCAATGTCATTGGGCGATGTTCCGGACCGGAAGTGATAGATACGCTCGGTGACAGGATTCCATAGGTATTCTGAGCTGGCGTGCCGCCATTCAACGGAGTCCACCATTGTTCCGGATGCGTCAAAGCTGTAGAACCGCTCCCAGGCACCGGAGGCATCCACCGCAAAGAGATAATCGCCTGCGGATTCCAGACCCAGAACACTTTGTGGCAGGTTGGTGAACGGAGTTTCCTGAAGTGTCCCGGTGGACATGACTATCTGGCTGATCTTTCCACCAGTGTAGCCCAGGTAAAGTCGCCCATGGGCTGGGGAATACGTCATCCACGTGGGTGGGTTCAGCAGGCCGATGCTGTCAACATAGGTTTGCGTTTCCGCCGACCAGATGTGAATGGCCAGTGTCTCCCGGTCGGCCAGATACAACAGGCCTTCCTGGCTGTCGAACTCGATGAAATCCGGGATGAAATCCGAAGTTTCCGGATTGGGGGGCTCGCCTGGCGATGGCGTGGCAAGACTGTCGAGGTCCAATACTTCAACACCGATCTGACTGCTGTTCTCGTAGAAAGCAAAGACAGCGTCACCGTAGCTGGCAATTTTCAGAGGTTGCTGGTTGAGGCCCATCTGAGCCACTTCCAGCATGGCGTTGTTGTATTGATGAACGGTATTGCCACGGAGCACCAGCAGGTCGCCCTGCCAGAAAGTCATATCGTCAAACGCGCCAGCAAGGCTGCCGGCGTAGGTCAGGTCGTTGGCGAAATAAAGGATGCCCTGATTGTCGAGTACGCGACTTTCATCCGGGAACAGGTAAAGTTGACTGGCACTGGGATAATCCCCGTGGGCGGGGCTGTCCATATCGCTCCCCATTGTGCCATCCGCATTGAGTGGGATTTTAACAATATCGGACGGTGAAGTGCCGTCTGACCGATAGTACAGCGCTGACTGTGCTGGTGATCCCACAGACCCGGTCCCCCTGTAGAAAACCGTTTTTTCTTCTATGAGTGTGTAATCTGACAGGTTCCGAGCCATGACCCGGTTGAAACCCTGTACCAGATAAAGGGCGTTTCCTACCGCATGGAGTGCCGTCATGTCTTCGCCGGTGTTGGCAATGAAAGTCGGTGTCTGCGAATCGAGATCTATTGCGTAGGCACTGCGCCGATAGGCCACATACAGATTGTTACCCTGAATTTCTGCGGCTGTTGGTACGTTATTGAGGGGAATATCCGACAACATGGATTGCGACACCATGTCGTAGCGGACGACTTTATTCGGGGCAGCGAAAGTGAAATAAATCACACCATCGTCCTGGTCGATATCAACCAGCGCAGCGTGAGAAACGGTCGAAAAAAAGCAAAAACACACCAGAAAGAACGCTTTCAGCGCCTTTGGAGAATGTCGCATACAACGTTCCCTGTTTAAGTGACTGGACAACGATACTGAACGCGGATCAGGCGTTCTTCACACACATCACGTGCGTCGTGCACGGTATGATATTAATTGATTAAGGATAGTTAATCATCCGCGGCATTAACTTGATAGGTGTCTCATTGGGGAAACCCCAGTCTGTTGATTCTCCACTGAAGGTTCTGTTCATTCATGCAAATACAGCTATCACATTTGTGGAATATCTGTTCGTTTTTGAAAGGGGTAGTCTGAATTCACTGAAACACGAAGGAGAATTCAGACATGAAGGTACTGATTGTACTGGCCCACCCGGAAAGGCGGTCATTCAGTGGGGGTTTGGTGGATGTGGCTACGGAAACCCTGAATCTGGCGGGGCACGAGGTAGAAATAGACGATCTCTATGGGGAAGGTTTTGATCCGGTGGAGCGTTCGTCGTGGTATGGCAAGCGTCAGGATGAGTGCTATTTTGCTCCGCTGACGGAGCAGCGGGCTCACTATGATGCCAATGCATTACCTCAAGACGTGCAGCGTGAGATAGCCAGGCTGAATTGGGCCGATCTGGTGATTTTCCAGTTTCCGCTATGGTGGCATTCTCAACCCGCCATATTGAAGGGCTGGTTTGATCGTGTGTTGGTCTATGGCGGACTTTACTCGGGAAGCATGCGCTATGATCGTGGCTATTTTCGCGGTAAACAGGCGATGTGTTCCGTGACCACAGGTTCGCCGGAGCAGGCGTTCATGCCATTTGGCCGCGCTGGCAATATGGTGGAATGGCTGTGGCCGGTTCATTCTTCACTGTATTACGTGGGCTATGACGTGCTGGCACCGCACATAAGCTATGGGGTGCAGGGTGGCGGCATCCGCTATCAGGAGGAAGGCGCGTTCCGGGACCATCTGGAGGCACTGAAAGACCAGTGGGCGCACCGGTTGTCGGGGATTGAACAGGACGCGCCAATTCCCTTTACTGGCTGGAATGACTGGGACGATGCCGGAGTGCTCAAACACTCGAATCCGACGCGTTGGCGGTTGTGAGCAACGTTGTGATTTGCCCTGAGAAGACTATGCTTGAGCTAAGGCCCGGCAGAGGAGAGCATCGCCTTGGCACAACAACGGGACGTCACGGTCTTTTACGATGAACGGGTATTGGCCCATCACCCCGATACCAACATGGATTTCCTGCCCGGCCGCCTGGACAAACGGGTACGTTCCATTCTTTCAGGCCTCAATGTGCAGTGGAAGTACCCCGAGCATCCAGGCCGTATTACCGCGATCATGGACTTGCTCGCCCGTGATCCCATTCCCGGTGTCCGGATCGAGCCTGGTAAGGCGGCAACGCCGGATCAGTTGAGCCGGGTTCATACGACTTCGTTCCTGGACGACATATTCTCATTGCGGGACGAAAGTGCGTGGCTGGATGTGGATACCACAGCCGTTTCACCGGGCAGTGTTGAAGCTGCCGAAGTGGCTGCAGGCACGGCCATTGCAGCCGTGGAAGCGGTGGTTGAGGGCCGAACGAACAGCGCCTTCGCAATGGTCAGGCCGCCTGGTCACCATGCTGAGCCAGTACGCGCAAGGGGGTTCTGCCTCTTCAATAATGTTGCCGTTGCGGCTGCACACGCGCAGGCGGAGCTGGGCTGTGAACGGGTATTGATCGTCGACTGGGACGCCCACCATGGCAATGGTACCCAGGACATCTTCTGGGCGGATCCGGACACCATGTTTTTTGATATTCACCGGGCCGCACCATTTTACCCAGGCAGTGGCGCGTTAACCGACGTAGGCGCCGGCCTGGGCGAGGGCACCACCATTAACGTGCCCATGCCCGGTGGCGCGGGCGATGTCGCTTACCTGAAAGCGCTGCGGGAGATACTGGTACCCGCCGCAGACTACTTCAAACCGGACCTGGTACTGGTTTCCGCCGGCTTTGATGCCCATTGGTACGACCTGGCGCTCAATGTGTCCTACGAAGGCTTCTCAGCCATGACGGGCATTGTGCAGGAAATTGCGGACAAGCACTGTAACGGCCGGCTGGTCATGGTGCTGGAGGGCGGTTACAATACCGAATCATTGTCTCATGGCGTGCACGCAGTGCTTCGGGCACTGGCCGGTGGCACGTTGGCGGAACCAAGGGTCTGCGGCATGGAAGAAGTGGACACTGCCATCGATTTTCATAAGGGCGCCTTCGAGCCCGATAACACGGATTAGTCCTTCTCTGCAGCCTTCCCAAAAATAAAATAGCGGTTTCCTATCGAACGGCTAAAAACAATCAATTTGAATGTTTTTGATCAAATCAATACTTTAGCCAACTCAAGTTAGCCAATGCCTAAACTCAACCAACGGGAGATATCTACTATGGGTATGATTAACAGCGAAATTAAACCGTTCAACGCCACCGCCTTTAAAGGCGGCGAGTTCGTTGAAATTTCTGAAGCCGACGTAAAAGGGAAGTGGTCTGTCTTCTTCTTCTACCCGGCCGACTTCACTTTCGTATGCCCGACCGAGCTGGGCGACGTTGCCGACAAGTATGAAGAGCTGCAGAAGCTGGGTGTGGAAGTATTCTCCGTATCCACCGATACGCACTTTACCCACAAGGCGTGGCACAGCAGCTCCGAGACTATCGGCAAGATCAACTACTTCATGGTAGGCGACCAGACCGGCACCATCACCAACAACTTTGGTGTGATGCGTGAAGGCCAGGGCCTGGCAGACCGCGCTACTTTCCTGATCGACCCGGATGGTGTTATCCAGGCCATGGAAATCACTGCCGAAGGTATCGGCCGTGACGCTGACGACCTGCTGCGCAAGGTAAAAGCGGCTCAGTACGTTCGTAACAACCCCGGCGAAGTTTGCCCGGCCAAGTGGAAAGAAGGCGAAGCGACTCTGACTCCGTCACTGGACCTGGTTGGCAAGATCTAAGGTTTCGGTAACAGTGAAACCTGTAAAAGGCCCGCTCTGCGGGCCTTTTTTGTTTCTATCCAATTGATTTACCGAGTCGAATAGCAAAGACCTATCAAATACTTTGGATCAATTAATTTGAGCTGTGGAAGGCCAGTCCGTATCGTTCTCCTATATTCGATTCACGACTCAAACCGAGTTCGCACATTCAGTTTTACGCTATCCAGAGGGGAAAAGAGAGCATGTTGGACGCCAGTATCAAGGAACAGTTGAACGCTTACATGGACAAGCTGCAGCAGCCGATCGAGCTGGTTGCCGCTTATGACGACAGCGAAAAGTCCCAGGAACTGAAGCAGTTGCTGGACGAGCTCGAGCCCATGTCTGACAAGATCAGCCTGCGCACGGAAGAGTCAGAGCAAGTACGTCGCCCGTCATTTGCCATTAATCGTGTTGGCAGCGACATCGGCGTGCGATTCGCCGGCATCCCCATGGGCCATGAATTTACCTCCCTTGTTCTGGCGCTGTTGCAGGTAGGTGGTCATCCGCCCAAGGCCAGCCAGGAAGTGATTGAACAGGTCAAAGACCTGGACGGCGACTTTGAGTTTGAAACCTACTTCTCGCTGTCGTGCCAGAACTGTCCGGACGTGGTCCAGGCGCTGAACCTGATGAGCGTCCTCAATCCAAGGGTCAAGCATACGGCGATCGACGGTGCCCTGTTCCAGGATGAAGTGGAGCAGCGTGAAGTCATGGCAGTGCCCAGCGTTTATCTCAATGGCAAGCCGTTTGGCCAGGGCCGCATGACTCTGGAGCAGATTATCGCGAAGGTCGACACTGGTGCAGAGGCTCGTGACGCTGAGAAGCTCCAGCAAAAAGACCCGTTCGAGGTGCTGGTCATTGGAGGTGGCCCGGCGGGTTCTTCAGCCGCTATCTATGCGGCGCGCAAGGGTATCTCTACCGGTATCGCCGCAGAACGCTTCGGTGGCCAGGTGGCGGACACCATGGGCATCGAGAACCTGATCTCTGTGCCCTACACCGAGGGCCCCAAGCTGGTGGCGGCCATGGAGCAGCACGTCAAGGAATATGATGTAGACATCATGAACCTGCAGCGCGCTGAAAAACTGATCCCGGCGGCCCGTAAGGGTGGCTACCACGAAGTGCGTCTGGCCAATGGCGCCTCTTTGAAGAGCCGCACGCTGGTTCTGTCCACCGGCGCTCGCTGGCGCCAGATGGGTGTTCCGGGCGAAGAGGAATACCGCAATAAAGGTGTGGCCTATTGCCCGCACTGCGACGGCCCCTTGTTCAAGGGCAAGCGTGTGGCGGTGATCGGCGGCGGTAACTCCGGCGTGGAAGCGGCCATCGACCTGGCGGGTATTGTTGGCCACGTGACTCTGATTGAGTTCGGCGCTGCCATGCGCGCAGACGATGTGCTGCAGAAGAAACTGCGCAGCCTGAAGAACGTGGAAATCATTACCTCGGGCCAGACCACTGAGATTACCGGCGAGAACGGCAAGGTGAACGGCCTTCAGTATACCGACCGCACAACCGGAGAGAGCCACCATGTATCGTTGGAAGGTGTGTTCGTCCAGATTGGCCTGGTGCCGAACACCGAGTGGCTGAAAGGTGACATCGAGCTGAGCCAGCATGGCGAGATCATTGTCGACGACCGGGGCGAAACCTCCATCCCGGGCGTGTTTGCGGCCGGTGACGCTACCACCGTGCCCTACAAGCAGATCGTGATCTCTATGGGTGAAGGCTCCAAGGCCGCCCTGAGCGCGTTCGACTTCCTGATTCGAAACTCCGTTGATGAGAGCGAGAGTGACGAAGCTGCGGCCTGAAGCTCCGCCTGAAATTCGGCGTGAAAACAGGTTCACACACGGCTGACCCCTAACCAGTTCGTGTTTTTCCGCCCCGTTGTCCGGTTTCCGGATAGCGGGGCTTTTTTATGGGCGTCCCGAAACGTCAGTTGTGAGCGTATAACTGATGTTGAACAAGGCTGCGCAACTCACTGGGATTAATGGGCTTCTGCACCAGCCGGTAACCACTGGATCTGGCCTGCTTCAGTTTATCCGGATCGGTGGTGCCGCTGATAAGCACGCCGGGGATATTGGTGCGAAAATGATCTCTCAACTGGCTAATGATTCCAATGCCGTCGGGTCCTTTAAGCAGGCTCAGGTCGGTCAGGATGAGATCCGGAGCGGTTTGTGATTCGGGCATTTTTTGAAGCATATCAACGAGTGATTCAGCCACAATCACGGTGAGACCCCAGCGGGATAGCAGTGTGTGCATGGCATCCAGAACGCTAGGGTCATCGTCGATGACAAGCACGAGTTTCTGCCTGTCGTGCGCGTGGGGATGGTTGGCATCGTGCTTGACATGATTCTCTGCCTGGGCCTCGCTTCCTAGAGGGCAGCGGATTTCGAATGTGGATCCGTACCCCACCCTGGATCGTAGTGAAAGCGGGAGGCCCAGCAATTCACACAACCTGCGTACGATGGCCAGGCCGAACCCGAGTCCTTTTTCCTGTTCCTGGCCTGCATTGTCCAGTTGCTGAAACTCGATGAACGCCGTTTCCTGCTTATCCGGCGGTATCCCTGAGCCGGTGTCGATCACCTGGATGAGGACGTGGTCTTTGCGTCGTCGGGAGGCAATGAGTACGCCACCGGTGTTGGTGTAGCGCAGAGCGTTTGTTATCAGGTTTCGCAGGATGCGCTCCAGCAGCGCGCGGTCGGAATAAACGACGGTTCTTGATGAATGCATACGCAGGCTAAGGTGCCTGTTCCTGGCTTCCTCCCGGTATTCGCGCTCTAATCCTTCGAGACACTCTGCAATGTCAAAGTGATAGGGTTCCGGCTGCACGGCGTTGGCGTCCAGTCTCGAAATATCAAGAATGCCGTCAAACTGTTTTCTCAGTATGCCCAGACAGGTATCCAGGCGTCGAAAAATCCGATTGCCTTCCTGTCGGTTGTGTTTTGGCGTATCTCTTAGTGCATCAATGTACAGCGAGATGGCGTGTAATGGCTGGCGCAGATCATGGCTTGCTGTAGCGAGGATTCGCGATTTGGCGAACACAGCCTCCTGTGCCTCTCTGGTCTTGTGTTGCAGCTCACGGGCGAGATCAGCGCTGGAATAGTGCAATCGCATTTCCGAGCGAACGGTGGCGTTGAGCTGCTTTGCGATGTTTATCGCCGTCAGCAAGGCCAGCACCATAAGGCACGCGAGTGCAAGGTAAGGCAGGCTGCCGACGAAGGCCAATCTCAGTATCAATGCGATCAGAATGGGGACGCCGTACACATAGTATAGCGGCAGCCAGTGCGTACCGGAGGTAATGGAACCGATGCCAAGCGTCACAGCAACGGTAATCATGAACACCTGGTGAGGAGCAGAATGTTCATCAAAAAACGCAAAAGTCGCAATTACCCAAAGCGAACCCATGAAGGCGGTGCTCAGAAGCAGCCCCACGTGCCACTTGCTGGCGCTCTTGTCTCGTGAGGCGTGTAACTGGTAGTGCCGGGATAACAGGTATTTCGCGTAAATGCCCGCCATTGCAGCCAAAAGCCAGCCAATCAAGAGCGTTGCTTCATTGCGGGGCCATAGAACGATCACGACCGTGAGTGGCACGATCGCGGTTACGATCGACCACCTGCGCAGACTTGGAAAATACGGAGAGAGCGACTCAAACGTAATGCGTTCCTCAATGTCCAGTGCAGACATAGCGGCCTGGCTCCTGCGGTTCAGCGTTCGATAAGATCCCGTGTTCTGGCGATATGAACGCAATCGGTGCGGTTGACCGCATTCAGCTCAAGTAGCAGGGAGCCCACATGGGCTTTGACGGTGTGTTCGGTCAGGAAAAGCGCGGTGGCAATCTGGCGATTGGAATAGCCCCTGGCCATCAGTTCCAGAACCTGGCGCTGGCGTCTGGTGATATTGCCGGCGAGCGGCGTCCGTCTTGGTTTCAGGGTATCGATCTGTTTCTGGATGCCGGGTGGAATGTAGGTGTCACCTGACAGTACGCAGGCCAGCGCGGCCAGCATTTTCTGGCTGCTGTAGCTCTTGGGAATAAACCCGAGGATGCCCATTTCCAATGCCGTCTTGATGGTTCGGGCGCATTCCTCGCCGGATACCACGACGACGGGATACCAGATCCCCTGCTCATGCATTCTCTGAATAATCGATAGGCCATTAAGTCCCGGCATCACAAGATCAATCAGTACCAGATCAAATGATTCGTCAGACTCGAGTTGCGCAATGGCCTGCTCGGCACGGCTTGCTTCGGTGATATCAGGCTGGGGATGAATTTTCTGGAGAACGTGCCAGATGCCGTCGATAAAGAGCTGGTGGTCGTCCACGACGAGTATCTTCATAGCAATCGCCTGATCTGGGCCATCGAAACTGAGCAGAAGTGTAGCAAATACGCTGGCAAATACCCCTATTCCGTTGAAATTAGCGCTTATGGCTAATGATTCGTTCGCGCTCCTTACGGATACTTGTTTAGTTACAAATTGTTAACAACAACCATAAACACGAAGGTATCGTTCAGTCTGTTGAGCTTGGTCTGCCGTAATTATGGCTGCATCAGCTCCGAACCATACCAGCGTACGCTGAACGGAACTCGGAGCGATGATGAACACCCCCACTGTGAATAGCGGCAACGGATCAATGCAGGCCGGGTATGCCCGGTCTGGCCCTGTTTTATCCCCTGGAGTCTGGAAGAAACTGTCCCGCCTGACGGTTCTGGCGTTTGTGCTCCTGCTCGGCGCCTGCGGTGGCAGCAGTAGCGATGATGACACAGATTCAGCAAGCCAGATTGAACCGAATGCCGAGGAGCTTCCACCGGTCAGCGACGTCAAATCGCTCAGCCAGCGGTATGTTGAGGTGACGTTTGAACGGGCGGCCTCCGAAGACGCGGCTGAAAACATAAAAAACTACAACGTTGTACTCTCCAACGGAAACTCTGCGCCGGTTGTTGCGGCAAACATGGCGGCAGATGGCAGAACGGTGCTTCTTGAGATTGCCCCCGCCCGGTCAGACCTCCAGTTGGTGCCCAACGGCACCCTGGAGTTCGATCTGGTGGGCGTGGATGATCCGGCAACGGTGTTCACCGGCAACGGCACAAATGAGCCGATCATTGAGTCCGTCGCCTCCCTGAGCGATACGGTGGTCGAGGTGCTGTTCAATGAGCCGGTGTCAGACAATGCGGGCTTTCTGGAAAACTACCGGATTGAAACGCCAGGGGGCGAAACGCTGGAGATTCTGGCGGCCACTATGGGCGCTTCCGGTGATAGCGTGATTCTGACCACCGGGCCGCAGGACGATGTGCCCTACACCGTCACGCTGACCGGCGTTTCTGGCAAGGTGAGCGCTCTACCACTGCTTGCGTCCGCCAGTAACCTGAATTTCTCAGGCCTTTCCCGCAATACGGCAGCGTCCACGGCTCCTGCAGTGACCAGCGCGCGCTCGTCTGGCAATACTGGTGTGGTGATTGACTTCAACAAGCCAATGGGAATAAGCGCCATCAACCCGGCCAACTATGCGATTGGCCAGGAAAACGTTAATCCTGAAGCCAGTGGCCTGACGGTTGTCTCTGCTGAATTCTCCGGCGCTGATCGCAGTGCCGTTGTGCTGACCACCCGTTCCCAGAATTCGCTGACCTATCGGGTGACCGTGGGCAACGTCCGGGATATTAACGGCCAGTCGTTCAGTGTCGCTAATGGCACCCTCGATGTGATTGTCGCCAACAGCACCACCTTCGCCGGCACGGGGCCGGACGCCGGTACGCTGGTTGATACCGACGGCGATGGCCTCTACGACAACGAAGAACAGAGCGGTTATACCGTAATCATTGAGATGGCCAACGGCGACATCGTAGAACGCCAGGTCACCAGTGACCCGGACGTGGCCGACACCGATGGCGACGGTGTCAGTGATGGCGCGGAACTGCAGTACGGCATGAACCCCCGCGCCACCGACACCGATGGCGACGGCCTCGATGATAACCTCGAACTCAACACTATTTTCAGCAACCCGTTTGCGCAGGACTCTGACAACGATGGCTTACAGGATGGCTTCGAACACTTCGACTTGAAGACATCGCCACTGCTTGCTGATACCGACGGCGACCAACTCTCTGACTATACCGAACTGTTTGAGTTGAACCGGAACCCACTGCTTGCGGACCTGCCCAAACTGCGCATTGATGTGGGGAATGTTCGACTGCAGATTGACGAGCGCTACAGCTACACGGACGAGACCGGCGAAGTGATCTCCCAGGAGTCAAGCTCCAATTCGACGCTGGCGACCAGCGAGAGCACTTCGTTTACAAGTTCAAGCAGTGATACCACGGAGTGGGGCGTCGAGGCGTCACTTCGGGCGGGACTTGGAAGTGGCAATTTCTTCGGCGGGAGTAGCAATAACTTAAGTGGTGGCGCTGAGCTGACGGTTACTGGCGGTTACAGTGCGTCCAGCACGGTGGCCACGGACGACGAGTCGGCGCAGGAAAGCCAGGAAGTTTACGAGAACTCCCTGGTCAAGGGGGCAGAGCTGTCCACTACCAATACGGTAGCGAGGGAAGTTGTCGGGGCCCGGATTGATGTTGATCTGTCGATTCTCAATCTTGGCAACGTTCCTTTTAACGTGAGCGATATTGAAATTACGGTGTTGCAACAAGTCGGTAGTAGGACCAACTTCCTGCCGGTCGCTACGCTGGTGTCGAACTCAGAGCTAATTTCAGGGACGCCACTGAGTGTTAGCCTGGGGGCGTTCAGCACCGAGCGCGGACCATTTTTGTTCGCCAGCCGTGAAGTGTTCCCGAACCTAGTTGAGGACATAATGCGCAAGCCGGACGGCTTGGTCTTTCGAGTGGCCAATTACCGGGTGACCGATGAACTGGGCCGTACCTATACCTTTATCAACCAAGTGGCCCGCGACCGCACCGCCCGTATCGCGCTAGATTTTGGTGATGCAGATTCAGCAACGGATTATCTGGTCGCAACCAGCGGTGTGTTGGATGATGGCGGGGTCTCCGGTGGCGGGTATCTGGGAGGTTATGCCCCAAATGGCGACGCGATCGGTTTGCCGATTGGTTATGTGCTGGAGGCTATCATGGACGTTCCGCGGCACGACACCACGCTTGACCGAATCGTTTCCGGTGTTAATGGTCTTCTTGACACCGATAACCCGACATCGGTGGGCGGCGACGACATCGTCACCCAGTTTAATGGAGAGGCGGTGGTTACTGTTGGTCCGAATGGGTGGTTGGACAGCCGACCTGCAGGTGATGATTTAATCCTCAACCCTGATGTCGCCAGCGGCATTGTTGCAGGTTTGAACAAACGCGCCGACAGTCTGGCTCAGGGGGACGATGTCCAGATTGTGCCCCGAGATACCACCGGTTTAAGTATCGGAACGCTGGTGATTGGTCCAGGAGCCAACGGCAGATTGGACACGGGGCGCTTCGGCGACGATCAAGTTGAGTTTGTGAGTGGCTATGAGACCAGTCGCACTTGTGCGGTTAGCTCCAACAAAGCGGGTGACGTGTGTCGGGTCGCTGCAGACTGCGGGTGCGAGGCAGGCGACTCAGACGTTCGGTGCCTGGTTCCGGTTGTGGAACCGGTCAATGCCTGTAGCGGACCGGAACAACTGGTGCGCATTAACACCATGCGCAATGGTGACTTGAACCGGGGCTGGGTCGTACTGACGGCTGAAAGCCTACCGCCTGCAGCGGATTTCAATGAAATTCTGGTGGAAGCGGGCAACGACCTGTTTCTGGCGTTTCTGCAAGACTTGGACGGGGATGGTCTGTTTGCCCGCAACGAGTTCCTGTCAGGATCCACGGACAGCGGAACGGACAACTACGTCAACGGTTCCTTTGGGGAAGGTTTTGATCCGGATGTGGCCGGAGGGTGCCCGCTGCCCGAGCCTTTCTGCGACGGCATCCCGGATTCCAGGGATACCGACCGGGATGGCCTGGGAGATTTCGCAGAAATCAATGTGGGCTGGAAGGTTGCAGTGGACGGCGGCAACCTGAGGCAAACCTTCTCATCACCGCGCTTTCGGGATACCGATGGCGACGGGTTGCTCGACCCCGTTGAGCAGGACTTGCGTCGTTACTGCGAGGCGAATGACTCCCGAACGGACGCTTTGTGTGCATTTTTACAACGAGACCCTGTGGTCATAGATCAGGCCATTGGCATTATTGCCGGCAGAAATGGTGTAGCAGAGAGCCAGGCGAGCGATACCGATGAGCAGTTGGTGCCGGTGGGGGCCATCGTGGCGTATGGTACGGCGGTGGTTGGTCCTGGTACGGATAACATTCTGACAACCAGCCTGGCGGGCGACGATCTTTACGAATCGATCAACAGCATCCCGCCGGCGACGGACCCGACTCAGCGGGATACCGACCGGGATGCCATTTCGGACTTCATCGAGCTTGAGGGCTTTGATGCTGGACTGGCGATCGTGGATGGTGGCAACGGAATTGCCGATTCGTTAAAGAATGGTGACGATATTCAGCGCGTGTTTTCAGGCAACCCTGTCTATCCGGAAAGTGTTGTTATTCTTCCGGGAAACAATCAGTTGATTGATAGTGTCACCAAAGGTGATGACAGAGTTCGCCCCGCTATTGAGGGCCTGGTCAGTGACCCGTTGCGACGGGATACTGATGCGGATACTTTTGTAGACGGCCTGGAGCTGGCGCTGGGGTCGAACCCGACCGAGTTTGACGGTTCTGACTTCATCGATTCCGATCTCGATGGTCTTTCAGATCGGGAAGAAGACACGCTGGGATGGGTGGTGAGCGTGAACGGAGCCATAGGCCGTCAGGTTAATTCGAGCCCGTCGCTGCCCGATACCGATTTCGACGGCTTGCCGGATGTGATTGAGCGGGACCTGCGGACCGACCCCAATAATCAGGATACTGATGGTGACGGACTGTCTGACTACGAGGAAGTGAATGACCTGAGAAAGTATGCCGAGCTTGGGCAACTCTATCCGGTTCTGGATTTCCCGAGCTCGACCGGGGGCCTGGGAACCAATCCGTTACTTTCCGACAGCGATTCGGATGGCTTGTCGGATAAAGCAGAAACGCAAGAGGGTTTTCTCCTGCTTATCCCTGGCCGCTCGACCGCAAGTACGTTTTACACCAACCCATTGCTGGCTGATACCGATCTTGATGGCGTGAACGATGGTGACGAGGTGAATCGCGGCGGATTGAATCCTGAGCCAACGGATCCGACAGATCCCGATACGGATGATGACAATCGTAATGACGGTCAGGAAAGGGCAGCGAGCAGCAATCCGTTTGTTCCCGATGCAGTGGTCACTCTTCGCTACACTTTCTTATCGTTGAATGCTGCTGGCAGTGACAACGAATGGGATTGGACATTTTATGCCCAGGGAGGCGGCGATCGTTATCCAGGTAGAGTTGTCGTAAACACAAGAGAATTCACCGATAACTCTTCTTTCGTGTTAGTGGAAGCACCGGCCTGCAATTACATTGAAGTCGGGAACCTTGCGACTCTCTACTTTAGCGGCAGTTATGCAGACCAGACGTTTGTGATGCAGGCGGGGGATGCCATTGTGTTAAACGGGACAGTCAGAGAGATCGACGGGAGCGGTGGATTTTGCCCTGCTGGAGCTCCTGTAGAGGTCGATGAGCTAGCTACTTTCGAAAAGGTTCTGACCTTTGAAGACATTGTTGGTAGTGCTGCAGGTCGAAACGGGACTATTACAACGGTTGCATTAACGGGTAGCGCGACGCCGAATGTTGGCTGGCAGGTGCTGGTCGAGTAGCAGTCAGTCCGAAGTCGAGAGCTTCTCGAAACAGACTGGCTACAAATTCCGCCCGTTGTCCAGCTTCTGGATAGCGGGTTTTTTGTGGACGTCTATTCCGTGCACATAGGCCAGGTTGAATGGTTCGATTACTTTCTGTACACTTTATTTTAATTGAACGTTCAATTAATAAAACGGACAGGAAGCGCGATGCCGATTGTTGGCGTGAAAGACACCCGAAAGCAGCAACTGATTGATGCCACCATGGCGTCTATTGCCGAGCTGGGGCTGCAGAACACCACCATCATCTCCATCAGCCGTCGTGCCGGCATGTCGTCCGGCATCATCAGCCACTATTTCGGTGGTAAGCAGGGGCTGATCGAAGCCGCGTTGCGTTATTTGCTGGACCAGTTGGGGAAGGAATTGCGGGAGCGGATGGCCCGCACCGATGGGTCGCCGGAACAACGCCTTCAGTGCATCGTCGAAGCCAATTTTTCCGAGTTCCAGCGCACCGATCTGGCGGCAAAGACCTGGCTCAGCTTCTGGGCCCGCTCCATGCACGAGCCGGGTTTGCAGCGCCTGCAGCAGATCAACAACGCCAGGCTGTACAGTAATCTGCGTTACTCCTTCGCCCAGCGTTTGCCAAAACAGGCCGCCACCGAAGCCGCCCGCCAGCTGGCGTCGATGATCGACGGCTTCTGGCTGCGAAGTGCCCTGAGCACCGATCCCCAGGAAGGCTTCTCGGCGGCGGAAACGCTGTGTAAACGATTTGCGTTGAACGCACTCGAATCCACCACGAATTCACACGATCAGGTTTGAACCCCATGACTGAATTGCCCCGTTATCAGAACTTTATCAACGGCCAGCCCATGGCCAATGCCTCCGGTGAAACCTTCCCGGTTGTGAATCCGGCCACGGGCGAAGTGATCTATGAAATGGAAATCGCCGATGAAGCTATCCAAAAGGCCGCGATAGACAGCGCCCAGGACGGCTTCAAGGTCTGGTCTGCGATGACCGGTGCCCAGCGTGGCCGTATTCTCCAGCGTGCCGTGGCGTTGCTGCGGGAGCGTAATGACGAACTGGCTGCCCTGGAAGTTCAGGACACCGGCAAACCCTGGCAGGAAGCCCAGGTCGTAGACGTGGTAACCGGTGCAGACACCCTGGAGTATTTTGCGGGGCTGGCGCCCTCGGTAGAGGGCAACCAGCAGGACCTTGGCGGGGATTTCTATTACACCCGTCGTGAGCCGCTGGGCGTGTGCGCTGGTATCGGTGCGTGGAACTACCCGCTGCAGATTGCCTGCTGGAAGTCCGCCCCGGCCCTGGCTACCGGCAACAGCATGATCTTCAAGCCCTCGGAGGAAACGCCAATGGGCGCCCTCAAGCTGGCGGAGATCTTTGTCGAAGCCGGCGTACCGGCCGGCGTGTTCAACGTGGTCCAGGGCGCGGGTGATGTCGGTGCCTGGCTGACCCACAGCCCCGATATCGCCAAGGTGTCGTTCACCGGGGAAGTCGGCACTGGCCGGAAGGTAATGACCGCGGCTGCCTCCACCCTGAAAGACGTCACCATGGAACTTGGTGGTAAATCACCGCTGATCGTTTTCGACGATGCAGACATCGATAACGCAGTGTCCGCAGCCATGCTGGGTAACTTCTATACCCAGGGCGAGGTCTGCACCAACGGGACGCGCGTGTTTGTGCATGAAGACATCTATTCGGAGTTCATGGACCGCCTGCTGGAGCGGACACTGAACAATATCCGTATGGGCGATCCCACCGATCCGGACACCAACTTTGGCGCATTGATCTCGCAGAAGCACCAGCAACTGGTGCTGGATTACATCGAGAAAGGCATTGCCGAGGGCGCCACCCTCAGCCACGGCGGTAAGGCCGCGAAGCCAGGCTCCGCGCCCGGCGGTTACTTCGTGGAGCCCACGATTTTCACCGATTGCACCGACGACATGACTATCTGCCGTGAGGAAATCTTCGGGCCGGTGATGTCGGTACTGACCTTCTCCGACGAGGAGGAAGTGATCGACCGGGCCAACAATACCGACACCGGCCTTGCTGCTGGCGTGTTCACCAACGATATCCGTCGCGCCCACCGGGTGATTCACCGCATCCAGGCTGGCATCTGCTGGATCAACAGCTACGGAGCATCGCCTGCGGAAATGCCGGTGGGTGGCTACAAGCTCTCCGGTGTTGGCCGCGAGAACGGCCGAGTCACACTCGACCACTACACCCAACTGAAGGCGGTGTACGTGGGCATGGAGGACATAGACAGCCCTTTTTAAGCGGGTTGTCAGGAGTTGCGTATGAAAGAAGTGAACTACGATTACATCATTGTCGGCGCGGGGTCTGCAGGCTGTGTGCTGGCCAACCGGCTTACCGAGGATGGCCGCCACCGGGTGCTGCTGCTGGAAACCGGCGGCAGCGACAAGAGCATCTTTATCCAGATGCCCACGGCGCTGTCCATCCCCATGAACACCAAAAAATACGCCTGGCAGTTTGAGACCGAGCCGGAACCCTACCTGGATAACCGCCGCATGCACTGCCCCCGGGGCAAGGTGCTGGGCGGCTCTTCCTCCATCAACGGCATGGTATACGTACGTGGCCATGCCCGTGATTTCGACGAGTGGCAGGAGCAGGGCGCCGAGGGCTGGGACTATCGCCACTGCCTGCCCTATTTCAAGAAGGCGGAAACCTGGGCCTTTGGCGCTGATGACTACCGTGGTGACCAGGGCCCGCTGGGCGTGAATAACGGCAACAACATGCAGAACCCGCTCTACAAGGCCTTTGTGGATGCGGGCGTGGATGCCGGTTATTTCGCCACCGACGACTACAACGGCGAGCGTCAGGAAGGTTTCGGCGCCATGCACATGACCGTCAAGAATGGTCGCCGCTGGTCTACTGCTAATGCTTACCTGCGCCCCGCCATGGCGCGGGACAATCTGACCGTGGTCACCCATGCGCTGGTGCACAAGGTGTTGCTGGAAGGCAAACAGGCCACCGGCGTGCGCTACGAGAAAGACGGCAAACTGGTGGACGTTACGGCATCAGAGGAAGTGATCCTGTCCGCGGGGTCTATCGGTTCGCCCCATCTGTTGCAGCTTTCCGGCATTGGCAACCGCGACGTACTGGAGCAGGCTGAGATCCCCGTCAATCACGAACTGGCGGGTGTGGGCGGCAACCTGCAGGATCACCTGGAGTTCTATTTCCAGTTCCGCTGCAAGCAGCCGGTCTCTCTCAATGGCAAGCTCGACTGGTGGAACAAGCTCAAGATCGGTGTTCGCTGGTTACTTAAGAAAGACGGCCTGGGTGCCACCAACCACTTTGAGTCCTGCGGATTTATCCGCTCCAAGGCGGGCGTCGAGTGGCCGGATCTGCAATATCACTTTTTGCCAGCGGCCATGCGCTACGACGGCAAGGAAGCCTTCGATGGCGACGGCTTCCAACTGCATATCGGCCACAACAAGCCCAAGAGCCGTGGTTCGGTAACTGTGCAGTCAGACGATCCGCGCCAGCCGCCGCGCATCCAGTTCAACTACCTGCAGCACGAGGATGACCGCGAAGGCTTTCGTGATTGCGTGCGCCTGACCCGTGAGATTGTCAGCCAGCCGGCGATGGACGCCTATCGAGGCTCCGAAATCCAGCCCGGCGTTGATGTGCAGAGTGACGAGGAAATAGACGCCTTTGTCCGCCAGGCGGTGGAAAGCGCCTATCACCCGTCCTGCACCTGCAAGATGGGTGTGGATGATCAGGCGGTGGTAGGGCCTGATACGCGGGTTCATGGCCTCACCGGCCTGCGGGTAGTGGACTCGTCCATCTTCCCCACTATTCCCAACGGCAACCTCAATGCTCCCACCATCATGGTGGCGGAGCGTGCCGCTGACCTCATTCGTGGCCTGGCGCCACTGAATCCGTCTGACGCCCCTGTGGCGATGGACGAGCAATGGCGAGATCGCCAGCGCCCCGGAGGGGCCGCGCGCGAGATCGCCTGATACCGTTCCCGGCGGCGCAATGGCCGCCGGTTGTTATGCAAACCATCAGGACTTACCTATCGTCGCTGCGGCGCGATAACCGTGTCGTTCTGAGCGCGCGATAGTTAAGTGTTGACCCGTCAACGCGGGGGTTTGTGTCCGATTCGAATGAACACGTGCTTCAAAGTAGAGGAGGAACACCCATGTTGTCCCATATAATAAGTAACGCCAGAAACTGGAGGTGTGTATGACACTCTGGTTATCCACAGGCCTGATTTTCACTTTCGCGGCTATCGCGCTGATCCTGTTCAAATGGTGGGACCTGAAAGTCATCGGCGTGACGCCGGTACGTACCTTCACGTTTATCGCCATTCTGTTTACCTCGGGCCTGGATGTCGGCCTGATCATGTTTCCGCTGACGGAATTTGCCGGTTACGGCAACCTGACGGAAAGTCCTGAGTACGGCTTCGCTAACCCACTGGCGATTGAGTTCGGGTTCTGGGCCTTTCTGATCTGGGGGTTCTACTTCCTTACCTGCTTCTACTTCTGTGTGATCGAGCCGCGGGTCAAGTTTTTCGACATACCGCTGGTGCGAGTGGTCAACAATGTGGTGATCATCGGCACCTGTGCCTTTACTGCGTTCCTGTTGTTGGTCAACCTGCCCTGGTATCTGCCGGAAATTGGTGACGGCGAAACCGTCGTGCCGACGTTCTACCTGATCGTCTTCGCGGCGATTGCGGCGGCGGTTTATTCCAGCAGTAAAATCAAGTATGTGCGCATACTCAGCCTGGGTTCCAGTTGGCTGTTTATCGCGCTGATTGCGGTAATGTGGGGCCGTGCCTTCCTGACGGGCAACGGCAGTGTCGGCGACTTCTTTGGCACGGCAGGGTTGATTGGTGAGTACTTCACCAACCTGCATCACTTCATGTTGCCGTTGAACGACTACCACGAGTTTTATCTGTTCTGGTGGTTCTCCTGGAGCATCATGATCGGCCAGTTCACTGCGCGCTTTGTCAGTGGCCTGCGCACCTGGCAGTTGATGATCGCGATGCTGGTGTTTCCGTCCATTGCCATCGGTACCTGGTTCTCGGTGCTCTACCATTACCACGCTGAAGGCCTGAACATCGCCAGCTATATCAACATAGCCATGATCACGGTGGGTATCCTGATGGTGATCAACTCACTGGACTCACTGATCCGGCTCTACACAGACAATCTCAACCTGACCGCAAGCCGGCTGGGACAGTGGAAGTATTATTTCGGCAACCTGATTGTGATGTGTGGTTTGACGCTGCTGTTCCAGCTCGACTTCCTGCGCATTCAGTGGGTGGGCGCTCTGGTGATTGCGCTGTACTTCGGCTGCTTCGTGTACATTGTCACGAAACGTCGCGCTGAGGTGATGGGCATTGAAGGTTCGCCCAAAGAGAATACACTCGACTTCAGGAAGATTGAGTTAGCGAGCTAGATAGCATCACACACCATCAGGGGAAACCCGGGAGGGCTTTATGTTTCTCGCCGAGAAATCGACCGGACACATGATTGAGGTGTTGGACACCAAAATGCTGATCGACCCCAACGAATCGACCGTTAAGGGCAGTCTGCATTTTGGCGAAGAAGCCCAGGACCCGGAGTTTTTCGACAAGGCCGGCCTGAATTTCCCCTCCGGGGAATCCCTGCCGCAGTGCTGGACGGACCCGGATTACCGCAGGCGGTGATCCGGGTTAACCGCAGCCATCAAATGCCAGGTCGGGCTGCCCGCGATGTTTGAGGGTATGAGCCTGACAGAGATGGCGGGCCAGGCGGTCAGCCTGATTGCACTGGGCTTCTGCATTGTCGGCTTTGCCAGCAAGCGGGATGACCGTTTGATGGTGCTGCTGATCTCCGCGAATGTGGCCTTTGCCCTTCAGTTTGCCCTGTTCGGCAGTTGGACGGCGGCGGTGCTGAGTTTGCTGGTGATCGGCCGTATCGTGCTGGCCAGGCGATATCTGGGCAACTGGAAAGTCATGCTGGCGGCGCTCGCGGTAAACCTGCTGGCAGCGGCTCTGACCTGGCGGACGCCCGTCGATTTCTTTGCCATTGGCGCGGCCATGTTCGGCACCGTCGGCATGTTTATGCTGCGCGGCATTCCCATGCGGCTGATGCTGGCCGCTGCTGCGATCTGCTGGATGTTGAACAACCTGCTGATTGGCTCTGTCGGCGGCACGCTGGCAGAGGGTATGGTGGTGGTGACCAATTTCATCACCATCTTCCGCCTGGCGAGAATGAAGCGCCGTTATCCGGAGGCCTTCGCCAAACTGAACGAGCCGGACTCATAGCCGGCCGCGTTCAAAACCCTTCAGTACGTTCACCACATTTACGCCGATGGCGTCCACGTCGTAGCCGCCTTCCATGGTGAACAGGGTAGGTAGATTCAGTGTCGCCAGCCGCTCCCCCATCAGCAGGTAGTCCGCAGACGTCAGCTTGAAGAAGGAAATCGGATCGTCCTCGAAGGTGTCTACTCCCAGAGCGATCACCAGTGCTTCGGGCTGGTATTCCGTAATGCGTTGGCAAGCGGTTTCCAGCCCTTCGCGCCAGACCTCGAAGGGCGTGCCGGGTGGATACACCAGGTTCTGGTTATAGCCGTTGCCTTCGCCTTCGCCGGTTTCATCCTCAAACCCCAGGAAGTGAGGGAACACCAGGTCCGGGTCGCCGTGCAGACTGATGGTCAGCACGTCGCTGCGCTGGTAAAAAATGGCCTGGGTACCGTTGCCATGATGGAAGTCGACATCCAGTATCGCCACGCGTTTGGCGCCCTGGTCCCGAAATGCCTGGGCGGAAATAGCCGCGTTATTGAAAAAGCAGTAGCCTCCGAGCAGATCGGCATGGGCGTGATGCCCAGGTGGGCGGCATAGTGCAAACGCGGCAGGCTCCCCGTTGGCCACCAGTGCCTGAGCCGTCAGTGCGACGTTTGCCGAGGCGCAGGCGGCGTCCCAGGTACCCTCGGTGATCGAGGTCTCGGCGGCAAAGCTGTAGTAACCCAGGCGGCCGTCGATGTCTTTTGGCACCCTTTCCCGCATCCCCCGGCCCGGCCAGACGGCGGGAATGGCCTCGCCGGGTTTATCCTCGGCTTCCCAATCCTTCCAGCAGGTCTGGAGGAAGTTGACGTAATCCGGGGTGTGCACGCGCAGAATCGGTTCCAGGCCGAAGTCGTCCGGTGGAAGAACGTCTCCCAGTTGTTCCTGCTTGACCCGGCCCAGTATGGTCTCCGCCCGGGACGGTTTCTCGTGAGGGGCGATCAATACGCCGCCGTCCAGCTCGGTCGTGGCGGTACGGCGATTGTGCAGCGGGGAAAAAACGGTTTTCATGGAAAACGATTCCGTTCTGGTTGTGGAAAGTCAGTCGTTGGCGGTTTTCTGGATACTGGAATAGAGGCAAACCCGGTTTCGTCCGCCAGCTTTGGCCTGATACAGAGCCCGGTCTGCGTAGAGCAGCAGGGTATCCAGATTATCCGACTTGTCTGGCCAGAAGGTGGCGACGCCGGCGCTGATGGCCAAAGTAAGGTGCCCACTCTCCAGCGGAAGCGGGTTGTTCTCGATGAAGCTTCTCAGGCGTTCGGCGACCTCTTCCGCGCCCGGTTCGTCGGTGTTCTCCAGAAGCACGGCAAATTCCTCTCCGCCCACACGGGCAACAATGTCGATATCCCTCAAGGCTTCCGTTGCCAGCTTGCTGAGATGGACCAGCGCCTTATCACCGACGCCGTGGCCATGGGTGTCGTTCACTTTTTTAAAGTGATCCGCATCGAACATAATGGCCGACAAAGGCGCCCCTGATCGAACTGCTTTTTTAACCGCTGTCCGACCCAGTTCGAAATAGTGTCTCCGGTTTTTCAGGCCGGTGAGTGCGTCGGTGCGCACGGTTTCCTCCAATTGGCGGATCAGTGTTTCTCGCTCCCTGCGCATGGCGTCCCGCTGGATGATTTCATCCTCCAGCAGGGTGTTGGTGTTCTCCAGTTCCCGTGTTCGTTCCTCGACACGATATTCCAGGGTTCTATTGAGCTCGTTCATTGCCCGGGTTTTCTCAGTCAGGTTCAGGATCAGGTTTCTGAGAGTGGACGATAGGGTTTTTACCTCCTCGTAGTCGTCTCTCTGCTTAATCAGAGTGGAGGGCTGATCCGGGTCCAGGTTTCGGGCTTCCTCGGTCATCTTGATTAAGGGCCGAGTGGTCCAGCGTGCAGCCAGGGATGCAAACAGGATCAGCAAAAGCGAGACAACAAAACCTGTGGCAATCAACGTATGGCGAAGGTTGTTGGCCGGGGCAAAAGCTTCTTCAGCGGGCTGTCGTACCAGCACTCGCCAGTTGAAGCT
This sequence comes from Marinobacter sp. DS40M6, assembly GCF_028581595.1. Lineage (NCBI taxonomy): Bacteria > Pseudomonadati > Pseudomonadota > Gammaproteobacteria > Pseudomonadales > Marinobacteraceae > Marinobacter > Marinobacter sp. DS40M6. Next base: position 200,331 of record NZ_JAFCAE010000001.1, on the reverse strand, counting down.
GGCGTATTCCTCACGATCACGCAGGCGGCTGAAGCCAATCAGATATTCTGTCTGTTCATCTGAAGCTCCGGCGGTCATCGAGTCCGTCACATAGCCGGAAGGGTTGCGGCTCGCCGCATCCGCCAGTGAATCCGGAATGGCCTGACCAATGCTGTCTGTTGGCCCGATCAGGATGGTGCCTTTGTGATCGGCCACGACGAGTTCTGCCTGCAGGCGCTCTTGCAGTGGGGCCAGCAAGGACTGGCCAATGGACGCCACCCAGTCCAGGTAGAGGTGTGCACCAAGAACGCCTATGAGCTCGCCGTTGTCCCGATACAGTGGTACAGCAACATCCACAAACCGAAGGGGAACAGAGGATGGGTTATCGAGTTTGGACTCCAGCAACACCGCGAGGTGAGCGTCTCCGAGAAAGGGCCCTTTGGAGGCTTCACGGAACCAGGGGCGCTCAGACACATTGGCGCCCTGAAGCAGGTTGTCCGTGCTCGTGATGACGGTACCTTCGGGTGATACCAGGCCGATCCAGGCATAGCTTGGGAAGGCGTCCTGAAGTGCATTGAGGAGAGCCGGTACGCTGACGGACTGGTCGTCCTCAATGGACTGACTGGCAATAGCGGCTGCAATGCTCAGATCGCTGTAACGCTCGTGGAGATCAATTTCGATCTTGTCCCTCAACTGCACCGCCACTTCCTGGAGGTTTTGGCTGGTGGACTTGCGTAATTCTTCAACAGCCAGATTGGAAGCCAACCAGGTGCCAATGGCGGTGGTGACGAGTATCAACCCACCGAATAGAAGAATCAGTCGGCTTTTGAGGGTGTTGAATGGCTTGATGGCAATGGCCCCATTGGTGCTTGTTATTCGTCCCAGTCGTTGACGCTGGCGCTCCCTGGCCACTATCTGACAGTATATTACTCATCCGATCAAACCACGAACGCGTTATAGGACTCCGTCATGAAAATCGCTGTCTTCTGTGGCTCCAGCCGGGGAAATGATGAACGTTTTGCCCAAGCCGCCGGAGTGTTTGGCCAGTATATGGCCAGCCAAGGTATGGATCTTGTATTTGGTGGTGGCAAGGTGGGCCTGATGGGCGTGGTTGCCGATGCCGTTCTGGCCGGCGGCCGGGAGGTATATGGCGTTATCCCCGAGTCCCTTCGCGACCGCGAGTTGGCCCATCAGGGCCTGACCCGCCTGGATGTGGTGAGCAGCATGCACGAGCGCAAGGCGCTGATGGCGGATATGGCCGACGCTTTTGTGGCGCTACCTGGCGGGCCGGGTACTATGGATGAAATTTTCGAGGCCTGGACCTGGGGCCAACTTGGATATCACAGCAAGCCCTGTGCGTTTTACAACGTGGATGGTTACTACAATGAGCTGCTGGCCTTCATCCGCACGATGTCTGGCGCGGGCTTCCTGAAACCTGAGTACGCCGAGATGGTGATCGTGAAAGACCAGCCCACCGAACTGGTATCCGCCCTGAAAAACTACCAGCCGCCCTCGCGTAAATGGTCATGAACTCGCTGAAGGCTCAGGTTTTCCGCTGCCAGGGACTGTGAGGTCACGCAGAGTGCGCCACAGACCGCCCCGAGGCGAAGGCAGGTCTTCAGGTTTTCACCGTTAAGGTGGCCACACAGAAAACCACTGAAGAAGGCGTCACCCGCACCATTGGTGTCCTGCACCTGACCGACCGGAAACGCGGGCTGTTCCAACCATTGCCCGTCCCGGCTAAGCAGGGTGGCACCGTCACTGCCATGGGTGCACACCACCAACTCCTTGCCATCATCGATCATCTTTTTCATGAAACTGCGATAGTCCGGCAGATTGTCGCTGGACAGGAAAATGACGTTCGCCGCATCGATAAACGGCTGATGATGTGGGTTTCGACCGTCGTAGTCATGCAGATCGGTCCACACCGGTTTGTTCGCGTTTTGTGCCAGGGCCAGCGCCGGCTTTGTGTAGCTCAGGATATTGATCACCACCAGTTCGCAGCCTGAGATTGCGGAGGTCACCGGTGCCCAATCAACGACACTTGGGTCAGCCGGAGGTTGGACAAACAGCGAAACCCGCCCGCCGTGAGGGTCCATCAGGTTTACGTGCTGTTCGGTCGGTGTGTCGGTGATTTCTGCAAGCAGCTCAATGCCAGGCTTATTCAGGGCGTGGCGCACCAGATCGGCCTCCGTGTCCTGTCCCAGCAGCGAATGCAGGACTACGCTGCGCCCCAGCGCTGCAAGGTTCAGCGCCTTGCCAGCACCGGTGCTGCCGACGGATCTGTAACTGCTCTTGGGCCACAGGGTTTGCGGTGTTGGGGTTGGCAGGGCATCGAGCTGGATGATGGTATCCAGCGATGCGCCGCCGATAATGACGATGGGTTTGTTCATGGGTTGGCCTCGGCAGGAAGATTAGCCCATCTTATCCGGTGTGGAACGGGTAGGGCTCCTCCCTGCGGCTACGCCCCTTTCGTTGCCTGTGGTGGTCAGGTTCGTGCCAGACATTTGATGGCGGCAGCCGCGGCCGACGTGCGGTTTTCCACGCCCAGTTTGCGAAATACCTGCTCCAGATGCTTGTTCACCGTGCGCGGGCTCATTTCCAGAATCTGTCCGATTTCGCGGTTGGTTTTGCCATTGGCTATCCACAACAGCACATCGGACTCCCGGCCGGTCAGGCTGAAGCGCGTCCGAAGAGCGCCCGTGGCCTCGCTGGGCTTCTGCACCTCTTGCAGTCGCAACAGGTATTCCCTTTCGTCGACCAGAGTGAGGAATTCCACCGCGTGGAGCTCGGGCAGGAAATCCAGAGTAAGGCTGTGGCCGTTCTCCGGATTGTGGCTCAACCAGGTGGCCAGGTTATTGGTCAGTAGCTCAAGGTTGTTGGAGCCGCCGCCAGTGAGCCGCTGATGAACCTGGGGGGTGGACCACAGAATGGCTCCGTGACGGTCCACGGCAAACAGGTTCTGTCCGGCGGTATCCAGTGCGGCCCGAGCGCTGTGTGCCATGCGGGCGTTTGTCAGATGTACCTGCATGCGGGCCATCAGTTCGGTGGTGTTAATGGGTTTGGTGATGTAGTCCACGCCGCCGCATTTGAGCCCCATCACCACGTGCTCAGTATCGCTGAGGCCGGTCATGAAAATGATAGGGGTATTTGCGAAGTCCGGATTCTGCTTCAGCCGACGGCAGGTTTCGAAGCCATCCATGTTGGGCATGATGGCGTCCATCAGCACAATGTCCGGGGTGATGTTCTGACTGATGGTCAGGGCCTGGCTGCCTTCCAGCGCAATCAATACCGTCATGCCGGCACTTTCCAGGGCGTCGTTGATCATGCGAATGCAGTCAACTGCATCGTCCACCACCATAACGACCGTCTTTCGGGCTTCAGGTGTGCTCATGTTCCGTCACCTTGATCAAATCGATGATTTTTTCGAACTGGAAGTCGTTGGTGAGCTTCACAAGTTCTTCTACAAACACCGGATCGGCCTCGCTCCGGTAACGGAGTCCGTGCAGTGCCTCAAGAAGTCCTTTTTTGTGGCCGATGGTGGCCAGCCCCACCAGCGCGGCGCGATGTTCAGCCGCGGGCAGAATCAGCGTTTCCGATTCGGGCGTAATGGTGGCTGCCAGCGGTTCCGGGCTTTTCTCGAAGCGCCAGTCGAGGGTAAGCAGCCGGGCGATGTGGTCCAGCAGCAGGTTCAAGCGCACCGGCTTGATGATGTAACCGTTGTGCAGGGTGGGTGATTCCGGCCGGTTGCGTCCTTCGCTGGCGTCGGCCGATACCATGACCACGGGCACCTGATGGTTGTTGCTTCGCAATTGCGTAAGGATATCCCAGCCGCTGTAACCGGGCATGGAGACATCGAGTAACACCAAGTCGGGATGGCTGTTGTCGATGGCATCCACCACCGCCAGGGAGTTGCCGATGTCGACAATCTCAAAACCCAGCGGAGCTAGCATGGCTCGGATCACCTGGCGGTGGGAGGACTCGTCATCCACCACCATGATCTTGCGTCGCGGGCCTTTGTAGCCATAAATGCGCCGGGCCGGAGATGTCATGGATTCCGGGCGGGGGGTATGCAGGCTGGACAGCATCAGGCTGACGCGGAAGGTACTGCCTTCCCCGGGCGTGCTCTCTACAGAGAGATCGCCGCCCATGATTTCGGTCAACAGCCGGGTGATGGTGAGCCCGAGCCCGGTGCCGGTGCGACTTTGTCCGGGGGTGCGTATACGCTCGAAAGGTCGGAATATGCGCTCGATGTTTTCTTCGGCGATACCTTCACCGGTGTCCTTTATCGTGAACTCAGCCACCTGGCTGCGATATTTCAGGGTTAACGAAATGCTGCCGTTGTCGGTGTATTTGAGCGCATTGGACAGCAGGTTGATGAGTATCTGCCGCAGGCGCTTTTCATCCGTGGTCACCAGTTCGGGTAAGCGGGTAGGGCCGTGGTAACTGAAAGCCAGCCCTTTCTCTTCCGCTTGCAGCCGGAACATGTGCACCAGTTGCTCCATCAGCAGGTCAATACGCACTTCGTCCCGGTGCAGGTCCAGCCGCCCGGCTTCGATCTTGGAGATGTCCAGCAGGCCTTCGATTAGGTCTGCCAGATACTCACCGCTGCGGCGTATGACACCCAGTGCGTCCTTGCGGTTGTCGGGGATAGCGGTGTCGTTCTCCATCAGCTGGGCGTAACCCAGGATTGCGTTCAGCGGTGAACGCAGCTCGTGGCTGATGCCAGTCAGGTAGCGGCTCTTTGCGCCGTTGGCCGCTTCTGCGTGCTCCTTGGCCTGTTGCAGGGCCTGATCCGTGCGCTCGTGGGCCACGATTTCCTCAGTCAGAAGACGGGTCTGTCGCTGGGACTCCTCCTCGGCCACCACGCGGCTTTCATGGGCCAGCACAAACAGCCAGCACACCACGCCGGTGATAATGATCAGCACGAAGAACACCTTCCACAGGGTGATCGACAGCAGCGCGGCTTCGGTGGGCGAGTTCACCGGTGTCTTGGCGTATATCAGTGCCAGAAGAAGCCCGGACAGACCGTTGATCAGGAACAACAACGTCAGGAAGTGGCCAATGCGCGAGTGTAGTTTTGAGAGCACTGACTCGGGAATAAACAGGCCAAAAAACTGCTGCAGCTGATGCCGATAACCTGCACCGGGTTTACAGAAATCGCCGCAGCGGGCATCAAGGGAGCAGCACAGCGAGCAGATATTGCCGGCATAGGCCGGGCAGCCAGTCACGTCTTCCGGCTCGAATTCGTGTTCGCAGATACAGCAGGCGACAAGTTGTCGGTCAGTGGCGATGGGCACGAATGGGCGTGCGGTATAGAAGCGCCCACGAGTACGCCAGGCAATGACGGGCGCGATCACCAATGCTGAACCCAGGGTAATGAAGTGTGACAGCGCCTGGGGTACGTCGCCAATGGCGCCACCGTGGCACACCATACCAATGACCGAGGCCAGTATCATGGCACCGACACCAACGGGGTTGATGTCGTACAGGTGTGCCCGCTTGAACTCGATGTGCTTCGGGCTGAAGCCCAGTGGTTTGTTGATCACCAGGTCGGCCACCAGGGAGCCCACCCACGCCACCGCTACGACGCCATAAAAGCCCAGAGTCTCTTCCAGGGCGCGATAAACACCCAACTCCATCACCAGCAAGGCAATGGTCACGTTGAAGACCAGCCACACCACACGGCCCGGATGGCTGTGCGTCAGACGTGAGAAAAAATTCGACCAGGCAATGGAGCCTGCATAGGCGTTAGTGACGTTGATCTTGACCTGGCAAAGAATGACAAAGATGCCCGCGATGGCCAGCGCCACTTCCGGAGACGACGAGAGATAGCCGAATGCCACCATGTACATGCGGGTTGGGTCGGAGGCATCCAGTGCCGACACGCCATGGTTCAGGGCCAGTACAGCCAGGAACGAGCCCGCCAGGATTTTCAACGCACCAATGACGATCCATCCAGGCCCACCGGCCATCACCGCCGTCCACCACCGCAAACGCTGCCCTTGCTCAGGCTCAGGCACAAAACGCAGGAAATCGACCTGTTCGCCAATCTGTGCAATCAACGAGAACACCACGGCCGACGCTGCCCCAAAAAGCAGCAGGTTGAACTCGCCGCCCTGATTGGGAGCAGTGCCCTCAAACTGCGTCCAGTCCGACACCGAGCCGGCGTCCATGTAGATGATGAAAACAAACGGCAGCAGCTGCAGCACAATCCATGCCGGTTGGGTCCAGAGCTGGAACTTGCTGATGGCGGTTATGCCGTGGGTGACCAGGGGGATAATCACCACCGAACAAATGAGATAACCGATTACCAACGGTATATCCAGCAGCAGCTCCAGCGCCATGGCCATGATCGCTGCTTCGATTGCGAAAAAGATAAACGTAAATGAGGCGTAGATCAGCGAGGTGATGGTGGAGCCGATGTAGCCGAAGCCGGCGCCTCGGGTAAGCAGGTCTATATCAACACCATAGCGAGCGGCGTAGTAGCTGATGGGTATAGCGGTCAGAAAAATGATCAGCGCTACGGCGCAGATGGCCGCGACTGCGTTGTTGAATCCGTAGTGGATAGTGATGGCCCCACCGATGGCTTCCAGCGCCAGAAAGGAAATCGCTCCCAGAGCCGTATTAGTAACGCGGGCGGCGGACCAGCGCCGAGCACTCTTTGCGGTAAACCGCAAGGCGTAGTCTTCGAGCGTCTGGTTAGCCACCCACTGATTGTAATTGCGCCTTACACGGAAAATGCTTTGTCGTGCGGCCATCGTTGTGTTGCCTGTGTCGCTGGATAAGGAGTGCCCGAAAATAAGTGCGGTTGCGTGGCGCGGTGCACCGGACCTGAAAACACCAACAATTTTCGTGCCATGGACAGGAACGCAAGAAAAAGCGGACACATTTAAATCGTGTACCCGCGTTTTAGCCTGTATTGCCGGAATCAGGAATGCGTCAAATGACGTAGTGTGCTGGGGTGATTGCCGAATGGGCTCCCTTAAAGGGCGCAAGCAGAATGTTTGATGTGGACGCTGTGCTTTCGATGAAAAGCGCGGTACCGGATTTCAAACACTGCGAGGAATCACCATGGGTACGACAGATAAAAACGCCAGCATACGATCGCCTGGCAAGAGGCCAGGGTTTAGAAAAAGTCTGATGACACTGGCGGCGTCCGTTATGCTGGCTACCTCCGCGCAAGCGGCGACACCCAGTACGGCAGAAGTCAATACAACCGATCTGGCGGTGACGGATGACACCGTTACGGTTGGTATACTGCACTCTATCACCGGCACCATGGCAATCAGTGAGATTGGCTCGGTGCAGGCGGAAAAGCTGGCGATTGAACAGATAAACGCGTCTGGTGGTGTTCTGGGTCGCCAGATAGAGTTTGTTCAGGAAGACGGCGCCAGCGACTGGCCGACGTTTGCCGAAAAGTCCCGCAAGCTTCTGCGTCAGGATAATGTGGCCGCGATCTTTGGCGCGTGGACCTCTGCGTCACGCAAGGCCATCCTGCCGGTGATCGAACAGTACAACGGCATGCTGTATTACCCCACCTTCTATGAAGGTCTTGAGCAGTCCCCGAACGTGGTTTACACCGGCCAGGAAGCGACCCAGCAGATTCTTGCGGGTATCGACTGGGCGGTAAAGGAAAAGGGCGCCAAGAGCTTTTACCTGCTCGGATCCGACTACATCTGGCCGCGAACCTCCAACAAGATCGCCCGCAAGCACATCGATAAGCTGGGCCTGAAAGTTGTGGGTGAAGAGTATTACCCACTGGGCCACACCCAGTTCAACTCGGTGATCAACAAGATCAAGCTCAAGAAGCCCGACGTGATCTTCGCGTCCGTGGTGGGCGGTTCCAACGTGGCCTTCTACAAGCAGATGAAAGCCGCCGGTGTTGATTTCACCGACGAGAAACCGCTGCTGCTGACGATCTCCGTAACCGAGGACGAAATCCGCGGTATCGGCGGCGACAACGTGGAAGGTATCTACGCCTCCATGAAGTACTTCCAGAGCCTGGACAACCCCAACAACAAGGAGTTTGTTGCGGCCTTCAAGGAAACCTACGGCGATGACATGGTGATCGGCGACGTTACCCAGGCCGCGTATCTCGGTCCCTGGTTGTGGAAAGCGGCGGTTGAAAAGGCCGGCTCTTTCGACATCGACAAGATTCGCGAAGAGTTCGCAGGCATCGAATTCACCAAGGCGCCGGAAGGTTACGTACGCATCCACGAAAACCATCACCTGTGGTCCAAGACCCGGATTGGCCAGGCCCAGCTTGATGGTCAGTACAAGGTGGTTCACGAAACAGAAGAGCTGATGGAGCCAGACCCGTTCCCGGAAGGTTACCAGTAAAACGGAATGGCCGGCGCCACCGCGCGCCGGCCTTCATCGCCTCCGCAACGCAAAGCATGTTGGTTTGAAGGGGAGAAGGGTCATGTTCGATGGCTACACCAGCAGTGAATTGATGTCGATATTTGCCATGCAGGGGTTTGCCGGGCTCTCCCTGTTTTCAGTGTTCGTACTGATGGCAATGGGCCTGGCCATCATTTTTGGTCAGATGGGCGTGATCAACATGGCCCATGGGGAATTCATGATCCTCGGTGCCTACACCACCTACCTGACGTCGAGTTTTTTCCAGTCCTACCTGCCCGGACTGTTTGGCGGTTACTTCTTCTTCGCCATCATCCTGGCCTTTTTGATATGCGCTGCCTTGGGAGCACTCGTTGAGTGGCTGATGATACGGCATCTCTACCACCGGCCACTCGATACCTTGCTGGCCACCTGGGGGTTGAGCCTGATCATGCAGCAGGCCTACCGCTCCATCTTTGGTGCCCGCGAAGTGGGCGTTGATCTTCCTGAATGGATGATGGGCGCCTTCCAGGTGACCGATTTGGTGGAACTGCCGATCAACGGCTTGTTCGTGATGATCATCGCGCTCTCCATTGCAGTCGCCGTTTACCTGCTCATGTACCGCTCCGGCTGGGGCAAGAACGTGCGGGCTGTGGTTCAGAACCGTCCTATGGCTGAGGCTGTTGGTATCAACAGTGCTGGTATCGACCGCGCAACCTTTGCCCTCGGCTGCGGTATCGCCGGGATTGCTGGCGCCGCGTTCACCATGATCGGTTCCACCGGGCCGTCGTCCGGGCAGGCCTACATTGTCGATACCTTCCTGGTGGTGGTCTTCGGCGGCGCCCAAAGCCTGATTGGCACCATTATTTCCGCCTTCGGCATTTCCCAGGCCCAGTCCACCATGGAGTTTTTCCTGAGTGGTTCCATGGCCAAGGTTCTCACCCTGCTGGTTGTCGTCGGCATTCTGATGCTGCGTCCAGAAGGACTCATGGCCCTCAAGGTCCGTCGCTAGGAGATTGTCATGAAGAGTTCATCCCCCCTGAAATGGTTCGGCTCCCGCGAGGGCCTGTATTACCTGGCGCTGGCGTGTCTGCTGGTTGTCATCCTGCCGCTGGCTCTGGACCCGTTCCGGCTGAACATGGTGGGTAAGTACCTGACATACGCCTTCGTGGCGATCGGACTGGTGATGTGCTGGGGTAAAGCCGGCATCCTCAGCCTGGGCCAGGGCGTGTTCTTCGGCCTGGGCGGATACTGCATGGCGATGTTCCTGAAGCTGGAAGCCTCCACGCCAGAGGCGACGGCGATCCAGTCCACCCCGGGCATTCCGGATTTCATGGACTGGAACCAGCTCACCGAGCTGCCGTGGTTCTGGGAACCGTTCCATAGCTTCTCGTTCACGTTGATCGCGGTTATTGGCGTGCCCGTTCTGCTGGCTTTCGTGATCGGTTTTGCAATGTTCACCCGCCGTGTAGGTGGCGTGTACTTTGCCATCATCACCCAGGCCATTGCCGCAATCCTGACCATCCTGATTATCGGACAACAGGGGTACACCGGTGGCGTAAACGGCATTACCGATCTGCAGACCCTGAAGGACTGGGATATCCGCACCGATGAGGCACGGACCGCCCTGTACTTCGTCTGTGTCGGAATGCTGTTCCTTTGCCTGTTCGTGGCACGGCTTGTCCAGAACCGGAAACTGGGCCGCATTCTCGTGGCGATGAATGCCCAGGAAATGCGGGTGCGCTTTTCAGGCTATGACGTGGCTGCCTTCAAGATTTTCGTGTTCTGCCTGGCGGCGGCCTTCGCTGGTATCGGCGGCGCAATGTTCACCCTGATTGTTGGCTTCATGTCGCCGTCCTTCATCGGCATTGTTGCCTCCATCGAGATGGTCATCTTCTGTGCGCTTGGAGGCCGGTTGTCCATTCTCGGAGCGGTTTACGGTGCCTTGTTGGTGAATGCCGCCAAAAGTGGCTTTTCCGAATCCTTCCCGGAACTCTGGCCTTTTGCCATGGGGGCTCTGTTTATTGGTGTGGTGCTGGCATTCCCGAACGGCCTGGCAGGACTTTACCGCAGCTATGTCATGCCCCTGGAAGAGCGCTTGTTCAAACGCAAAGCGCCTGTGGCTAACGCCACCGCCGAGCCTTCGGCCACCAAGCCTGGTGCTGAAAAGGCTGACGATTATGATCCGATGATCAATACCTACAGCCCGGAGAAATCCTGATGAGTGCAGCCAAAAGCAAAGGCACGGATTTTCTGCTGGCGGTTGAGGGCCTGACCGTATCATTCGACGGCTTCAAGGCCGTGGATGACCTGTCTTTCTACCTCGACCCCAAGGAAATCCGGGTCATTATCGGCCCCAATGGTGCTGGCAAAACCACCGTTCTCGATCTGATCTGCGGCAAAACCAAGGCGACTGCCGGTTCGATCAAGTTTGCCGGCAAGGAGCTGACCAAACTCAAGGAACACCAGATCGTTCATTCCGGTGTGGGCCGGAAGTTTCAGACACCATCGGTGTTTGAAGATCTGACTGTGTTTGAAAACCTCGAGGTGTCCTACCCGCAGGGCCACAGCGTGATGGGGGCGCTGGCCTTCAAGCGGGACCGGGCGGTAGTTGAGGCTGTGGAAGAGGTGGCAGAAACCATCTTCCTGACGGACGCCCTGAACGAACCGGCGGCCTCGCTCAGCCACGGTCAGAAACAGTGGCTGGAGATCGGCATGCTGCTGATCCAGAAGCCGGATCTGCTGATGCTGGATGAGCCGGTGGCCGGAATGTCGGTGGCCGAGCGCAAGAAAACCGCCGAACTGCTCCGGGTGATCACCCGGGACCATACGGTACTGGTGATCGAGCATGACATGCAGTTCGTTGGTGACATCGCCGACCGGGTGACCGTGATGCACCAGGGCAAGGTTCTTTCGGAAGGGTCCATTGAGCACGTGAAGTCGGACCCGAAAGTCATCGAAGTCTATCTGGGGCACTGAGCATGCTGAGCGTCAAACATCATTCGGTGGCCTATGGCCAAAGCACCATCATCGGGGACCTGAACCTTGAGGTGGGAAAAAACGAGATTGTGGCCGTGGTGGGCCGCAACGGCATGGGCAAGACCACGCTGATGAAATCCCTGGTAGGCATGACCCCCACCAAAGGCGGTGAGGTCAGCCTGGATGGTTCCAACATTTCCAACCTGAAGAGCTTCCAGCGGGTAAGGGCTGGCATTGGTTTTGTGCCTCAGGGCCGGATGATTTTTCCAACCCTTACGGTAAGGGAAAACATTGAAACGGCCCTGTCCGCCGTGGGTGAAAAGAAGGTACCGGAGGATCTGTACGAGATGTTTCCGGTACTGAAGGAAATGCAGAACAGGCGCGGCGGTAATCTGTCTGGTGGTCAGCAGCAACAGCTCGCCATTGCCCGCGCACTGGCCACGCGGCCCAAGGTGCTGCTGCTTGACGAACCCACCGAAGGCATTCAGCCCAATATCATCAAAGAGATCGCTCAGACACTACGGCGTATCCGCGATGAGCGCGGTTTGTCGATAGTTGTCTCTGAGCAGGTCCTGAGCTTTGTGATGGACGCGGCGGACCGGATTCTGGTGATCGAGAAGGGAACCATCGTGCACGAAGAGAACAGGGCTGAAGCAGACCAGGAAAAGATTGCCAGTTACCTGGCGGTTTAACGAGGAGCGAATTAATGAGACACGGTGATATTTCCAGCAGTAACGACACCGTCGGTGTGGCGGTGGTGAACTACAAGATGCCCCGGTTGCATACCAAAGCCGAGGTATTGGACAACGCCCGCCAGATTGCCAACATGATCAAGGGTATGAAAGTGGGCCTGCCCGGCATGGACCTCGTGGTGTTTCCGGAATACAGCACCATGGGCATCATGTACGACAATGACGAGATGATGGAAACGGCTGCCACGATTCCCGGCGACGAAACCGCCATCTTCTCTGCCGCCTGCCGTGAGGCCAATACCTGGGGTATCTTCTCACTAACCGGCGAACGGCATGAGGAGCACCCCAGTAAGGCACCCTATAACACCCTGATTCTCATCAACAATGAAGGTGAGATCGTCCAGAAATACCGCAAATGTATTCCCTGGTGCCCGATTGAAGGCTGGTATCCGGGGGACACCACTTACGTCAGCGAAGGCCCCAAGGGTATGAAGATCAGCCTGATCATCTGCGATGACGGCAACTACCCGGAAATATGGCGGGACTGTGCAATGAAAGGTGCCGAGCTGATCGTTCGCTGCCAGGGCTATATGTATCCGGCCAAGGAGCAGCAGGTGATGATGTCCAAGAGCATGGCGTGGGCCAACAACTGTTATGTGGCCGTGGCAAACGCCTCCGGTTTTGATGGGGTGTATTCCTACTTCGGCCACTCCGCCATTATCGGCTTTGATGGCCGCACTCTCGGAGAGTGTGGCGAGGAAGATATGGGAATTCAGTATGCCCAGCTTTCGATCAGTCAGATCCGCGACGCACGCCAGAATGACCAGTCACAAAACCACCTGTTCAAACTGCTGCACCGGGGCTACACCGGTGTTCACAACTCCGGCGATGGCGACAAAGGCGTAGCCGACTGCCCGTTCGAGTTCTATCGCACCTGGGTGATGGACGCTCAAAAGGCACAGGAAAACGTTGAAGCAATGACTCGCAAAACCGTGGGCACCGCTGAATGTCCGGTGGGTGAGCTGCCATTCGACGGTAAAGAAAAATCTGCAGGCGCTTAATGCCGGGAGTTGCTGATGCCGTTTATCAACGAACGGCTGGAAGCCAACCGGGAATCCATAAAACAGAACCGGGCTGCCTCAGGCCCGGTTCGTGCTTCCCGGTTTCGCTTTGAGCCAGATGTCGTCATGTCCCGCCTGCGGGAGAACATCGTTGGCCAGGACGATGCCCTGACAGCCATGGAATCCATGCTGGTGCGAGTGAAAGCCGACATCGGCGAAGAAAACCGTCCGCTCGCGGTGCATCTGTTCCTTGGGCCCACTGGTGTGGGGAAAACCGAAACCGTGCGGCTGATTGCAGAAGCCATTCATGGCAGCCGGGATGGCCTGTGCCGCATCGATATGAACACCTTGGCTCAGGAGCACTATACCGCCGCACTTACCGGCGCGCCGCCGGGCTACGTGGGCAGTAAGGAAGGCCACAGCCTGTTTGATCTGGACAAAGTACAGGGCTCGTTCAGCAAGCCCGGCATTGTGTTGTTTGATGAAATCGAGAAAGCCAGCCGGGAAGTCGTCCGCGCCCTGTTGAACGTTCTGGACACCGGCCGGCTGATGTTTCCCTCCGGTAACCGGGAAGTCGATTTCAGCAACACTCTGATATTCATGACCAGTAATGCCGGAGCTCTGGATGCTGAGGCGCACCAACAGCGTTATCAGAAAGGTTGGCGCCGCTGGCTCAGGTTGTCGGCCGGTGAGGGTGGGTACTTGCGCGATGTCGCTCTGCGTCGGCATTTCGACCCTGAATTCCTGAACCGTATTGATCAGATCCTTACCTTCAACAGCCTTGCTGATAACTGGCTCGAAGCACTGTTGGACATCGAGTTGGTGGGGCTCAACCGGCGGCTGGGCAAAAAACATGCAGTGCTGTCACTGTCAACTAAGCTTAGGAGCGAACTGTGCTGTGGCTACGATGCCCGTTATGGAGCCCGGGAGATGTTGCGGGCTTTTCGCCAGCGTCTGGAGCCCGCTGTAGCCAGAGCACTGTTGGCGCATCCTGAGTGTCAGCGGTTTGAGGCCGATACTCAGAATGGGGCGGTCACCGTGCACCAATACGTCGAATGACGTAGGTGTGGGGGGCATTTTGCGAATACCTCCGGGGCGCGGGATCTCGGATAGTAAAACCGTTACCAAATTGTGCAAGCCAACACCAAGGAGCGCCCGTTATGGCTGAAACTATTATCAAGATTGATCTGAACAAGTCGGCTTACGAGAACGACAAAATCCACAACCGCTGGCACCCGGATATTCCGCTGGTGGCCACCGTTAAACCCGGTGATGACTTCATCGTGGAATGCTATGACTGGACCGGTGGCCAGATCAAAAATGACGACAACGCCGACGATGTGCGGGATGTGGACCTCAGCCAGGTGCACTTCCTGTCTGGCCCGATCGGGGTGGAAGGCGCCGAGCCGGGTGACTTGCTGGAAGTGGATATTCTCGACATTGGCACTTTTGAAGAGAGCCAGTGGGGCTTCAACGGCTTTTTCTCCAAGCAGAACGGTGGCGGCTTCCTGACTGAACACTTTCCGGACGCCCAGAAAAGCATCTGGGACTTCAACGGCATGTTCACCAAATCGCGCCACATTCCGAACGTAGAGTTTGCCGGCCTGATTCACCCGGGACTGATAGGCTGCCTGCCCTCCAAGGATCTGCTGGACACCTGGAACAAACGTGAAGCAGGACTGGTAGCGACAGACCCGGAGCGGGTGCCGGAACTGGCCACCCTGCCCAACGGAGATACCGCCCACATGGGCCAGCTGAAAGGCGACGCCGCCAAAGCGGCCGGTGCTGAGGGTGCTCGCACCGTACCGCCCCGGGAACATGGTGGTAACTGTGATATTAAAGACCTTTCCCGCGGTTCCAAGGTTTACTTTCCGGTCTACGTGGATGGTGCAGGCCTGTCGGTTGGCGACTTGCACTTCAGCCAGGGCGATGGCGAAATCACCTTCTGTGGTGCCATCGAAATGGCTGGATGGATTCACCTGCGGGTGAACCTGATCAAGGATGGCGTTAAGAAATACGGCATCAAGAACCCGGTGTTCAAACCAAGCCCGATCAAACCCCGTTACGACGATTACGTGATCTTTGAAGGGATCTCGGTTGATGAAGACGGTGGCCAGCATTACCTGGACGTGCATGTGGCCTATCGCCAGGCCTGCCTGAATGCCATCGAATACATGACCAAGTTTGGCTACACCAGGGCCCAGGCCTACGCGATTCTGGGTTGCGCGCCGGTAGAGGGCCATATCAGCGGCGTGGTGGATATTCCGAACGCCTGCGCCACACTCTGGCTGCCCACAGGTATCTTTGATTTCGACATCAATCCATCCGCAGAGGGTCCGAAGAAAATGACCAGTGGCGGAATGGACGTACCTCTGTCGAAAGACAAGGAGTAGTCACCATGCCCGTATACGACTACAAATGCCGGGAACACGGTTTGTTCCACACTCTGGCAACGATGGAAGACAGCGCAAAACCGATGGCATGTCCCACTTGCCAGGTGCTTTCGCCACGAGTGATTGTGCTACCCCCGGAAATCGCAAACATGGACCCTGCCAGGCGCACTGCCCAGGACCGAAACGAAAAGTCCCGCCACGAACCGGTGTTCTCCACCGCCGATCGCCGGGAGCAGGACCCTGAGCACGGCCGCAGTTGCGGCTGTGGCTTGCCAAAACCCGGAAAGTCGATGCTGTTCTATACCGCTGACGGGAAGAAAATGTTCCCCTCCATGCGGCCTTGGATGATCAGCCACTAAGGCTGTGCCAAACCGACAGTCACTGTCACGTGTTTGCCCCCACTTCGGGGGCTTTTTTATAGCCGTTCAACCCAGCGGACTACGAACGCCGGCGACCCCTTGGCCTAGAATGTGTGGCCGCCGTTCAGCGCCCCAAAACGGTGCATGCCTTGTCCTGTGATTGATCGTCGTGCGTTCGCAGGGCGCAATTCTGTGATTTTCCCATTTCCAACTCTATCTTCCGAGTCCAGGCATTCAGCGGAATAATTGGTTTCCTAGCGCCATCAGGTTGATTCGGCCTGAACCTTGCTACAAGCCCTTGTGTTCCGGATTGGCTGCACCGGCATTGTGCCTTGCGGTCCTGGTGTACGGATTGGAGGAGGCGTAAATGACCCTGAAAAGCGAAACTATGAAACTGACCGGTGCAGAGCGAAGCTGGTTACCGGTTTGGGGCGCAACGGGCAAGCTTGCCATGGGCTGGTCCTGTTTTCTGAACAGGAATATGTATGACACCAATGAACAGATTTTCGAGAGTATCGCCCGAACACGGCGTGATGCTCTGATTGCCTGGGCGGATAACAAGTGGTCCTTTCTAGAAACACTGGCAGCCCGGCTTGACGGGCAGGCTGATGAGGGCGTCAGGGAGTTGCTCCAGGCCTCGTCCGGCAGACTCCGGGAGATCTCTGAACTCTTCGTGGTGAACGCGGACGGTGCCGTGCTGGAGTCCTCCGCAACGGGGCGCCGCGGAAAACGGGACCTTCCCCAGAAAGCGGTTGAGGCCGGGGTCCGGTCGCGTTTTCTCCATGGCCCCCACAAGGACCCTGTTACCCTGGCTCTCGGGGCTACGACCTCTCGCTTCCATGATGCCGTGACTCTGATGTTCTACCAGCCCGTGACGTTGAAAGAGGGGCGTCAGGCGGCCATCTGTGCACGTATTCCCAATGACGTGATGAGCGACCTTATTCAGCGCGAAGCAGGGCACGTGTTTGAGGAATCGGGTGACAACTACCTGTTCATGATTGACAGCAAGTTCGACAACACCATCCTGACCGGGACTGCGCTTTCACGGTCCCGCTTCGAAGACGCCACGTTCAGCCACGGTGACAACCTGAAAGATGGCATTCGCACGGGGTTCGGCACGGTGGGTGTACGTGAACACACCGAATTCGAAATTCGCTTCACCGACCCCGCCACGGGGCAACTGCATCCCGGTGTTCGGGAAACCATCGCCAGGGGCGAGAATCTCTACGTGAAGTACCCGGGCTACTCGGATTATCGCCATATTCCAGTAATCGGCAAGGGCGTGACGGTTCAGATGCCTGGCTCACCGGATCGGTGGGGCATGATGTGCGAGGGAGATCTCGAAGAGGTCTACCGTCGGCGTTCTATCTCCTGGAGCCTGTCAGCGCGCCTGACCATCTTCATGGGGCTGCTCTGGTCTATCAATTTTGGGCTCGCCTGGAGTGGCGTTCCCCTATGGTTGGAAGGCACCGTGAATGCATTGGCCGCCTTGGTCACGGTGATGCTGTTTCGGGCATCTTCGGCTAAACCTCTCTCGGAAAAGTTGGGCACTATGGCGGATGTGATCAGAAACATTGCAGAAGGGGGAGGCAACCTGCGCCAGCGTATGGACCTGTCCCGTATGCGTCGGGACGAGACCGGGGATCTGGCCCGCTGGATTAACAGTTTCATCGACAGCCTTGATGGCATGGTTGGTCAGGTGCTTTCCCTGGCTGCGGACTCCCGCCAGGCCAGCGATCAATTGATGAACCAGAACCAACTGGCCGACGAGCGGATTCGTGAAGTACTGACGCACATCGAAGATATGGTGCGTGGTGCCACTGAACAGGAGAACGAGATCAAAAATGCTTCTACCACGGCGCAGGAAATGCGCTCGGGAATGGAGGATGTGGTGGAGCGGGCGCGGGAGCAGTTTGCCCTGGTTAGCAAGGAAACCCAGAGTATTCGGGACGTTATCAATCGTTCGGCGGAATGTATTCGGGCGGCCAACGATCGCACAGAGGAAATCAGCAAGACAGCGCTGGTGATCAATGACATCGCGGCTCAGACCAATCTTCTGGCGCTGAACGCCGCCATCGAGGCCGCCCGTGCGGGAGAATCTGGCAGGGGCTTTGCTGTGGTTGCCGATGAGGTCCGACAGCTGGCGAGCCGAACCGCCCAGGCCACCAAAGACATTGGCGAGCGGTTGGACAATGTGCAGGAGGAAACCCGTCGGGCTGTGGTGACGATGGAGGGTGGCATGTCGGAGATGGAGGAGCGACTTCGCAAGGTTGAGGCCGCAGCGGACGATAACTCGGCGCTGCACGACATGGTGGAAAAGCTGTTCCGAGCCATTTCGGGCATTGAGGACACCAATCATCAACAAAGTAGCCAAACGGCGGGTGTGGCTGAAAGTGCAGCCATCATGAATGGGGTTGTCGAGCAGTTGATGCTCAGCTCCGAGCGCACCCAAGCCTCAGCCACCAAGCTGCAAAGACTGACTGGGCAATTTCAGGTGTCGGCCGAGGTGGCCTGACGGGTCAGTTGATGGCCGCGACAAATAATTCTAAGAACCAGGCGCTGGGAAGGGCTTGAGATCTCTCGCATCCTTTTATAGGCTTCCCAAGTGCTGCCCTCAAATACCAGTGATCTCATTCATCTGCGCATCATTGGTGTGTATTCTTGGCCACGGCTGTGAGTTTCGCGCTATCCAGCGCGGCGTGTCACTTTGAGAGGCTCATGCCTAATACATTGCTCATTCGGTAGGCCCCTTTCCCTGCTTTTCACTGCATGAAGGAAACACGAATGCTTATAGACCTTGAGTCGATCGAGGCACAGCACATCCACCCAATCCTGACCCAGACCGTCATCCCGCGGCCGGTGGCGTGGGTGTTGTCGCAGAATCCGGGGGATGACTACAACCTGGCGCCGTATTCGTTCTTTACCGTGGTCACCGGTAAGCCGCCAATCCTGATGGTGTCTGTGGGCAAGAAGCCCAGCGATGGTAGCTTCAAGGACACGCGGGTGAATATTGAGGCTCGTAAGCAGTTTGTGGTGCACATTGGGAGCCGCAGCCAGGCTCAAGCCATGACGGAGTCGTCCCGCCATCTGGACCACGGCCAGTCTGAACTGGACCGACTGGATATGAAGTTGGTGCAGGAAGAAGGCTGGCCGATGCCCCGGGTCGAGGGGTGCCTGGTGGCGTTTTACTGCGAGTTGCGAGAGGTCATTGAAATGGGTGACACGCCGCAGTCGCTGGTGTTTGGCAACATCAAGAAGGTGTTTGTGGATGATCAGGTTGCCAGCATTAACGATCAGGGGCGTTACATTATTGATGCCAAGGGCATCGACCCGATTTCACGTTTGGGGGGCAGCGAATACGGCACGCTAGGCGACATTCTCAACGTGCCGCGCCCGGACTGAGGCAGACTGCAACAGGCTCAAACGAGCTGACAGAACTGACCGAAACGGCGCCGAATTCATCGCATGGGGCCAATTTCGGCGTTTTCCCTCCTGGGCTATTCTCATCCTGTTGGCGTGTGATCCGCGCTGAAATGTTGATAAAACAACGGCAGATGCCGACAGGGTGGTTATGAGCGAACAACATGTAGACGTACTGATTGTCGGCGCCGGCGTTTCCGGCATTGGCATGGCCTGTCACCTCAAACGAGAGTGCCCGGGTAAGTCTTTCACCATCATTGAGCGCCGTGAGTCCCTTGGAGGCACCTGGGATCTGTTCCGCTACCCGGGTATCCGTTCCGATTCCGACATGTACACCTTTGGCTACAACTTCCGCCCCTGGACCGGGGGCAAGGTGTTGGCGGATGGCCCGTCGATCAAGCAGTACGTTCACGATACCGCCAGGGAAAACAACGTTGAACAGCATATTCAGTATGGCCTGGCGGTTGTTTCCGCTGAGTGGTCAGGCACAGACAAGTGCTGGACACTGACGGCCCGCAAGGAAGCCACCGGCGAAACCGTTACCTTTACCGCCAGCTTTCTGGTGGGCTGCACAGGGTATTACAACTACGATGCCGGCTATAAGCCCGACTTCCCTGGCGAGGCCGATTTTGGCGGCCAGATTGTGCATCCGCAGCACTGGCCTGAGGACCTGGACTATACCGGCAAACGTGTGGTGGTGATTGGCAGTGGTGCCACGGCCATCACCCTGGTGCCAACGATGGCGGAGGAAACCGCTCACATAACCATGTTGCAGCGTTCGCCCACCTATCTGATGCCGCTGCCATCCCGGGACGCCGTGGCGCTGGGCCTTCAGAAGGTTCTGCCCGCCAATGTCGCCTATCGGCTGACCCGTGCCCGTAACGTCAGCATTGCACGGCTGCTGTTCAATCGTTCCCGCAAGAACCCCAAGGCCATGCGGCGGTTGTTCCTGGCCATGGTACGCCGGCAACTGGATGGCAAGGTCGATATGCGCCATTTCTCACCCAGCTACAACCTCTGGGATCAGCGCCTGTGTGTGGTGAAGGACGGTGATCTGTTTGAGTCTATCAAGGCGGGCAAGGCGTCGGTTGAGACGGACCATATCGAACGCTTTACCAAAAACGGTATTCTGCTGAAATCCGGCAAGGAACTGGAGGCCGACATCATCATTCCGGCGACTGGGCTGGATATCCAGATGCTGGGTGGCATGGACCTGGTGGTGGATGGTCATCCGGTCACGCTGCGGGACAAGGTGATCTACAAGAACGTAATGGTGGAGGGCGTACCCAACGCCGGTATGATTTTCGGGTACACCAACATCTCCTGGACCCTGAAAGCCGATATCGCGGCTGAATACCTGTGCCGCCTGTTCAATCATATGGACAGCAAGGGGCAGAGCGTCTGTATACCCCGTGACACCGGCGACAGTCGCGCCGGAGACACCATGATGGGCGGCCTGGATTCCGGTTATATCCGTCGGGCTGACGACAAGTTGCCAAGGCAGGGAACCCATGGCCCCTGGAAGGTCAGCCAGAACTATCTGGAGGATGTGAAAACTCTCAGGTTTGAGCCTATCGAGGATGGTTACCTGGAGTTCGATGGTCGCCGGCCGGTTCAGCAAACCAAACCAAAACGCGGTTTCATGAGGCCGTTGCGTTCAGCGCTGTTTGGCTCTTGAAGGTGTGACACAGCTCGATCATTGATGAATGCAACTACAAATCTGCCGCAAAATATGGCAGTCTCATTGCCCGTTTTTGAACAGGCAATGATGTATGTCCGGCCGTAAAAATAAGAAGAATATGCCGTTGTGGCATCCGGTTCTCTGGCCTTCGTGGCTTCTGGTCTTCACGCTTTATCTGCTTGCCCTGCTGCCAATGTCGGCCAAGCAGCGTTTTGGCCGGCGGCTGGGCTGTTTTCTGGAAGGCAAGCTGACGTCACGGGCCAAGGTGGCCAATACCAATATTGCGACCTGTTTTCCGGAGCTTGATGACGCCGCTCGTGAGCGATTGGTGCGGGATAACTTTGTGGCCTGTACCCGTGGTTTCCTGGAAAGTATTCACGCCTGGTGGCGGGATATGTCGGGCTTTTGCGAGGGCGCCGAGGTTCAGGGGCTGGAGCACCTGCGAGAAGCCCAGGCCAGAGGTAAAGGTGTGCTGTTAATCGGCGGGCACTACAGTATTTTCGACTTTGCGCTTCCGCTGATTGCCTGTCACCTGAAGAAACCGGGGTATATGTACCGCCCCAACAATAATCCGGTGATTGACCGGATGATTGAAAACGGTCGCCGGCGTCACTTCGGTATCCGCCCGTTCACCAAGCGTGAGTTGAGGCCGTTGGTGTCGTTCCTCAAAAAAGGCGGGGAAGTCTGGTTTGCCTGCGATCAGGACTTTGGCAAGAAAACCGAGCTGTTTGTGCCGTTTTTTGGCACCGAGGCCGGGTGTATTACCTCACCCAGCTACATTGCTCGAGTGTCCGGTGCCTCAGTCATCTGTGTGAGCCATCTGCGGATGCCTGATGGTCGTTACCGGGTGATATTCTCGCCAATCCAGGAGGGATTTGGTGTCTGCAAACAGAGCGATACGGAAACCTGGAGTCGTTACATCGAAGACACCGTTCGTGAACAGCCAGACCAGTACCTATGGCTGCACAAGCGCTTCAAAACCCGGCCCGAGGGGTGTGCCAAGGTCTATTGATGCCTCGGGCTGTTTTCAGGATTACTCGCGGCCCAGGTAGCGCCGGACAATGTCCTTCCAGCCTGATGATTCCGTGACCTCAAGAATCTGCTCGGACACCGGCCCACGCAATGGACTTTCGGACGGCAGGGCCAACCCATAGAGTTGCTGCTGGAAAATACCGGGCAGCAGGGTCAACCTCTTGTCCCCCAGTTGCAGGTTGCGGTATTGCAGCAGGGCCCTGTCGTAGACCACGGCATCGGTTTCACCATTGGCGACTGAGAGCATGGCGCTGGTCAGGTCTGGATAGAGTTGGTGCCGAATGCGCTGATCTTGCAGATACTGCTCGCTGGCGGTGTTAGCGATGGTGGCTACGTTGGCGCGGTTGAGGTCGTCGGGGCCCTGAATCTGATATTGCAGGTTGCTGACGGTGAGCGATGAGGTAATCGCTGCGGTAAAGCTTGCCACCATGATCAACCCGGCAAACATCCACACCAACGCAACCATTCGGCCCGCCAGCGACACCGGAGCCTTGTCACCATAACCAACAGTGGTCATTGTCACAGCCGCCCACCAGAAGCTCGCTCCTATTCCCTGTACCGCGGTGCCACCAAACTGCTCCGGATTGCGCCGACGCTCAAACAGCCACAGCACAAATCCCACAGCCAGAAGCAAGCCACCCAGGGCGATAACCACGCTCATAAATTGCCAACTGATCAGCGCGCGAAGGCTGGCGAGCAGCCCCTGCTCAGGCGCCGGAGGTACTGCGATGGACAGGCCTGTCTGGTAGAAGGGGTGGGTGAAGTCGAATGCCGCTTCCCGTTCGGCGGTCATGGTGAGAGCTCCCACCGCCACGTCGACTTGTCCGCTTTCGACCTGCGTCAGTAGATCACTGAAGGAGAGAGGAACGAATGTGTATTCCCGGTTCAGGCCATCGGCAACCTGGCGCCACAGATCGATACTGATGCCTTCCCATTCGCCGCTGTCGGTTTCCATGACAAAGGGCGGGACAGTGGTGATGCCGACTTTGATCGGCTCCGGTTGCCCCGCCGCCTGACTGGTAAACAGCAGCAGGAGGGGCAGGGCAAGCCGTGAGATCCATCGTTTCATGGGTAAGTCCGTGTTGTCAGGAAGTTAGTCAAACGCTGAGCTGATCACATCACGGTAGTTCCGGATGCGCTGTACATAGTGTACCGGTTCGTAGCCACGGGCGTAGCCGTAGCGGGTACTCGGGTAGTAGCGCTTGTCGGCTTTCAGCGGCAGGACTTCTTTCATATCGTCCCAGGAGTCAGGGTTTTTGCCCAGCTCGCGCGCAAGCTGGCGGGCATCCAACAGGTGACCACGGCCAATGTTGTAACTGGCCAGGGCAAGGAAGGTGCGGTCTGGCTCAGGAATGGTTTCGGGTAACCGGCGATGGCGATCCGCCAGGTAGCGGGCACCGCCATCAATGGCCGCCACGGGGTCCAGACGGTCCATTACGCCAAGGGATTCGGCGGTGTTCCGGGTCAGCATCATGATGCCGCGAACGCCGGTGGGTGACACTGCGGCCGGGTCCCAGTGGGACTCCTGATAGGACAGCGCCGCCAGCAAGTCAGCCGGCATGCCGGTTGTGGTTTCTGCTTCGGCGAAGCGGTCAATAAAGTCGGGAAGCCGCTCATCTATCCGGCGGTTGAGGGCGCGCAGGTCGACGAAATCGAATTCGCCGATGTACGCGTAATAGCGGCTCTCGATATAGCCGATGGCTTCGTCACCGTCGGTGCTGTTCATCCATTCCCGGGTGGATCCCGCCAGATCGTCGGAACCGGCTGGCAGGTACCAGCCCAGGTTATTGCCCTGGGTGAGGTTCATGGCCACTTCCAGGTGGGGGAAGTGGCGGCGCATGACCTGAACGATGTTGGAGTCAGCGACGGTGCAGTCGATGTCCTGCTCAGCGACTTCAGAAAGCAGAACTTCGGTCGTTCTGCTGTCATCTTCGGTGAACGTGATACCTTCGTGTTCGCTGGCGAGCTTGTTCAGAGTTTCTACGTAGCTGGAATCGGCGGTGACCGCAATGCTGACCTCAGGCATGCTTTCCGGTTTTCTGGGCATGGGTCGCATGTCGCGATGACACACCAGTTGCTCGGTGATTTCGGTGTGCGCGGGCCCGCGTGTGAACCGTTCTGTCCGTGATGGCAGGTGGGTCAGCCCGGCGGCCGCCAGATGCGTGTTGCCAGCCTCCAGCGCCTGCAAGACCTCGGCGGTTGAATCGTGCATGGTCCAGTTGACGGTCCAGCCTTTGCTCTCGGCGAAGCGTGACACCAGGCTGAACTCTGGGCCAATGGGGTTCTGGTGGCGGTCGAGATAGTAGGTGGTGGCGCCGTTGCGAGTTGCCACCTCCAGTACGCCGGTCTCTTGCGGCGGCGCGAGTTGTTCGGCCGGTTTATGGGTGGATGCGGTTTCAGATTCGCCCTGGCTACAACCAGCCATGATGGCAATGAGCGGAAGCAGGGCTCCCTTCAGCGCATGAGTCATAAAGACCTCGTTTTTTGGATTTATAAAATTATAAGGGTTTCTACGTACTCTGTGTGGAAGCGTATCACTTTGATTTTGAGCGGCCTGTGCAGGCCGGAGTTAACTGGCCTATGCTGGAGTGGTTCGATATTCCAAGGAGATGCGTAATGAAAGTCTGGACCAGAATCCCGATCCTTGCAGCTTTGCTGATTCTGCCACTGGCCGCGATCGGTGCCGATGGGGCTGATGGAATGGTAACGACGCAAAGTAATCACAGCGTTGCGATGACGGCGGACAAGCTGGTCTCGACCCTTAAAAGCAAGGGTATGACGGTGATGAACCGCATTAACCACACGGAGGGGGCCAGCAAGGCGGGGCTGGAACTACGCCCAACCGAGGTGGTGATTTTTGGCAACCCGAAGGTAGGGACGCCCCTGATGCAATGTGCCCAGAGTGTGGCGATTGATTTGCCGCAGAAAGCGCTGATCTGGGAAGACAGTGAGGGAACGGTCTGGTTAGGCTATAACGACCCGGAGTATCTGAAACAGCGTCACGACATTGAAGGCTGTGATCAGGTCATCAAAAAGATAGAGGGAGCACTGGCCGGTTTCGCAAAAGCGGCAACGGAATAACGTTTACTGATGCCCGGCAGTCACGTGTGCACGTGGGTTGGTATCAGAATCCGACGGCCAGGCTGGCGGTGACGGTGTGGCGATCGTAGCTGTAGCGATCGATGTTGCTGTTGTTGTCGATACGGTCCAGATCCAGACTGAGAGATGTTCGACGAGAGAAACGATACGTGGTGCCAACGGACAGTGTATGACGCTTGTCTTCACGACGTATCGTTTGTCGGCCCTCGGGAACAATCAGTTGGTGTGGCGTACGATAGTAACTGAAGCGAAAGCCCGCCCCGGCTTCAACACTCAGTTGGTCAGTCAGGTCGTACTCAATGCCTGCATCAAGGCCATGTCGCTCGGGCGACACACTGAAGAACTCCTCTCCGGTATCCAGATTGTCCCGGTCATTGTAGTCAGCCCGGTATTTGAGTTCCGCTGTCCAGTTCCCGGGCCGGAGACGGTAATGGGCATCAAGCCGGTACATCTGGCCCCGATAGGCATCGAATCCAGGTAACGGAAAAATCTGGGTGGCCTCTGCTCTAACCAGGCATCGCGCGCCGGGGCCTGGGCAGTCGAGGGTGGTTATGCCGGCCATCAGGCGAGCGCGACGTTCCCTTGATCGCCGATCCCGCCATATATAGTCGCCGCCAAGGCCTACGCTGATCACTCCCGGTGCGGTTTTCTGAACCCATTTTGCACCCGCCTGAATCACCTGCAGGTCAAACGTGTGCTCGGAAGGGTACTGACGCGAATAGAACTTGATGTCCGAACGCAGTCCCGCCGAAGAGTCGCCATAGAGGTAATAGGAGGCAGCCGCCAGAGTTTCCACAAAGCCGCTGTCGAGCTTTCTGGGGGCGGTATCCGGGAACAGCGCAACGTTGTCTTCATAGCCACCCCCGATGGAAACCAGGCCAGCCCAACGTTTTTTGGGTGAGGCAGCATGCATCGTTGGATCGAGGCGTTCAAGTTGACGGGTGGCGAGCGATATCAGGTTGTCGTCAGGATCGGACGCAAGCACGTTCTGGAACGCTTGTGTTGCGGCGTCCTGATTTTCACGGGCCAGGGCGGTCAACCCGATGTTGTAGTAGGCAAGCGCTTTCTGACGGGTGGGGATAAGGGTCCGGAAGGTTTGCTCTGCGTCCTCGTAAAGCCCGAGTTTGTAATAGACAACGCCCAGGTTGTAATTGAGTGAGCGGGAGCTCAACCCCTTCGAGACGGCGGACTCAAGTAAGCGGCGAGCTTCATCCAGGTCACCGGCGTTAAACGCCTGGATACCCTCACGGAAGAGCGTCTTAGCCTCGGTCGTATGCTCCTGAGCATGGGCGGTTGACAGCGCGAGACACAACACCAGTGCGATGGTCAGAAGACGGCGCAAATACTCTCTCCGGAATAGTCTGAACTCGGACTCAGAGTATAACAGCCATTGGACGGGCGAGCGCCAGTCCTGAAGGGATCAGGTGTGACGTCTGTATCTAATCTACTGCTGTCCGGTTTCCTCCAGATTCAGGCCACTGTCGTTTAACAGGTCCAGATCGGTATCGCCGGTGCCTGGCAGGTCCAGTCCAGGGTCTTCGATGCCCGGCAGGTCCAGTTCTGGTTCGTCTTGGATGATCTCGCCAGGCAGTTCGATGCCGAGCGCGTCACGAGACTCCTGTGACTGTTCGGAGAGAGTGCTCTCGATATCCAGCATGTCTTCCCGGGTATCGGAAGCGAAGTCGCCGGAATCCGTCTGCATATCACCGAACCCGTTTGCGCCGGCGGGCGCGTCCACGGACTCCGGAAGCTCAAGTTGTTGCACAAAGGAATCGTCCAGCTCCTGATCGTCCGCGACCATTCTCATGGTCACATCAAGATCGTCCTGAGCCCAGGACAGAGCCGGTGTAGCAAGCAGAAGGCCGAGCATGGCCGGAGCAAGCCAGCGTATATGGATATGTCTTTTCATGATGAAGGCTCCGTGTTTCCTGGAATGGCGGTGCTGAACGTTTTGCGCCGGGTTCCATCGTCCAGGTGCGCAACCAGTTTGCCGGAACCAGGGAACAGTACGTTGATGGGCAACGCCAATACGTTATCGCCTTGCTTGAGATCCACCGTCCAGCTGATGGTCTGGCGCCCCGGGAAGGGTGCCAGTTCTGCGTTGGGCGGTAGTTCCAGGGTCAGGGTGACGTTGTCCATCGCCTTGCGGGAATTGAACGCCAGCCTGACGGTTTTCAGTTCCGCTCCACTTTCGGGTTCAGCAACGGTTTCTGTTGCTGTCTGCCCGGGAGCATCTGCGATGTCTTCGGGCAATCCCGTATCTGCCGGGCCGACCTGCATACCGATGAAGATACCGAGTGCCAGCACGGCGGCAATTGATGAAGCCCAGAGTGACGTTTTGCGTAACGTGGAATTCCGAGGTGTCTCGCCAGCGAGTGCCATTGCACGAACGCGGGATTCGAAATCGTCGTCGGGCTCTGGAACGGTCTGGGCCATGATGCCTTTTTGCAGGCGTTGTTCATCCTCCCAAAGTTCTGAGCAACTGGCACACGTCGATGCGTGAGCTTGGAGGGCTTCCTGTTCATGCAGCGGAAGATCGCCGCGAACCAGGCTGTCGACCTCCTGATGGAACTGACGACACGTCATGGCATTCACCTCTTCACCCTTCACGTTGTTGCTTTTCGAAAGGTTCCATTTGTTTTTTCAACCGTTCCCGCATAAACGCTCTGCTGCGATGCAGGCGTGATTTTATCGTACCGACAGGCACATCCAGAACCGTTGCAATGTCCTCCTGGCGCCAGCCATCCGCGTCGTGAAGCAGTAACAGGGTTCGTTGGTCTGGTGGCAGGGTATTCAGTAACCGCTTGACGGTTTCGCCAATGCGCGTTTGGTCGATACCGGCGGACGCATCCGGGCTTGCCTCGCCGAGGGATTCTATGAAGGCGGTCTGGCTCTCCGCAGCGACCAGTGTACTGACGCTGATTTCTCTTTGGCTGGATTGTTTTCGGGTGAGGTCAACAAAGTGCCGGTACAACACACGGTTGAGCCATGGCTGGGGTTGCTGCACGTTTTCCAGTTCGTCCAGCCGGGGGTACATCTTGACCACGACATCCTGCACCAGATCCTCTGCGTCCTGTTTCTGGCCAGTCAGGCGGTAGGCGAAAATATACATGCCTTTCATGTAAGGCAGAATCAGCCGGTCAAATCGCTTTGACGACGACGAACGAAATGGGAGCAAAGCCAATCTGATTCCCTCGGTCTGTGGTTGGCACGGTTTGGCGGGTGCCCCGTCCTCAGGCCATTCTTGTAGGTGTTCGGATGTCAGATTCTGAACATACCATCATTATTGCCTTTTGTTCGAGACAAATTTCTCGCTACAAGAACCAGTTAGCCCTTCCTTTTGCGATTTCTCGTCTATTCGGGAAAATTTTTTTGGAACCACCGCAATTAGACTTCCGTGTTAGGCCGAAAGACACAGGACGAGTCTCGAACTACAAAAAAACGTACAGAGGTAAACAAGTATGTTCATGCGCCAAACGCGACTGATGTCGATGGTCATTTTGTCGGTCAGCCTGACGGGTTGTTTTGAAAGCAGCAGCCAGACTACAAAGAATGCGGACCCAGACTACGACATTACCAATCCGGCCGTGGAGCGGGGAACTCACCCATTATTTGACCCGTTGACCACCCAATTCCCGATTCCAAGCGATTCCCTTTTCTATCTCAGTGAGGTTGACGACGGCACCATGCTGAACGGCAGCGATCCTGCCAACCCAGTGACCACGGGCATTGGATTTCTCGATGGAAATTCAGTACTGGCACCCATTGATATCAAGATCAGTGGCAGCCTGGACAGCCAGCAGACCCTTGATGCACGTGACTTTATCTCCGTGGAGGGCGAAGTTGTCCCCAACCCGGATCAGAATGTGTTCCTGATTCCCCTGGAATATGCCGGTGGCGATAGCCTCCGTCAAACCTCCGGAGAGGTCGCCGGAATTTCATCGGCGATTCAGTACCGGCGGGCACTGGCACTTGAGGAAAGCGGTAATACCGCCGAAGCCGATGCGATTTTCGATGCCCTGGTTGAGGACAGACTTCGGGTTGAGCTGCTGGATATCGATGGTGGCCAGAACAATATGATCCGGATTCTGCCGGTCAAGCCACTGGCTGAGAAAACCCGGTACGCCCTGGCCATCACCGATGACATCGTGGACACCAACGGCGACCCGCTCGTTGGCGCTCCGACCTACCAGTCGGTGGCGGACCCGGAAGCGGTGCTTTCCAATGTTGCGTTCGAGCCATTCCGCGAGGCGTTGTTACCTGCCCGCCGACTCGCTTCCGACTATTTTGAGTTCAAGCAGGCGTTTTCCATCGCTGGATTCCCAAAGACGTTCGATGACGTTGTGTTTTCCACAACGATCACCACAACGGCGGTAGACGACGTGCTGCTGGCAAATACAGCCCCGGTGACGTTCTTCCGCAACAGC
Organism: Marinobacter sp. DS40M6; assembly: GCF_028581595.1. Taxonomy (NCBI): domain Bacteria; kingdom Pseudomonadati; phylum Pseudomonadota; class Gammaproteobacteria; order Pseudomonadales; family Marinobacteraceae; genus Marinobacter; species Marinobacter sp. DS40M6. The sequence goes on along the minus strand of NZ_JAFCAE010000001.1, from coordinate 170,869 downwards.
CTGGGTATTGCTGCCCGACAGGAAGGGCTCCAGCAGTTGATCTCCGGATTCTACAACCTGACTCAACAGCCGCTGGAGGGGGCCGCGACGGCGGAACAGCAGAACATCAACGATGAAATCCATGCAACGCTGACGGACACAGATTTCCGCCTCTACGACGCCGAGCTCGCCGGCCTGCTCAGTGATGCCCGGGACGCTGGCATGGTTGTTCAATATCAGGACCTTGTCAGCAATGATCAGGCGGACCGCAGAGTCGCCTATGCTTTGCAGGCCGCAACAGCGATGGCCGTCGATACTGTCGCCGACAACGAGGGTGACGCGCTGGCGCTTGCAACCGCCGCTGACAACCTTATTGATGCCCCGAAGCCGCGAACGGTAAGGATGTTCAACCAGCGCGACGGTGGTGAAATAAATCCGGCGTTGGCTCAGGAAGTTCAGGGCACTCCTCTTAATATCCATGTCTATGAGGGCGAGATTACCCTGCCGTATTTTCAGGGCGTGCCGGAGGCGACGGATGGGTCAGCCCTGCGCTCGGCCAGTTGGCTCCCGGCGGACTTCAGCGCCGAAGAGTCGCTCGATCAGGCTCCCTCCGATCGGGTGACCTACCGCTTCCCGTTTGCTGAAAAGTCCGGTGAAACAACGGTTCCCATTGTGGTTGCCGCGCCCGACACCAACCAGGCCTTGATTGCCCCGCAGACCCCGGCAAATGGTTTTCCGGTGATCATCTATCAGCATGCCGTGACCACCGACCGTTCGGCGATCCTCCCTCTGGCGACAGCCGCTGGGTTGTCCTGCGCCGACCCTGGCAATACCTTTGACTGCTTCGTCACCATCGGTATCGATCAGCCGCTGCACGGTATTTTCGGAGAGGGCGTGGTTGGTCTTAATCCCATCACCACTCAGGATGGTGCTTCGGCGGACGCCGTCGAGCGTCACTTTGGCTTCGCCGCTGACGCGGATCTTAATCCGGTACCGGCGGGTGAACTGCAGGAGCCCGAATCGGGAAGTCTGTACCTGAATTTCACTAACTACGCCAACACCCGTGACAACATGCGCCAGGGCACCCTCGACCTGCTTAACGTGAACGCCTCGTTGCAGGCGATCGAGGACGCCATCAGCGCGTGTCAGGCCGCCGGCGATTGTGCCCAGGGCCTGAGCATTGATCCGAGCCGGGTCTATTTCATGAGCCATTCGCTCAGTGGTATGGGTGGCGCGGCCTTCCCACCGGTTAACAATGCAGCGAGTGCTGCGGGCAACTCCAATCTCAGCCCGGTTCTGGCCTCTAATCTGCTGAACACCGGCGGTCAGTTCACACGTCTGTTCGAAAACTCGCAGTCACTGGCACCACAGCTTCTTCCCGTGCTGGACGCCGCCTCTGATGGCGTGCTGGCGCAGGGACGTACGGAACTCAACATCTACTTCAATGTGTTTCAGTCGCAGCTGGATTCGGCAGACCCTGTCGCCTATGCCGGCTTTTATCAGAACACCAACACGTTGCTGACTGAAATCGTTGGTGTTGATGATGACCCTGAGCGCCCAACTGACGACACGATTCCCAATGCCGCGGATGATCAGCTTTACGCCATGGGGCCCCTTGAGACCACGGTTCCGGAAACCGGATTTGTGATCAGTAGTGAGCGCGCACCTCTGGCGGGTACGGATCCCCTGGCTGCGGGTATGGGCGCTGAGTCAACGCCGCTGGCAAGTGGCCTCCCAGCTATAACCCGCTATCTGGAAGGGTCACATGGCAACCCCGTGTCTGCCGGTCAGAAAGCGGCGGATGCCTTTTCTTCACGTGCGGTTTTCGACGAGATGATCGCGCAGATGCTGGAGCTGTTCAGTGATGGCACCGTTTCTGTCAGCAACCCCTGTGTCGTAAAGGATGCCGATACCTCAGGTACGGACTGCTCCGCCGAGGGCAACACCGATCCAGGCAGTGAGCCGGACGGCGGCGGAGATGGTGGGGGTGATGGAGGTGATGGTGGCCTGATTGGTGGCGGCCTGATCTAGAAACCCAACGGCCAGACAACCAGCGCTTCGGAGATCCCGGAGCGCCCGTTCCCGATAAACACGTGTATGTCGATGGCGATTCTCTCCATCAATGGGGAAGCTTTGCCTGAAAAACTGGAGCTACAGACCAATGACAACAAAAAACCGAGACCGTAAACGCCTGGCGCTGGCTATCGGCGCAATCGTATCCACAGCCCCGGCGATGGCATTCGATTTCGACATCTACGAGATCGACGCCTCGCTCTCAACGACCCTGACGGCAGGGATTGCCTATCGGTTGGAAGATCAGGACAAAGATCTGATCTCCCAGGGCAACCTGGGCCCGGAATTCGCATTCAGTAACACGGGCGCCTCGTCCAACAACTTCGACGACGGCAACCTGAACTTTGAAAAGAACGAGCCATATTCCCAGATCCTGCGTGGCCGTAGTGAACTGTTCCTGGACTACACCCCCGACAGTGACACGCTGACACGGGTCGGGGCGCTGGTGCGAGGCACCTATTATTACGACCATGAACTGAAGGATAACCGTCGCGCCAAGGACCCGGTCGGCCAGCGACGTGAACTGAACGATGAGGCCAAAGATAACGCCTCCGGTGTGGATCTTCTCGACGCCTACGTGTTTACGGACTGGTACTTCGGCGATACGCCGGTGTCGATCCGTTATGGCCGTCAGGTGGTGAACTGGGGCGAAAGCACGTTCATCCTGGGCGGTATCAACGCGGTCAATCCGATCGACGTTCCCGCGTTTCGTGCTCCCGGCGCGGAGCTGAAAGACGTATTGTTACCGGTGGAGATGTTGTATACGTCAGTTGGCCTGACGCCTGAAATCACCATGGAGGCGTTTGTTCAGACCGACTGGGAAAGCTTCAGGATTGACGACTGTGGCACCTATTTTTCCTCCGCCGACGTGGCGGCCGATGGCTGTGGCCCGGTATTACTGGCGGGCCAGGTGCCTGATTCCCAGGCACTGGAAGAGGGATTCGTGTCTCCGCGCCTGGGCGACCGCGAGCCCGGGGACAAGGATCAGTTCGGTGCCGCGTTGCGTTGGTATCTGACCGACCTGGGGGCCGAGCTGGGGTTCTACTACACCCGTTATCACAGCCGTCTTCCGTACATCAGTGGTGTGGTCAACAACCCTTCGGACCCATCGGCAAACCAGAAAAGCGACCCCAACCTGCCCAACTCCAGGTTTCCCAGCTATTTCATCGAGTATCCGGAAGACATTGATCTCTACGGCATCAGTATCAACACCACACTGCCAACGGGCACTTCGCTGGGGGCGGAATACAGCTTCCGGCCAAATCTTCCCATCCAGTGGAACACGTTTGAGCTGATCTACGGGGGCTTGCAACAGCGTGGTCCGGATGGACAGGTAGTGAGCAAGCTGGAGCAACGCCAGCGTGAGAAGGATCCCAATTTCAACTATGCCGGTAAGGCTGTTGATGGCTACGACCGTTACAACGTTTCCCAGGCCCAGGCCACATTCATTCACTTCATTGACCGGGTAATGGGCGCCGCCCGTTTCATCATTGTTGGTGAGGTTGGTGCCACCTATATCCACGATCTGCCCAGCACCTCGGAAGCCCGCTACGGGCGATCGGGCATCTACGGTGTGGGGCCGGTGCCGCTGGAGGGTGACAACTTTACCGGTGACTACTGCAGCCAGGGCACAGACAGTGACCCGCGTTTGAACATCAACCCCAGCAACTGTGGAGGTGGTGGGTTTACCACGTCCTTCTCCTGGGGCTATCGCACGCTGTTTGTCTGGGACTATCCGGATGCCGTCGCTGGCGTCAACTTGCGCCCCCGGCTCTTTTTCTCTCACGACGTGAAGGGCTACGCACCAGATCCTGGTGGCAACTTCCAGGAAGGCAACAAGTCACTGGGCCTGGCCGTCGAAGCCACCTATCAAAACGCCTACAAAGCCAATCTGAGCTACACCAACTATTTCGGGGGTGATTACAACGTCATCAATGACCGGGATTTCGTGTCGGCCTCAGTGTCCTATTCATTTTGAACCATTGTCTGAAAACCGAGGAGTAATCCATGATTAACCGAAAAAACCTGCTTTACAGTGCATTAGCGTGCTCGATGCTGTATTCCGCATCAGCCGGCGCAGCGGTGTCGGCCCAGGAGGCCGCCAAACTGGGAGATACGCTCACGCCAATGGGCGCCGAGAAGGCCGGTAATGGCGATGAAATTCCTGCCTGGGACGGGGGGCTGCTTCAGGCACCGGGTGCCTACCAGGGCGACGGCCGATACGTGGACCCGTTTCCCAAAGACAAAGAGCTGTTTCGTATCGATCAGAGCAACGTTGACCAGTACGCGGACAACCTGACGCCCGGCCAGATTGCGATGATCAAGACGTACGACAATTATTTTATGCCGGTCTACCAGACCCGGAGAACGGCGACCTATCCTGCCGACGTGCTGGAGAAAACCAAGGCCAATGCCACCGAAGTGGAGTTGGTGGAAAGCGGGAACGGTCTCAAGAACTACAAAACAGCGACCCCGTTTCCGATCCCCCAAAATGGCCTTGAGGTGATTTTCAACCATATCACCCGCTACCGCGGCGGTTCCTTTACCCGCAATGTGGCACAGGTAACACCGCAGCCAAATGGCGATTTCAGCCCGGTCAGGTTCACCGAATCGTTTACCGAGCGGGTGGCGCTGGAGGATTTCGATCCGAGCGAAGATCCCAATGTGATGTTCTATTTCAAGCAGGCCATCACCGCTCCGTCTCGCCTCGCAGGCAACGTACTGCTGGTGCACGAGACCATCAACCAGGTTAAGGAGCCCCGCCGCGCATGGTTGTACAACTCCGGGCAGCGTCGTGTTCGCCGTGCTCCCAATGTGGCCTACGATGGGCCGGGTACCGCCGCAGATGGTCAGCGCACGTCTGACAACCTGGACCTCTACAATGGCGCGCCAGACCGTTACAACTGGGAACTCAAGGGCAAGAAAGAGCTGTACATTCCGTACAATTCCTATCGCCTGACCGACGAGAGCCTGAGCTATGACGACATCATAAAGCCCGGCCATGTCGACCAGGGCCTCACGCGTTATGAGCTGCACCGGGTATGGCATGTAACAGCGACACTCAAGGATGGTGAGCGGCATGTCTACGGCAAACGGGACTTCTACATTGATGAGGATACCTGGCAGATTGCAGCGGTGGATCACTACGACGGCCGTGGCAACCTGTGGCGTGTTGCCGAAGCGCACGCGATGCAGATATACGATGCCAACATTCCGGCCTATGCCTTTGAAACCCTGTATGACCTGTTGTCAGGGCGCTATCTGGTGATGGGGCTGACCAACGAGGAAGACGAGCCTTACCAGTATGGTACCGAGCGTCGCTCCCGTGAATACACGCCGGCTGCGTTACGCCGGGACGGCGTGCGTTAATCGTTAATGGCGGACCGATAACCCTGCCTGGCCTGGCAGGGTTATCCCCGACGGGGGACCACATCAAAGATCCCTTCCCGGTAAAGTTCCTTATAGCTATTCCCGAATCACTCTGTTAGTGTGCCCAGCATCCTGCCTCTAGGGATTTCCGCAATTCAAGGCTTCAAGCCCGTGCGAACCATCCATACGACCTGTCAGAGGACGTCACCCCGTTAACGGTGTGTGGCCGTAGTCGTCTTTTATTCCATGAATCTTCATGGCATCTGCCCGCATTCGCCGAGATCGGTGTTCGTGGAGGCAGACTAATCAAGAGTTGATCCACTATGAGTTTTTCTTCACTCGGTTTGTCCGAGCAACTGGTCCGTGCCACTGCCGACCAGGGTTACGAAACCCCATCACCCATCCAGGCCAAGGCCATCCCCGCCGTTTTATCCGGCAGGGATGTGATGGCGGCTGCCCAGACGGGTACCGGTAAAACCGCAGGGTTCACCCTGCCATTGCTGCAGCGCCTGGCGGAAAACCCCCGCACTGGCAAAGGCCCGCGTGTACTGATCCTGGCGCCTACCCGCGAGCTGGCGGCCCAGGTACATGACAGTGTGGCCCTTTACAGCCGATACATGCCGACCAAGTCCGCCGTGGTTTTTGGTGGCGTAAAAATCAATCCGCAGATGATGAAGCTGCGTAAGGGCCTGGACGTGCTGGTGGCCACACCCGGCCGTCTGATGGACCTGTATCAGCAGAATGCAGTTCGCTTCAACGAAGTGGAAATCCTGGTGCTGGACGAAGCCGACCGCATGCTGGACATGGGCTTTATCCGTGACATCCGCAAGATTCTTGCGCTGTTGCCCGCCAAGCGCCAGAACCTGTTGTTCTCCGCCACCTTCTCCAATGAAATCCGCACCCTGGCCGAAGGCCTTCTGGATAACCCGGTGCAGGTGGAAGTGGCAGCCCGAAACACTGCTGCGGAAAGCATCAAGCAGTCGGTCTATCCGGTTGATCAGAGCCAGAAAACCGCCTTGCTGAGCAAGCTCGTGCGAGACAATGGCTGGGAGCAGGTGCTGGTGTTCACCCGTACCAAACACGGTGCCAACCGCCTGACCCAGAAGCTGGAGCGTGACGGTATTACCGCTGCTGCGATCCATGGCAACAAGTCACAGGGTGCTCGTACCCGCGCCCTGGCTGATTTCAAACAGGGTGAAGTGCGTGTACTGGTCGCAACCGACATTGCAGCCCGTGGCCTGGACATCAAACAGCTGCCCCAGGTGGTGAACTTCGAATTGCCGAACGTGCCGGAAGACTACGTTCACCGCATTGGCCGTACTGGTCGTGCCGGTGAAAGCGGCCATGCACTGTCGCTGGTCAGCGCCGATGAGGGCAAGATGCTTGCCGGGATTGAGAGGCTGATCAAGAAGCAGTTGCCGCGCAAGTCTGTTGAAGGCTTCGAGCCCCAGAACAACCTGCCATTGAAGCCAAAAGCCAAGGCAGACCCCAGCCGGGCCCGTGGTCGCAGCGGTAACGGTGGTGGCAATGGTAAGCCCGGCGGAAATGGCCGTAGTTTTGGCGGCAAGCCGGGTGGTCGCAGTGGCGGCCGTAGCCAGAATGGCAACGGTGGTCAGGCAAGGCGCTCACCCCAGCGCGAAAACGCGTAGTCCTGCCTACTCCACAGAAAACGGGGCCCCAGGGCCCCGTTTTGGGTATTGGCTCAGGCTGACTTTTTGCCGTCCGGTGTCTTTTTCTCGACGCCGGTGTCGGCGCCTTCCGGCACAAACACATCACGTACGGTCAGCGGCTTGCCGTCGGCATCCTGAACTTCAACCGGTAAAATGGCACGCCCGGTTTCGCGGTCCCTCAGGTCCAGCGGTGTTTGATCTGGCGCCGGATTCCATTTGTCGCCCCACTGGCGAAGGGCGATCACAATCGGAAACAGGTCCCGGCCTTTTTCGGTCAGCCGGTACTCGAATCGTGAGCCGTGTTCGCCCACATCCACCTTCTTCAATACCTCGTTGTCCACCAGCCTCGCTAACCGGTCGCAGAGAATGTTGCGGGCAATACCCAGCTCTTGCTGGAAGTCCACAAAGCGGCGGGTGCCATACATCGCGTGCAGCACTACAAGCAGAGACCACCAGTCACCCACCTCGTTAAGGGCGCGGGCGACGGAGCAATTGGAGTCATCAAAACGTTTTCTGGCCATGTTTCGGAGTGTACCTAATAGGGTTGCATTTTAAAACCAGATTCAATATGGTTGCTTAAAGAAACCAGATTAGTAAGGTTGCGATCTACCATGAGCATGAATCTTGGCCCTTTGTTTGAACCCTTTGAACTCCACAACCTGACCCTGCGCAATCGCGTGGCGATGGCTCCGATGACCCGCAATTTCTCGCCGGGCAACGCCCCGAGCCAGGATGTGGTGGACTATTATCGCCGCCGCGCTGAAGGCGGTGTTGGTTTGCTGATTACCGAAGGCACTACAGTGAATCATCCTGGCGCCAACGGTTATCCGAATGTGCCGTTCTTTCATGGCGACACAGCTCTCGCCGGCTGGAAGGATGTGGTTGATGCGGTCCACGAGGCTGGCGGGGCCATTTTCCCGCAGTTGTGGCACGTGGGTGCCGTACGCAAGGAAGGCACCGAGCCGGACCCATCCGTACCCGGTTACAGCCCGTCCGGTCTGTTTTCACCGGGCAAACCCAACGGCAAGGCGATGAGCAAGGACGACATTGACGACGTCATCACGGCGTTTGCCGACGGTGCTCAGGATGCCAAAGCGCTGGGCTTTGACGGTGTGGAGATTCACGGCGCCCACGGTTATTTGCTGGATCAGTTCCTGTGGGAAGGCACCAACCAGCGTGATGACGAATACGGCGGCAGTATGGAGAACCGTCTGCGCTTCGTGGTTGAGATCGTTGAAGCTGTCCGCCATCGGGTAGGCCCGGACTTCCCCATCATGCTGCGTTTTTCCCAGTGGAAACAGCAGGATTATGAAGCGAAGCTGGTGAACACACCCGAGGAACTGGAGCAGTTTCTGAAACCGTTGGTGGATGCCGGTGTGGATATCTTCCACGCCTCCACGCGCCGCTTCTGGGAGCCCGAATTCGAAGGCTCTGACCTGAACCTGGCAGGGTGGACTCAGAAACTGTCTGGCAAGCCGACCATGTCCGTTGGCAGTGTGGGCCTGACGGAGGACTTCATCAGCGGTACTTTCGCCAGTAAGAAGGAAGCGGTGGAGCAGTCTGGTATCGACGAGCTGGTTGAGCGCATGAACAACGGCGAGTTCGAATTGATCGCCGTTGGCCGTGCATTGCTACAGGACCCGGAATGGCTGGTAAAAGTGAAGGATGGCCGCATTGGCGAGGTGGAGCCGTTCGCGAAGAAGTCGCTGGCAAAGCTCTACTGATCAGACAAGGCGTTGACGATAGGCCCCGGTGAAACACCGGGGCTTTTTTGTGTCTGTCCGGGCTGTAATTTAACCTGTTGCCGAAACCCGTATGATTGATGCTCTTGTTTTCAACTAAAGGGATACACCATGAAGTCTGTAACTTCTCTTTCAGCCATTGTCCTGCTTGCGTTGACGCTGGTTATGGCCGGCTGCGCCACGGTCGGCCAGGACTTTGCCACCCATAACGTTGACCAGATCGAGATCGGTGATACCACCCGCGCCGATATCCAGGAGATGTTTGGTGAGCCCTGGCGCACCGGTATCGAGGATGGCAAGCGCACCTGGACCTACGGCAAGTATCGCTGGTCTGCTTTCGGTGACGCCGAGACAACGGACCTGGTGGTGCGATTCAACGAAGATGGCACAGTGTCTTCCTACGTCTACAACACCACCAAGTAACGATCAGATTTCCGGAGGCTGGTGAATGGATGACCAGGGTGATCCGGCGGATATCGAACAGTTACTGGACCGGATAGAAGCAGGGGCCGCTGGTCGTTCTCACGTTTCCATCGGTGAAATGATGGATGCAGTCGGGCGCCGGACCTTTGGGCCGCTGGTGCTTCTGGTTGGCCTTATTCTGGTGACGCCCCTCAGTGGCGTGCCGGGAATGCCGACCCTGTTGGGCCTGCTCACACTGCTGACGTTGGGGCAGGTTCTGTTGGGTCGGACCCAGTTCTGGCTGCCCAGCTTGTTGCTCCGGCGTCAGGTTCCCCGCCAGAAGCTTGTACAGGGGCTCCATTTACTGCGCCCGGCCGCACGGCGGATCGACCGCCTGATACGCCCAAGATTCACTTTCCTCGTCAAGGGTCCTGGCCTCTACGCCATGGCGCTTGCGTGCATGGTGATTGCGATCGTGATGCCGGCGACGGAGCTCGTGCCATTCAGTGCCAGTATTGCTGGCGTGGCGCTGATGACATTCGGCCTTGCGATGATTTCGAAAGATGGTCTCCTTGCCGTGCTTGCCTGGGGTGTTTCGCTGGCGGGGCCGGTGATGTTGGTGCGAACCATCGGCAGCTGAATAAGGCCAGATTACGTAAAATCGGGGGTTATGAACTAAATTGTCAGTAGAAGAACGCCTCATTCACAGGCGAAAGAGGAGAAACACCATGATACGTTTATTCTATCTGGTATCTTCGATTGACAGTGCAAAAGAAATCTCCGACGACCTTCACGAGCACGACGTCACTGACTGGCGCTTCCACATTGTCAGCAAGGACGAGGCCGGCCTCTACACTCACCAGTTACACACCGCGTCCATCCTGGACCGAACGGATCTGCCCAGGTACGTGGAGCGCGGCGCCATAGCCGGCTTTGTGCTGGCGCTGGCCTTCCTTGTACCGTTGGCCTTGCTGGAAGTTCTGAACATGCCGGCGGCCGCCTGGATCGCCCTGTTTATCTTTGTGGTGGTAGCGGGCGCCTGGGTTGGTGGCTTTGGTGGTATCCAGAGTGAAAACTACCGTATCGAGCCGTTCCATCATGATATTGAGGCAGGGAAGTACCTGATCATGGTGGATGCCCCGAAGGACCACATTCCCAAGGTCAAGGAACTGATGGCGAAGAACCACCCCGAGGCCAAGTTGCAGGGCAAGGATTCCAGCATTAACAATCCGTTTGCCGGCCGGCGTCGGCATAAGATCAAACAGGCCTGATGCGAGGCACTGTTCAAAACGGAATGGCTTCATGACAAAGAACGGTGTCATTCTCACCGGCGGTGGCGCGCGGGCGGCGTATCAGGTCGGCGTGCTTCGCGCTATCGCTGACATGTATCCGGACTGGAACCACCCGTTCAATGTCATTATCGGTACCTCGGCCGGGGCGATCAATGCCATGGCCCTTGCCGGTAACCGGGGGCTGTTTCGCCACAGTATTGATCATCTCGATAAAGTCTGGTCGGAACTGACCATGGACCGGGTATTCCGGGCGGATACCTTTAGCCTGATGCGCAGCTTCAGCGCCATCGCCCGCAAGATGATCAGTCGCCCCATTGAGAGCGGGCCGGTTTCCTTTCTGGATAATTCGCCACTGCGGGAATTGCTGGAGCGGGAGATCGACCTGCAGAGCATTCGGCAAACCATTCAGGAGGGCCACATCGACGCTGTGGGCCTGAATGCCTGCGGTTACGCGACTGGCCAGAATGTGTGTTTCTTTGAAGGGGCTGAAGGGCTGCAAGGCTGGTCGATCGGACAGCGTGGCGGCACCCGCACAGAGCTGGCAGTGGACCACATCATGGCGTCTGCGGCTATTCCCACTCTGTTTGCGCCGGTGAAGATCAACCGCGAGTACTTTGGTGATGGCGTGACCCGCCAGATGGCCCACATCAGTCCGGCATTGCGACTGGGTGCACGCAAGGTGCTGGTGATCGGGGTTAGTGCCAACGCGATGTGCCCGTCCAGGCGCCCGGAAAAACCCGGTATGCCAACGCTGACTCAGGTACTGGCCCACGTGTTCAACGGCATGTTCCTGGATACGCTGGACTACGACATCGATCGATCACGGTTGATCAACCAGTTGCTGGAACTGATCCCCGAGAAGAAACTGAAGGAATCCGGGCTGGACCTGAACCCGGTGGATATTCTGGAAATTTCCCCTTCCGAGCCCATCAACGAAATCGCCATGAAATACATTGACGCCATGCCGCTGGTGTTGCGACGGTTGACCGGTGCTTCGGACAACGCGCCTTTTTCCAGCGCCAATCTCGCCAGCTTCCTGCTGTTCGACAAACGCTTCTGTCGCGATTTGATTGAGCTGGGCTACCGGGACGGCCAGAGCCAGTCCCGGCAGATTGAGCGGTTTTTTGAGAAGGAATCCGGGGCTGAAGAATCAGCCCCTTAACCCACCAACCAGCTTGTCGATGCTTTCCTTGGCATCGCCAAACAGCATGCGGGTGTTGTCTTTGAAGAACAGCGGGTTTTCCACGCCTGAATAACCCGTGGCCATGCCCCGCTTGAGGACAACCACCTGGCGCGCTTTCCACACCTCAAGCACCGGCATACCGGCAATCGGGCTGCCCGGGTCTTCGGCGGCGGCCGGGTTTACGGTGTCGTTGGCACCGATAACCAGCACCACATCGGTACTTGGGAAATCGTCGTTGATTTCGTCCATTTCCAGCACGATGTCATAGGGCACATGGGCCTCGGCGAGCAGCACGTTCATGTGTCCGGGCAGTCGACCCGCCACAGGGTGAATGCCGAAACGCACGTTGACGCCACGGTCCCGCAGGATTTTCGTCATTTCGCTGACGCCGTTCTGGGCCTGCGCCACAGCCATGCCGTAACCCGGCACGATAATCACTGAATCGGCATTGCGCAGTTCCTCGCACACATCATCCGCGGAGGACTCATAGACAGACTGGTCAGTATCGGCCGCGCTTGAGCTGCTGCTGGTCTGGCCGAAGCCGCCCAGGATGACGCTGATAAACGACCGGTTCATAGCCTTGCACATGATGTAGCTGAGGATGGCACCGCTGCTGCCTACCAGGGCACCCACCACAATCAGCAGGTCATTACCCAGCATGAACCCGATAGAGGCCGCCGCCCAACCGGAGTAGCTGTTGAGCATGGACACCACTACCGGCATGTCGGCGCCGCCGATGGCCATGATCAGGTGAATGCCGAGCACTGAGGCGATGACCGTCATGATGACAAGGGAAATCAGCCCAAGCGCCATGCTGTCGGTACCGAGGAACCAGGCACCCAGCAATACGCAGGCAATGATGGCCACCAGGTTCATCAGGTGTCGGCCCGGCAGGGTCAGGGCTTTGCTGTCGATGCGGCCATCCAGTTTGCCGCAGGCCACCAGCGACCCGGTGAAGGTCACGGCGCCGATAAAGATACCGACAAACACTTCCACCAGCTTGATGGTGTGTTCGGCACCCGTGGTGGCTACCAGGGGCTCGATATAGCCTGAGAAACCGACCAATACCGCCGCCAGGCCCACAAAACTGTGCAGCAAGGCAACCAGTTGCGGCATCTGGGTCATTTCCACCTTGTTGGCGATGGGGATACCAATACCGGCGCCCAGCAGCACCGCAATCACGATCGCGATAACACCACCGTCCACGCTGGCCAGGGTGGCGCCAACAGCGATGATGATGCCGGCGACACCATAAAGGTTCCCGCGCCGGGCGGATTCCTGATGGCTAAGGCCACCCAGGCTGAGGATAAAACAGATACTTGCGACCACGTAGGCCACGCTCACCAATCCTGTGCTCATATCGGGCGCCTCCTACTTGCGAAACATTTTGAGCATGCGATGGGTGACCCGGAAGCCGCCCCCCACGTTGATGCTGGCAATCAGCACCGCGAAAAAGGCCATGATGCCAACGGCCAGATTCTCCGCCTGGGCCAGGTGGAGAATGGCACCGATCACAATGATGCCGCTGATGGCGTTGGTCACGCTCATCAGAGGCGTATGCAGGGACGGCGTCACGTTCCAGATAACCTGCCAGCCGATAAAGCAGGACAGGACAAACACCGTGAAGTGCTGCAGGAAGCTTTCCGGCGCATGGGCACCAACCCCGTAGAGCGCCAGGGCCGTGACCAGCAGCAGCGCGCCCTTGCCAAACTGGCTGCGGCGTTTGGCGTCTTGCCTCGCGGCCTCCTTGTCGGCAGCCGTGGGTTCTTCAGTGCCGGGCGCCGGCTTGGGGCTGACCGGCGCTTCCGGTTGAGGTGGTGGCCAGGTAACGTCGTTCTCCCGCACCACCGTCAGGCCACGGATCACATCGTCTTCCATGTTGACCTGGGGCTGGCCGTCTTTCTCTGGTGTCAGTTCAGTGATCAGGTGTACCAGGTTAGTGGCATAGAGATCGCTGGCCACCTTGGCCATACGGCTGGGCAGATCGGTGTAGCCAATCAGCGTTACGCCATGATGGTGAGCGACCTTGCCGGGCTCCGTCAGCTCGCAGTTGCCCCCGCGTTCCGACGCCAGATCGACAATCACACTGCCGGGTTTCATGGATTTCACCATATCGGCGGTGATCAGCTTGGGCGCAGGCTTGCCGGGAATCAGGGCAGTGGTGATGATGATATCCACCTCTTCGGCCTGTTCCGCGAACAGCGCCATCTCCGCCTTGATGAACTCGTCGCTCATCTGCTTGGCGTAGCCGCCGCCACCGCTGCCGTCCTCGTCGTCGAAATCCAGCACCAGGAACTCGGCGCCCATGCTTTCAACCTGTTCTTTCACTTCCAGACGGGTATCAAACGCCCGCACAATGGCGCCCATGCTGTTCGCGGCGCCGATCGCGGCAAGGCCTGCGACGCCGGCCCCGATTACCATGATTTTCGCCGGTGGTACCTTGCCAGCCGCCGTCACCTGGCCGGTAAAGAACCGCCCGAAGTTATTGGCCGCCTCAATCACCGCGCGGTAGCCGGCAATATTGGCCATGGCGCTCAAGGCGTCCATCTTCTGGGCACGACTGATGCGGGGCAGGCTATCGATGGCGAAGGAAGTAATCTTTTTGGCCGCCAGTTTCTCCAGCAGCTCGGGATTCTGCGCTGGCCACAGGTAGCTGACCAGGAACGCCCCTTCCTTCATCAGATCCACTTCGTGTTTCTTGAGCGAAGGGTTTTTCATCGGCGCACGGACCTTGAGGATAAAATCCGCGTCCTGCCAAAGCGATTTGGTGTCCGCCGCAATGGTAGCGCCCACTTTTTCGTAGGCGTCGTCCGTGTAATTCGCGGCCTCACCCGCACCGGCTTCGACCATCACGTCATAGCCAAGGCCTATCAGCTTATGCACCGAGGGCGGCGTTGCCGCTACCCGTCGTTCATCCTCGAAAATCTCCCTGGGGATACCGATCTTCATTGTAAGTACGTCCTCCGGAATGACCGATTCACTGAAAATCTCGGTTTTTACTTATAGGTAGACGCTAACAGATTTACAAAGGTTTTCCTAAAAACGAACAAAGCGAAAAAACGGAAAGGTAAAACGAAAAAAATAATAAGCCCGTTAGAGGTCCTTCTCTAACAGTGCCTGTACCTCACTTTCGGCCAGCCCATCCAACATTGCCCCCCGAAACTGGCGGTTGATAAACCGCTCGGTTTCATGTTGGATCATTGCCCGCTGCGCCGGTTTCTCGATGTAATCCATTGCCCTGAAAAGGATATAGCGAATGGTCATGCGGGAGATCTCATGAATCGTCTCCGTCGGCACAGCACTGACCAGCCGCCGCTCGATAATATCCTCCGCCATCTCGCGCGCGCTGGCATCCAACTGCGCCTCAAGCGCCCTGCGCAACAAAGCCGACGGCCCGTGAAGCTCCCGCACCGCCACGGTCGTCGCTGCCGGATTGGCCAGGAAGTAGTGGTAAACAAACGTCACCGTATCGTGGGACGCCTGCTCCGACGACTCCGCCATCCGCCGCAACTCCCGCACGCCGGCCTTCATGTCCTCGGCAATGTACCCAAGTACCTGCAGACCGAACTCGTCCAGATTCTTGAAGTGCCGATAAAAAGTATTGGGATTCAGTCCGGCCTCACGGGCCAGTTCCCGGAGACCGAGAGATGTCAGGCTGCGGCTCTGGGTAATCAACCTGAGCGCCGCCTGAATCAGCTTCAGTTTTCCACCGGTAATCATGTTCATTGAGCATGCACCTAAAGTATGCGGACGAGTTGGGGGAGGGGGTTCCCGAAACTGTGCGGAGCCATGGATGGCGGAGCTCAAGCGCCACATGGATGTGCTCGAGCGTGTTTCGGAAAAGCCTTCCCAATTGCCCCAGCCCCCGAAGTTTGATCTGGGGGACAGTTAGTTATCAAACGAGGCCAAACAGCCAGATCCTGATGTTTGGAAGTATACAACTGTCTACTCTGTTGGGTATACATGTGTCTACCGCCAATCATCATGGCGAAACAGACAACAACAGGCAAGGCCAGAAGGCCAGCGAACAGCGAGGTGGAAAACATGAGTCAGACAGCAAAAATCGCCATCATCGGCACCGGATTCTCCGGCCTGGGCATGGGGATCAAACTCAAGGAAGCCGGATACGACAACTTCGTCATCCTCGAACAAAGCGACGACGTCGGCGGCACCTGGCACGAAAACCACTACCCCGGCTGTGCCTGCGACGTCCAATCCGCCCTCTACTCCTTCTCGTTCGAACAAAACCCCAATTGGACCCGCATGTTCGCCCAGCAGAAAGAAATCCAGGCCTACCTGCGAAGCTGCGCCGAAAAATACGACCTCATGAAACACGTGCGCTTGAACACCCACGTGGCGGGTGCCCGCTTTGACGAGAAAACCCAAAGCTGGACTGTCGAAACCTGCGACAGCCCCAAACTCTGGACCTACATGCAGGACAAGGGCCTGAACCCCGGCGACAAACTCAACCGCAAAGACAAGGGCCTGCCCAAATTCAGCACCTTCAAGGCGGATGTTGTGGTTTCCGGCATGGGCGGCCTTAGCACCCCGGCATACCCCAACATCAAAGGCATCGACACCTTCACCGGCAAAAGCTTCCACTCCCAGGACTGGGACCATGACTACGACTTCAAGGGCAAGCGCGTAGCGGTGATTGGCACCGGCGCCTCAGCCATTCAGTTCGTACCGGAAGTGGCCAAAGACGCAGCTCACCTCGACCTCTACCAGCGGACTCCACCATGGATCGTACCCAAGCCTGACCGCGAGATCCGCTCGCTGGAACGGATGATGTTCCGCAAGTTCCCGCAGACCCTGAACGCCTTTCGCCAGAGCATCTACTGGATGTTGGAAGCACGGGTACTGGGCTTTGTAGGCAATCCGCGAATCCTCAAAATCGGCGAATTACAGGCACGCCGCCATATCCGCAACCAGATCAAGGACAAGGAACTGCGCAGGAAAGTTACCCCGGATTTTCACTTCGGCTGCAAGCGGGTGCTGATTTCAAACAACTATTACCCGGCGCTGGCCCAGAATAACGTCGACGTGCTGACCGACGGCATCCGCGAAGTGCGCGGCAATATGATCGTGGATAACAACGGCCATGAGAGGGAAGTGGACTGCATCATTTATGGCACCGGCTTCAAGGCCCAGGACCCGATACCCGCAGGCATGGTACATGGCCGTGGCGGCCAGGACCTGCTGGATGCATGGAAAGGCGGTGCCGAAGCCTACAAGGGTAGCGCCATTGCCGGCTTCCCCAACTTCTTCATGCTCATGGGCCCCAATACCGGCCTCGGCCACAGCTCCATGGTCTATATGATCGAAAGCCAGATCCAGTATGTGCTGGATGCCCTGAAGAAAATGGACAAGCACGGCTGGAAGAGCGTGGAAGTGAAGGAAGACGCCCAAAGCCAATACAACGCCTCTATTCACGCCAAGCTCGGCGACTCCGTGTGGCAGACCGGCTGCAAGAGCTGGTATGTGAACGAGAACGGCAAGAACACCACGCTGTGGCCGGGCTTCACCTGGCAATTCCGCCAGCAGACGAAGCGGTTTGACGCGGGGCAGTATGTGTGTGAGCCAGAGGCTGTTGAAGCGGGCGAGGCTGTTGTGACTTGATCGCTGGCCCCAATGGGGCCATGGTTTGGTAATGGGAGCAAATGGAGCACGCACCATGACCAAACCAACCCTTCCTGACCTATCCCAAATTCAGGCAGCAGAGCAGCGCATTCGACCGAAGCTGGGCGAAACACCGCTCCTGACTGTGCCTGACCTGAACGCCGCAATCGGCCAGCCACTGGGTCTGAAATGCGAGAGTCTTCAGCGCACCGGCAGCTTCAAGGCCCGGGGTGCGTTGAACTGGTTGTTGACCGCCACGGAAGATGAACTCAAGGCTGGCCTAGTGACGGTGTCCGCCGGCAACCACGCCATCGCCCTGGCTTGGGCGGCGGCCATGCAGGATGTACCTCTCACCGTGGTGATGCCTGAGGGTTCCAGCCCGCTGAAGATTCGTCGCACCCGGGCGCTGGGTGCCGAGGTTATTGTGCACGGTAATATTCAGCAAGCGGTGGCCCGGTGCCACGAATTACGGGACAACAGCGGGTTAACATTGGTCCACCCTTATAACGACGTTCGAATTATGGCCGGGCAAGGCACCGTTGGCCTGGAATTGCTGCGCCAGCAGCCGGATGTGGATCGGATACTGTGCCCCATCGGAGGCGGCGGTTTGATTTCCGGGCTGGGGCTGGCCATTAAGGCACAAAAGCCGGAGGTGGAACTGATCGGCGTGGAGCCGGAAGGCGCGGCTACCATGTTCAACGCCTGGCAACTGCAGGACGCCAGTGCGAGTCTGGATTCGGTGGATACCTGGGCCGCCAGCCTGGCACCGGCAGTGGTCGGTGACTGCACCTATGCCGTGTCCCGTCAGGTGGTGGACCAGATCGTGACGGTTACCGAGTCGGCTATCCGGGAAGCCACACGTCGCCTGCTGACCGAAGCCAGGCTCTATGTAGAGCCTGGTGCCAGTGTCGGGCTGGCGGCGTTACTGGAAAACCAGGTTGCGCCTGATCCGGACAGGGCCACGGTTCTGATTATCACCGGTGGCAACCTGGATCCGGAACAGGTCAGTCAGTGCCTTTGACCGTCTGAATAGGCTGGCTTAGCTGACCAGCGTTCCGCCATCCACTGCCAGGCATTGCCCGGTAATGTGTCGTCCGGCTTCAGACGCCAGCAACACCGCAGCACCTTTCAGGTCTTCTTCACCACCAAAGCGCTTCAGCGGAATCCGCTCCAGCATCTTGTCGCCTTGTGCATCCAACAGTCCCTGAGACATCTTGGACGGGAAGAAGCCTGGACAAAGCGCGTTCACATTGATGTTGTAATGACCCCATTCGGACGCCAGTGCGCGGGTGAAGTTCACCATGGCGCCCTTGCTGGTGTTGTAGGCGATCGTCTGCATGCCCTCCGGGTTGCCGGATAGCCCGGCGATGGAGGCGATGTTGATCACCTTGCCGGTGTTGCGCGGGATCATGCAGCGCTTGCCGACGGTCTGGGTGAGGAAGAAGCTGGCGTTCACGTTCAGGTTCATCACCTTCATCCAGCCTTCGGGCGGATAGTCTTCCGCCGGGGCGCCCCAGGTGGCGCCGGCGTTGTTCACCAGAATGTCGATGTCGCCTAGCTGCTCGACCACCTGATCCACCACCTTGGGAATGCCTTCCAGATCGCCCAGGTCGGCGGCGATGGTCACCACCGTCACGCCCTGGCTTTCCAGGTGTTCTTTCGCCGCATCCAGCTCGTGCTGTTTGCGGGCGCTGATGGCGATTTTGGCGCCCAGTTCACCCAGCGCCTCGGCCATTTGCAGGCCAAGGCCACGGGAGCCGCCGGTGATGAAGGCGACTTTGCCGGACAGGTCCAGTAGTTGTTTTACGCTCATAGTCGATTCCTTGTTATCAGTCCGAAGGTTCAGGCGCTGGCGGCCAGCAGGCCGTCGCTGACTTGGGCCAGATGATGATCCGCGTCGCCGAACAGCAGGTTGATGGTGGTCAGCCGCTTGAACATGTGAGCGGCAAACATCTCGTCCGTCACGCCCATACCACCGTGCAGCTGCACACCTTCCTGTGCGACATAGCGGGCACCCTGGCCGACCAGGGTCTTGGCCATAGACAGCGCGTTGCGGCGCTGGGCCTGGTCGTCGGAATCGGCGGTGTTGGCCGCCAGAATCGCCATGGATTTGGATTGTTCCGTCTGAATGAACATATCTGCCATGCGGTGCTGCAATACCTGGAATTTGCCGATAGGTACACCGAATTGCTTGCGGGTTTTGATGTAGTCCAGCGTGGTTTCGTTCATGGCTTCCATGGCCCCCACGGCTTCGGCACAGACCGCCGCAATGCCCAGATCGGTGGCTTTCTCAATGTGCGGGAACGCCTGGTCCAGCTCACCCAGAAGATTGTCGGCGCTGACGGCGACATTGGAGAAACTGATGTCTGCGATGCGGTAGCCGTCATGGGCGGCGTAGTCGTCAATTTTCACGCCTTTGGCATTGGCATCGACGATGAACAGGGACAGTCCGGTCTCATCATTGGTGTTGCCGCTGGTGCGCGCAGAGACGACCAGTTGGTCCGCCTGGCCGCCATGGATGACTGCGGTTTTCTGGCCGCTGACCATGAAGTGGTCGCCGTCCTTGCGGGCAGTGGTCTGTACCTGGCTCAGGTTGTAGCGCGCGCCGGGTTCGTAATGTGCAAAGGCCATCTTGCGCTCGCCGGAAGCGATCGCCGTCAGGTACTCGTCTTTTTGGGAGTCGTTGCCCACATCACGAATCAGCCCGCCGGCCAGAACGACCGTAGCCAGATAGGGCTCAACCACCAGGCCGCGACCGAAGTTTTCCATCACCACCATGGTGTCGACGGCGTTGCCATCCAGACCGCCAAAGGCTTCGGGGAAGGTGAACGCCAGCAGGCCCATATCCGCCAGGGCGGCCCAGGTGTTCGGGTCGGTGCCATTGCCGGATTCGATGAAGGTGCTGCGCTTTTCAAAGCTGTACTCGTTGGTCACAAAGCGGCGCAACGAGTCGTTCAGCATTTGCTGTTCGTCGGTAAGATCGAAATTCATAAGATCGCCTCCTTTAAAGACCAAGCACGAGCTGGGCGATGATGTTGCGCTGGATCTCGTTGGACCCGCCAAAGATCGACAGCTTGCGCATGTTGAAGTAATCGCCGGCCGCCGGGGTGGCGTCAATGGATCCGGCACGGGGGCCGCTGTAGTCCAGTTCCAGGGCGTCCGGAATATGCGCGATGGCGTCCTGCCCGGTGGCTTCCATTAACAACTCAAACAGCTTCTGGCCGATTTCGGTGCCACGGATTTTCAGAATTGACGCCTGCGGGCCGGGGCCGCGTTTGTCGGTCAGGACCCGCAACACGGTCAGCTCCAGCGCGCGCAGTTCGATGTCCAGTTGCGCCAGACGATCGCGGAAGCGGGTGTTTTCGATCAGTGGGCGCTGGCCGTCCTGTTCCTCGTTGGCCACGACTTTCAGGCGCTTCATCAAGGCTTTCCACTGCCCGACGTTCGCCAGCCCGGTACGCTCGTGCCCAAGCAGGAACTTGGCGTAGGTCCAGCCCTGGTTCTCTTCGCCGATCAGGTTCTCGGCGGGCACTTTCACGTTATCGAAATAGACTTCGTTAATCTCGTGCTCGCCGTCCAGCATGATGATGGGCTTCACATCGATGCCGGGATCGTTCATGTCGATCAGCAGGAAGGAAATGCCCTGTTGCGGCTTGCCTTCGTTGCTGGTGCGCACCAGACAGAAGATCCAGTCGGCGTGCTGGCCCAATGTGGTCCAGGTTTTCTGGCCGTTGACGATGTAGTGATCGCCTTCGCGCTTTGCGGAACAACGCAGTGACGCCAGATCGGAACCGGAACCCGGCTCGGAATAGCCCTGACACCACCAGTCTTCGCCGCTGAGAATGCCCGGCAGAAAGCGTTGTTTCTGCTCGTCGTTGCCAAAGGTCATGATCACCGGGGCGACCATGCGCAGGCCGAAGTCTAGCTGGCGTGGCGCACCGGCGAGGGCACACTCTTCTTCAAAGATGATCTGTTCAATCGGGCTCCAGCCCGGGCCGCCGAATTCTTCCGGCCAGGTGGAGGCGCCCCAGCCTTTGTCATGCAGAATCTTCTGCCAGCGCTGGGTCATGTCTTTGTCGTGGCGCAGGCGTTTCTGAACGCGTTCGCGGATGTCGTCCGGGAGGTTGTCGTCCAGGAACTGGCGAACGTCGGCTCGGAAGGCCTCTTGCTCGGGTGTGTAATTTAGATCCATGTTGCACCTCTTGTCTGTTTGGCTGAGGTAGATGGTTTTAACTTGTGAGTGGCCTTTTGGTTTCTGATGCCGGGCCTATGTACTCGGGGGCGGCGCCGAATGGGTATCCCCTTTCAAAACACGCTCCTTCGGCCCATCCATGGGGCGCTTGGACTCCGCCATCCATGGCTCCGTACAGTTTTGAAAGGGGATACCCATCCGACGCTTCGACACTGTGCTTGCCTATTTTTGAGAACACTTTGCGGGGCACCGCACTGCGCTTAACGGTTGCACCTGTTCGCCTTCGCACACAGCTCTGGGTGGCCGTTGGGAGTGGGTGTCCAAAACCGTGCGGAGCCATGGATGGCGGAGCCCGAGCGTCACATGGACGTGCCGTAAGGAGCGTGTTTTGGACACCCACTCCCAACGGGCACTTCCACCCAAGATAAGGGCAATCGAGGCTTCAGGCAGCAACCAAAGCTTTAGGCAACCTCAAACAAGCCGGCAGCACCCATGCCAGTGCCTACGCACATGGTGACGACCACGTATTTGACGCCGCGGCGTTTACCTTCGATCAGAGCATGGCCGACCAGACGGGAGCCGGTGGTGCCGTAGGGGTGGCCTACGGCGATGGCGCCGCCGTTGACGTTCAGGCGGTCCATGGGAATGCCGAGTTTGCGCTGGCAATAGAGAACCTGAACGGCGAAGGCTTCATTCAGTTCCCACAGACCGATGTCGTCGACGGACAGGCCGGCGCGTTTGAGCAGTTTGGGAACCGCGAAGACCGGGCCGATGCCCATTTCGTCGGGTTCGCAACCAGCAACCGCGAAACCACGGAAGATGCCCAGCGGAGTGGCGCCGCGCTGTTCGGCCACTTTGCTGTCCATCAGCACGCAGGCAGAGGCGCCGTCGGAGAACTGGCTGGCGTTGCCGGCGGTGACCACGCCGCCTTCCATTGCTGAGCGGATCTTGCTGACGCCTTCCAGGTTGGTTCCCGGACGGATGCCTTCGTCCTGGCTGATGGTGACTTCCTGGCTGCTGAGCTGGCCGGTGGCTTTGTCAGCGACGCCCATGGTGGTGGTGATGGGCACGATTTCGTCATCGAACTTGCCGTCCTGGCGAGCCTGATCGGCCAGGTTCTGGCTGCGGACGCCGTATTCGTCCATGTCTTCTTTTTTGATGTCGTAGCGCTTGGCGACGGTTTCGGCGGTGTCCAGCATGGACCAGTAGAGCTCAGGCTTATTCTTCGCCAGCCAGGGTTCCATGAAGTAGTTCTGGTTCACGTTGGCCTGCACGGTGGAGATGGATTCCACGCCGCCGGCGACCATGACCGGTACTTTATCCACAGCAATGTGGTGCGCTGCCATGGCGATGGCCTGCAGGCCAGATGAACAGAAGCGGTTGATGGTGGCGCCGCCAACGGTGACGGGCAGGCCAGCACGGATGGCGCCCATGCGAGCGACGTCGTTACCAGTGGAGCCTTCCGGCAGGGCGCAGCCCATCAGCACGTCTTCGATCTCGTTGGGGTCGACCTTGGAGCGCTCGACCGCGTGCTGGATGGCGTGACCGGCCAAAGTTGCGCCGTGGGTCATGTTCAGGCCGCCGCGCCAGGATTTGGCCAGGGGCGTGCGGGCGGTGGATACGATGACAACATCATTAGACATAACAATTCTCCTTCGTTCGAAGCGCCTGTTTATCGATAAAGGGCAGGCGCCTCGAGGGTATTGGTGGACCGGTTATTTGGCGTCGAAACCTTTGCCTTCTTCGGAACGCTTGGCCAACAGGGCCGCAGGCTCCCAGAAACCAGGCTGGGTGTGGCGGTCTTCGGTGAAGGCCTGCATGGCGCGCACCACGTTGGGCAGCCCGACTTCCTCGGCGTAGTGCATAGGGCCGCCGCGGAACACGGGGAAGCCGTAACCGGTCAGGTACACCATGTCGATGTCAGAGGCGCGCTGGGCGATGCCTTCGTCCAGAATCTGGGCGCCTTCGTTCACCAGCGCATACACGCAACGCTCGACGATTTCCTGGTTGCTGATCTTGCGCGGGGTGATGCCCAGTTCGGCGCGGACCTCGTCCACCACCTTGTCCACTTCCGGATCGTGCAGGGCGTTGCGGTTGCCCGGCTCGTAGCGGTAGAAACCGGCACCGGTCTTCTGGCCGTAGCGGCCCATTTCACAGATACGATCGGCCAGCACCATCTTCACCATGTCCGGGTTTTCTTCGTACTGGCGCTTGCGGATGGCCCAGCCGATATCGCCGCCGGCCAGGTCGGCCATGCGCAGTGGGCCCATGGCAAAGCCGAACTTCTCGATGGCCTTGTCGATCTGCTGCACGCTGGCGCCTTCTTCCAGCATCAGCAGGGCTTCGCGCTGGTACTGGTTGATCATGCGGTTGCCGATAAAGCCGTCGCACACGCCGGAGACCACGGCGGTCTTCTTGATGGTCTTGGCGAGTTTCATGGTGGTGGCCAGTACGTCCTTGGCAGTTTTCTCGCCACGGACGACTTCCAGCAGCTTCATGATGTTGGCCGGACTGAAGAAGTGCAGGCCGATCACGTCTTCCGGGCGTTTGGTGAAGCTGGCGATCTTGTCCAGGTCCAACGTCGAGGTGTTGGAGGCCAGGATCGCGCCCTGTTTGCACACCTCGTCCAGCTTCTCGAACACGGACTGTTTGACGCCCATCTCTTCGAATACGGCTTCGATCACCAGATCCACGTCGCTCAGTTCGTCATAGGTGAGGGAAGGTTTGAGCAGAGCCATCTTGGCCTTGGCGTCGTCTTCGCTCATGCGGCCTTTCTTCACACGGCCCTCGTAGACTTTGCGAATGGCTTCCACGCCACGGTCCAGGCCTTCCTGCTTCATCTCCACCAGCGTCACCGGAATGCCGGCGTTCAGGAAGTTGATGCTGATGCCGGTGCCCATGGTGCCGCCGCCGATTACGCCGACAGATTTGATGTCTCGGGTCGGGGTGTCAGACGGCACGTCGGCAATCTTGCTGGTCAGGCGCTCGGAGAAAAACGCGTGACGCAGGGCGCGGGATTCTGGCGTTTGCATCAGGTTGACGAACGCTTCGCGCTCCACTTCCATGCCCTTGTCGAACGGCATGGTGACGGCGGCTTTCACGGCTTCGACGCACTTCAGCGGGGCCGGGTAGTTCTTGGCCATGGCACCCACGGTGTTCTGGGTGAACATGAAGAAGCCTTCCGGGTTCGGGTGCTTGGCTTTCAGGTCGCGCACTTTTTTCAGTGGAAGGTTCTCGCTGACCACCTTGGTGGCGTAGGCAATGGCCGCGTCCAGCAATTCGCCGTCGATAATCTCATCGAACAGGGCGCTGCCCTTGAACTGTTTGGCAGGTACGACGCTGCCGGAGACGATCATATTTACAGCGTGCTCAGCTCCGATGACTCGTGGCAGGCGTTGAGTACCGCCGGCGCCTGGCAGCAGGCCCAATTTTACTTCCGGCAGGGCGATTTGCGCGTCCGGCTTGGCGATGCGGTAGTGGCAACCCAGGGCCAGTTCCAGTCCGCCGCCCATGCAGGCGCCGCTGATGGCCGCGATCACCGGCTTGCGGCTGCTTTCCACGTAGTTGACTACCGTGTTCAGGTTGGGTTCGGCAAAGGCTTTGGGAGAGCCGAACTCGCTGATGTCGGCGCCGCCGGAGAAGGCACGGTCGGAGCCGATCAGTACCACGGCTTTCACTGCATCATCGGCTTCTGCCTGCTGGATACCGTTAACAATACCCCGGCGGAGTTCAAGGCCCAGGCCATTGACGGGCGGGTTGTCGAGTCGGATGACGGCGATGTTGCCGTTCACATCGTAATGGGCAGTACTCATGTAGCAGCTCCCTGTGGATAGTAGGCGGTGTACGGAAGACCTGTTGAATTATCCATACACTGGTGTATTGTTTGTCCATACACTAATGTATGTTTTGGGCGGGGTCAACGCTTTCAAACATGGCTCCGCTGTTGATGTAGAATTCACACCCAACAGCCAGTAGCAGGACCAGATTCCACCATGACGGATGTCAAACCTCAGAAACGCCGCAGCCGCAAGACGCCGGAAAAAGCTCAGTTGACCCGCGACGACTGGCTGGATGCGGCCGCCGGCGAGGTTGCAGCCGGTGGTTTCAGCAACCTGAGGGTGCTGACCCTGGCAAAAAAGCTGGGTGTGACCCGTGGCAGTTTTTACTGGCACTTCAAGGACCACGAAGACCTGGTGGTGCGTTTCCTCAACCGCTGGCGGGACCGGCGTCTGCACGAGCTTCAGTACTGGAAACCCAAGGGTGGGGATGTCGAAACCGAATTGCGGCAAATTCTGGAACTGTTGCTCACGGATGCGTCCCGTAATATCCGTCGCCTGCAGGTGGAGCTGGCGGTGCGGGATTTTGCCCGCAGAAATGACTACGCGGCTGATCTGGTCACGCAGGTGGACGAAGCGCGCATCAACCAGAACTGCGAGCTATATGAACGGCTGAGCAGCGATCCCCAGCGCATTCGCGATCTGTCGCTGCTGATGTACGTGGCCACCATCGGCTCCCAGGTGGTGCTTACGGGGAAGAAGGGCGATGCTGAAACCATACGCCGGGTGGAAGACTTGATGGCGCGCGTGGCGTTGGGGCAGCGTGATGACGGTTAGATGGCTGGCCCTGATCCTGCTGGGGCTCTGTGCCGGTGCCGTTCTTGCAGCCGGAGATGAATGTATGGACGGCGCCACCACTGAACTGGAACAGATGTATTGTCGCGTAGTGAGCGAAGGGCTTGGCGGGGGCTTGCCGTCCCCCACGGATTTCAAGCGCAACGATCCGCAGGTGCAGGCATTGCTTCTGCGGCGCCCTGCCGGGCGACTGGGCCTGGAAGTGCCTGAGCCGGGTGCTCCCGCGCAAGCCGACTCCAGCCCCGGATCGTCTGGCGCGGAACCGGAACCCGTTCGAACCGGGTCTGAAGAAGACCCGCCGCAAAGCGGGTTGCTTTCGGATTGCCAACTGGAAGGCCAGCGCATTGCCTGTCCCCGGCAGCGCTATGATCTGGTCTCAAACCAGCCCAACAGCCAGCTGGCGGAAGGGGCCCTGGCGGAGGATAACCGCCTTGGTCTGCGTCCGTTCGAGGGCAACCGCGATGATTCAGAGGCCGTGCGCCGATACCTCTCCAAGGCGTACGACCGCTACATCCCCAAGATGGTGGACATCGGCCTGGGCGCCAACACCATGAGCTTCACGGCGTTCCACAACGCCTTTCACACCATTGAGGATGGCGGCGTCGACTTTGCCCGGCGTATGGAGCAGACCTTCACCTTGCTGAAGCAGGACAAGAAAAAACTCGCGGTAAAAGCCCGTTACCACAACGAGCTTCCGCAGGACCTGTCCCTGTGCACGGTGATCAACCGCGAGATCGTGGTGTGTGACAACGTCGGCACCAACTGGGTGTACGTCAGCCCGTCGAGGTAATAGCTCAGGCTGTGTCCAGGAAATCGTTGAGATACCCGGCGACGGCTTCGGGTTGCTCTTCCTGCAGGAAGTGGCCAGCCTCCACCTCCTTCACTCGCAGGTCTGCGAAGCATTCCTCAATATGATTGAGGTACTCCGGAATGATCACCTTGTCCTTGTTGCCGTAGATATACAGGGCGGGCATGGGCCACGTATGGCCCGCCGTGGTGGTCCAGCGTTTGGCGTCTTCGTGGAAGGTGCGGTAGTAATTGGAGCTGGTACCCGGCGTTCCCGGAATCCGGAAGGTGCGCACGTATTCGTCGAACGCGTCCCGTGGAAACGGTTCGCGGTTCCAGGTGCGCAGGAAATGCCCCAGCCAGGTCTCTTCGGCGCCGGGAATCATCGCTTCAGGCAGGCCTGGCGTCTGCATGAAGTGCTGATACCAGTAGGCTGCACCGCTGCTGGCGCGGACCTTCTCGATCACTTTCTGGTTGCCCTTGAGGTTGTTGATGATGGCGATGTTCATGATCACCAACCTTTGCACCCGGTCGGGAATGGCCAGTGCGACTTCCTGGGCGACGATGCCGCCCCAGTCGTGGCCCACCAGCTGAAACTCATCAATACCGAGCTGGTCCAGCAGGCTGATCACATCCTGTGCCATTTCCTGCTTGCGGTAGTGTTCGATGTCCGGGCTGCGTTCACTGTCACCCAGTCCTCTCAGGTCGGGGGCGATGATGCGAAAGCCCGCCTTCAGATACGCTGCCACGTGCTCCCAGCAGTAGGAGCTCTCCGGCCAGCCGTGGATCATCACCAACGCCTTGCCACCGGGTGCCCCGCCTTCTCGCCAGGCGAAGCGTCCCCGGGGTGTTTGTCGCTGTTTTGGTTCAGACAGGTGCATGGCTGGGCTCCGTGAATGCGAATGGTACTGCTGCCAGACCATAAACGGACTGACGCAATCGCGCAATCAGAGGGTGTCCACCGGCCTGCCCAGATCCCGGAGCACCGTGTCCACAACCATGGGGCTCCATAGCAGGCGGTGGTGGCCCAGGCCACGGGTGCGGAGTACGTTGGCATTTTCCCAGTTGTTGAAAACCCGTTCACTGTCGTCTGGCGAGATGGAGGTGTCATCGTTATCAATGACCATCAGGCCCCGCTGGGTGAGGGTCTGTGACAGGGCTTCCAGGTCCAGTTGCTCCCAGACGGATTTGCCGAAACGCTCCTCCATCAATTGCAGATGCACCGCCAGAACGTCCTGGCTCAGGCCGAGTTGACGGCCCAGGTTATCCATCACCGCCGTGAGGCTGACAGGGGGCGCCAGCATGACCAGATAATCAGGCTGGAGACCGTCCGCGATTGCGCGGGCAGCGGCAATGCAGCCAATGGAATGGGCCAGCACCCCGTGGACCCGGCCGACGCTGGCCGCCACCCTGGCAACGACTTCGGCCATTTCGAACAGGTTGGTGCTCTCGCCCTGGGCACGGCCGTGGGCGGGGGCGTCGAACAGCACCACGCGATAGCCGGCTTCCACCAGCGGGTTGACCCAGGCGCCGAACTGGATGCCGGCACCGGCCCAGCCGTGAACGCCCAGAATCACAGGCCCCTGGCCCCAGGAGTACACTGGAATGGTGCGGGCGCCGTGCTGGAGTTGGGTATAGCTGTCGGCCTTGTCCAGCAGGTATT
This sequence comes from Marinobacter sp. DS40M6, assembly GCF_028581595.1. NCBI lineage: Bacteria > Pseudomonadati > Pseudomonadota > Gammaproteobacteria > Pseudomonadales > Marinobacteraceae > Marinobacter > Marinobacter sp. DS40M6. The sequence goes on along the minus strand of NZ_JAFCAE010000001.1, from coordinate 142,268 downwards.
CATAGCGGGACGGCATGGGCAGGCGCGAGGGCCTGAACGCCATGCGGTTAACCAGCCGGCCGGCTTTTTCAGGAGCCATTCGACCGTAGAGTTGAAGTGCCAGGCGGATGGGCGAAAACCCCTTCGGGCCTTCAACCTTGTGGGTTGTCGGTCGCTCGAAGATCACTGATTGAGTGTTCAGTTGTGAGGTCATGGTGAAAGTCCTTCTTCCAGTGGTAGTGGATGACAGGTTCAGGTTAGGGCTTGCGGGTTGCCAGCAGGAGTGTCATATTTGACATATAAAGTGCTGAAAGGGCCATTTCCATGTTCAACGTTGCCATTGTTGCCTTTCCCAACTGTCATGCCTCCGGTGTGCACGGCATCATGGATTTCTTCACCGTTGCCAACTTCTGCGGCCGCGCTCCGGCTGGCCACAGCGAGCCCCTGTTTAATTGCCAGGTGGTGACGGTGGACGACCAGCCAGTCCGCGGGTACAGCGGTGCGGTGGTGACGCCAACCTGCAAGCGTGGGGATTTCGAGCCGGACCTGATCGTGGTGGGCTCCTCGGTGGAAGCCGCCGTGGGCGCGGAACGGCTGGAGCAGACGCTCGCACCCTCAAGACCGCTTTACGGCTGGTTGCGGGAAGGCCTGGAGAGGGGCGCCGTGCTGGCGAGCGTCTGCACCGGCAGTTTCGTACTGGCGGAGGCGGGTTTGCTGGACGACCAGGTTGCCACCACCCACTGGCGGGCAGCGCCGCTGTTCCGTGCCCGCTATCCGCACCTGCGCCTGGAGGAAGACCAGTTGCTGGTGGATAACGGCCGCATCATCTGTGCCGGCGGCGCCACTGCGTTTGTGGATCTGTGTAGTTACCTGGTGGAGCGCTTCTCGTCACCGGCGGTTGCCCTGGCCTGCAGCAAGATGCTGGTGCTGGACGGCCGCCGGGCGGAGCAAACGCCCTACATGGCCTTCTACAGCCAGAAAGCCCATCAGGATGACGCTATCCGCAAGGCACAGTCCTGGCTTGAACAGCACTACGCCGATGCACTGACCATCGACGAAGTGGCTGCCGTAGCGGGCCTCGGCACCCGCACCTTCAAGCGTCGTTTCAAGGAAGCCACTGGCGAAACCCCGATCGGCTACCTGCAGCATCTTCGGATCGAGGCGGCCAAGCACCTGCTGGAATCCAGCCGCGAACAGACTGCACGCATCATCTGGAGTGTGGGTTACGAAGATGCCAGTTCGTTCCGGAGGCTGTTTAAACGCACGGTAGGCTGTACCATGGAGCAATACCGCAAGCGTTTCAGCTATGTATCCCCAAAAGTGGCCTGATGCCCCGACGATCCCCGACCGAAGACAGGACTCCCATGCCCGGCAAAAACTCCACCCGCCTCAACAAATACATCAGCGAGAGTGGCATGTGTTCCCGGCGGGAGGCCGACCGCTATATCGAGAACGGCAACGTTGCCATTAATGGCAAGGCGGCCCAGGTGGGCGATCAGGTGCTGCCCGGTGACAAAGTCACGGTGAACGGTCAGTTGATCGAGCCGCGAGACGAAGAGGACCTGATCTTTATCGCCCTCAACAAGCCCGTGGGCGTGGTCAGCACCACCGACCCGGCAGAGCGCCGCAACATCGTTAACCATGTTGGCCACGGCGAGCGGATCTTCCCCATTGGCCGACTGGACAAGGACTCCCAGGGGCTGATTTTCCTCACCAGCAATGGCGATCTGGTGAACAAAATCCTGCGCGCGGGCAACAACCACGAGAAGGAATACCTGGTCACCGTCAACAAGCCGGTGACCGCAGAATTCGTGCAGGGTATGAGCGCCGGGGTACCGATACTGGGTACGGTCACCAAACTCTGCCAGGTCGAAAAGGTGTCCCGTTTCGTGTTCCGTATTACCCTGGTTCAGGGCCTGAACCGACAGATTCGTCGCATGTGCGAGTTCTTTGATTACGAGGTCACGAAGCTCGAGCGTGTGCGCATCATGAATATCAGCCTCAAAGGACTAGCAGTCGGAGAGTGGCGGGATCTGGGGCCGAAGGAGCTGGCCGGGTTGTTTGACATGATCCGCGATTCGTCCTCGGAAGTGAGCCCCGAAACCCGTAGCGAAACGAAAAAGCCGGCGAGCAAGCGGCCTGGCAAAAAGCCCGGGACATCGCCATCGGGACCGCGTGGAAAGGGCGCAAAGGCAGGACAGCCCGGTAGGCCAGGAAAGCCCGCTGGAAAACACAGCAAACCCTCGCGCCCGGGAAAACCCGGCAAGCCGGGAAAGCCAGGAAAGCCAGGAAAGCCAGGAAAGCCACGCAAACCCAGGCAAAGCAGCGTTAAGCGCTAGAATACGTTCACTTCCGTACGGCACGAAGGCGCCACTGTCGCTATGCTATACCGCTTTTACCCCTGACCGGATATTCCGAATGTTTGAAGCGTTTATCAGTACCTACATCAGCAGCACGATCCGCTTTATGTTCCTGCTGGCGCCGTTTTTCGTGGTCACCATGTTTCTGGCGTTAACCCGGGGGCTGCCGGCGTCTGAAAAGCGTTCGATTATCCGCCGTTCCACCGTATCCGCAATGATTCTGGGGTTGGTACTGTTCTTTGCCGGCCCACTGTTGTTCAGTGCCATTGGTATTACCCTGAACTCGTTCCGGATCGGTGCCGGCAGCCTGCTGTTCCTGACCGCCATCAGCCTGGTCACCAGTGGTACCCGTAACCATGCCACCGGGCTGCCGGATGAAGACCGCGATGACATTGCCGTGGTGCCACTGGCGATTCCGGTGATGATAGGCCCTGCGACCATCGGTGCCATCCTGGTTTACGGGGCCGAGCTGAACGCTGTGCCGGAAGTGGCCGGAGGGCTTCTGGGGCTGGTGTCGGGGCTGGTTATCCTGGCGGTTTTACTGCACTTGTCCGGATACCTGGAAAAGGCGCTGGGTAAGACCGGGCTGAACATACTCTCCAAGATCAGCGGCCTGATTCTGTCTGCCATGGCGGCGGAAATTGTACTAACAGGCATCGCTGGATTTATTGCTTCCACGTCGGCCACCTGATGTCTTTCGATACCGTAGCGCACAATCGCAGTCGCCAGCAGTTTGACGGGGTGTCCTCCGTGTGGCTGTTCGGTTATGGCTCGCTGATTTACAAGGTGGACTTTCCGTTCCTTGAACGACGGCCGGCCACAATTGAGGACTGGGCCCGACGTTTCTGGCAGGGCTCCCATGATCATCGCGGTACTCCGGAGGCTCCCGGGCGTGTGGTCACGCTGGTCAGCCAGCCTGGTGCGACATGCAAGGGCATGGCCTATCGGGTATCACCGGACGTGTTTGAGCACCTGGATGTACGTGAGAAGAACGGCTACCTGCGCTTCAGCACGACCATGACATTTGATGACGGTAGCAATGCGGAAGGCCTTGTTTATATTGCCACCGAGGACAACGCTGCTTTTCTGGGGCCCGCTTCGACGCTCGACATTGCCAGCCAGATTGCGCGCTCCTCAGGCCCCAGTGGCCCCAACAGCGAGTATCTGCTGAAGTTGGCGGACGCTTTGCGTGCGCTGGGGGATCATGATCCCCACGTGTTCGAGCTGGAATCCCATCTGCTTTGATTCGGTGTTTGACAGTTAGCCAGCCACGGCACCTGTAAAGACTGTTCGCGCTTACGTAAAACAAGTGCAAAGCCGCCGCCGATCGCCTGACTTTCCCCGGAAGTTCCGTACTCTGAAATTAGGGAGCAGCCACAGAGTGTTCGTGGATGCTAATCCGGGATCTGAAAAGATCGGGAGAAGAACGATGAAAGCATTTCTGATTGGCAGTTGTCTTGTTGGCCTGATAATGGCCACCAGCCCGGTTGTGGCAGACTCTGACAGGCGGGAGAACCACAGGGCAGGGTTCCACCAGAAAGTGGACCACGACAGGGGCATACCCCACCACAAGAAGCTTCTGTCATCCCGGCACCGCGATGCGGATGCACACCACGGCCACCGGGATCGCAAGCATGGCTGGAAAAACAAGGCTAACAACCGACACAAACACGGTTGGAAGCATAAGAAGTACCACCAGAAAAGGCATGGTTACCATGGCCACAAGCGCCATTGGAACAAACACCGTCACCATTACCGGGATGATCGTGGCACCCATTTTCGGTTCTACTACAACAACGGCACCTACCCCATGGAGTATCAGGTGCTGCAGGGCGCTCAGCTACTGATTGACGTCACTCGTTGATTGTTGGGATTGAAGCCCCTCGCCGGCGCCTGTGAACGGCGCCGGCTCTTTAGTCCAATCATTATCAGCGGGGATTCTGCCTCAAAAAAAGACCGCTTCTAAACAAAGGCGAACATTAGTGCCTCTCACCCTGCAGGCAGTTTTCAGCCGTTCCGGATCGGACATGACTGCAGCGGCCAATGGCCGTAATCTTCGCGTCAAAGATTGTATTTTACGTGGCTTTTAGATTGAGTTAATCAATCAGAAAAGATAGGAGTGATTCCGCCTTGTCTAAAGGCATTCGTTGGATATGTTCCTTTAAGCGGAGCCTCGCTAACTGTCCGCTTTGAGCGCGGGGTTCTTCGCTTTGAAGTGGCTCCCCCTCTCCCGTTATCACCCAGTGCAAACTTGGTTTCGTTCCGTCTTGGCCAACATTGGTAGCGAGTAGATAGAGCTTTTCTGCGTCAGGGAAAGTTTTTCCCTGCCAAACTCGCCATAGCGTTGTGGTATTGCTATAGCCCATCCTTGAGGATGCTTCCTTATCAGTCAACTCTAGAACATCATGTACTAGCACTTTGAGTCGTGCGCACATTTGGGTCCGGAGCTGTGAGTTTTTTCTAGTTCGCGACATTCTTTGATAATAACAGTTGAATTTGATAATATCATTATATAATTACACTGAAAGTACGTTCAACCGGGAAGCGCGAAATATGGTAACTACAACAAGCAAGGTGCTCAGAAAGAGCCCATCTATGTTCGTGAGGATGCGCAAGCCAAAACCTTCCTTGGTGTTCGATACCTACTGGCGCTTTGCAGCCGAGAGGCAAAACGTCTTCATGAGGCGTGTAAAAGGGAAGCGTATGCCATGGACCGAAGATCCAATTATCTCGGCTCACAAGTTTACTAATGCTTACCGGGCGTCCGACCGTGTGAGTCAGTACCTCATCAAAGAAGTCATTTATGGAAAGCGTTATGGGCTGGAAGATACTGTTTTCCGGATAATACTCTTCAAAATATTCAATAAAATAGAGACTTGGGAATTCCTATCGAATGAGTTGGATAAGCAGATTTCCCTTGATGCGTTCGAGTCGAAGCACTTTGGTAAAATGCTAGATGCAGCGAAAGCTCATAAAGGAGCCATATACTCCGCAGCTTACATTATGCCATCTGGGAAAACCCATGGGTCTGGAAAGAGCTCTAAGCACCAGTTTCACTTAGAGCTACTGGAATCGCTCAAATGGTCCGGATTTTTCTCAGAGATTGCGAGCGTTAGCTCGATGGAGGAAGGCTATAATATGCTGCTTTCGTTGCCTTCAATTGGAGCGTTTCTAGCTTATCAGTACATTACCGATCTCAATTACTCCGATCATTTCGATTTTTCAGAAACAGAGTTCGTCATGCCCGGTCCGGGAGCTCGTGATGGGATTCGAAAGTGTTTTAGTGATTTTGGAGATTACAGTGAGGCCGACATCATTAAAATGGTGTGTGAACAGCAAGAGGAGCACTTCGACAGGCTGGGGTTGAGCTTTCAGTCGTTGTGGGGAAGGCCCCTAAAGCTGATAGATTGCCAGAACCTTTTTTGTGAGGTAGATAAATATTCTCGAGTTGCACACCCGGAGTTTGCGGGGCGTAGTGGCAGGACTCGAATTAAGCAAAAATACGCGCCAAGCTCCCGAGAGAGCATTTCACCTTGGTTCCCACCCAAGTGGGGACTCAATGAGAGTATCCGAGCAGAGGCTTTGCCTGATGTGTCCGAAAAGACTCAAGCGTTTAGCTTCTCGGAAGGCTCTAGTCTCCCCCTGTTTGCTTGACTGACTTGATGTCTTTTTGACGCTCGGCGATCTGAGTGTATGTTTTTAGAAAAAATGCCGGTATCGTCTAGGACTTAGTGATTTCGATAGATCTCTGTTCAGCGTCGAATGATATTTTCCCTGTGAAGCCATTTCGCACTTCTCGAAAAATGCCCATGGCTTTTAAAATGTAATCTTGCCATTCCCATGGTTCAGCGGACTCGACTTCATACCCTTGGACTAGGCTTTGGATTAGTTTGATGAGGTCAGCATCTACTCTCTTGATGTTTTCTAGATAATTTTTAGTTCGAGAGTATGCGAATATTTGACCCACGATTGCCTCTTCTAGTATTGCGGCTCTTGCACCATCCTCCACTTCATCGATTCGGGCATCGCTCTTTCTTTTCTTTTTTAGCATCCGCCTAAATACGGGAGACCATCCGAGGCAGCATGCCGCTGACAAATGAAAAATATCATGATATCGGTATCCGTCGATTTCGTGGTTATTGTCTGTCAACCGATCTCCCAAGTGCATCCCGTCAATAGAAATGATTAGTTCATTCGGCAGCCCCTGGTCTTGATGCTTAAGCTCTAGAAAACTGACCTCGAACTTTCTAGGAAGCCTTTCGTATTCCGGAAAGTTTTGATCGTACCTCGCCGCCGGTTTTTCAGCATCTTCCAGCCAATGAGCACGAATTTTTTTAGACGACGCCACCGCGACGCTTGCCATGGTTAGCCCAACAGCATTAACCATATTGGCCAGCTCTTGGAATACTTGATGGATATTTGCTGCTGTACTGCTGGATGCTTTTGAAGATCGTGTGTCGTTCACCATGAGCTCAGTGACGCTTTCTTCAACAGCGAGGAGGTGGTGAAACAAATCCCTCGTTTCTTTAGGGATAGGCCACGACTGCAACTTCTCGCCGCGACTATATGAGATTACGACCAGGTACCACAGAAGATCCCCAAGTTCTTCCTTCAGGTGCTCGTCGTACCCTTCATAAGAGGACGAGTCACGGATGCCCCTTTTGAGGACCGTAGCAAGCGAACCTAACTCCCCAAGGAGTCCAAGAGGGGCTATCTTCCGTTGCTCTTTGTCCGTCCAGTCAATTACAGATGTCTTCAGCGCTAACTTTAGGTACTCGTCAGGAAGCAACTTAGGTCTCCTTGTTCAGGAAATTTTTTCCAAGTTCGTTTCGTGCTTTTCGGGTTTTTCCTTGTGGGTAATCAAGCTTCGCATAGGTTGCGTGACAAACAAGCGAGCCAGGGGCAAGGCCAGTTTCGTTGGCTACGAATTTAAGAAGACGAGCTAAGCCAAGAAAGTTTCCGAGTGCTTTACTGAAGTAGTACTGACTTCTATAGAGGGCTGTTAAGTGGACCGCTTTGCAGTCTTTCGAAAGTTTGAAGCTGAGATGGCTCATACAAGGAAAGGCGCGGATTGCTTTACCATTTTGGCTGATGGAAATATCACATGGCTGCGCTACTGCGACTTCGTAGCATAGTCTTATTCTCGTGCCGTTCTGGCCTGTTTGGCTCTTTATTCTAGATATTATGTTTTCAAGTGGGCGTGTCGTCGCACCTTTGCTGTCCACTCCTCTCAAGATGCGGTAGGCATATGTTCCTTGTTGGTTCGCGCTAAATCTCCGTACCTGGGGATAAACCACATCTGGGTAGACACTATAAACGCCTTTAGCTTTGTGACGTCTGTACTCTGATGCTGGAAAGATTGTCTCTGCGACTGTATTCACCGGATTCTTCGTGAGGTATTGGTCGATCCATTTTTCTACTTCGCGATCCTGTTTTGTGCTGCTGCACGGCTCGTCTATCTCGATAATTAGATTATATAGTTCGTTTTCAGGTGCGGAAGAAAGCTTTTGCACCGCCTTTAGCCATGCCTCCGACCTAGATACTCCATTACAGACTTCTATCACTTACGCCTCCAGCTCTGCTACGTTTGCCGCCTTATTTGAGTACAGGCACTTTGTGATCCAACCATGGCCAGCGTCTCCCCATGAGTCTCCCCAGCTATTCCTCACGAGAATTACTAGCTCGCCTGATGGAAGCTCACCGTATCCAACTGCTAGCACCGCATGCATTCCTCTCGTGCCGACCTCGTCACTAAAAATCGCTGATGGGTCATTGCGCAAAAACCCCTGAGTCACCTCAAGTCCAAGCACAAACAATTTTCCTTGTGAGAGGCCTTGGATTATTTCATCGAATTTAGGAAGCTTGATGAGCAAAATAGCTTTGTAGAGAGGTGTGTAGTGCGATTTATCGTATTTGAGAGGCCTTGTCAGCTGCTTGGAGGTAGGATCGTAAGGGAACTTATGTTCTAGTGGTTGTCCTTGGTTGTGCAGAGCGAGCGCTATTGATTCAAAAGTAAATCCGCTGCCTCCACACGTCTGGTTGTTTGCTGCATGGAGAGCTAAGTATTCCACTGATAAGCAGTCTTGGGTTCCATTGGAGTAGGAGTTCGCATCACTCGCGGCGAACGTCAGGCACTGTGGGCGCGACCCTTGATCACGTATTCCAGGTAGCTGAGCTCTATAGTCGCAAATAACTTTGACGGGGCTAGACATAGTCAGAGGGCCTCCCGTGCAACTCGTGGAAGCCCTTCTTCACGACCTCGAAAATCGACGTTTATTCCGAACTGGTTGATATATTCCCGATCTCCCCATGATCTACACTCTGTAAGCAGAAGATCGACTTTAGATTCTCCCGTAAACGTCAGGTGTCTAAGCACCGGGGAACCGAAAACACCTTCAGGCGAAGCTCCACTTCTCTTATCATCTAACCAGTGTACGAGTGGGCTAATGTCGGGAACTGTCCACTGAAATCCTCCTGACGTATGTTCTGGAAGAGACATAATGACGTGGTCGCCGGGCTTTAATAACAGCTGCCGACCGTGATCGGTTTTGTCCAAAAGAATCACATCAGAATGCGGGTGCTCGATTGAGGTCCCCTCGTCTATGCATTCTTGCTTGATCTGCTTTGGGGTGAACTGTGTGAGGCGGTTCAGCGCCTGAAAACTAACTAGTTCATTGGACCTGAGGGCATAGCAGGTGGCTTGATAGCTTGTTCCGAGTCTCAATGCCAGTTGATAAACGTTCTTTGGGTTCATTATTCCCGCTTTGTTCAACCCCATTTTTTTGCAGGTGCTAACAATCAAGGCTTTTGGCATTAAAAATTCGGAGGCGAACATCTCAGCTTCAGCTTCGAAAATGGGTACATCAGTAGGCGCTGTTTCGGCTCGCTGCAAGCTCTCTTGGTCATTAATATTGTGGGCGTCGTCCACGCTGTTGCCATGCCCCATACATAGATGGCCGAGCTCATGAGCGGCCGTGTAGCGTTGCCTAGCCGGATTAAGCGCATCCGAAGATGAGATAAGGATGCCTTTTTCCGGGCTTGATAAATAAACACCGAGCACGCCTTCGAGGGGGCGGAAGAGAAGTGGTACATCTAGGTCAATGATTGATTTGTAGACATCTATTGGCCGAAGTCCTTCTCTAATTTCAGACCTCAAGTTTAGTTTGCGATGCAAGTCGCTAGCAGCCGCTGTAGCTTTGAGGCGCGCCCCTCGAATATTCATTCACTCGTCCTTGTTTTCTTTCTTGATGCCAGGAACTGAGCAAACTGGACAAGCTCAGTCCGATCATTGTCGGAGAGGTTCTTGTAGTTTCTTGCGAGAAGTGCGATTGCTGGGTCTTCTTCATTCGAATCGTTGTCAGTAAAGTAGCTTACTGGTCGGTGGTAAAGCGAGGAAAGCTTAACAAGCTCATCGCTTCTGACTCGACGGCTTCCCGACTCTATCAATGAAACAGCAGAACGAGGAATGCCTAGATGCTTTGCCACGAAATCCTGAGAGAAGCCCATATATTTTCTTGCCTCCCTGAGTCGTTCAGCTATGAGTCCGATTTCGTCATTGCTCATGAATGGTTATCCTCATTTCTCCAAGACCTTTTTGATGGCCTCGATCAGGGAACTTACTGCTTCGTCTACTGTGCCGAAGCCACCCGGTGTAATCCATTCTTCAGGGTCAAGCTTTATTTTTAGCTCGTTCTCGGCTATCGGGTTTAGCTGAACAACTGCTTTAGAATCTACGCTCGCCGCGCCTCCGCTAAAAATGTCATCGTCGGCGTCGGGATCATCTAGACCTTCCTCACCCTCCAATATGCTCTCAAGCTCATTAGTAAATAGTTCTTTGAGCTCTTCTAGATTGGAGAGAAACTTTTCCAGCGTTACTTTGGCCATGAAAACTCCCGGTTTGTTTTCCAAACATATTGGTATCAATGTGTTCGAAAATCAAACCATTTTTATTGCGGAGAGCACAATCCTTCGATGTACAATAGCTCGCCCATGCAGGGTTACCCCTCTAAAGTGGCAAGCTACTGCGAAGCCTTTGTTGCTATCTTCGGAAAACGTCACAAGAATTTCACGCAATGGAATGTTGGCGCTGTCCATGCCAGAGGACGATAAGCATTTAAAGGCAGCTTCCTTACATGAAAAGAGAATGTTTGCTTTCCAGTCGAAGCTAGGGGAATCTTCAAGCTCGCCTTCGTTTATGAAGTTCTTCCATACTGACTCTGTTAGAGGCTGGTTAAACTCAAGATCCAGCCCAACTGAGGCAAGGGCTTCACTTTTAGCGACGATAGCGCCGCATACTCCTTGTTTGTGAGTGATTGACCCGCAGTAGCCGTCAGGCCATATAGGCATTCCGTCATATCCTCTTAAAACTGGTTGAGAAGGACATCCTAGAGCTGCGAGCAAGAAGCGGCTAAGTGTTCGTCCTGCTACAAACTCTCTACACCTTGCAGTAGACATACCAGACAACAGTTTTTCTTCGGTTTGGTAAAGGTTGTCTTGGAAGTCTTTAACCAACGATAGATGACTGCAAGCACCATTGGGTAGCAAGGCGCTTAGCCAGCCATTTAGGTGATACAAGGGCTTTTCTTTGGGCAGGGTAATGGGTGAGTGTTTGCTCATTACCTAGAGTGTAACGAATTTTGGTTGATAGGGAGTGGGTATTTGGACATCGAGGACGCCTATGAAACCGTGAATGGACTTGCCCCAATACGGATGACACATAAGACCCTCAAAATGAGCCCTTCGTGCACGGATCTGAATGCTCGCTTTGCGACCGTCCCGCATCCCACGCGACACCAAAACAAAAGCGGACACTGAGCCGGAAGGCTCTCCGATGACTTTTGGTCCCCGCGCTGGCTACCGGAGATCAACCACAAGTGTCGCAAAACTGTTTGCGTCCGGTGATCCCATCTTGAGCTCTGTGCTGCAAACGTCTCTCTTGTTTCCACTTACTGCACCGGGGTAAGTCCACAGACTTTTTAAAAACGTCTGTGATAACGAGGTAGAAGCCCCTGCAGCCCCCGCCAGTCGCGCTCAAGCAGCCCGTTGAATTAATAGAGATGAGTGACAGCTCGAACCCCCGCTGGGAAATCGAAGCGTCATTGTCTCGAAACGCTAAATAAGTCTGGAAACACGTTTTCGAAGTCACTTCGAGAAGTGTTGTCCAACAAGAAAAGCGCAAATTTAACGAGGAAAATCTATGAGCCGACACGAACTGATAACCAGCACACCGAAAGCACTGAAACAACTTGCGGGCGGATTGTCCGTGGCAAACAAAGCAGCTGCCTGCTTCGACATATCCGGAACCATAACGACAGGCATTTACTGCGTTGCTGTCACCTGCCTATTGCTTGCCAGGGGGATAGAAACCGCCAACATGCGCGGTTGGATTCGCTGAAACTTGGGGCGCAAGCCCCAGAGACCCTTGCATTTTTGAAAGCTGAGAGACAATTCAGTGTAAATGAACAAGGATGCGCATCGCATGAATTCTCGACACGCCAGCGGATAGCCAGAAACCCTAAAGCACTGATGGACTACAAGGTAAGGGGCAAGCTACCTCGCGAATTCAGGTCCGAGTCTGAACCGATACCCTAGTTATCAGCGTTGGGTTCTACACCGTTACTGCGGACATTCCTAAAAAGAGGCTGAATTTCTCCGAGGAAGGGTGTTGGTCTCTCCGCCTGAACGTCCGCTTTGCGACCGTAGCTTCAGTTCCGTATCTCGGCCAATCAAACTTTGGAACACCGCATTCAGTTTCGTTTGACCTACGAAGCTGAGGAGTAACCGCAGAATTAGGTCCATCAGATGGGCGCAGGTTACTCCTTGGTATCTCTATGGACTGAACGCGTCAACTATTCACCGGCTGAGGCTGCAATACCCGGCGACTCCGATGACGCGAACGCAACCCCACCATGATAAGTGGCACCACAATCATGGCACTGCCCACGGCGAACCAAAGGTCGGGCATTTCATTGAAACCTATCCATCCAATTAGCACCGCCCAGATCAGGCCGGTGTATTCGGCGCTGGTCACCTGGTTGGCATCCACCTGCTGGTAGGCCAGCAACACGGTGATGTTGTAGCCCAGAATAAACAGGGCAGATCCAAGTGCACTGATAAGTATGGAGCTGTCCCAGGCGGCGCCTTCCCATAAGGCCAGTGCGCCGGCAGCCGGGATGATCAGCGCGTAATTCAGGAACAGCTTGTGAACGGTGGACTGCTGCTTCGGCAGTTTACGAACCATGACGGCGTTGATGGCCAGTGCAAAGGCGGAGGCCAGTGCGGCGATGGCCGCCCAGTTGAATTCTACTGGCCGCAGGATGACGACGATGCCGCCAAATCCGCTGAAGACGGCAAAGACGCTCAGCGGGGTCAGCTTTTCCCGGAACAGGATGACGGACAGCACCATGACCAGGATGGGGGCGGCGTAGAACACGGCGTTGGCGGTGGCCAGCGGGAGATTGCCGAGGGCAACAACCATGCACAGGATGCCAGCCAGGTGTATGTGGGCCCGCATGGCGTGGACCTTGATGCCGGAAAACAGGTGTTTCCGGCTGAGTTGGCCGGCCAGGGGCAGTAGCAGCAACAGGGTGATGACGCAGCGCAGGAAGGCAAACTGGAATACGGGGGCGCCGGGTTCCAGCAGTTTGATGAACACATCGCTGATCAATGCCATGGCGTTGCCGATCACCAGCAGAAGGATTGCACTGTTTACGGTTTTGCCTGACATGATTTCGGCTCCTCTTGGTTTTGCTCCGACATCGGAGTTGTCGCCCTGCACACCACCCTTTCCAAAACACGCTCCTTCGGCACATCCATGTGACGCTTGGACTCCGCCATCCATGGCTCCGTACAGTTTTGGAAAGGGTGGTGTGCAGGGCTCCCTGAATCTTGTGGTGGTGAGTCTAGTGGTGTATTACTATCCGATAAAATGATCTTTAATCACTTATCATTAGAAATTTAGATAATGAAGCTTCCACCTCTCAAAGCCCTACCCGTCTTCGAAGCCGTTGCCCGGCTGAACAGCTTTTCGCTGGCGGCGGAGGAGCTGGCGGTCAGTCAAAGTGCGGTCAGTCACCAGATCAAGCAGTTGGAAACCTATCTCGGTGAGAAACTGTTCTGGCGCAGTGGCCGCACTCTGACGTTGACCGACGAAGGCCGGCAGTATCTGGATGGCGTGGGGTCGGCGTTGTTGCAGATTGAACGGGTGAGTGAGCAGTTGCTGGGCCATGAGGAGTCGCGGTTACGGTTGTCGGTGTTCAGTTCATTTGCGGTGCGCTGGCTGGTGCCGCGGTTGCCGGATTTGCAGCGGGAGTATCCGCAACTGGATCTTTCCCTGGAGATGAGCAGTGAGAACCCGGTGCTGTCCGACCGGGTGGCGGACTGTTTTATCACCATCAAGCCGTCTTCCGCGGCATTCAGTTATGAGTTGCTGTATACCGAGCGGCTGTTTCCGGTGTGCAGCCAGGATTACTGGCAGCGCATCCGTCGGGAACTGGGGCGGGATTCAGAGGTTGAGGGAAGGGATGAGCCAGAGTTGTCGTCGGAGGAGGTGAGTCGCTTCCCACTGTTGTCCACCCACAGCATTTTCGACAAGGCGGCCGGTGACTGGGAAGCCTGGTATCGGGCGGTGGATCAGAAGATCCCCGGTACGGCGCGGATACAGCACTTCAGCCACATGTTGCTGGCTCTGGAGGCGGCCCGTTTTCATCAGGGCATCGCGCTGACCAACGATTACATGCTGAGCACACGACTGGATTCCGGCGATTTTGTCCGTTTGCCCAGTCACTCGGTGATGACGGGCGACAAGTTCTATTTCGCCTGGAAAACCAGCCGTCGGCGGGAGCGTGGGCTGCAGGTGTTGCGTCGCTGGCTGGTGGATGAGGCTATCCGCGGCGGCTTGCGGGGCGAGTAACAAGCCCCGGCGGCCTATTTATCCGCTTTCTTCTTCAGCAGCCGATGCTGTATTTCACCGACGATACCGCGGCGGAATACCATCACGCAGACGACGAACACAGTCCCCAGGATCACCTGTACCCAGGAGCCGAATGCCGACAGTTCGTGGCTGAGTGCACCGACGGTAATCGCGCCCAGTACTGGCCCGAAGATGGTGCCAAGGCCTCCCACCAGTGTCATCAGGATGACTTCGCCCGAGGTTTGCCAGTGCGCATTGGTCAGTGCGGCAAACTGGAATATCACGGCTTTTGTGGCGCCGGCGGTACCCGCGAGTGTGGCGGAAATGATAAACGCCAGTAGCTTGAAATGGTCGACGTCGTACCCGAGTGAGAGTGCTCTGGATTCGTTTTCCCGGATGGCCTGGAGGACTTCGCCAAAGGGCGAGTTGATGGTTCGGTGGATAATGGCGAAACCAATCAGGAACACCGCAAACACAAAGTAGTACATGGCGATTTCGTTGTTGAGGCTGATGAAGCCGAAGAGTTCGCCACGGGGAATGCCCTGGAGACCGTTTTCACCTCCGGTGAACGGCATCTGAAGCGCCAGAAAGTAGATGATCTGCGCCAGCGCCAGAGTCACCATGGCAAAGTAGATGCCCTGTCGGCGGATGGCGAGGAAGCCGAATATCGTGCCGAGAATCAACGCAAACCCGGTGCCGGCAAGAATGCCGAATATCGGCCCGAATCCCCACTCTTTGGTCACATAACCGGTAATGTACGCGGCACCGCCGAAGAACGCGGCGTGCCCGAACGACAACAGGCCGGCGTAGCCGAGCAGCAGGTTGAAGGCGCAGGCGAAGAGCGCGAAGCACAGCAGGTCCATCACAAAGACCGGGTAGGCATAGAAGGGCGCGCCAAGGCCGGCGACCAGCATGATGATAAACAGAACGCGGTTGATCATGGCCTTACTTCTCCTTACCGAATAAGCCCGCAGGGCGGAACAACAGCACCAGCACCATCAGGAAGAAGATCACGGTGCTGGCCGCTGGCGGGTAAAACACTTTGGTAAGGCCCTCAATCAAGCCCAGCGCAAGCCCGGATAGAATGGCGCCCATAATCGAGCCCATGCCGCCGATCACCACCACGGCAAACACGACGATGATCAGGTCCGCCCCCATTAACGGGCTGACCGAATAGATTGGCGCGGCCAGTACACCTGCCAGGCCGGCGAGGCCGGCCCCGAAGGCGAAGGTGAGGGTGATCATCAGTGGCACATTCAGGCCAAATGCCTGGGTCAGGTCCGGGTTCTCGACACCGGCCCGTAGCCGTGAACCCAGTTTGGTGTGTTCGATGACGTACCAGGTGGCAAAACAGACCACCAGGGAGAAAATGATGGCGAACAGCCGGTAGGTGGGGAAGTACATGAACCCGAGGTTTACCACGCCACTGAGACTTTCCGGTTGCCCCGGATAGGGTGTGCCGGAAACGTTGAAGTAGTTGGCAAACAGGCCCTGCAGGATCAGCGTGATACCGAACGTCAGCAGCAGGCCATAGATGTGGTCAAGGTCATAGAGACGCTTGAGCATGAAGCGTTCAATGGTCACCCCCAGAATACCGACGATCACGGGCGCCACCAGCAGTGACGCCCAGAATCCGATCTGAAGGCTGATACCGAACCACTGCTCCAGCAGAGAGTAGCCAATCAGTGCGATAAAGGCACCCAGCATGTACATGGCACCGTGGGCAAAGTTGATGATATTCAGCAGCCCGAATATCACCGCGAGCCCGAGACTCAACATGGCGTAGAACACACCCACATTCAGCCCAAGCAGCGCCTGGGCCAGTATGACCTGCATCGACACGTTGGCTATCTCCCCTGAAGCAGTGGTTAATCGGTGTGGTTAGTTAACCAGCGAACACTTGGTGTCTTCCAGCGAGATGTAGGCCTGATCCGCAGGGATCTTCGAGACTACCCGCAGCAGGTCCCATTCCTCACTGGCTTCGTCCGGCTTCTTCACTTCCACCAGATACATGTCGTGGAGCATGGAGCCGTTGGGCAGAATCTTGCCCCCTTTCACGAACATGTCGTTAAGGGTCATGTCGCCCAGTTCGGCACGCACGGTATCGCTGTCGTCAGAACCGGTGGCTTTGACTGCTTTCAGGTAATTGGTGACCGCCGAGTAAACGCCGGCATGAACCATGGTGGGCATGGCGTTGTGGCGTTCATAGAAGCGGCGGGACCAGGCTTCGGTCTCGTCGTTCTGGTTCCACACGAAGGCCGTGGTGAACTGCAGGCCCTGGGCAATGTCTAGCCCCATGCTGTGGACGTCGGTGATGAATACCAGCATGCCGGCCAGTTTCTGTCCGCCCTGCACGATGCGGAACTGGTTGGCCTGTTTGATGGCGTTCACTGTGTCCTGGCCGGCATTGGCCAGGCCAATGACATCGGCTCCGGAAGACTGGGCCTGGAGCAGGTAGGAGGAGAAATCGTTGGTGGACAGTGGCGCATTGACGTTACCGACCACCTCGCCACCGAGACTTTCCACCACGGCGCCGGTGTTGTCCCGCAAAGAGTGGCCGAAGGCGTAATCGGCGGTAATGAAGAACCAGCTTTCACCGCCGTTCTTGACCATCGCCGTAGCAGTGCCAACCGGCAACGCGTGGGTGTCGTAGACGTAGTGAATACCGTAAGGCGTGCACTGTTCTTCTGTCAGTGCGGTGGTGCCGGCGCCGGTGTTCATGGTGATGATTTTCTTGTCGTTGGCCAGGCCCTGAACGGACAAGGCAACGGAGGAGTTGTCGAGGGCGGTGATCATGTCCACCTCTTCCGCATCGATCCATTCCCGGGCGGTACTGGCGCCGATATCCGGCTTGTTCTGGTGATCCGCGGAAATGATCTCAATGGGTTTGCCCATCACCGAACCGCCAAAATCCTCGATCGCCATTTTGGCGGCAGTCACCGCGCCCGGCCCTTCGAGGGCCTTGTAAACGCCGGACATGTCACTGAGGACACCGATTTTTACTTTGCCGTCGGTCAATTCGGCCGCTGCCGTGAGGGGCATTGCCAGGGTAGCCGCTGCCACGGCGCCTGCCAGTCCAGATTTCCAGTGCTTGAACATGGTGGGATTCCTTTTGTTATTAGATTCGGGTTCAGACACTCAGGTGCCTGTTCAACTGCTCTTTCTTGGCCTCGAGATCGGCCGCTTCTATCTGCTCAACCACTCGTCCGTGCTCAATCACATAGTGTCGGTCGGCCAGCGGAGCGGCAAAGCGGAAGTTCTGCTCAACCAGAATGATGGTGAATCCCCGGTCACGCAGTTTGCGGATGACATCATCCAGGGATTTGAGGATAACCGGCGCAAGCCCTTCGGTGATCTCGTCCAGTAACAGGAGATTGGCGCCGGTACGAAGGATGCGGGCAATGGCCAGCATCTGTTGCTCGCCCCCGGAGAGCTTGGAGCCCTGGCTTTTGCGGCGCTCTTCAAGATTCGGGAACATTTTGTAGATCTCGTCCGCGGACATCCCGCCATCGGCCACCACGGGGGGCAGCTCCAGGTTCTCGTCCACGTTGAGAGACGCAAAAATCCCCCGCTCCTCGGGGCAATACCCCAGCTTGCCAACGTGGGCAATGCGGTGGGTGGGCATGTTGATGATTTCGGTGCCGTGGATCTTGATGGAGCCGGTGCGTTTGCTGACCAGCCCCAGAATCGACTTGAGCGTGGTCGTGCGTCCGGACCCGTTGCGGCCAAGCAGGGTAATTACCTCGCCTTCCCGCAGAGTCAGATCGAGGCCATGGAGAATGTGGGATTCGCCGTACCAGGCGTGAAGATTCTCGATTTTGAGCATTTCCGGGCGTTGATCAGGCTGCATCGGTGGTTCCCATGTAGGCTTCCATGACGGCGGGGTTGGTCGATACCGTGTCGTAGTTGCCTTCAGCCAACACCTCCCCGCGGTTCAGGACGGTGATGGTGTCGGCCAGCGTGGACACCACATTGAGGTTGTGCTCAACCATCACGATGGTTCTGCCATCCACCACCTTGCGAATCAGCTCGGTGACCGTGCCTACGTCCTCTGAACTCATGCCCTGGGTGGGTTCATCAAGCAGCATGAGCCTGGGTTTGAGTGCAATGGTGGTGGCAATCTCCAGCGCCCGCTTCTGTCCGTAGGCGAGTTCCACCGCCTTGGTATCGGCAAAGGGCCCCAGGCCGACCTGTTCCAGGGTGGCCTGCGCTTCTTCATTCAGTTGATCAAGAATTCGTACCGGCCGCCAGAAGTGATAGGAAATGCCCAGCTTGCGTTGCAGGGCGACCCGAACGTTTTCGCGGGCAGACAGGTGGGGAAATACCGCCGAAATCTGAAAAGAGCGAATCAGACCCTGCTGGGCAATACCCGCGGGGCGCGCGTTGGTAATGTCTTTGCCAGCGTAGATAATCTGCCCGGCGCTGGGCTTGAGGAATTTGGTCAACAGGTTGAAAAACGTCGTTTTCCCGGCCCCGTTCGGGCCTATCAACGCATGTATGGAGCCTGTCTTGACGTTGATGCTGACGTCACTGATGGCGGTAAAGCCTTTGAAATCCTTGGTCAGGTTCCTGGTTTCAAGGATGGTTGAGGATGGTTGTGTCTGCTCGCCTACAGCCTGCTCTTCCACGGAAAGACACCCCTTTCAATTCAGGTGAGCGGCGCTGATGCCGCGTGTTTTTATTCGTTGTTGTGACAGCTGGTTTCTTGAAAGGTCGCAAATACAGCTATTTGAACCGACATTCAGTAATAGTTGGCGAATGTGGATTCTGTCAAGAATGGGCGAGGGGAACAGTGGGGGAGACACGCCCCGTTCAGGGCGTGCCTTTAGTGGTTATTCCAGTGGTTATTCTTCGTCCCGTGGCGGGCGTTCGACCACTTTGCGCTTACCTTTGGCACACCGGGACAGGGCTTTCAGCCCGTCGGCTTCGAAGGCATCCACGCGGATGACATCGTAGAGTGCTTCCAGTGCCTCAAGAAGTTTGTCGCATTCGTCTTTCTGAACAACGCCCTGCTCGCAGGCCCAGTCCACCAGTTCCTTACGCTGGTGCCCCATCAGCAGGTCGATACCGCCCAGCTCGTCTTCATCCCGATTGCGCAGGGCTTCATGCAGGCGATCGCGCATGTCCTTGGTTTCATTGGCCAGCCGGTACGCGTTCAGTACACGGCCCAAAGGGTCGTCCGGATCGGTATTGATGTAACTGCCACGGCTGATGCGCTGGCGTAGCGGCGTATCGTTCACAATGCTGGCGGCCACCTCCGTGCCCAGGGCGTCGTCCGGGCCGTTGAGGCCGGTGGCGCCCAGAGGGAACACCAGCATCCGCAGCGGCCAGCGCAACAGCGGAACCGGGAAGTTGATGATCAGCTCGCGCATGGATGTCTTGAGGTCGCGCAGACTGGTCTGAAGGCACCATTCCACCAGCGGCCGCTGGTCTTCCGGATAGCCTTCCTCGTGCCATTGCTTGATCACCGCCGTGGCGTAATACAGGTGTACAAGGCAGTCCGCCATCCGCCCGGACAGGCGCTGACGTGCCTTGAGGCCGCCACCAACCGTCAGCAGGGTGACGTCGGTCATCAGGGCAAACGCGGCCGAGAACCGGGCAAGCTGGCGATAGCTGGACTGGATGTTACCCTGGCGGGGCACGGTTTCCAGCAAGCCGCCGCTCAGTGCCAGCACTAACGAGCGTAACGCGTTGCGGGTGGTGTGGGCGATATGGCGGTAGAAGATGCCGTCGAACTTCTCGACCGCCGCCTTTTTATCGTCCATGCCCGCTGCTTCGATTTCTTCAACAATAAACGGGTGACAACGGATGGCACCCTGGCCGAACACCATCAGGCTGCGGGTCAGGATGTTTGCGCCTTCCACCGTGATGCCGATGGGGACCGCCTGGTACGCCCTGGCCAGGAAGTTGCGGGGGCCGGTAATAACACCGCGGCCGGCAACCACGTCCATGGCATGGTTGATCACCGTGCGCATCAGGTCGGTATTGCGGTACTTGAGCACCGCTGACGGCACGGAGGGGCGTACGCCCCGGTCCAGCATGCCGGATGTCAGTAATCGGGCAGCATCCATCATGTAGGTGTAGCCGGCGATGGGCTCCAGCGCTTCCTGAACCCCCTCAAACTGGCTGATGGAGCGGCCGAACTGTTCCCGGGTCAGGGCATAGGAACCTGTGGCCATGCTGGCCACTTTGCCAGCGCCGGTACCCAGTGCGGGCAGGGAGATGGAACGGCCGATGGACAGGCATTCCAGCAGCATTTTCCAGCCTTTTCCCAACATGTCCTGGCCGCCAATCACCTGATCCATGGGGATAAACACGTCGTTGCCCCAGGTCGGACCGTTCATGAACACGGTATTCATTGGCAGGTGACGGGCGCCGGAGTGAACCCCTTCAAGGTCCTGTGGAACCATCACGCAGGTAACGCCGATGTCGTCGGAGTCGCCCAGTAGTTTGTCCGGGTCGTAGACCTTGATGGCCAGGCCAATCAGCGTCGCCACCGGTGCCAGTGTGATGTAGCGCTTGTTCCAGGTGACTTTCAGGCCCAGTACTTCCTCGCCATTCCACTGGCCCTTACAGACGATGCCCTTGTCCGGAATAGCTCCGGCGTCAGAACCGGCGACCGGCGACGTCAGTGCAAAGCAGGGGATTTCCTCGCCGCCGGCCAGCCGGGGCAGGTAATGTTCTTTCTGGGCATCGGTGCCGTATTCCATCAGCAGCTCGCCCGGGCCAAGCGAGTTGGGCACCATGACGGTCACAGCGGCGGATACGCTGCGGGTGGAAATCTTCATCACGATCTCGGAGTGGGCGGTGTGGGAAAAGCCCTTGCCGCCCTGTTCCTTGGGAATCATCAACCCGAAGAAGCCATTCTCGCGAATGAACTTCCAGACCTTGTTGGGCAGGTCGTACTCTTCGTGGGTGATTTTCCAGTCATCCAGCATGCCGCAAAGCTTCTCGACCGGCCCGTCGAGGAACGCCTGTTCTTCGCTGGAGAGGTGGGCCGGTTTGGCATCGAGCAGTTTCGACCACTTGGGTTGCCCGGAGAAAAGCTCGCCATCCCAGTCTACAGTGCCCGAGCGCAGGGCCTCGGCCTCGGTATCCGAGAGCTTCGGGAGCCGACCGCGCACCCAGTTCAGCAACGGAGCGCTGAACTTCTCGCGCCGCAGGTCACCTGGCAACACCAGTACCAGGCTGAGGGCAAGCAGCCCGCCACCAAACAGTATACTGAGGATGTGCCAGCCATCCTGAAACAGCCCGACGACCGTTGCAATCACAAGCACGGTGGCGGCAGTGGTGCCGCCGATGCCAAGATAGATCAGTACCAGCGCACTGATCAGTAGAAGCAGAACACTCATGGGCGGATCTCCATATCGAGAAGAAATTCAACCTGAATCGTTCTTACCTTCGGCCAAAGCCAGAGAGGTTGCAAGCGCTTGCGTTAGTGATCTTGACGCATCGGCGAGGATTCCGACATTGATCGTTATCTGAAGCGGTTCATACATAGCCGGCTGTAAAGACCAGGCCCAGCACAATCGGCATCACCACAAGGCTTCCGAGGTTACTCATAAGCACCAGTGAGGCTACTTTATGAGGTTCCTGTTGATACTGCTCCGCCAGCATGTAGTTCAACACAGCAGAGGGCATGGCGGCGAAGACCCACAAAGCAGCTATCTGCAGGCCCGGCAGATCCAGAATCGCTATCATTGGCCAGGCAAGAATCAACCCGGATGCAGGCGCGGAAATAGCGCCCAGAACCCCGAGTTTCCAGTCGCTGAAATCCACATCCAGCATGCGAACACCAAGCGTAAAGAGCATGAGCGGGATACACACTCCGCCTAGCATGTTCAGGGTTTCCAGCAGCCATTGTGGCATGGGTACGCCACCGAAGTTGACGGTAAGGCCGGCGATGCTTGCCGCAATAACGGGTATGCGAAGCCGTCTGATGATCGACGTGTGCGGGTCCAGCATGTAGATGCCCACCGTAAAGTGCAGCAGCATTTCCACGACAAATAGGACAACGGCCGCGGGCAGGGCTGCCTCGCCGAACGCAAATACCAGTACGGGAATGCCCATGTTGCCGGAATTGTTGAACATCATCGGCGGCAGGAAGGTTTTAAGGTTCAGGTTCAGAATCCTGGCCAGCGGATAGAGCACGATGCCGGAACCCAGAACGACCACCGTTGCCGCCAGAGCCAGGCTGGTGTAATCCTGCAGCGGAGCCTGTTGATCAGCCAGAACCGCGAACACCAGCATGGGGACGAACAGCTCCATATTGAGGGTGTTCAAGCCTTTGATGTCTGGAGTGCGATATCGGCCGTAAAGGGCACCACAACCGGCGATCAGAAAGACCGGCAACATCGTGGACAGGATCTGGGCAAGCATTCAGGGGCTCCGAGGGTCGATCAGGGTAAGCAAATAACTCGTTAGGTTCGCAATTATACCGGGTTCCAGGCAAGTAAAACCTGTGCCCTTGCGACCAAAGATAACCCCTTCTATAAGCTGGGGAAGCAGCGCCCAACTTGCACGGATTGTAACGACTGCCACAGAATAACCTTGCCTAACTCACCATCCTAGCGGAGAGCCACTTGTGCCTGAGACCTTTGACCAGCCTGTTGAGCGGGAAAACACCTGTTCCGTAAAATTTGACGCCCGCAAAGCGGTATTCGGCAAAGATGACGTTATCCCCCTATGGGTGGCGGATATGGACTTTCCAGCGCCGGAAGCGGTGACCAGGGCTCTGGAAGAACGGGCAAGGCACCCGGTATACGGTTATACACTGTTTCCGGAGAGCCTGTACCAGTCGGTGATTGACTGGTTTGAACATCGGCATGGCTGGGTCATTGAGCGGGAATGGCTAATGATGGCCCCGGGGGTGGTGCCTTCGCTGCACGCGGCGGCACTGGCGTTTGCTGGCGAAGGTGAAGGGGTGATAATACAGCCTCCGGTTTACCCGCCTTTCTTCAGTGCCATTCGGAAAACCGGTCGTGCGGTGATTGAAAACCCGCTGGAACAGGTGGATGGCCGTTATCAGATGAATCTCGAACACCTTGAGGCCTGTGCAGCGCGGGGCGATGCCAGAGTGTTGCTGCTGTGCTCGCCCCATAACCCGGTGGGAAGGGTGTGGGGCGAAAGCGAGCTCAGGGAGGTATTGGCCATTGCCAGGCGCCACAACCTGGTGGTGCTGTCGGATGAGATTCATTGCGACCTCACCTATCCGGACAAGCCTGCCCATCATGTACTGGCGAAACTGGCCGATGAGGAACAGGCCCTGATTACCACCGTAGCGCCCAGTAAATCCTTCAATATGCCCGGTCTGGGCTTGTCGGCGCTGGTGGTGAGGAATCCAGAGCATCGGAAGTTATTGAAAGACGTGTTCGACACCATGCACATGAACCAGTGCAATCCCTTCAGTATCGCCGGCTTCGAGGCCGGGTATCGCCAGGGTGGCCCGTGGCTGGACGAACTCATGATCTACCTGCAAGGCAATCGTGACAGGGTGATGGACTACATCCGCCAACACCTGCCTGACATCCGGGTAACGGAGCCGGAGGGCACCTACTTGTTGTGGCTGGACTGCCGGGGCCTGGGCATGAGCGACGCGGAACTGAAACGGTTCTTTGTGCAGGAAGCGGGTATTGGCATGAACCCGGGCATCACCTTTGGTGAGCCCGGCAGCGGGTTCATGCGTATGAATATTGGTTGCCCGCGCCGGGTTCTGGACACGGCCCTGGAGCAGATCCGGCAGGCGCTGAATAAATAACCGGATCAGTCGGCGTTTTCAGCGCCGTTACTGCAGGGATCGTCTACCGGCTGCCAGTGAGGCGGCTGGCTCATGCCTGGCATCTGGCCGTTGCTGGGGCGGATGGCGCGGTAAGTCTGCCCTTCATGGATGGCCATCTGGCCCACGGTATAGCTGCCGCCAAAGCTCCATCGCCCGGGTTCTTTGCAGGCCTGTGGGCGCTCGTTGGAGGCTTTTACAGGCGGTTGGCCGGCGTCGGTCGGTGCCTGTGGCTGACGGTTCAGCCCACCTTCCGATTTGCGCTCAGCGACGTTGCTGTCATCACGACCGACGCCGCAATCAGGCACAGACGCCAGTCTTTCCCATTCGAAATCCGCACCGGGTGTTTTACCCTCGTGGAGTTCGCGGGACTGGTACCAGTCACCCTGGTGAAAGACCGCCTGTCCCGGTGGGTAATAGCGGCTCGGTATCCAGGTATTTTCCTCAGGATCGCAGGGGGCAGCGACCGCTGGGGTGTTGAAAGCCGCCAGTATCAGTACGCCGGCCCATCTGAAGCGCCTTGTCATGCCATTGACCATGAATGCCTGCCTTGTCGATATTTGTTGTTGGGTGCTCAACGGTATTTGCGGCGAAGTTCGGTGGTTCGGGTGGCCAGGAACAGTCCGGCCAGAATCAGAAGGCCGCCAATAACATGGAACAGGCCCAGGCGTTCCCCGAGGAAAATGCCCGCCATCACCGACGCAAATACAGGGGTGAGGTACATGAAGATGGCCGCTTTTGCAGGACCAATCCGATGCACCCCATGATTCCAGAACGCGTAAGCCAGAATACCGGGGAAGATTGCAAAATACATCATGGGCAGCGCGGTTGATGCGTTCAGCTCGAATCCACCTGAGAAGAACAGTAGGTCCACCAGGAAAAACGGCAAGATCACCATAGTGCCGCAGGCGATCTGGACGGTCAGAAAGGTCAGCGGTGGCAATGGTACCGCTTGGCGGCGAAGCAGTACTGAGAACAAGCCCCAACTGGATACCGCCAGTACCATGATCAGATCACCGGGTTGCGCCCGCAAACCGGTCAGTACCGAGAGGTCCCCCCGCGCCACAACCGCCAGGATGCCCAGTACCGCCAGCCCGATTCCGAGAGCCTGAATGGGGCGTGTGCGATCTCCCAACAGTAACCAGGCCAGTAACGCCACCATGATGGGTATGGTGGCGTTAATCAGCGCGATGTTGGTGGCCGTGGTGGTCACCGCGGCAAAATAAAGCAGCGAGTTGAACGCCGCCACACTGAACGTGGCGAGTGCCAGTATCGACAGTGCGTGTTCGCGGATGACCCGGCGCTGGCGCCAGACCCCCGGCAGCCCGAAGGGCAGGAGTATCGTCAGGGCAATCACCCAGCGCCAGAACGACATGGACAGGGGAGGAATCTCGCCAACCACACTTTTGGCCACCACGGC
Source organism: Marinobacter sp. DS40M6 (assembly GCF_028581595.1). NCBI lineage: Bacteria > Pseudomonadati > Pseudomonadota > Gammaproteobacteria > Pseudomonadales > Marinobacteraceae > Marinobacter > Marinobacter sp. DS40M6. The sequence goes on along the minus strand of NZ_JAFCAE010000001.1, from coordinate 116,823 downwards.
GTTGCCCGCCCAGAACAACGGGGTCAGGACCAGGCCGGTGTAGGCCAGCCATAGTGGTTTCGGGGTTTCTGAGGGCACACCGACTCCTGTCAGGGTTTTTGGGTTTCTGATCTGGTTCGGAAGCCCGAAGGATACTACGCCCTGCGAGCTAATGCCTTGTTACCAAAGTGGTAGTGGAGATATTGGTTGATCGTATCCGGCTGGTGACTGTCTGATTGGGTGTCAGGATTTCTTACAAGCCCGCTGCTGGATAAATGCAGGATTCAATATAGATTCTTGTTTTAGATTGGAAATTCAGATGTTGGTATAGCAGGTGCCTGTATGGCGGGGCAGTAAAACGAATGAAATGTGGGATAACCCAGGGAGCAGCTATGCGACATCTTAAACTCACCATTGCACTACTGATTTCCATGTGCCTGCCGGCCATGGCAAGCGCGGCAATGATTTCTGCCAGCTATCAGGTCAACCTGAATGATTCAGACCCCGGACTGGTTGTTGATTCTGCAGACTATGCAGCCAACCCGTTTTCTTTTGATCTGAATGCCGGTGAAAGTACGACCTTTAATCTGTTCAAAATCTGGACGACTGAAGGCACGGTCAACAGCGATGACAAAGTCGCCAAACCGATTTCCGTCGATTTCAACTTCACAGCACCGGAACTGATGAGTGGCTCTGTCAACGGGAACACCTCCGGAGATTCCGTACTCTTTGGCCTTTACCAGGAAGGTGTGCTGTCCTGGAACGGTTCGCTTGACCTGGTGTTTGGCGCATTGGGCGATGGTCTGCTTCGTGTGTCCCTCCTCGACACCACTTTTAACGAAGGCATCTTTGGGCTGGGCAGCTACGGCTCCAAGGTTAAGGCGAAGATTGAACTGATTTCTGAAGCCAGCGAAGTACCAGAGCCTGGAACTCTGGCCATCCTGAGCCTCGGTCTTCTCGGTATGGGGCTGCGTGCCCGCCGCCGTTCAGCCTGAACGGTTGCGTTTAGTATCCTGACAGTTGAACGATAAAATCGGGTCAGAGCTTGCTCTGACCCGATTTTTTATTCTCCCGGCACTTCCGCTTCTGTGCCGACGTGATAGGCCGCAAAACCGGCCATGACCACCTGATCCACCGCCATGCCGATAATTCGGCCGCTGCTGCGGGCGCGGATGGGATGCTGGGCGTTGGTGATGGGATCCGAAACATAACCCAGGATTTCACCTTCAGAAACCTTGGCCCCCAGCTTGGTTTCGCTGAACAGAATGCCGCCGTGTTCGGCCCGTATCCACTCGGAATCGTAATAGACGGGTTCGGGGTCTCCCCAGACGAACATCCTTGAGATCATGCCTTCCTTGTCCATCAGACTGGTCAGGCTGTTCACCCCGGCCTTGATCTGGTGCTCCTGGATTCGCAGTGATTCACCGGCCTCCATGGTGACGGACCGGATACCGGCTTCGACAGCGGCGTGACGAAGCATGCCGGTGGTGCCTGTACTGTGGACGACTGCCATGCGGTCAAATCCACGGGTGAGTTCCGCCACTTCCGGGTTATTCATGTCCGCACGCAGTTGGGGCAGGTTGGTGCGCTTGAGAGACCCGGTGTGGATATCCACCAACATGTCGCAATGACGGATTACGTTCTCGAACAGCGAGTGGGCAATCCGGTCCGCCAGGCTGCCATCGGTGCTGCCGGGGAAGTGACGATTGAGGTCACGGCGGTCGGGCAGGTAGCGGCTGCCTTGCTGGAAACCCGGCAGGTTGACGATGGGAATGCCGATCACCCGGCCGGAGAGCTTGTCTGGCTCCAGGTCGTACATGGTGCGGCGGATGATCTCGATGCCGTTGAGTTCATCACCGTGAACGGCACCGGTCAGGCATAGGTTAGGGCCGGGTTTGGCGCCATTGACCACCAGAACCGGTGTTGGTTGCGACAGGCCGGCAATCTGGATGGCAGGGGACCAGGCCAGGCGAGTCGACGTTCCGGGCAGAACCTCGGCACCGAGCATTTTCAGGCTGGTGGCCTTTTCGGGTTCCGTCACCTCAGCAGACTCTTCCACGCCGTTATCATCGGTCGCCGTTGCGGGGTCTGCGCCCTGGGCAGTGGGTTTGGGCTGATCCGCCGTTGCGTCGGGCTTCGAAGGTTCGGGCTCCGAAGTCTTCGACTCCGCTGGTTCAGCGGGCTTTGGAGGCGGCGCCACCTCCTTTAAATCAACATTGGGGGCCACTTCTTCCACGGCCGGTTCTGCCATGGAATCTGGTGTTTTATCCTGTGAGGCGAGCTCCTCATCGGATTTCTGAGTGGTGTCTGCTTTACCGCTATTCTTTTTCGGTTCAGACGAGCGCAAGGGTTCCGAATGCTCGACATCCTCAACACTCTCGTCCTCGGCAAGCTCCGCGACGAGCATCTCCGTGTTATCGGAGTCATCGGACTTGTTTGCGTAGACGGCAGGGATTGCGACCAGGCTGCCAGTCAGGGTAAACATCAGGCCAGCGCGAAACAGATGTGTCAGCCAGCGATACAGCATAATTCCTCTCGAGTCTTCAGCCAGTTTGAGGCTCGTTGTCCGATCTGTGAAAACGGTACAAGGATAGAGACCCCATTGTTTCATGAATACGGCTGTGACAAAGGTTTAATGCCACTTTCATGAACTCATTGTGTAATTCCGCAAAATGACCTATTCAAAGAGGTTACAGGATGCGGATTGCAGTTCTGTATCCGTTATACGTTCGATGGAGGATAAACTGTATGGATCTTTTGCGAGTTCTGGTTGCGATTTTGTTACCGCCGTTGGGCGTCTTTTTACAGGTGGGGATTGGCAAGCACTTCTGGATCAACATCCTGTTGACGATTCTCGGTTACATTCCCGGTATCGTGCACGCCGTCTGGATCATCGCGAAAAAATAGGCCGCCCCTGAGCAGGAACCAAGTGTCTGTGAGGGGCGGGCTTCAAATGTCGGGAGTGGTGCGCCAGATGTCGCCTTCTCGCGCAGCCCGGCCATCTGCCTCCAGTTTTAGCAGGTGCGCCAGCGCGGAGCGGGCGGCGACGCCATGGATCGCCGCTGGAACATCGTCATAGGCCTTTGCGGTCAGATCTTTCAGGCTGGCCGGGGCGAGGCTTTTCAGCACCCTGACAACCTTGTGCTCCCGTGCCAGACGATGCGTGATGAGATAATCGATCACCGATTCGGGGCGTGCCATCAGGAAACCGTGGGCAGGCGCTATGTAACGCACGGACTCGGCCAGCAGGTCGTACAGCGACTCCAGGTAGGCCTTCATGTCACCGTCTGGCGGATTAATGACCACGGTGGAGCCCTGCATGATGTGGTCTCCGGAAAACAGCAGCTCTTGTTCCAGGAGCAGATAGCAAAGATGGTTGGAGGCATGCCCCGGGGTGTAAAGGGCTTTCAGGGTGCCAGCCTCGGTGACGATCAGGTCACCATTCACCGGCTCTACATCCGGCGAAAACGTCTGGTCCTGGGCCGGGCCTTCGGGAGCCGGCTGGCCGTAAACGCGACAGCCGGTTCTTGCCTTCAGTGCCACTGTTGCCGGCGAGTGGTCCTGGTGGGTATGAGTGACCACCACTTGATCAATCGCTCCACCAGTGAGTTCCAGAATGCGCTCAATATGCGTTGCGTCGTCCGGGCCGGGGTCCAGTACCGTAAACCGTTTGTGGCCAAGCACATAGGTGTTGGTGCCGGGGCCGGTCATCATTCCCGGGTTTGGCGCTGTCAGGCGAATCACACCGGCCGCCACCTCCACCGGTTTCCCGGGAACAATGTCCGCGTGTGTAGAGCCTGCACCCTCCGGGTCCAGCTTGACCGCTTCATCATAGGCGGGTGCCCCCGGCTCCAGCATCGTGGTCCTGTCTTTCTTGACCACCGGCCAAGGCTTGTTGGGATAGGGTTCCGGCGGATTAGCGTGGACATAGCGCATGAGGGCTTCCGTGGTGCCGAACTCCGCCAGTATCCGCAGCGTCCCAATGGTTGGTAACCCTAGCAGGCGGCGGCCACTGCGATGATCTTCCAGGGCTTCCGCCGGGCTCAGCCATACGTGGTCAATGGTTTCATTGCCGTCATGACTTGCCCGTTGCCCTTCCGGTGCCACTGCAATGAAGAAGCGGGTATCAAAGCGCCGGGGAGGTCCCGGCGGTGTCACCCAGTGCCCGAGGTAGCCCAGACGGTCCAGGGGAATGGTGAGGTTATAGCGATGGCACAGTTCCGCCAGGGTTAACTCACCTTTAAACAGAGCTTCGCGGTCGCTGTGAATGGGATGGTCCTGAGTCAGCGCAGCCCCTTTTTCATCAACGGCTAACAGAATGCCGGCTTCCTCAAAACACTCCCGGACAGCCGCAAGCATGTAGTCGGCGCCACCTTCATCCATAGCCATTGTCTGGCTGATTTCAGTGTCAGCCCGCCCGATTGCGTGGGCCCGCCCATTGTTTTCCTGATCGTCGACAGAACCACCGGGAAAGACAAAATAGCCCGGCATGAATACCGCGTCCCAGGTTCGTTGCAGCAACAGTATTTTCGGACCTTCGTCGGTGTCTTTGGTCAAAACCAGCGTAGCAGCAGGGCGAATATCCATGGAGTGTCCGTTGTTTTCACATAGTGGTGCGCGCCAGATTCCTGAGCGGGGATCGGGATGGCCTTTTCAAAACTGTGCGGAGCCATGGATGGCGGAGCCCAAGCGTCACATGGATGTGCTTGAGCGTGTTTTGAAAAGGCCATCCCTATCCCTGCGACTCTAAAGCCAGACGCGCCGAAAATAACTCCCAAGATAACCAATGTGCGGTCTGCTGTCTCGGGGTGTCGGCATGGTTACAACCAAGTATCATTGGGTTTACAGAAAATCCCCCCACACAGGAACGCCGACTTGGCTCGCATCAAGCTCTCTTTTCCGGATAACGCCTTTTATTTTGAAACCAAGATGCCGGTTCGGATCACCGATATCAATGGAGCCAACCATCTGGGAAACGATGCGTTAATCTCCATGCTGTCTGAAGCCAGGGCACAATTCCTGGTGAACTATGGTGTCGAGGAAGCCGACAAAAACGGCGTGGGTATTATCGTGACCGACCTGGCAACGATGTACCAATCGGAATCGTTCTTTCCGGAGATGCTCCGCTTTGAAGTGGGGCTGATGGACTTCAACAAATACGGCGGGGATTTCGTATTCCGCGTAACCAAGGCGGAGAGCGGTCAACCCGTGGCCCTGGCCAAGTACGGTTTCGTGTTCTTCAATTACCAGCGCAAATCGGTTGTGCCGATGCCAGAGAGTTTCCGCGCACGCTTCGGCGATTAGTATTTAGTCCTGGAGTGCCAGCTTTCGGATGCCTTGCCGGTAGAACAGGTAGGCCATGACACCTGCCATCAGATTGCCAACCAGCGCACCGCTCATCAGGCCGTTGATACCGCCGAGCTGTGAGCCGAGCCAAAGCAGTGGCAGAAAGCAGAGGAATAACCGCAGGACCGACACCAGCAGCGCCCGCATGGCAAGCCCCAGCGCATTGCACACCGACACCATCAGCATGCAGATGCCCAGGCCGGTATAGCTCAGCGGCACCCGAACCAGATAACTGCCCAACACATCGCTGACGGCGCGATCGCTGGTAAACAGCTCTGAGACCACTCCTGACGCTAAAAGCCAGATCAACCCAATGGCCAGTTGCCACACCACCACAAAACGAACCGCCAATCGCACGAGAACGCGAATCCGCGCAAGCTCACCGGCCCCAAGCATGCGGCCAATCATGGGCGGCATCGACATGGTCAGTGCCAGCACCACTACAATGGAGAAGAACTCGAGGCGAGTGCCCAGGCCCCAGGCCGCGACGGCGGCGGAGCCAAAGCCAGCCACCATGGCGGTCGCGAACATGGCCGAGGCTGGCGGCATCAGCTGGCTGACCATGGCCGGCGCCATGATGCCATTCAGTTGTTTCAGTGCCTTGCCGAGGGCCAGCTGGGAAAGGTCGAAGCGTATCCAGCCAGAGCGCAGCAGTTTGGGGTAGATAAACAGGCAACCGATACCGAAGGCGGTCACGGTTGCCAGGGCAGCGCCTTGCAGGCCCCACCCGAAAACGAAGATGTACAACGGGTCCAGGGCGATGTTTGCCACGCTGGTGGCGACCATCATATAGCCAGGGAGTTTGGTGTCGCCGTGGGAGCGGCACACGCTGTAGCCAAAGTAGAGCATGGCGCCGGTCCAGGCGGAGAGCAGCCAGGGTATCCAGTAGCTGCGGATCAGCGGCAGTAGGCTCTGTTCGGCACCCAGGCCAGCCATGATTTGGGTTTGCAGCAGCCAGAGGGCGATACACAGGATAATCACCAGAGTGGCGCCCACGGTGACGACGAGACCGCCCAGGCGTTCAGCACGGAGTTGGTCGCCGGCGCCTAGCGTTCTGGAGATGATGGCGGTGGTGGCGATGCCAAGGCCCACCTGCAGGCCGATGATGAGCTGCTGCATGGGCAGTGTGAAGCCCAGTGCGGCCAGTGGGTCGCGGCCGAGTTGGCCAATAAAGGCGCTGTCGACGAGTTGGAAGGTCATCAGTGACAGTACGCCGAAGAGCATGGGCCAGGTCATGGTGAACAACTGGCGCGGCAGGCTGGCTTGTGGGGTGGCGTTCGTCACGTTGGTGGCTTCTGTTCCAGGTGTTTGCTCGGTGGGCGATTCTAGCAGCTATCGGTTTGTGAGTGGGTGCAAAGGCCGGGGCGCCTTCCCCAGACACGCCGTGAACCCATCCATGGGGGCTCGGCATTGCCATCCCTGGCAATGCACGGTCTGGGGAAGGCGCCCCGGCCTTCGCACATCGATTACGGAGTCGCTTTCAGTAAGTCGGAGTGCTGGGAATCAAAGCGCCGAAAGAGCGGCTTCGTAATTCGGTTCTTCCTTGATCTCACCAACCAGCTCACTGTGCAGAACCCTGTTGTTCTCGTCCAGAACCACCACCGCGCGGGAGGTCAGGCCAGCAAGTGGGCCGTCCTGGATGGCAACACCGTAATCTTCCTGGAAGCTGTAGTTTCGGAAGCTGGAAAGGGTAGTGACATTTTCCAGGCCTTCGGCACCACAGAATCGACCGGCGGCGAAGGGCAGGTCGGCAGAAATGACCAGCACCACCGTGTTGTCCAGGCTGCTGGCTTTTTCATTGAACTTACGGGTGGAGGTGGCGCAGGTCGGGGTGTCTACGCTGGGGACAATATTCAGAACTTTGCGCTTACCAGCCCAGTTGTCGAGGGTGACGTCTTCCAGGCCCTGAGTGGTTAGGGTGAAGTTGGGGGCGGTGTCGCCGGTTTGCGGAAGGGTGCCGCTCACGGTGATTGGATTGCCGCCGAGTGTGACGTTGCTCATTTGGAACTCCCTGATACTGGTCTAATGGATTTGTGTTTAACAGCTTACTCTGTGTAGCCCATTTTGGATGTTTTTTCATCCGGGAGTCGAGTTAAGTTGGTTTCAGGCGGGCTCAAATCCGGGAGCAGGATGGCGCTGGACCATTAGCAGGTAGCTGCAGAGGGCCGCAATGGCACAGGCAGCGATGATGCCTGCCATCACCAGTGACGTGCCGTCGTGGAAGTGCCCCACGAGAGCACCCACAATGGCTGCAACCACCATCTGGGTGAAGCCGAACAGTGCGGAGGCCGAACCGGCCATTTGGGGAAAATTAGCCAGGGCCCCGGCCATGGTCTGAGGCAGGACCATGCCCACACCGACCATAAACAACGCTTGTGGCAGCACCACTGCCCATACGTTGTAAACCTGCGAGGCTGCCAGTGCGGCCATGAAGCCGCCACCGATAACCGATATCGTCAGGCCTCGCACCAGTATCTGATCTGGCGCAAACGAGCGGCCCAGGCGGATGGCCGTGAGGTTGCCGCCAATATAACCGGCCACGATACAGGCGAAGAACAGACCGAAGTGCTGGGGTTCCACGCCCAGGAAATCAATCAGCACGAACGACGAGCCTGACAGGAACGCAAACAGGCCGGCGAAGGTCAGGGAGTTGGTCAGGGTGTAGCCCAGGAAGCTGATGTCCGAGGCAATTGCCCGGTAGTTCTTCCATAGGCTGCTAACGCGAAGGGATTGCCGGTTTTCCGGGCGCATCGGCTCGGGAATACCCACTGCAACCACCACAGCCATGATGAGCGCGTAGCCACCCAGTGCCAGAAAAATTGACGACCAGCCCAAGCTGACCACCATAAAACCGCCGAGAGTTGGTGCAACAGCGGGTGCCAGGGCCATGATGCTGGCCAGAATAGCCATGATTTTTGCGGCGTCCCGTGGGGAATAGATATCCCGTACGGCTGCCCGGCCCAGCACTGGGCCGGCCGAGCCGCCAAGCGCTTGCAGGAAGCGGCACAGGATCAGTGTTTCAATATTGGTCGCAAGAGCACAAACAACGCTGGCGATCGCAAACAGCAGGAATCCGCCAATCATGATGGGCTTACGCCCGAACCGGTCCGCCAGCGGGCCGCAGACCAACTGCGCTAGGGCGAACCCGACCATGTAGATACTCAGCGTAAGCTGTACTTGACCTGTATTGGCCGAGAGCGCCTCTCCCATAGCGGGCAAGGCAGGCAGGTACATATCAATCGCCAGCGGCCCGAGGGCGACAGCGGCTGCCAATAGTATCGTTGTCCATACACTGGTGAGTGCGAGCATTACTGATCCCGGAATCTTTGGAGTACGGCACTGGGTGAGAGCCGGCCTTCTGAAACACGCTGTAAATACATCCCTGTACGCTCGGCTCCGCCATCCATGGCTCCGCACGGTTTCAGAAGGCCGGCTCTCACCCAGCGCTCAATCTGATATGGGGAGTCTACGCTCGTCCTGTCCTGGGATAACGGCCAGCTATTTCATACAATGTATGAACAAATCAGATGAATTAGGTATTGAGGCCATTGATGGTCGCTGCTACGCCGTTGACGTGGTTTCGAATCCAGCGGTGAGCGGGGTCGTTCTGGTTGCGTTTGTGCCACAGCATCAGCAATGTGAATGGCTTGTAGTCGAACGGTAGGGGCGTCCATGCAAACTGCTGCAGTAAGTCCTCACTCATGCGCTTGGGTGCTGTTGCGAGCATGTCAGTGCCTTGCAGGAAGGCTGGCAGGCCGGAAAAATTGGACACGGTTACGGCGGTTCTCCGGGTCAATCCCTGGGCGGCTAACGAACCTTCGAAAGCTGTTTTTTCACCCGTGCCAAACAGGATGGCGATGTGGTCCGCCTTCAGGTAATCCGCCAGGGACTCCGGGGCCTGGCGGATGGCGGGATCGTAGAAAACCACCATCTGATCCGCCATCAGGCCCCGCTGCATGATGTCGGTAGCTTCCGGTGCGTGAGGGGAAATAATCAAGTCACACAAGTCTTTACGCAACATGTCGGCGGTCGGAATGCCCGAGGGGACAACCTGCAAGCGGATGCCAGGCGCTTCTTGTCGGATCACGGACAACAGTCCGGGTAACAGCAGGTCGCGCTGATAGTCGTTGGCGGCGATGGTGAAGGTGAACTCGGCCGTGGCCGGGGCAAACGGCGGTCCGGAAGACAGGGAGTGCAGGTCGTCCAGTATCTGGCGAATGTGTGGGCCGGCCTGGAGAGCATACCGGGTGGGGACAATGCCTCGGCCGGATTTGACGAACAGAGCGTCGCCCAGGGCTTGGCGTAATCGGTCCAGGGTGTGGCTGACAGCCGATTGACTCACGCCCAGTCGCACAGCAGCTCGAGAAACGCTGCCCTCATCCAGCACTGCAATGAAGGTGCTGAGGGAGCGAATGTCGAGGTTAAATGTATCAACAGGGTTCATGAATAGCAGTGTACCCGAGGCGTGGGAGGTTGCCCATTCCGGAGTACTTTGTTGTTGGTGGTTTGAGTAAGCATTCAAAAAACGATGCGGACTGGTTTACGATGTCGTGACACTGGTTGAACAAATTTAGGAGCACCCGATGAAACCGATCCTGGCGTTCGATGTATACGGAACCCTGGTGGACCCCATGGGAATGGCAGATCTGTTGGCGCCGGACGCAGGCGAGGCGGCGGAGTCCGTGAGTGCCCAGTGGCGGGAAAAACAGTTGGAATTTTCCTTTCGCAAGGGGCTGATGCGCATGTACGAGGATTTCGGAGCCTGTACGCGGCAGGCGCTAAGGTATGCGATGGCCAGCCATGGGTTGAGCTTAAGTGGAGAGCGGGAAGATGAGTTGATGGGGGCCTATCTGTCCCTACCTGCGTTTGACGACTCGTTGCCGGCACTGGAATCCCTGCAGGGCGAGTATCGGATGTTTGCCTTTTCCAATGGCACCTATCCGGCGTTGGAGAAGGTGCTGGGGCATAACCATTTGCTGGATCAGTTTGAGGGGCTGGTGTCGGTGGATGACATCAAGAGCTTCAAGCCGGACCCGGCGGTGTATGCCTATGCACGACGGGCAACCGGGGCGATGGATAAGCCTCTGTGCCTGGTGTCCAGTAACGCGTGGGATGTGATTGGTGCCCGGGCGGCGGGGTTGGCGGCCATCTGGGTGCAGAGGGATGCCGGGAAGGTGTTTGAAGATTGGGGGATTGAGCCTAATGCGGTGGTTCGGAGTCTTTCTGAGCTACCTGCTACATTGGATAACCTTTAACTTCCGGGGTGGCGCGTCTCGTAGCGTCCCTTCCAAAACACGCCTCAAGACGTCCTGTTCGGCTTGGGCTCCGCCATCCATGGCTCCGCACAGTTTTGGAAGGGACGCTACGAGACGCGCTTCCGACTTATGTGCCGGCGGTCTCCCAGTCGCGCGTTCTGTGTGATTCAGTCCGATCTTTCAGCCAACCACTCCGCCATCTCCAGCCAACTTTCCTTCGGCGCCTTGCTCCCGGCCAGAATGCCCATGTGGCCCCCGGGGGTAACCCGGAAGGTAACGTCCTTCGAGCTGACATGGTCTTCGATGCGTTTCACCGCGCCGGGGGTTGCCAGGGTGTCGGTATCGCCGGCGATGGCAAGTAAGTTGGCGTTTACATTCTCCAGCCGGGCGACGTCTTCGCCGATCTGGATCTGGCCTTTAGAGAGTTCGTTGTCGATCCACAGGCGTACCACGGCATCCTGCACGATGCCGCCGGGGTAGGCGACCATGCGGTCGAGGAAGGCGGAGGTGGTGGCGTGGCTGGCGACGAAGTCGCGGTCGCCCAGGCGGACGATGAGTTCCCAGTAGCCCATCACGCTGCCGATGGGATTGGTGAGTTTGAAGCCGATGGTGTTGGCCCAGCCCGGAGAGTGGAACCAATGAGGTTTCACGTCATGCAGGCGGAAGCCGGTGCGCTTACGGACGAAATCGGCGACGTCGGACACCCGCTGGTACATCAAACCCATCAGGCCTGACGCGTGGCTGTCGATGGGCGAGCCCAGCACGATGGCGTTGCGGATGTGCTGGTCGCGGCTGAGGGCAGAATAGAACAGCGTAAACATGCCGCCCAGGCTCCAGCCGTGCAACGACAGCTCCTGCTCACCGCTGTGTTCCCGCACCCGGTTCAGGTATGCCGGCAGTAACTCCGCCACGTAGGTGTGCAGGTTGTAGTGACTGTGCTGGCGCGTGGGTACGCCCCAGTCGATCAGGTACACCTCAAACCCCTTGGCCCGCAGGAACCGCACCAGACTGCGTTGGGGAAACAGGTCGTAGATCAGCATGTTCACCGCCAGTGGCGGCACGATCACGATGGGCGTCTTGTGGGGCGTGCGCTCCACATCAATCATCTCGCCGTCCAACTCGATAAAATCCTCGGCCAGCGGTGGGTAGTATCGCAGGCTCACCAGCCCATCGGTGTACAAGGTCTCGAACGGTGTCTGCCCTGCCTGCACCAGGCTGGCGGCCCGGAATACGCGGTCGAAGGCGTTACCGGCGTATAGTGCGGTCTGGCGAGTCAGCCCCGAGACTTTGTTGAAGGCGTACTGCAGTGGATCAGGCATGGAAGTGTCCATCGTTGCTGCGGGCTTCACCCAAAAAATCTATGTTGTTTATGGCATTGTGATGGCCAGAAGGCGTTAACTGAAGAGTAACAGGGGAGGAGTGGACAGGCCTTTGACAGACCGTGCATTGCCATGGATGGCAATGCCGAGCCCCCATGGATGGGTTCACGGCGTGTCTGGCGAAGGCCTGTCCACTCCTCACCATAGCTCAGCGGCTAACAGGCTGGGGCCAAGATTACCGGCCAACCTCAGGTGCGACTATGGCAAGAACGTCCATCACCAATGGCAAACCGGTCACTTCAGGCCACTGCCCAAACCTGCCAACCATTGGTATCATTCAGCCATCTTAAAAAAACCAACAACAGGACCACCATGCTCAGCTTCCTGCCAGCTCCCGTTATCGGCGTCATCAGTTCCATCCTCCTGGGGCTGAATACCCTGTTCTGGTGCCTGCTTCTCTATATCCCGGCGATATTGAAGCTGATTATTCCCCACACCGGTTTCCGGGTGCTGTGCACCAAAGTCATCATCTGGATCGCCGAGGCCTGGGTTGCCTGCAACACCGGCTGGATGAAACTCACCCAAGGCACGGAATGGACCGTCCACGGCGACGAAAAGCTTAAACGGGAAAGCTGGTACCTGGTGTTGAGCAACCATCAAAGCTGGGTCGACATCTTCGCCATGCAGCGGGTGTTCAACCACCGTGCACCGTTTCTGAAGTTCTTCCTCAAGCAACAACTGATCTGGGTGCCGGTCATAGGGTTGGCCTGGTGGGGGCTGGATTTCCCGTTTATGAAACGCTACACCCGTGAGTACCTGATCAAGCACCCTGAAAAGCGCGGTGAAGATCTTAAAGCGACCCGTACGGCCTGTGAGAAGTTCCGCTACACCCCGGTGAGCGTGATGAATTTCGTTGAAGGCACGCGCTTTACCCAGGCCAAGCACGACAAGCAGAAATCAAAATACACCCACCTGCTGACGCCCAAGGCCGGTGGCGTGGCCTTTGTGCTGGATGCCATGGGCGACTCCATCGAAACACTGGTGGATGTCACGATTGCCTATCCAGGGGGCGCTCCAACGTTCTGGGATTTCATGTGTGGAAGGGTGAGTAAAGTCGGCATGGAGATCGACACAGTTACCATCCCGGCGCACCTGAAGGGCCGGGATTACGCGACGGATGCCGAGCATCGCAAAAACGTGAAAAACTGGCTGGCGGAACAGTGGCGGGCGAAGGACGAGCGTCTGTCGAGGATGCTTGAGCAGGGCTAATTGCTGCCTTCGTCATCTTCGATTTCGTCCGGGTGCTCTTTCTTGTAGCGCTCCCACTCTTCCCAGTCATGGGGTGTGCCAGCATGAGGGCGCTTCAAGTGCTTTGCGTGTTCCATCGCATTGTGGCGCAGGCTGTGGTCGCGCTCCTCTTCTTCCTCTTCGAAGCCGTACTTCTTCAGGAACTCGGTTGGGCTGATAGGCATCCGGATTCACCTCCGTAACGAATAAGTGCCCGCTTATTCACTAAGATGGCGCTCCGGAGCCAGATTTTCAAGCCTCGTCGGTGTTCGCGGGCTCACGGCCTTCAGTCGGCGCATCCACCAGATTGAACTGGATCTGTTTTCTTTCGTCGTCGACGCCGGAGAAGGTCACAGTCACGGGTTGTTCCAACTGGAACGTACGGCCGTTTTTGTTGTGAATCAAGCGCAACGTAACGGGATCGAAGCTGAACTTACCTTCAAGTGTCTTGCAGCTCACGAACCCTTCCAGGCCGTTGGCGTCCAGCCGTACAAAGAACCCAGCAGGCGTTGTGCGGCTGATCACGCCAGTCATCGAGTCCTCGCCAAGGGTTTTCGCAAAATCGCTCTTGAGCCAGTTCTCAAGGCTGTTGGCAGCCTGACGGGCGCGGATCTGGGTCTGTTGCAGTTCGGCCAGTTGGTCATCGTTGAGCTCGTTCAGCGATTCCTGCCACAGGATCGACTTGATCAGCCGATGCACGTGGAAGTCGCTGAACTTGCGAAGTGGCGACGTGAACGTGGTGTAGGCGGCCAGCCCCATGCCCTGATGGGGGGCGGGCGTGAACGACAGCTCGGCGCGGGCAAGCTGGCGGGAAATGATGGCTTTGACAGGAACCTCTGCGTCCAGCCCGTCGGTCTGCTTCATCAGGTCGCGAAAGCCTGCGGCGCTGGTGGCGTCGATATCGGCGAGCTGTGGGGCATAGCCTTCCAGCAAGGCGCGGACGTTGTCGGTGCGGTCGTCCCGCAAACCGGGATGCTGGATAAACAGCCCCTTGTCACGTTGCCCCAGGAAGTCGGCCGCGCAGCGGTTGGCGGCGATCATGCATTCTTCCACCAGGCGATGGGCCTCGTTCTGAACGGAGGGCTCGATCAGCCGTATCCTGCGATTCTCGTCCAGGCGCAGCCGGAATTCGGGGCGGTCACCGTTCACCAGTGCGTGCTCGTTTCGCCATTTGCGCAGAGCGGTGGCGATCTGGTGGAGCTGGTCGAGGCTGTTGGAAACGGTATCCGGAAGCGCCTTGATATCGTCGTCTTCCCGGCCTTCGATCAGGTTGGAGACCAGTTCATAACTGAGTTTGCCGTGGGAGCGAATCACTGCCTGATGAAATTGATAGTCGCCGAGGCTGCCATCGTTGTTCACCTGAAGGTCGCAGACCAGTGCCAAGCGCTTGGTGTCCGGCATTAACGAACACAGGCGGGTACTGAGGGTATCCGGCAGCATGGGCAGTGGTTCGCCGGGAAAATAGATGGCGGTGGCGCGGCGAAAGGCCTCCTGCTCGGCAGGGCTGCCCGGCTCGATAACAGCCGTCGGGTCAGCAATGGCAATGGACAGTTTCCAGCCAGTGGCGTTGGGCTCTGCCAGCAGGGCATCGTCCATGTCCTGGGTGCCGGGGCTGTCGATGGTCACATAGGGCTGGTCGGTGCGATCGTCCCGGCCTTCGCTTTTTGCGTCAACGGTTGATTCATCCAGCGCACTGGCCTGTTTCTGCACGGCGTCGGGCCAGGTGTCTGGCAGGTGGAAGGTGGCAACGGTGAGTGCGCGTTCGATGCCGGTATCACCGGCTTTGCCGAGGACCTTGAGGATCTTTGCCTGGCCTTTGCCATCCTTGATCGGATGTTTGTGAATCTGGCAGTAGATGTAATCGTCGGGCTCGGCACCCTGGCGTTCTTTCGGCGGTATGAAGATCCAGCGGTTGATGCCGGGGGTTTCCGGCACCACGAAGTGGCCTTTACCTTTCACCAGATAGCGACCAACGAACGTGTCCAGACTGGTGTCCAGCAGTTCGTCGATCATGCCCTGGGTCTTGCCTTTGTCACCCTCTTCCTCGGTGATCTTGACGCGGTCACCGGGCAGCACTTTCTGCATTTCTTCCGGTGGCAGGAAGACGTCTCGCCCCTCATCCAGCGCAACAAAGCCGAAACGCCCATTGGTGGCTTTGACGGTACCCGGAAAGACAACCTTGTTTTCCTCGATATTGGTTTTCAGCTGGCGCAACTGGCTGAGGGCGTCGGCATTGAGCATGAACAGAACCTGGCTGGATAAAATTTGAGTGTCGCTGCGGAGTATACCGGTTATGGCGGTATGAGTCAGACCATGTTACGCGGGGTTAATTTCCTGGCCTGATCCATCCGTGATAAGCACTTTGTTCCGCCCCTGCTGTTTCACACGGTAAAGCGCCTGATCGGCCTGTCGCAGAATGGTGTCAACGTCGTCACCGGGTTGGCAGAGGTACCCGCCCACGCTAACGGTCACCGGCGTGCCGGTGCGAATGCTGTCCCTTTCGATGGTTTCGCGTATCCGCGCGGCAATCTGGCACAGCGTATCTTCATCGCAGGGCGAGAGCACCACCACGAATTCGTCGCCGCCCCAGCGGCCGGGGTGGTCGTAGGGCCGCACGCCGGCCTTGAGCCACAGTGCCACGCGGCAGAGAATGTCGTCACCGGCCTGATGGCCAAGCTCGTCGTTGATGGCCTTGAAGTGGTCAATGTCCAGCCAGATCAGACCAAAGCCCGTGTTCTGTCGTTTTGCCCGCTGTATTTCTTCATCCAGGGCTTCGTCCAGACCACGGCGGTTCTTCAGCCCGGTAAGGGCGTCAACACGCGCCAGCCTGTTCAGCTCGTCAGTACGTTGCGCAACCTTCCGTTCCAGTTCGCGGGTTGAATGCTCGAGGGTGTCGGTCATTGTCTCGAAATGACTGGCAAGCCGGCCGATCTCGTTGTCCGGTTTTTCCAGGTGCGGAAGCGCAAAGCTGCCACCTCGAACCTTCTCAACCGCACTCTCAAGGCTGACGAGGGGTTTGAGGATGCGCGAACGGATAATCAGATGGAACAGGATCAGGGTGACCAGCAAACTGGTCAGGAACACGGCAACCAGAGGCCATAGGTAACTGCGGGGCAGGAGCGTTTCAAGATCCAGCAGGGTGATCTCGAACCAGCCGATGGCAGGCAGGAAGGCCACGCCAGCCAGGTGTTTTCGGCCGTCCACGGTCACAAAGCTGCTCTCCACGGCACCGGTGGCGCCGCCCCGGTTTTTCAGAAGTTGCAGCATGCCGAGCACCTTCTGCTTGTCTTCCGGGTTATCAAACAGCAGGTCGACGGTGCTTTTCTGGCCTTCGGGTTTGATGATGCTGGCAAAGTCGATGTAGTTGCGGTCGCGGTAGAGCTGTATCGCGCCGTTGTAGTCCACGAACAGGGTGGTGATTCCCTCTTGGTCAATATCCACGATATCTTGCAGGAACGCGTCCAGGTCCAGGCCGGTACCAACCATGCCGACGATGCGATCTTCCTCATCCCGCATTAGCACGTCGATCCAGAGTTTGGTCACACCGAGCTCGGTATCGGGGTTTACGTTCAGATGAAAGTTGCGGCCTTCCTCAATCAGTTGGAAGAACCAGGCATCTTCGGGTTTGTCGGGGTCCAGGATGTAGCGGAACTGATCATTCGCAAATTCGTTGTTGGCATTGTTGTAGTAGTAGCGGCGGGAATCACGGAGGGCGACGAAATAACTGTTGTCGCGGAAATTGCTCCGGAAGCTTTCCATTTCGCGTATGGCGTCGCTTTGTAACGCCTTATCTTCCGGTGAGGTAGCCCAGTTGACCAGCGTGGAGGAGTCGGCCATCTGGCGGGCGAGCCCGATTTCCCGTTCCAGGGATTGCAGCAGGCGGGCGCTGTCATAGCGCACCTGTATTTCGGCAACCTGCTGCCCCCAGCGCTCGATGATGTCGTCTGAAAGCTCACGATACGCGAGCCAGGAGGCGACTGAGGCGATGATCATCAGAGCCGCTGCCAGGCCCAGTAGTCGGGTTTTCAGGCTCAAAAGCTTTCCTTATGCACAGTCTGGATCTATCTGGAAGGTATGATAGAGCAGGCATGGCAAAGTGTGTAGGAAAACTAGTTGTGTTCTGCGAAGACTTTGGTCTGGCCGCTGTCGTTGAACATCAACACCTGATAGTGGTCCTTGCGATCCCCCACTTCCATGCCGGGTGAGCCAGCCGGCATGCCGGGCACCGACAGACCCTTTGCTTTCGGGGCCTGGGCGATCAACCGGTGAATGTCGTTGGCGGGCACATGACCTTCAATCACATAGTCGCCAACAAACGCGGTGTGGCAACTGGCGAGTGACGGTGTCAGGCCGGCGTCGATCTTTATCGGATTCAGGTTATTGGTTTCAGTGACTTCCACCTTGAAACCGTTTTCCTTCAGGTGGTCCACCCAATCCGTGCAGCAACCGCAGGTCGGTGACTTGTAGACATGGATGTCTTTCAGCCCGTCTTCGGCCTGTAACTGACCGTTCAAGCCGACGGTTGCGACGAGGCCAAGGGCCAACAGTTGTTTTTTCATGATGTTACCTCAATGATGATGGCTGTGATCGTGGTTTGGTTCTCCGCCGCCAGAGGGTGACAACCAGAACCACCAGACGATGGCGGCCATCAGGATCAGTCCTCCGGCATTGACCAGAAGTGCGTTCATTGGTTCCCCTCCTTGCCTGCGTTACTGGTGGTTTTGAACAGTCGCAGCCGGTTGGCGTTGGTAACGACCGTGACCGAGGACAGCGACATCGCGGCGCCGGCCAGTATTGGGCTCATCAGAATCCCCCACAGTGGGTAAAGCAGTCCGGCCGCGACGGGTATGCCCAACGAATTGTAGGCAAAGGCGCCGAACAGGTTCTGATGGATGTTGCGTACCGTGGCCCGGGATATCTCAATGGCGTCGGCAACGCCGTGGAGAGAGCCCCGCATCAGCGTAATACCGGCGCTTTCAATGGCGACATCGGTGCCGGTGCCAATGGCAAAGCCAACGTCCGCCGCTGCAAGGGCAGGCGCATCGTTGATGCCGTCGCCTACCATTGCCACGGTATAACCTTTGCCCCGCATCTCGCTGACGATGGTGGCCTTGTCTTCCGGCAGAACTTCAGCGCGGTAATCGTCGATCCCGGTTTTCTCGGCGATGGCCCTGGCGGTGCCGTCGACGTCGCCGGTCACCATCATCACCCGGATGCCGGCGTCGTGCAGTCGCCGTATGGCGGCTTCCGAATCCTGTTTCACCGCATCGGCAACGCCGACCACCCCCAGGGCTTGATTGCCCAGGGCCAGGAACAGTGGGGTTCCGGCCTCGGCGGTGATGGCATTGGCCTCCTCCTGCAGTTCGGCCAGATCAATGTTCTCGCTCTCCAGCCAGCGGCGGTTGCCCAGGCGCGCGGTTTGTCCATCCAGCTCGCCCTGCACGCCTTTGCCGTTGAGGGCTTCGAAGCGGGTGACATTGTCCGGCGTTGCCCCTTGGTCCTTCGCCTTCGCCATAATGGCTTCGGCCAACGGGTGCTCCGAGTGTTGTTCCAGACCGGCGGCCAGGGCCAGCAACCTGCGGGTATCGCCGTCGGTGGCATGAAAACGGGTGACGGCCGGGTGCCCCTCGGTAATGGTGCCAGTCTTGTCCAGGATCACCAGATCCAGCTTGCCGGCCGTCTGCAGGGCGTCCCCCTGGCGAATCAGTGCGCCGTATTCGGCCGCCTTGCCGACGCCCACCATCACTGACATAGGCGTGGCAAGCCCAAGGGCACAGGGGCAGGCGATGATCAGAACTGTTGTCGCGGCCACCATCATGTGAACCACGGCCGGTTCCGGCCCGACGTTGTACCAGACCAGTGCCGATACCACGGCAATCAGCATCACGCTGGGTACGAAAATCGAGGAAATCCTGTCTGCCAGGCGGCCGATAGCGGGCTTGGAGCCCTGGGCCTTTTTCACCAGACGGATGATTTGTGCGAGGGCAGTTTCGCTGCCCACGCGGGTGGCCTTGTAGATAATGGAGCCGTGGGTGTTGATGGTGCCGGCGGACACTTCGTCGCCTTCGCCCTTGCTGACAGGCATGGGCTCGCCGGTGAGCATGCTTTCGTCAACGCGGGTGCTGCCTTCGGTAATCTCCCCGTCCACCGGGAGTTTTTCACCCGGACGAACGCGGATGTGATCACCCGCCCGAACCTGCTCCACCGGCAGGTCTTGCTCCTCGCCATCACGGATTACGCGTGCGGTTTTGGCGCGCAGATCCAACAGCCGGCGCACGGCTTCCGAGGTCTTGCCCTTGGCGCGAAGCTCCAGTGCCTGCCCCAGATTGATCAGGCCGATAATCATCGCTGACGCCTCAAAATACACGTGCCGTGCCATTTCCGGCAGTGCATCCGGGATGCTGGCTACCGTCATGGAATAGACCCAGGCAGTGCCGGTCCCCAAGGCGATCAGCGTATCCATGTTGGCATTGTGGTGCCGGAACGCTTTCCACGCTCCGGAGAAAAAGTGACCACCGGTGACAGCCATGACGCCCAGGGTGACCACGCCAAGGGTCAGCCAGATCGGTTGGTTCTCGCTGGTCACCATCATGGTGCCGAAACCCATGCCCCAGATCATCAGGCCGAGACCGAGTCCCAGACTGACAGCCATCTTCACCAGCAGGGTCTTGTACTGCTTACGATCCTCCTCCTGCTTGCGGTCGTCCGCCGCGTCAGGGTCTTCGATTTGGCTGGCTCCATAGCCGGAGCTTTCCACCGCCCTGATCAGAGCCTGAGGGTCAGCATGCCCGGTCGCTGTGGCAGTTCGGTCGGCCAGGTTCATGTGAGCGCCGGTGATGCCGTCCACCGACTTCAGGGCGCTCTCAATCGTATTCACGCAGGAGGCACAGTTGGCGCCGGTAACGGCCAGTTGAATCTGGCCGTCGTTCAAATCGGTTTTCTCATTCATCGAGCCTTACTCCTTCCAACCGTCGTCCGGCAGGGATTCATCCCAATGTTCAATCAGCCTGCAAATCGTGTGTCCGTCCGGTGTGCCGTCCGGCATATCCTGCCAGGCGGACAGCGCGGCGGTCATACGACTACGCAGTTGCTGTAACTCGGCAATCTCACGCTCCACTTCCACCAGCCGCTGCTGGAACACGTCCCGCACCATCGGGCAGGGTGAATGATGATCATCTGCCTGCTCCAGAATCTGTCGTATTTCCGGCAGTGAAAATCCGAGTTGCCGGGCTTTGCGGGCAAATCGTAACCGCCGCAGGTCTTCAGAATCGTATTGCTGGTAGTTGTTGTCCGGGTTCCGCGTGGGCTTCAGCAACCCCTCACGGGTATAAAACCGAACGGTGTCCGGGTTAACCCCGGCGCCAATAGCGATTTCTTTGACTTTCATAACGTTGCCGGCCATTCCGAACGTCGAACAAGTGAGTGGAAGGTATCTGTTTCCAAAACTGTGCGGAGCCATGGATGGCGGAGCCCAAGCGTCACATGGATGTGCCGCAGGAGCGTGTTTTGGAAACAGATACCTTTCAATCACGAACAGGCACCCAATGTCGGGTACCACCAGGCATTGCATTAGGAATAGACTAAAACCTATGAGCTACTCACAGGTCAAAGGTTTTTCAGGAAGAGTTTTTAGCGCGCAGGAAAGTGCCACAGGCTTTGCACTGGTCCGGGGCCATCAGCTTGGCCTGCCAGCCAATCTTCTGCCGACAGGCGGGACATGCAAGACGCAGTTGCAGAATGATAATGGGGGTAACTAAAGCGGCAATCAGAAGTCCCAGCGGCCCCCAGCTGTCGCCACTGGACAGCCCGAGCTGGCTGCTGAAGACCAGAACAATGACCAGCGAGAAGAACGCGAAAATAAAGTAACGCTTGTTCCAGGCTTCCCACCGTCGCAGACGGACATCCTGTTCCGCCGTCAGATACTTTGAACTCATGAGGCCACACCTTGAAAATGAATACGGCAATAGTGGTGAATTGCGGCACTCATTTCAATCAGCTACCAACCGGCGTGTCGATATCCAGCAAACCAGCGCTCAGCGCTCGCTCCAGTTCACCTGCCGGAATCGGGCGGCTGATCAGGTAACCCTGAATCAGATCGCAGCGGTGATTCTTGAGGAAAGTCAGCTGCTCATGGGTTTCCACGCCCTCCGCCACCACCTGGATGCCCAGGTTATGGGCCAGGTTAATCACCGCGCGGGTAATCACTGCGTCGTCGTGGCGCTCGGTAACGTCGGTAATGAAGGAGCGGTCGATCTTCAGCAGGTCCACTGGGAAATCCCGCAGGTAACCCAGCGAAGAGTAACCCACGCCGAAGTCATCAATGGCCAGGTGCATGCCCAGCTTGTGTAGCTTGGTCAGCTGGTTCAGGTTGTGCTCGATATTCTGGATGAAGATCTCTTCGGTCAGCTCCACCTCCAGCCGGCTCGCGGGAACGCCATTGCTTTCCAGCGCTTCCTGGATATGGTCGACAATGCTTTCGTCATCCAGTTCGCGCCCAGAGAGATTCACCGCAATGCGCAGATGGGAGTAGGGGCCTTTCTGCCATTTCGCCAGTTGCCGACAGGCGGCCATGACCACCCAGCGACCAATGTCGGTAATGCGGCCGCTTTCCTCCGCCAGGGGAATGAAGTCCACTGGTGGCAACAGGCCACGGCGAGGATGCTGCCAGCGTATCAAAGCCTCCACGCTGTTGATGGACGAGTCGTTGAGATCCAGTTGCGGTTGGAAATAGAGCACGAACTCGTCGTTGGCCAGCGCGTGGTTAAGATCCTTGTCCAATTCCAGGCGCATGACCTCCCGGTCCTGCATGCCCTCGGTGTAGAACTGATAGGTGTTGCGGCCCTGTTCCTTGGCGCGGTAGAGCGCCACATCGGCATTGCGCAGCAAGGTATCGGCATCCAGGCCGCTTTGAGGATAGACAGCCACGCCCATAGTGGCAGTGATACTATGTTCCTCACCCTGCACGGCAAACGGCTCTTCGAAGCATTGCTTGATCTGGCCCAGCAGATTGATTACATCATCAATGTTTTCAACATGCTGCTGGCACACCATGAACTCATCGCCGCCGGAATAGGCCACCATCACTTTTTCGTCGCTCAGGGCATTCAGGCGTTCAGCGACTTTGATGAGCAGTTCGTCGCCGAATTGATGGCCGAGAGAATCGTTGAGCGTCTGGAACCGGTCCAGGTCGATCATCACCAGCGCTGCCTGGCGCATCTGACGGTCGGCGATGCTTAGGGTGTGCGCCATGTCTTCCATGAAAAAACGACGATTGGCGAGGCCGGTCAGCGCATCTGTGGTTTCCAGGCGAGCGAGATCTTTTTGCACCGCCTGACGTTGGCTGATTTCCGCATCCAGCTCCCGGCGGGTTTTCAGCAGTGCATGGTTGCGCTTGAGAGTCAGCTGCACCAGGAGTGTGGTAAGGCTGGTCAGCAGGCCCATGAACAGCATGACGATGAAGGTCACAAATGGCCAGCGGCTGCGTTGTTCCTCGACCCACGAGATGGAGGGGGTTACCGCCAGTGTCCAATCAAGTGTTGGCAGGTCAACATCCAGGGTGCGGGAAAACCTGGAGTCTGTTTCCATGGAATCGTTAAGCACATAGGCGGGTTCGCCTTTTTCCCGGATTTCGATGTGGAAGGAGGTCAGGGCGCGGTTGGAAAGCATGTAATTAGCCAGGGTTTCCATCCGGAACACACCGGCAATAAAGCCGTTGTTGGCGTTGCCGGTGAATATGGGCGCGTAGATGACCATACCCTTGCCACCCTGCTTCAGGTTCACAATGCCGGAGATATCGAGGTTCCCCGTGGTCTGTGCCTCAAGCAGTGATGCCCGTCGTTCCGGGGAGAAGGCCACATTGAAACCAATGGCGTCTTCGTTACCTTCGATCGGCACCATCCAGCGGATGACATAATCGCGGTCAATCCACTCGATCGCCTGGTAGACGCCAAAATCTGACAGGTATCGGCGGGCGTCTTGCTCCCAGATCTCTTTTGGCGTGTCCGGTAGGGCTTCAAATCGTTTCGCCATGCGGCTGATGGAGTTTGCGTGAACACGGAATTCCCGCTCCAGCCGCTTTGCCATGGAACTGGCTTCGCTGCCAAGATTGGACTGGATTTGGGTGTGGTCCTGTTTTTCGATGCCGTACTGCAAAACCAGGGCGATTCCCAGAAACACCAGGAAAATCAGTGCCGGAAATGCCGGGTTCAGCAGTCCCCTCACGAACAGGGTTAGCGCCGATGCAGGTTTGTCCACAAAATGCTCCGGTTGATGAGGTGAGTGACTAACATATCGGCCGTATTCATCTAATTATGAGGGATAAACGCTATGATCTGTTACCAATTGCTGAATCCTTCCCTTCAGTGAAATTCCGAAAGCGCCATCCGGCAACGGATGGTGAATCGCTTGCTGCTCTTCGGTTGTCGGGTTTGCCAGGTCAACGATTCGGGGAGGGACCGGCTTTTTGTTGGCATCCATCAGTATCTCAATCCTGGGTTTGAGTTTTTTACCCGGGTGCACGGTCACGATAAGGGCCACTTCCCCGCTGTTGAGCTCCACCAGTGTTCCAGGTGGATAAATGCCCACCATGCGAATAAAGGCTTCTACCATGTCAGCATCGAACTGCCGGCCGCGATTGCGGTATAGAACGCGGATGGCGTCAGATGCCGGAATTCCGTCGCGGTAGCAGCGGTCACTGGTCATGGCATCGAACGCGTCAACGATGGAGACCAGTCTGGCAAAGCGGCTGATCTGCCATTCCTCCAGTTGTTGCGGATAGCCGCGGCCATCCAGACGCTCATGGTGGTGACGGGTCACGTCCCCGATAATCGGATCCAGCTTCGGGTCAGAGCTCAGCAGCTCATAGCCGAACGTCGTGTGCTGTTGCATGATCGCATATTCAGCCGGGCTCAGAGCGCCAGGTTTATTAAGAATTTCGTCAGGAACCTTAAGCTTGCCCAGGTCGTGAAGCAGTCCGCACATACCGGCAATTTCCAGGTCCTCGTCGGGCAGGCCCAGAAAGCGTGCGAAGGCAACGGTAAAGATGGCCACCCGCAAACAGTGTTCCGCGGTATAGGCGTCGCGGGACTTGATGCGGCTCATCCAGAACATTGCACTGGCGTTGGCTTTGATACTTTCCACGCATTCCCGGATAACAGGGCGGGCGTCTTGCAGGTTCAGGTCATTGCCCCGTTCAATGGCAAGGGTGATCTGTTCCACGAATGCCTGGGTCTTGCCCCATACCTGGTTGGCGCGGGGGATCTCTTCCGCGAGGGAGCGGGTTTCCGGAAGTGGGGTAGCCGTGCGCTGTTTGTGACTGGTGACCCTTGCCAGGGCCTCAGCCAACACTTGCTCGTCGCCTTCAACCAGCGCCCATTCGCAGTACTGACGGAGTATGCGAGCCTGGTGGTCGTTCTCAAGAGTGAAACCCTGGAACAGTACGGGCACTTCGATCCAGGGTCGGTCCAGCTTGACGATGCGCATGCCGTAAGTCAGCAGATCGACGGGCAGACGGACGCGCTCAACTCTGGTTTGGGCGTCAGGGTCAAGCAAACCTGCCTGCGAACGGGCAATCGGTTTTCGTGAAGGTGGTGTGCTGGTTTTACGTCGGAACCACATGGCTCTGCCAGTCTTCTGATTGTCTGGCTAGATTATGGCAGAAGTGCTGTCTTCAGAACAGGCGGGGGATTTCCTGCTTGGGACACCGGTCCATGACCACTGATATGCCAGCGTTTTCCGCTCTTCGGGCCCCGGTTTCGTTGATCACACCAATCTGCATCCAGACAACCGGAATGCCCTTTTCAATGGCGGCATCGATAACAGAGTCGGTGTGGTTCGGTGCAAGGAACAGGTCGGCCATGTCGATTGTCCCGGGAACGGATGCAAGATCGGCGTAGACGGTTTCGCCCAATAGCGTCTTGCCAGCCAGCCGCGGGTTTACAGGGATCACCCGGTAGCCACGCCCCTGCAGGTAGGCCATTACTTCATGGCTGGGGCGGTGGGGTTTGTCACTGGCGCCCACGAGCGCAATCGTGCGGACGGTTTCCAGAATTTCGCGCAGTTGTTCAGGACTGTTTCGGGACATGCGATATCAACTCTTCAGGAATCCCGGTGTGCCTCAAGGCGAACGGACACCGACTCGGCATAGCGTAGCGCATGGGGTTTGTCGATTTCCACTGCCGCCCAGTGAACCGCTTCGTGCTCCATGACAATACTGAGCACCTCGTGGGTCAGCCGTTCCAGCAGGGCAAAACGGTTGCCGTCCACGTGGCCGATGATCTGCTTGGTAATGGTGCGGTAGTTCAGTGCCGCGCGAATGTCATTCTCGTTGATGGCGGCCGCGGCATCGTAGGTCAGGCAGACGTTGATCAGCACATCCTGCTGGTTGTTGATCTCTTCTTCCTTGATGCCGATATAGGCGCGCAGCAGCAAATCCTTGATGCGTACGGTTGCCTGGTGATTTCCGGTCACTGCAGTCATCTGGCCTCCTGGTCAACAATGGATGTTCAGCGATCCCGAATCAGGGTCAGGAACTCAGTGCGCGTGGCTTGTGACCTGCGGAACTGGCCCAGCATCATCGAGGTTTTCATGCGGGAATTCTGCTTTTCAACGCCACGCATCATCATGCACATGTGTTGGGCTTCAATAACCACAGCCACGCCCTTGGCGCCGGTCACCGTCTCAATGGCCTCGGCGATTTCGCGAGTCAGGTTTTCCTGGATCTGCAACCGGCGAGCGTACATGTCGACGATACGGGCAAACTTGGACAGGCCCAGCACCTTGCCATTGGGCAGGTAGGCAATGTGACATTTTCCGATGAACGGCAACATGTGATGCTCGCACATGCTGTACAGCTCAATGTCCTGAACCACGACCATTTCGTCCATGGCGGACTCGAAAACCGCGTTATTGACCAATGTATCCAGGCTTTGCTTGTAACCCTGCGTCAGGAACTGCATAGCCTTGGCTGCCCGT
This sequence comes from Marinobacter sp. DS40M6, assembly GCF_028581595.1. Taxonomy (NCBI): domain Bacteria; kingdom Pseudomonadati; phylum Pseudomonadota; class Gammaproteobacteria; order Pseudomonadales; family Marinobacteraceae; genus Marinobacter; species Marinobacter sp. DS40M6. The sequence goes on along the minus strand of NZ_JAFCAE010000001.1, from coordinate 90,665 downwards.
ATGGGGGTGTCCTGAAGTCCCTCGCGATCAGGGTTTTCGCCCAGGCCTGCAATGATCTGCTGAAAATGGCTGGCCAGGTCGTCGAGCTTGTTGGTCATAGTCGCTTCCGGTTAAATGAATCAGTTCAGGGCGAAAGCTTAAGGGAATTTGCCCGCGCCCTCCAGATTTACGACCACACAGGGCGAAAAGACCACCCCGGAACGCTCTGGTTCGCAAATTGTCGGACCAGATCTGGCAGGGGCGGTTGGTTTGATTTAGAGTTTCAGTCTCAGGCTGGTTTCAGGAAACCGCAATGGAACAGGTAATACCGGGAGTTCGGGGTGCCGCCCCCGGCGCAGGGAATGCGACACTGGAATGGTGGCAACAGGAGGGCAAGTGGTTTTCCTATGGCGGCCACGCGATCTTCAGCAGAATGGCGGGCCAGGGCGATCCCGTGGTTTTGCTGCATGGCTTTCCGACGGCCAGCTGGGACTGGAGCCGGCTGTGGCCAATGCTGCAGCAGCATCACAGCTTGTTCACCCTCGACATGTTGGGCTTTGGCTTTTCCGATAAGCCGGCACTGTACGACTACAGCATCGAAGACCAGGCCGACATGTTCGAGGGTTGGATCGCCGGTCTGGGATTGAAGACAGTCAGTCTGTTCGCCCACGATTATGGCGGCAGCGTGGCCCAGGAACTGTTGGCCAGGGATCAGGAAGGGTTACTGCCTTTCTCCATCGCCCGGGTCGGCTTTCTCAACGGCGCCCTGTTTCCGGAAGTCCACAGTCCACTGTTAATTCAGAAGCTCCTGGGCAGCCCTCTCGGTGGCCTGATCAGTCGCGGTCTCACCCGTCGTACCTTCGAACGCAACTTCCGGCGTCTGTTTGGCCCGGAGACCCCGCCGTCACGGAAAGATATGGATGACTTCTGGTACCTGTTGACCTACAACAATGGCCGCGGAATTCTGCATAACCTGATTCACTTCATGGAAGAGCGCCGTTGCCATCGTAACCGCTGGGTGGGTGCCTTACAGAAGGCAGAACAGCCAATGAGGCTGATCTCGGGTGTGGCGGACCCGGTGTCCGGTTCCGCTATGGCCAGACGTTACCGGGAGCTGGTGCCGAACGCGGACGTGGTGAGCCTTCGCAACGTCGGTCACTACCCTCATTTCGAATCTACCGGTGAGGTGTATCGGGCGTGGCGGGACTTCTGCAAGCAGTCGGAGTAAGGCCCGAGGTGCTACAGGTCGTTGGCCAACGCTTTGTCTTCAGTATCTTCGGGTGGTTGCTCGTGCGGTCTCCTGGCGGCGCTGACTACTTGGTTACGGCCTCTCGCCTTGGCTTCGTAGAGTGCCTGATCCGCCCGGTTCAGCCAGACCGACCAGGTTTCACCCTTGCCGACTTCCGCCACACTCGCGCTGGCTGTGATCTGTATCCCTTCTACGAACGGGCGGGCACTGATGCTGGTCAGCAATTCCCGCGCGACTTTGTCAGCATCCTTCTGGCGGGTTTCCGGTAGTACCAGCATGAATTCCTCACCGCCAATACGGAATAGACGGTCGCTCTCTCTCAGCCGCCTGCCAATCCGCAGTGTCAGCTCCTGTAGCACCTTGTCACCGGCCAGGTGGCCCCAACGATCGTTGATCATCTTGAAGTAATCCAGATCCAGCAATATGAGACTGGACACTCGCTCGTATCGCTCACGCATCTGGATTTGGCCGTTGAGAATATCCGCCAATTGCGAGCGGTTGAGGCAGCCGGTCAGGGGATCGGTGGTGGCCAGGCGAGTCAGCTCGACCTGCAGGCGGCCCACAAGCCAGGCAAAGATCATCACGAACAGGCAGGTCAGGCCGAGGGAAAAGGTGATACGCCAGAAATCCGCTTCTGGAAACGTAATAAACGATACAACGGACATGCTGACTACAAACACGATATTGCTGGCGGTGGCCTCCTTCAACGGAAGCAAAAAAAACAGTGCGGCGGCGGCCGGGTATGCCCAGTACAGCCCGGCGTGGCCATTGATCAGGGTGGAGTACACCGCGCAGACCACTGCCAATGTCGGGAACAGTCGCCCCTGGAGAAAATAGACACCGCGGAACCGAAGGAATGCAATAACGGCCACTGCATTCAGGCAGAACAGAATAAGAAGCGATGCCAGCAGAACATTGCCTTTTTGCCATTGCACCATCACCAGCGGAGCGACGGCAATAAAAGCCCAGAAATGCAGGTGATAGACGATCTGACGCTTGAAACCAATCACGGCCAGGGTGGGGTTGGTGGCCAGGTTGTCTGTAGTGGCAAGAGGATTCACAGCACACTCCCGCTGTTTGTGGTGGGCCCGCATTCCTTGATCCGGGCTTTTGCAAAGTCTAGCACGGCCTTCACGGGAAGGTAGTTGGTTTTACACCTTTCAACGGGCGAGAATCGCGCTCTGGCTGCCGGGAGCCCAGTTCGCTAAACTGGCGGGCTCGGAACAAGGAGCCGTTATGAGCGCAGTACACACCCGTTCTCCCGCATTGACCATACGCGCCGGCCGCCGTGCTTTTGAGCGGTTGCGGGAGCAACCGTTTGCGGCGGGCGACGTGCACGTCATCCCTGGCGCAGCGGGTGGCCCGAAGGCGTTGGGCATTTCCGGCCTGGATAAAGCCATCTTTGGGGACTTTCTGCCCAGGGCGCCACAGGAGCGCTCGCTGATTGGCTCATCCATCGGCAGTTGGCGATTTGCAGCGGTGGCCTCGACGGATGACCCCAAGGCGCAGCTGGCCCGGCTGGCGGACCTCTACACATCCCAGCGCTTCGCCAAAGGCGTCAGCATGGCGGAAGTCAGCCGCAAGAGTGTGTTGTTTCTGGAAGAACTGCTGGGGGGCCATGAAGACCACATTCTCAATCATCCCTGGTACCGCCTGAACGTTGTTGTGGTTCGCAGCCGCGGCATGCTGGAGCACGATACCAGGGGGCGCCTCAGTCTGGGCCTGATGAATGCCATCAGTGCCAACATGGTCAGCCGCCGACATCTGGGCCGGTTCATGGAGCGGGGCATCATCCATGATGCGCGAGTGAAAGCACCCCTGGCCAAGCTGGTGGATTTTCCCAGCCATGAAGTGCCATTGAGCCGCGATAACCTGATGTCAGCGCTGCTTGCGTCTGCGTCCATACCCATGGTGATGTCCGGTGTCCGCAACATTCCCGGCGCTCCTGATGGGTTATATCGGGACGGGGGCCTGCTGGATTATCATCTTGACCTGCCGTACGAACAGCCCGGGGTGATCCTCTATCCCCACTTCACCGATAAGGTGGTTCCGGGCTGGTTCGACAAAACCCTGCCCTGGCGTCGCGGCGATGCCACCCGGCTGCAGGATGTACTGTTGGTGTCACCCTCCCCGGAATATCTGGAATCCCTGCCAGACCGGAAACTGCCAGACCGGAAGGACTTCGAGCGCTACATCGGAGACGACGCTGGCCGCGAGCGCGCGTGGCGCAAGGCGATTGCCGAAAGCGACCGGTTGGGTGACGAGTTCATGGAATTGGTGGAATCCGGGCGTCTGAAGGACGTCATTCGACCTCTGGATGGGAAGCGCTGAGCGCAGGCAATACGCCCCGCTTTGACTATACTGCCCTTGGATACAAAGGATAAATCAGGGGCTGACCAATGACTGATGAGAAGCCGGAAATTCCCAGAACCACGCCGTGTTCAGTGCTGGTCGAGGGCGGCAAGAACTACTTCTGGTGCGCCTGTGGCCGCAGTAACAGCCAGCCATTCTGTGACGGCTCCCACAAGGGAACAGGATTTACGCCGGTTAAATACACGGCTGAAAAGAAAGAATGGGTGTGGTTCTGCGGCTGCAAGCACACCGGCAACCCGCCGTTGTGCGACGGCACCCACAAAACCCTGGATCAGGGTGCCTGAATGCCGGGCTGGAGGCTTAGCCGGTAACCGCTGAAACCGTGTAGCGTATCCTGCAATGCCAGTACTCTCAGCGTAACAGAGACTTGGCGATCATCGGCATCCAACAGCTTGAGGTCGATACGCTGTATTTGTCGCTCCTGGCGGGACGCCTGTAGGGTCCTGAGGAAGTTTTCCACGTAGGTGGGGTCGACCAATTGCTCGAATGGGGTGCCGGCCAGGTCCGCCGGTGCCTTATTCAGAAGCTCCACCACCTGGGGTGAAATGTATCCGGTCAGTGCCTTTTCATCCAGCTCACAGATCGTTGCGCCGGAAAGGGCGACCAGGTCCCGGCTGCGTTGTTCGCTGTCATTCAATGCCTGCCGCAGGATCGATTTTTCAACCTGCATGTTGTTCAGTTGCTGTTCGTACCCGTGGGATACTTTTTCGGCGTTTCGGTAGTGGCTTTGCCACCGGCGGATGCGCAGGCACAGGAAAACCACGACCACCGTCGCCAGCACCGTCATCGCCAGCCCCGCAAGCCAGATAAAACGGAAGGAACGACGGGCAGGTTGAGACAGGAATCCGGAATCCGGCAGTGTGGTTACCAGCCAGCGATGATCTCCAATTTTGACTTCAGAGCGCAGGGACTGGGAACGATCCGGGCTTTCTGCGCGAATGGCCTGGAACAAGGGGGTTTTGGTATGCCGCTCCAGGGTGTCCACGCGCAAATTGAGCATACCGGGTACCGCATCCTTGAACACAGTGGCAAGCCATAGCTCTGCGGGCGCTACGTTATTAATGGTTCTGGCTGGTGCGACTCCATCTGTATAGAGCGGCGGAAGCTCGTCATACCCACGTAGGCGGGCGACAAGCGCATTGTGCTGCTTGCGGTATACCTGCTCAGCGAGTGACCGTGATTGTTCCTCAAGCGCCTGCGCGGTCAGGCCGGTAACAACAAGGCCGGCAAACAATACCAGCAGGGGCGCCCACAGGTGTGGCAGCGCCATAGCGTGTCCTGTCCCTGTCAATCTGGGGCTTTCCATAGGTTGATCCATAACCGGTGGCGAACGTGTAGGGAACTTCCTGCTCTTATACTTTAGACCACTGCTCGTGCCCTGGGAAACTTTGCTCAGGAATCCATCGCTGTCAGGTCTGGACCTGCCGTGCCGAACCGTATACCAGCAGGAATACGGCAAAACCCGTCACCACCACCGAGGGGCCGGCTGGTGTGTCCAGGTGCCAGGACATCGTAAGTCCACCACTGACGGCGATAAAACCGAACAGGATGGCCAGCCCCACCATATGTTCGGGGTTGCCGGCCAATCTTCTGGCGGTGGCTGCCGGAATGATCAGTAATGCGGTAATCAGCAGGACCCCGACAATCTTCATGGCCACTGCGATCACGATGGAAAACATCAGCATCAGCACCAGCCGCAGACGTTCAACCGGTACGCCCTCAACCCGCGCCAGTTCCTCGTGAATGGTGCTCATCAGCAGACCGCGCCAGAGTACAGTCAGTAACGCCAGAATCAGGACGGCACCGCCGTATATCCACAACAGGTCGTTTCGGCTCATGGCCAGCAGGTCCCCGAACAGCAGGCCGGTCAGGTCCACTCGAATGTCGGGCATGAAGCTGAGTGTGACCAGACCGATGGCCAGGGCACTATGGGCGAGGATACCCAGCAGGGTATCGGTGGCCAGAGTCTTGCTGCGAGAGAACAGCACCAGGGCAATCGCCAGCACCACGCAGGTCACGATAACCCCCACATTCAGCGGAACACTGATCAGAAAACTCAGGGCAATGCCCAGCAATGCCGAGTGCGCCAGGGTGTCGCCGAAATAGGCCATCCGCCGCCACACCACGAAGCAGCCCAGCGGACCGGCGATCAGGGCTACACCGAGACCGCCAATCAGCGCCCGCCAGAAAAAGTCGCCGAGCACGGCATCAATGATGGGCATGGGAGCACTCCGCGTGGTCATCGTGGTCGGCGGACACCACATCGCCATGCAGATCGTGGCTGTGGTTGTGGTGGTGATGGTATACCGCGAGACTTTCCGCTACCGGACGACCGAAGGTTTCGATAAAGGCGGGATCGTGGGAGATATCCGCCGGATACCCGCTGCAGCAGACGTGCTGGTTCAGGCAGATAACCTTGTCGGTGGCGGCCATGACCAAATGCAGATCATGGGAGATCATGATCACACCGCAGTTCAGTTCGTCCCGCAGGCTACGGATCAGCTCATAGAGCGAGGCCTGGCCATTGATGTCCACGCCTTGGGCCGGTTCGTCCAGAACCAGTAGATCTGGCCTGCGAGCCAGCGCCCTTGCGAGCAGCAATCGCTGTTTTTCGCCACCGGACAATCGATGAACCGAGGCGTCGAGCAAATGTTCCACACCGGTCTTGGTCAGCGCTTCAACGCACTCCTGGTGTGATCGGCCACTGAGCAGCATGAACCGCTTTACGCTGAGTGGCAGTGTCGTTTCCAGTGTCAGGTGCTGGGGCACGTAACCGATGGTGAGCCCGGGCGCGATAGTCAGGGCACCGCCCGAGACCGGCTGGATACCCAGTATAGCCTTGATCAGTGTGGTCTTTCCGGCACCATTGGGGCCGATAATGGTGATGATATCCCCGCGCTGGACTCGCAGATCCACACGGTCCACCACGGGGCGGTCATCGAAGTTGACAGTTAATCGGTTCAGCTCTACCAATGCATCAGTCATGGGCAGTGTCCGATTTACAGCCGGGGCAAATGCCGGATACCTCGATGGTCATGTTGTCTGGCTGGAAAGCCTCGTCCGCCGCGGCACTCTGGACCGCATCGGATACGCCGGGCGCCGTCAGTTCCAGCACGTTGCCGCAACAACGGCAGATCAGGAACAACCCATGGTGGTTCTTATCCGTGTGAGTGCAGCCGACGAATGCGTTCAGTGACGCAATCCGGTGAACAAGTCCGTGCTGCTGCAGAAAATCCAGTGCACGGTACACCGTGGGGGGCGCCGCATTGTGACCATCCGCAGCCAGCACGGCAAGCACGTCGTAGGCGCCAAGTGGCTTGTGGGATTGCCAGATCAGTTCCAGCACCCGCTCACGGGTGGGTGTCAGGCGGGCATTGTGCTGCTGACAGATAGTTCGGGCCTCTGTCAGCGCCTGGGCAACACAGGCGTCATGATTGTGCGGTCGATAGGGAAGAGCGCTGGGTGACATGGGCACTGTCCTGTAGAATTTGCAACATTATAACATTAGCAAAAGACAGTGCCAGGTGTGATGGTGTGCTGATCACCGGTGAGCGCTAGCGGGAGGCCTCCAGTGCCAATGACTCAAGGTAGCCGAGGTCGGGAATAAAGGCGGTTTCGCCTTCGACTTCAACCGCCATCAGGTCGGCAGGGCCGGTGTCGCCGTCAACCTTCTTCAACTGATCTTCGGTCAGACGTGTCTGGCTGGGGATGCCTTGGGTGACCAGCGCCATAAAGGGGACCGAGTTATGGTGATCACCGATGGTGTTCAGTATGACGATTCGGCCACGATTGCCACCGGGCACGGTCAGTTTGCCGCCATTCGCGGCATCGTAGGAGATCACCGGCAGGTTCAGGCCCCGCCAATCAAGCTCGCCCACCAGCCACTCCGGTGAATGCGCAGCGGGGTCGGAGCTGGCGAAGTCCACCACTTCCGCAATCGACACGTTAGGCAGCAGCAATTGCTTCTCGCTCATCGGTATCATGACGCAGGGCAGGGTTTGGCTGTTATCGTTCATCACTCATTTCCTCAGGCGGAATCCCGTTTTTGCCGGCCCTTGAGCAGGCAGGATTCTTCAATCGTTTTGACGAGTTCGCGGGCGAGCTGTTCCGGTGTACCACAGTATACGGAACACCCGGTTGCTGCCACGGAATCCGGCATGGAACTGTTACCGCAGCTGCCGCTCTCCTGGACCCATATGCGGCTACCATAGGCTTTCAGCAGTGGTGCGGCAATGGCACCATCGTTGCCCATACCGGAAAAGATGATGGCATGGCATCGGGCACCGTAATGGTCGCCGATGTTCAGCAGTACCTGGTCAATGGAGGGGCCATAGGGGCCGGGCCAGGGTGTTTCCCTTTCCCTGAGTGCACCGCTGTCGTCCAGAGTCCACTCTCGCTCCACCGGCATCAGCACAACATCGCCATTGTGAACACGATACCCGGTTTCAGCCCGTTTGAGCTGGTAGTGGGCGTGACGGCCCAGCACGCGAGTCAGCACGTCGGTGAAATTGTTGTCGATGTGTTGGGCATAGATAAAACCCACTGGTAATCCGGGCGGCAGGCTGTCCAGAAAGGTTTTCACCGCGGCCGGGCCGCCCAGTGACGCCCCCAGAATCCAGACCTCTTCCGCCGGCAGGTCCGCTGAGGCCGGCTGGATCCAGTGAGGCAGTTTGGGAGAGGTTTCCGATTGCGGTTGTTCGGTGGCCAGCTCTTCAATAGCGGCCGCGGAATCCAGCTTTTCCAGGTGCCCGAGGGACTGCTCCAGCTTGTCCAGCAACCGGCGTTCCCAGCGGAAGTACTCCGTGGTGCCCGGTTTTGGGGCCGGGTCGAGACCAAACAGTACGGGGGCTTCGGTGTTCTCCAACAGGTGGTCAAACAGCACTGGGTGATCGGCTTCGTCTTCCAGGGTAATCAACCACAGGCTGGCTTCCGGGAATTCAGGGTAGCCCTGCAGGCGATCCGGGTCTCCGGAAAAGCAAACGTCCAGGCCGAACCTGGACGAGGCTTCCTGCAGGCGATGACGCTGCAGGACGATATCCGAGACGATACCGACCGCTGGCCGTCCTGGCTGGCCGGTCATCACTGATTCCTGGTCAGCCGCGTGATGGTGTCAAGCAGCTCGGTTTCCTGGAAAGGCTTGCCGAGGTATTCATTGACGCCAATGGCCAGGGCTCGCTCGCGGTGTTTCTCACCGGTTCGGGAGGTAATCATGCAGATCGGCGTGTCCCGCAGGTTGTCATCGTGGCGCACAAAGCTCGCAACCTCGAAGCCGTCCATTCGGGGCATCTCGATATCCAGCAGGATAATATCCGGCTTGTGATCCTGTAACTGTGCGACCGCATCCAGGCCGTCTTTGGCCGTGATCACTTCCATGCCATTACGCTCCAGCAGGCGGGACGTTACCTTGCGCACTGTTACCGAGTCATCCACCACCATCACCACGGTGGACTGCTCCTCACGGCGGGAGGCTTCCTTCGCATTCTCAAGGTTCGCCAGGCGCTGGCGCTCGGAGAGAATATCGGAACGGATCATGGCCGGCAGATCGAGAATCACCACCACGTTACCATCACCCAGAATGGTGGCACCGGACACACCCCTGACCGTACTGAACTGCGGTCCGAGCGATTTAACCACGATTTCGCGACTACCCATCAGGCTGTCCACCTGCAGGGCCATGGGCTGTTCGGCACCCCGCACCAGGATAACCGGTAACGGCAGGGCCTGACCCTGCAGCTTGGGATGGTGATCACTGTTCAGCAGGCTGCCGAGATACTGCAGGCGGTACTGCTGTCCTGCGTATTCGTACATCGGTGCGTCAGGCTTGTAGTATTCCTCAAGCTCGTAGGTACTGACCCGAACGATGCCCTCAATGGTGTTCAACGGAATGGCGTAGAAGTCCTCGCCGGTAGACACCATCAATGCCCGGTTGACCGATACGGTGAAGGGCAATCGAACGGTAAAGACGGTGCCCTTGCCAACGGTGGAGTCGATGTCCAGGCTGCCACCTAGCTGCTTGATCTCGCTGGCAACCACATCCATGCCTACGCCGCGGCCGGAAATCTGGGTAACGGCCTGGGCGGTGGAGAAACCGGGTTGCAGGATGAACTGCAGGATTTCTCGTTCGCTCAGGTCCTCGTCCTTGGCCATCATGCCCTGGCGAATGGCCTTGTCGCGAATGACCTGGGCGGGGATGCCCGCACCATCGTCGATCATCCGCAATACCACATCGCCACCTTCCCGGGTCAGCGACAGCGTCACTTCGCCGGTCTCCGGCTTGCCGGCCGTCTTACGGTCGGCCGGCTTTTCGATGCCGTGGTCCAGCGCGTTACGCAGCATGTGCTCCAGCGGTGCGATCATGCGCTCGAGGATGTTGCGGTCCATTTCCCCTTCCGGGTTGCGGACATCGAACTCAACTTTCTTGCTGAGCTCGCCGCTGATCTGACGGACAATCCGGCGCAGCCTGGGCACCATGGAGGCAAACGGAATCATCCGGGTCTTCATCAGACCTTCCTGGAGTTCCGTGTTGATCCGCGATTGTTGTACCAGCAGGGTCTCGGTGTCCCTAACCCGGTCGGACAGGGTTTCCCTCAGATCCGCAAGGTCCGACGATGACTCCGTCAGGGCCCGTGACAGCTGCTGGATGGCGGAATAGCGGTCCATCTCAAGCGGGTCGAAGTCGTCGCCGTAATCCGGGCCGTGCTCTTTCTCTGCGCGGAACAGGATCTGGGTTTCGGTTTCGATTTCCATCCGGCGCAGCTGCTCGCGCAGACGCTCGATGGTGGCGGCCATTTCGTCCAGGTTGTGGCTGAAATCGCTGGTTTGTTGTTCCAGTCGACCACGGGTAATACTGGTTTCACCGGCCAGGTTAACCAATTCGTCCAACAGCGGCGCGGAGACCCGGATGGTTTCCTGGGGCGCACGCTGGGCGGCAGCCGCTTTCGCGGGCGTCTTGGACGGAACCTTGTTGGGTTTGGGCGCGGGTACGACCGGTTTTTCCGGTTTGGCAGGCGCTTCCGCCGCCGGCTCCTGGGTTTTCGGCAATTTCTCTGTTTTTGCGTCCGGTTTGGCGGGCTCTGGAACAGCGCCTGTGTCTTCAAACCGCTTACGGATATCTCCCACCAGCGCCACAATTGCGTCGTGGTCATTGGTGATGGCCTGCCAGGCCTCGTCGCCCGGGGTATTACCGCCCAGGTCGATCAGCCGCGTTTCCAGCGCGTGGGCCTGGTCGCCAAGCTCGACAAGCTGCGACAGCCGCGCACCACCTTTAAGGGTATGGAGGGCGCGCTGGGCTTCCTGGTTAAAGTGGTGGTTAGCCGGGTCCTTACGCCAGTCATCCAGTAACTGCTCCAACTGGTCGAGGATCTCGCCGGCCTCTTCCAGGAAAATCTCCAGGACTTCGGCATCGACGGTTTCACCGTCTGCAGAGGGTTCAGCCTGAGTGGCGGGCTCGGACAGCTCGTCACCGGAGACTTTGTGGGCGTCGTTCAGTGCTTCAACCAACACCATGTCCGCAGCGGGCTTGTTGCCCTCTTCCAGGCTGGTGAGCATGGTTTTCAGTGTGCCATGCGCTTTTTCACTGAGTTCCAACAGGATTGACTGATTGCTGGAACCGGCGATCAGAGGGTCCAGGGCATCAGACCAGGCCTCGGCCAGATCGGCAATCGGGTCGACATCGGACAGACGAGCGCCACCCTTGAGGGTATGCAGCTCCTGCTGCAACTGGGTAACGCCAGCCAGTTCTTCAGGCTCGTCGCGCCACTGGGCCAGGCATTCGCCAATGGCTTCGTGAATCTCCAGGCCTTCGTCGAGGAAGATGCCAACCAGGTCATCGTCGGAGGCCTTTGCAATAGCCTCTGTGACGGATGCCGGTTGTTCGTCGGCTGTGGGTGCCTCGTCGACGGGTTCCGGTTCTTCCGCTGGGTCTTCAGGTTCCGCGGATGGTATTGGCTTGCCAGAGAGGATGGCTTCAACCTTGGCCACCAGTTCTGTTGCCGGCGGGCAGGGTTTCTGGGTGGCAACCTGTTCAACCATTTGCGCCAATCGGTCGTGGCAGGCAAACAACAGATCGTTCATGTCGCTGCTGGCGTTCAGTTGGCCTTCGGCGACTTTTTCGAACAAATCTTCAAGTACGTGGGTCAGGTCGCCAATGGCATCGACGCCCGCCATCCGGGCACCGCCTTTGAGCGTGTGCACATCGCGTTGCAGCTCTGCCGCCACATCGCGATTGTTGGGGTCTTCACTCCAGGTATGTAACGCGCTGCCTGTGGAGTTGATCAGGTCGTAGGCTTCTTCCAGGAAGATGCCGATCAGTTCCGGATCCAGATGAGACAGATCGGTGGCGTGTTCCTCTTCAGGTTCCTCCACCGTGGTTTCTGGCTCTTCGGTATCATCCTCTTCCAATTCGGCCAGCGGAATCTCGTCATCGTCTTCCGGTTCAGCGTCCTGCTTTCTGACATCGGTCACTGGCCTGGAGCCCGTGGCGCTGTCCATGTAGGCGTGGATTTCACTGATCAGGTCCGGCGCCGGGCGCGGTGGCTCCTGTTGCTCAAGGGCATCGACCATACCTGCCAGTCGATCATGGCAGCGGAACAGCAGGTCGGAAAGCTCACCGGTAACGGCAAGCCGTTGCTCGGTCAGTCCTTCAAACAGGTTCTCCAGCTCATGGGAAAGATCGCCCACCGGTTGGATATCCGCCAGGCGAGCGCCGCCCTTGAGGGTATGCAGGTCCCGTTGTAGAAGGCGTAAAAGATCCAGGTTTTCGGTGTTGTCGCTCCAGCTCTGCAAGGCATCGGCGGTGCTGTCGATCAGGTCTCGGGCTTCCTCAAGGAAGATCTCCGCGAGTTCCTGGTCCATGTCTTCATCGGTGTCCGCCAACGGTGGCTGCTCGCCATCGGGTTCCGGGGCATCTTCCGCCTCGGCTTCCAGGCTGCGATCGATCTCTTCCAGATCCCCGGTGAACTCCTGCTCAAACGCATCCGGCTCATTGTCTGCGGGCGTCGCGGGAGCGAGGGTGTCCAGCTCGGCAATCAGATCGGCGTTGGCCTCGGTGGCCAGTCCGGCCGCGACCTGATCCATCATGTTGATCAGGTGTTCATGGCCTGCACGCACACTGTAGTAGAAAGGCGAATCGGGAACAAAATCGGGGTTTGAGGCACGCTCGTAAACCTGTCTCAGAGCACCTGACAGCTCAGCAACATCGGCCAATCCGGCGTCCTGTGCGCCCTCAGTGAGCAGGTGCAGCTCCTTGCGCAGGGTGTCCAGGGCGGAGGTTGCTTCGGGATGTTCCGACCACTCATCAAGAATCCGGTCGGCATCCAGCAGGATATCCAGACCTTCGTTCAGGAACAGCTGAACCAGTTGCGGTCGTGCGCTTTCTTGCGGTTCATCGGTTCGGGAGCCATCGCCACGCAGGGTGGCATTGCTGACCTGCTCCAGTTTTGCCAGGAAGGTTTCGGTGCCCGGCAGGTCCGCCTGGGGATTCTCCCGAATTTGGCCAAGGCCCTGGGTCAGGAAATGACAGGTATCGCCAATCAGGCTTATAACGTCGCGATCGGCCCGTTTGTTTTGTGCCCGGGCTTCCTTGACGAAGCGTTCCAGGGGCGTGATCACCGCGGCAATAGGTGCGATACCGGCGGTGTGTGCGCTGCCTTTGAGGGTATGAAGCGCGCGAGACAGGTCATCGGTATAAGCAACGCTCGCTTTGTCGCCTGCGGCATCGAGGAAATCCCGCAGGGTTTGCAAGTGGGTTTCGGTTTCACTTTCGAAAATGTCCAGCAGCACTGGGTCGACGACGGTGTCGTCTTCCTCTTCCGCTGCTGTCAAATCTGGCTCGGCTTCTCCGTTCGTCGCTCCTGACTGTGGCTCAGACGGAGGCATGGTGCTGGCATCGGGAATTTCGCCGTTTGCCAGGGCGTTGGCGCGTGCTTCCATGCTCGATGTGTCGCGGGAAGGGGGCTGGCGTTTCTCGAAATCGTCAACCAATTCCGGCAGGGCCGCGGTAACGTCTTCCAGCAGCGCCGCAATGTCGTCGTTCATGAAAATGCTGCCGTCAATCACGCGGTTCAGCATGTTCTCAACAGACCAGGCCAGTTCGCCGACAACCAGCGCACCCACCATCCGACCACTTCCCTTGAGGGTATGGAAAGCGCGCCGGACTTCCGAGAGCGCCGTGCGGTCGTCGTGCTGACGTAGCAACATGGGCAGGTATTCGCGAACGGTATCCAGTACCTCACCGGCTTCCTCGATAAAGATCTCGAGAATTTCATCGTCGATAAGGTCATCGTCAAACTCAACTTCAGCTGCGGACGGTTGCCCGGTACTGACAGCTTCGCCGTCGTTGCCACTGTCGATTGTGGGTAGCTCATCATCCGCTGAACTGCCGTCTTCCGATGCGGTGTCGATGTCAGTTTTTCGCGTGGTAGACAGAGCTTCAGCGCGTTCAATCAGCTCTCCAACCTCGCCATCGGCCTGTCCGTCACGGAAGTCGTTGATCAGCGCAGGAATTCGACTGTTGACGTCATCAATCAGGCTGAACATGTCATCGGTGGGTCGTAGCGTCTGGTCGATCACCCGGTTGAGCAGGTTTTCCACGGACCATGCCAGTTCACCGATGCTGGTTGCGCCCACGAGCCGGCCACTGCCCTTGAGGGTGTGGAACGCGCGGCGGACTTCAGTCAGTGCGTCGCGATCGTCGTGGTTTTGGCGCAGGCGAGGATAGAATTCATTGATGGTTTCCAGGACTTCTTCGGCTTCCTCAATGAAAATGCCGAGGATCTCATCATCCAGCAGTTCTTTATCGGAGCTCTTGGATTCGGCTTCTACCGATTCGACGGGTACTTCCGAATCAATAACCGGCACGTCGTCAGCTGTTGGATGCTGCCAGGTAGGCTCCTCGCCAACCGGGAAGCCCAGGGAGTTTAGGCTGGCCTCGGCAACCCCGAGTACGCTCTCATTGTCGCTGATGCCCTCGGCGAGCCGCTCCAGATAGTACTCAATACTGGTAATAGCGTCGGCCAGCGTGTCGAGCTGTTTCCAGTCGGGAACCTGCTTGCCCCCCAGCAGTACGTCGGTGATGTAACGTTCGGCGGAGGCGAGCATGTCGGCCACGCGGTCAAGGGGAATCAGGCTCAGGCCACCACGGATGCTGTGCAGGAGGCCGGGGACGTGTTCGATTTCACCGGTTTCCCATTGGGAAGCGATGAAATTGACGATGGCCGTTTTTACCTGCTCCAGCGTATTGCGGGACTCCCGCAGCAAAGCGCTGCTGGCTTCACCCAGTTCGCGGGAGCCAAGGTTGATGGTTTGGGTGTCGTCGCCGGTGGCATCCGATTCCGACTGTCGGTCACTGTCCAGGCCAGCCAGACTGGCTTCGACGTAGAGCAGAGCGCCGGCAATATCCATCAGGGTGCCGTCATCCACCGAGTCAGACTGGTTGGCCAGCTTCTCCACCAGTTCGATCTGTTCGGTAATGACCTTGCGGGGTATGCCCAGGCCTAGCACCGCCAGGGTATTGGCGACCTGGCGCAGGCCCGGAAGCAGTTCTTCCAGTTCATCGTTCTGGCGTAGCTCGGAGCGCACAAACAGATCGAGCTGGTCTTTGAGTTTGGCCAATTCTTCGTTGAGGGCGCTGACCACCGAGTGGATGGCGTCACGCCCTGGGCCCGAAACCCGGTTCTTGGCGGCGTCCACATCATCGTCGGAAGGCAGTGCGTGATCGAGCCGGTAGCTGTCGCGCAGTTCCCTCACGAGTGGTGTATCGAGATCGCGAGCACGAGCAACGTAGTAGAGCAGATGTTTCAGGAGAGCTTCTGGAACCGCCTGCTGCAGGATATCAATGTGCTCGTCTGTAAGACGGCGAATTTCGGCGTCCAGCTCGCGCAACAGGGACTTCACGGCTGTATTGACCGGGTTCGCATGCTGCTGGAGCGTTTCCACGAATGCTCCGGCTGCTTTCCAGAGTTCGCCCCGGGGCGTTTTCTGGCACAGGCGGATCAGCCGCTGGATCACCTTCTGCATGTAATCGAAATGGGCGTCCAGGTCGGCCTCGCGAATCACGCCAGCGAGGGCGAACTGATACATCTGGCGCAATTTGCGGATATGTCCAAGTACCTTCGGATCCTGAAGGCGCTGGGACACATTGGCGGCAGCCGTTGCCCGTGAGGGCGACAGGTCTGGCTTGAACAGCGATGTATCGGACAGCAGGGACTCACCCCGTGCAGCACGGAGATCGTTCAGCAATGGTAGTAGCACCATCGGGAAATCGTCTTTGCTACTGGCCAGGTGCTCCAGATACTGGGGCAGTTGCAGGATGGCCTGCATCAGCACATCGACGGCATCGTCCACACTGGCGACGGTTTCGTTCAGGACCGCCTGGGTCAGTTTCTCCATTTCCTCGGTCAGCAGGGCCGCGCCGTAAAGCTCGACCATCTGCAGGGTACCGTGAACCTGGTGGAGATAGTTCAGGCAGAAGCGCAGGCGCGCGGTGTCGTCACGATTCTCGACATACGCTTCCAGTGCGTGCTGACCCTGGGTCAACGTGTCCTGTATTTCGCCCCGAACCCAGTCCAGGGCGATGCTGTCATGGTGATTGCCCATAACCACTCCGGTTATTCTTCGTCAGTCTGGCGTTTGATCCACGCCAGCACATGTTCCGAGGGTACCCTCTGTAAGCCAGGGGGCTGCCAGTCGGTCAACTCTCCCTGGCCCAGGACCAGCAACCCCCCGGGCGCCAGCCGCTCTGCAAGCCTTTTCACGATTTCCCGCCGGCGCCAGCGCCGGAAATAAATCAGCAGGTTCTGGCAGAAGATAATGTTCATTCCATGCATCGGAGCGTGTTTCAGATCCAGCACATTCAGTCTGGTGAAACACACCCGCTCCCGGATGCTTTCTATAATCTCGACGTTGTTCCGTTCCGCCGGCCGGAAATACCGGGCTTTCATGGCGTCATCCATTCCCATCAGCTTGCGGGCACTGAACAGGCCGGACTGGGCCTTGTCGATGGCCGGTTTACTGATATCGGAGCCGGTAACGCCAAACAATGGTTGTAGCGACAACCCCTCCATACTCTCATTCAGCAGCATGGCCAGCGTGTAGGGTTCCTCGCCGGTGGAACATCCCACACTCCAGGCCTCCAGAGGGCGCCGTTTCAGCGTCTCCCGGGGCCGGGTAAGCACATAGTCAGACACCAGCCGGAAGGCATCCGGATCCCGGAAGAACCGGGTTTCCTGAACCGTCAGACGATCCACCAGGGTGGACCATTCAACGACAGCGTCCGGGCCGGATACGATCTTCTCGTAATAGGCCTGATAACTACTGCAACCAATCTCCCGCATGCGAATCCCGAGGTTGGTCTCGAGAAACGATTTGCGCCCGGAAGACAGGGTAATGCCGGTACGATGTTCAAGCAGCGTCTGCCACTGGTTGAACTGCGCCTCGTCCATATCGGGAAGTCGGCGCAGTGACCAGATGCCTTCGGCAGGTGACAGATGGTTGCGTGTTTCAGCCATAAACTGTCAGCAGCCTCGGAGCGGTTGTCAGCTCACCACCGGTACGTCGCTGTCTTCCTCTTCTTCCTGATCGGCCGACTCTTCTTCGGGCAGTGTGAAGCCCGCAACAGAGGACCGCAGTTCAGACGCCATTTCTGCCAGGTTACCGATAGACTTCGCGGTCGCGTTGGTACCGGAGGACGTCTGCGAGGTGATTTCCTGGATGACGTTCATGGTGTTGGAAATGTGCGCCGCAGAGGACGACTGCTGACGGGCGGCGTTGGAAATGTTCTGGATCAATTCCGCCAGGGACATGGATACGTTCTCGATTTCCTCGAGCGCAATACCCGCGTCCTGTGCCAGACGTGCACCACGGACCACCTCGGCGGTGGTGTGTTCCATGGAGATAACGGCTTCGTTGGTGTCTGACTGGATCGTCTTAACCAGTGCCTCAATCTGCTTGGTTGCTGCAGAGGAACGTTCCGCCAGTCGCTGAACTTCGTCCGCAACCACCGCGAAGCCCCGGCCTGCGTCACCGGCCATGGAGGCCTGGATCGCGGCGTTCAGGGACAGGATGTTGGTTTGGTCGGCGATGTCGTTGATCAGGGATACGATGTCACCGATTTCCTGGGAAGATTCACCCAGACGCTTGATCCGTTTGGAGGTTTCCTGGATCTGCTCACGGATGTTGTCCATGCCGCGGATGGTGTTCTGTACCACTTCCGCGCCTTTCTTCGCGATCGCAACCGACCGTTCCGCAACCGCGGAGGATTCAGCCGCGTTGGAAGATACCTGGTCGATGGACACGGCCATCTCGTTCACAGCGGCAGAGGCGCCGGCAATTTCCTGGGCCTGGTGCTCGGAAGCATCCGCCAGGTGCATTGCTGTGGCCTGGGTTTCCTGGGCGGCTGACGCTACCCGTACCGCAGTACCACGGATCGCCTGTACCAGTCCACGCATCTGGTCGATCGCGTAGTTGATGGAGTCGGCGATGGCGCCGGTAAAGTCCTCGGTAACCGTGGCCTCCGTGGTCAAGTCACCGTCCGCCAGGTCAGCCAGTTCGTCCAGCAGTCGCAGGATCGCGTTCTGGTTCTGCTCGTTCTGTTCCTGGGTCGTTGCCAGACGCTCCTGGGCTTCGCGGTAGAGCACCACACCGATCATCACAACGATACCGACCATCGCGGCCAGGATGATGAATGCCAGCGTGGGGCTGACGAAACGGGATCCGGCCTGGCCGGTGAATTTCTCGGACAGAACCGACAGTTCGTCCAGCAGAACCTGTGAGTTCTGGAAGATGTCGCTGGCCGCAGTACGCACCTTGAAGAGGTCGGGAGAGGCTTCAAGGATGGCGTCTACGTTCTGGGAAACGAATTCAAACAGTTCGCCAACGGCTTCCAGGCCGTAGATGGCATCTTCATCGTTTACCTGGGAGATGCCCATGGCCGGGTTGCCATTGACCTGGCCGTCTAGAACCCGGCCAAACAGGCTGGCGTCGCGGCCAAACCGGTCAGCGGCGATAACCGCGTCTTCGTCACCGGAAAGTACGTTGTTAACCGAGCGCACAATCCGTTCCGCCAGCAGGGACTGGCGCTGTGCCAGTGCGATCTGTTCAGCGGGTGCGTTGTTATCCAGCAGGATCTGAACGATGTCGTCGTATTCAACCTGCAACTGCGGAATGGTTTCGTTCAGGGTCCGTGCCACTTCGTGGAGGCCGAGTACCGCGTCCTGGGTGGACAGGATGCTGTCGGCGTTGTCACGAACCGATTCCCAGGTCGCCTGCACGTTGCTGTCCTGTGCAACCTCGCTTGGGGGCAGGCCGGTTTCCGGATTACCGTCAACTACATAGCCCCACAACCGTTCGAACTCGTCACGGGAACGTCGCAGTGCGTCGAAAGCTGACGCGGTACCACCGGCGGCTTCCGTCGCGTTTTTCGCGATTTCCTGAGACAGCACCCTCAGTTCGGCTGAGTGAGCGATGTATTCCTGATCGTTCTGGCTGTCCCGATTGATAATGAACAGCACCGCAACGAGCAGGACGGTCAATGCGATCAGCGCGGCAATCAGGCCGGCAACCAGTTTGTTGCCTCCCTGTCCCATACTGAGTCTTCCGGCTCTATTTTTCATTTTCTGGCTCCCGGCCTCTTCGTAATAGTGGCAAGTTTGTTTCTGCGGGCGTTGGGCAGGCGGGAAGATGTTCCTGCCAATGTCACCACCCTTACCATTGCGCTACATCCAGGAAGCGTTCGTCACCGAGAAGCTCGGCGGCGGAAAACACTTTCCAGACTTCCTCGTTACGCTCGTAGCCGCCATTCACAAACGGCTGAACGCTTGCAGGCACATCCTGTGGCGATGCCACGAAGCTGTCCACTGCGAAATACTGCATGCCTGAGACGCTGTCGACCACCAGGCCACTGAATACGTCCCCCTGTTCGACAACCAGCACCCTGCGTTCGCGGGTGCTGCGAGAAGAACGGGGAACTTCAAAAAAGCCGGCAAGGTCGACCAGTGGCAGGAGGCGGCCACGCACGTTGGCAGCGCCCATCATAAACGGATGAACCCCCGGTATGTGGGTATAGCGGGGGACATGGAGAATTTCAGTGACTTCACCCATGGGCGCTACGTAACGCTCACCCGCCAGAACAAATCCGATTCCGTTCCAGAGTTCAACGGCTTCCTGTTGTTCCGGCAGACCGGCAGCCATGGCACGGCTGCGTCGGGCGATATCCGTCAGAACGGCAAAAGGGGCGGCCTGGGCGGACATGCTTACTCCACGGTTGGGGATCAGGCAATCAGGCTATTGATTGTTTTGATCAGGTCGTCTTCAACGACAGGTTTGACGAGGTAACCCTTTGCACCCTGGCGTGTTCCCCATACGCGGTCTGTTTCCTGATCCTTGGTGGTGACAATCACCACCGGAATGGAAGCGGTTTCCGGGGCGCGGGTCAATTGACGAGTTGCCTGGAAGCCGTTCAGGCCGGGCATGACGACGTCCATCAGGACCAGATCTGGTGTTTCAGCGCGTGCCTTGGCAACGCCGTCGGCGCCGTTGTCAGCGGTCAGCACTTCGTGCTTGTGCTTTTCCAGAATGGTCGAGATTTTCTTAACCTCGGTCGGGGAATCATCAACAATCAGAATGCGGGCCATGGTGTCCTCAATAGTTCTTTGCTGCAGCAGTTTTATTGTTCCGCCTGGGGAACATACTGGCGAATCGTGTTTAGAAGCTCGTCCTTGCTGAACGGTTTGGTCAGATACTGGTCTGAACCGACAATCCGGCCTTTGGCCTTGTCGAACAGTCCGTCTTTACTGGAGAGCATGATGACCGGCGTCTTTTTGAAAGAGGAGTTGTTCTTGATCAGTGCGCAGGTCTGGTAGCCGTCCAACCGGGGCATCATGATATCGACGAAAATGATATTGGGTTGGGAATCGGCGATTTTCGCCAGAGCGTCAAAGCCATCCGTTGCGGTAATGACTTCGCAACCGACTTTCTTAAGAAGGGTTTCGGCGGTGCGACGAATGGTCTTGCTGTCGTCGATCACCATAATCTTCAGATTCTCGAAGTTGTCATCCATTGTCCAACTGCCTTGCGCTCAGCGACTGTCGTTATTTTCAACCGGGGTTTTTAACACAAACATTAACGATGTTCTATAAATCCCGCTCATTTATAGAGTATTGGCGGCCGGATAAAAAGTATAACTTTGTGACCAAATGTACTTCTGCCCGGAAAGTCACGTAATTGATACGGGATTTCTCCGGATGCATTCGCGGCTCGGGTACAATACCATCTGTGTCCACAGCATAGCACTTATTCCCAGGATCGCTCTGCAGACCGGTTCGTGTTTTCAACCTTTTACCTGGCGAGGCAATATGACAGTCCGACTCGGCATCGTGATGGACCCCATCGAAAAGATCCATTTCAAGAAAGACAGCTCTCTGGCCATGTTGCTGGCGGCGCAGAAGCGGGGCTGGGAAATCGAGTACATGGAGCTACCGGACCTGTACCTCAAGGGCGGACAGGCGAGGGCGCGAACCCGTGACCTGACCGTACACCTGGACCCACAAGACTGGTTCGGTTTCGGTGGCGCCCAGGACCGGGCGCTTGGTGATCTTGACGTCATCCTGATGCGTCAGGACCCACCGGTGGACCGGGAGTTCCTGATGGCCACGTTCATTCTAGAAATTGCCGAGCAGCAGGGCGCCCTGGTGGTCAATCCGGCTTCCACGCTGCGGGATTGTAACGAAAAGCTGTTCGCCGCCCAGTTTGAGGACTGCACGCCGCCGTTGATCGTTACCCGCTCGGCTGAGCGACTCAAGGAATTCTACGCTGAGCATGGTGATGTCATCATGAAACCGGTGGACGGTATGGGTGGGCGCTCCATCTTCCGGGTCAAGGAAAACGACGACAACCTTGGGGTGATTATTGAAACCCTGACCAACTATGGCGCCCACCAGGCCATGGCGCAGAAATACATACCCGAGATCAAGCAGGGCGATAAACGCATCCTGCTGATCGACGGCGAGCCGATTCCCTACGCGCTTGCGCGTATCCCCTCGCAGGGTGAAAATCGTGGAAACCTGGCCGCTGGCGGGCGAGGAGAGGGTCGTGAACTCACGGTACGCGATCGGGAGATCTGTGACCGCGTGGCGCCAGTGCTCAAGGAAAAAGGGCTCATTTTTGTCGGCATCGACGTCATCGGTGACTACCTCACTGAAATCAATGTCACCAGTCCCACCTGTATTCGGGAACTGGATGCCGCCTACGACATCGATATTTCCAGCGAGTTGCTGGATGCCATCGAGCGCCGTCTGAAATAATGACCTCCAGCCAGGTCTAACCGAGGGTAAATAGCAGGAATGGCAGTACAGGTCAGCGATTTTGATCGGTTTTCGTTCACGCTCTTCATGGCGCTGGCGCTCCACGCCATCGTGGTGCTGGGTATTACCTTTGCGCCCGAGTCTCCGCGCTCCTCGGCTCAGACCATGGAAATCACACTTTCCCAGTTTGACGACGAAACCGATCCGGAGGAGGCTGATTTCCTGGCTCAGACCAGCCAGAAAGGCAGTGGTACCGAGGATGAGCCGGTGGAAATGACCACGCCGCAGCCTTCCGACGTCAGCCAGCCGGAGGTCGCTGAGGTTCAGCCGGAACCTCCGTCTCGCGTTGAGCCCAGGCAAGAACAGGAACAGCCGGTGGTGCAGACACAGGCTCAGAATGAACGCCAGGTATCAAAGCCCTCGGCAGCGGAACCAACATCGGAAGAGCCGCTACCGGTGAAGGAAAAGAAAAGCCTGATGGAGCGCAGCCTGGAAATTGCCAGTCTGGAGGCGCGGTTTGATCAGCAGCGCAGGGCCTACGCCAAGAAACCCCGGGTCATGCGGGTAACCGCGGCCTCGACGTTGAAATCGACCAACGCCTGGTACGTTCAGAACTGGGTCAGCAAGGTAACCCGTGTCGGCAATATCAACTATCCTACCGAGGCCAGGCGAGCCGGAATCTATGGCACTCTGCGGATGCTGGTTTCCATGAGGGAGGATGGCACAATAAAGGAACTGGCTATACTCGAATCATCCGGCAGTAGTGTGCTTGATGATGCGGCAATACGCATCGTGAGAATGGCAGCACCTTTCGCGCCTTTCCCGGATGAGATGCGAGAGAATGTCGATGAACTGGAAATTATCCGCACCTGGGTATTCGAACGGCGGGGGCTGACATCGGGATGACAGCATCAAAACACTCTCCACACAGTCTGCGGCACCAGTTTCTGGTGGCGTCTCCTTATTTGCAGGATCCACGTTTCCACGGTGCAGTGATCTATCTGTGCGAGCATTCGGATGAAGGCGCCCTGGGGCTGACGGTGAACCACCCTCTGGACATCCACCTGGGGGAAATTCTGGAGCAGCTGGACATGGAGGGTGGCGAGCTCGACGTGCCAGTATACGGAGGCGGCCCGGTTCAGCCCGAGCGCGGGTTTGTGCTGCATTCCCCGGACGCAGGCTGGCAGAACACTGCGCAGGTGGCTGACGACGTCTTGCTGACCACCTCCCGTGACGTGCTGTCTGACATTGGTGCAGGCAGGGGGCCGACGAGTTACCTGGTGTGCCTGGGCTATGCCGGCTGGAGTGAGGGACAGCTGGAAGAAGAGCTCTCCAGCAACGCCTGGCTGACCTGCCCCGCCACCGCCGATATCCTGTTCAGGACACCCTGGGAAGACCGGTATCAGGCCGTGCTCAAGCTTATTGGCATTGATCTCAACCAGCTCAGTGAGTTTGTGGGCCATGCCTGAGGCTGGCAACCGGCGTGTAATGGCGTTTGATTTCGGTACCCGCCGGATCGGTGTGGCCAGTGGTCAGGAAATTCTGGGGACTGGCAAGCCTCTGACCATGCTGCCGGCCCGTGATGGGATTCCCGACTGGGAACAGATTGGTCGGCTGTTGAAAGAATGGCAGCCGGACCGGGTGCTGGTCGGCCTGCCCCTGAACATGGATGACACTGAAAATGACATGTGTGCACGGGCGCGGAAATTTGGCAAACGCCTGCATGGTCGCTTTCACGTCGAGGTTGAGATGGTGGACGAACGTCTCACCAGTTTTGAGGCCAAGGGCGATGTAATGGCGTCCGGTGGCAGCCGTGATTTCGGTCGCGATGGCGTCGATGACCGCGCCGCCGTTCTGATTCTGGAAACCTGGTTTCACCAGCAGGAGTCTCGTTCGTCCTGACCGGGCCCGGGCTGCTGACTATGGGGATTTAAATGACTGCATTGCTTGAAATCGACCGGCTGCTGGATGACCTGGAAGCTGGCCTGCGCAAGAAACTGGAAGAGCGGGGCGTAGCCTCCCCGGCGCTCATTGGCATTCGTACCGGTGGTGTCTGGCTGGCGGATGTCATGAGTAAACGCCTGGGTCTCCAGGAACCCTGGGGGGAACTGGATATTTCCTTCTACCGTGACGACTTCAGCCGCATAGGGCTGAACCCGAAAGTGAAGCCCTCCAGCCTGCCGTTCAGCACCGAAGACCGAGACATTATCCTGATCGATGACGTGATCATGAGCGGCCGTACCATTCGCGCGGCCATGAATGAAATCTTCGATTATGGCCGGCCGGCGAGTATCATCCTCGCCACGTTGGTGGATCTGGGCGCTCGGGAGCTGCCCGTTCAGCCAGATGTAACCGGACGGGTGCTTGCCCTGCAGTCGCATCAGCGTGTCAAACTGCGCGGGCCGGACCCACTGCACATAGAACTCCAGGAAACAGGCCACTAATCAGCGAACGCATAACATCAACAGGCGACCCATGACGGCAACCGATCCCTCACAAACCTCCCTGCAGCTGACCGCGGACGGCCAGTTACGCCATTTCCTGACCCTCGACGGTCTGAACCGCGCGCTGCTGACGGAAATCCTGGATACCGCGGATTCGTTTATCGAAGTGGGGGAGCGCAGCATCAAGAAGGTGCCACTGCTGCGGGGTCGCACCGTGGTCAACCTGTTCTTCGAATCCAGTACCCGCACCCGCAGCACCTTCGAACTGGCCGCCAAACGGCTGTCCGCCGACGTGCTCAATCTGGACATCAACACTTCCGCAACGTCCAAGGGCGAATCCTTGTCGGACACACTGCTGAACCTGGAAGCCATGGCCAGCGATATGTTCGTGGTGCGCCACTCCCAGAGTGGTGCCCCCCATTTTATCGCCGAGAGCGTTACCCCTGGAGTTGCCATCATTAATGCCGGCGACGGCCGCCACGCCCACCCAACCCAGGCCATGCTGGACATGCTCACCATTCGCCAGCACAAGGGCGGATTTGAAGGCCTGAAAGTGGCGATTGTCGGTGATGTGCTGCACTCGAGGGTGGCCCGTTCCCAGATTCGTGCCCTGAATGAACTGGGCGCCGCTGAAGTGCGCGTTATTGCGCCCGCCACCCTGCTACCAAGGGACGTTGAGAGCCTGGGGTGCACTGTGGAATATGACATGACCCGGGGTATGAAGGATCTGGACGTGGTGATCATGCTGCGCCTTCAGAAAGAGCGCATGGAGGGTGCACTGCTGCCCAGCGAACGCGAGTTTTACCGGCTCTACGGCCTGAATCAGGAGAAGTTGGCGCTGGCCCATCCTGAATGCATCGTCATGCACCCGGGGCCGATCAACCGGGGTGTGGAAATCGAGTCCGCAGTCGCCGACGGGCCACAATCCGTGATCCTCAATCAGGTCACTAACGGTATCGCCATTCGTATGGCGGTGATGTCCATGGCCATGGGAGGTCAGATGGCCGAGCGCAGTCGCAAACTGGCGGGGAGGGCCCAGGGATGAGCAGCCTTAAGATTATCGGTGGCCGCCTGGCCGACACCAACGCTGAAACCACCGTTCTGGTCCGTGACGGGCGAATCGCCGCCCTGGGTGAAGCGGCCGAAAAGGAACCCGCCGACCACGATTTCAACGCCACAGGCTGCCTCCTGACACCCGGATTTGTGGATCTGTGCTGCAACCTGCGTGAGCCGGGCAACGGCCAGAAAGGCAATATTGCCTCGGAAAGCCTCGCCGCCGCTCATGGCGGCTTCACAACCCTGTGTGCCTCACCGGACACCTCGCCGGTCAATGACTCCGGCGCGGTGACCAACCTGATCCTGGACGTGGCCGCGAAGCGCTCTTCGGTGCGGGTATTGCCGGTTGGCGCAATAACCCGTGGCCTGGAAGGCGAACTGCTCAGTGACATGGCCGGCCTGGCCGGTGCTGGCTGTATCGCACTGGGCAATGGAGCCCGCCCGGTGAAAAATGCCAGAGTGTTGCGCCGTTGTATGGCCTATGCCCGGACATTTGGCCTGACGGTGATGTTCAGCCCCGAGAACCAGGCGCTGGCAGCGGACGGCTACGCCCACGACGGCCTGGTGGCTTCGCGGTTGGGCCTGCTGGGTATCCCGGAGGTGGCGGAAACCGCCGCGATCATGGAAATGCTGTTGCTGGCGGAGGAAACCGGGGTTCGACTGCACCTTGGCCAGCTTTCCTGTGCCCGCAGCGTGGAAATGCTGGCCGATGCCCGCAAGCGTGGCATTGCAGTGACCGCCGATGTGGCCATGCACCAGTTGATGTTCACCGAGGACGCCCTGTCAGGATTCGACAGCCGCTATCACGTGCGACCGCCACTGCGCTCTGAAAAAGACCGCCAGGCGTTGCTCGGCGGTGTGCGGGATGGCGTGATCGACGCCATCACCAGCCAGCACCAGCCCCACGATTCCGCTGCCAAACAGGCGCCTTTGGCGGCGACGGAACCGGGCCTGTCCACCATCGAAAGCACGCTGTCCATGGGGTTGTTGCTGGTCGAACGTGGCGAGCTGGACATGGCTAGCCTGATCCGCTCGCTGACTGGTGGCCCGGCTGAAGTGATTGGCCGTTCTGCCGAGCTCCGGCAGGGTGCGGTTGCAGACCTGTGTGTGTTTGACCCCGATGCCACCTGGGTTCCCAACGACAGCAGCCTCAGCTCTGTTGGGCGTCATGTGCCGCTGCCAGGAAAGGCCCTCCCGGGCGTTGTTCGCCTGACTCTGTGCGATGGGCGGCAGGCGTGGCCTCAATCTGACCTGTAGCTCCCCGCTTCATATTGGCAAAGTGTGGCAGAGGTTGCGTAACCTCTGTCGAGCCCGTCACAGTTCCTTACCTTTTTGCCCCAGAGCCCTTGAAGACAGGCACCTGTGCCAACGTATTCTTACCATCGCCGGCATAGTCTCGGCGAAGGAATGCGGTGACCTGTACACATGTGGATGTGCCGTCGCCCAACAATAATAATTCAGGAGTCATCCCCGTGAAATCAGTCAACCTCCCGCGAAAGGCCACTGCGGTGGCAGCCCTGTGTGCCACTCTTGCGTTGTCGCCGTTCGTCCAGGCGGAATCAGACATCATGGAGCGAAGCTTCTGTGTGTTTGATCCGGTCGGTGCCAACGGTCCCCTGTTTGCCATTACCAAAACCTTCCAGCCGGTAGCCCTTAAGGAAGGTATCAAGCTGGACCTGCGTGCTTATACCGACGAGAAAGTCGCGGCCGAGGATTTCAAGGCCGGGCAGTGCGATGCGGTTTTGCTCACCGGTACCCGTGCCCGCGAATTCAACAAGTTTACCGGCACCCTGGAAGCCATGGGCGCTGTGCCCGGTGAGGAGGAAATGCGGCTGCTGTACAACACCCTCAGCCAGGAAAAGGCACGCCCGTTCCTGATTGACGGTGACTACGAAGTGGCTGGCGTATTTCCCGGTGGCGCGGTGTATCTTCACACCCGGGATCGGGCCATTGATTCCGTGGAAAAGCTGCAGGGCAAGCGCATTGCCACGCTGGATTTCGATACCGCGTCCGTGCGCATGGTGCGCCACGTAGGGGCATCTGTAGTGGGCTCCAACTCCGCCAACTTTGCTGGCAAATTCAACAACGGCAGTGTTGACCTGGCCTACGCTCCGGCGGTTGCTTATTCGCCCCTGGAACTCTACAAGGGCGTGAACCCGAACGGTGGCGTATTCAAGTACGCCCTGGCCTATATGAACTTCCAGGTGATCATCCACCGCGACCGCTTCCCGGACGACGCCGGCCAGATGGTGCGTGACCAGGCCATCAAGCGTATTGACGAGGCCTATGAAATCATTGCCGAAGCCGAAGCCGGTATCCCCGACGACATCTGGATGCATCCGCCACAGGAAGACGTTGCCGAATACGACAAGATGCTGCGCAAGGTGCGGTTGTCGTTGCTCGAAGATGGTGTCTACGACGAGCGTGCGATCAGTCTGATGAAGGCGATCCGCTGCCGGGTGGACGGTGCCCGTTCCGAGTGCGCCTCCTGAGCCGACAATGAAAGGGGCCCGGGCGGGCCCCGGTTATCGCTTTAACGGATGGAGTCTTTCAGTGCCTTACCTGCCTTGAAGCCGACAGTTTTGCTGGCGGGTATCTTGATGGTTGCACCCGTTTGAGGGTTACGGCCATCCCGAGCCTCACGGCTGCGGATGTTGAAGGTGCCGAAGCCAATCAGAGTGGTGTCTTCGCCACGGGCCGCGGCGGCGGAGATCTGGTCAGTAACAGCGGTAATGACTTCGCTGGCTTTGTCCCGGGACAGTCCGGTTTTATCCGCAACGGCGGCGGCAAGTTCAGGTTTGCGCATCAGGTACTCCTTTTTGTCGTTTTTGGTCACTGGCCGACGGATGCGACGCCGTCGGCTGATCAAAGCTATAGCGGTTTGCGGGCCAATGTGCAAACCGGCAATTGAAATGCATTTGAAGCGCCGTTTCCATTTGCGGGATGTGTCTCATAAAAACAGGGAGTTGTCGGCGATAATGCCGATTCGGTTACAAACCGTAACAGATTGTGAGTGCGGCCCTGGCCTGGTGACACTCCGGTTCTGAACCAACGCTCCGAACAACAAAAACGCAGAAGAGTAGAAGGTACAACGTTATGACGAGTATTCAGAAACCTGTCAGTCAGGCTCATCGGGGCAATACACGTTTCCGTAGTGCAATGGCCGCTGTGCTTGCCAGTGTGGTTTTGAGTGGTTGTGGTGTCGTCAACAACATGATCTATAAAACCACCGGCGACGTGATGCAGGGCTTTTCCCGCAATCACACCGTGCCCTATCTACTGGAAAGTGACGACCTCGCCATGGGGTGCGCCATGAGTGAGGCCACCGCGCCCCTGCTGATGTCTTTTGGCCGGGTTACCAGTGAACCTGACCAACTGGCGGTGATGCTGTACCTCTCGGCTGGCGGGTGTGCAGAGGAGCAGGCACGGGAACACGAACTGGATGGTCTGGCCGCCCTGCGTGCGATGGACGCGGAAGAAGCGGAAGACGCCATGATTCGCCAGAAGCGCGCGCTTTCCCTGGCCGCCAAACGCTATCACCGGGGCTGGAAGCACCATAACGCCTTCTATGGCAAACCCGATGCAGGTGAGTGCCCTGATTTCGATGACGACCTGGGCGAGTTCATCTACATGGCGGGCTTGTTGTCGGGCTTGCAGGCCCTGAACGCTGAAATTCAGTCCACCTCGTCCATTGGCGTCCCCAAGAACATCGGCTCCACGGTTTCTCGCGCGACCCGTTGTCTGGAAAACGACAAATGGTGGGGGGCTCCCATGGCACTGCGTGCGACGGTCTGGGCAATGATTCCTGGCGCACTGCCAGAGGGCGAGGATCCTTTTGAGCGGCTGGAAATTGCCGACGCGCAGGGCGAGGAAGCCGGTGTCAGGATCAGCCACGTGTTCCACGCCATCGCGGCCCAGAACAAAGGTGACGAAGAACGCCTTCGCGATGTGATCCGTAGCCACGCTCAGGCCATCGAGGAAACACCAGCGAACGAGGAGTGGGTCTTTGTCGATGCGATGGCCACGGACATGATTGTGGCGATCTCCGATCGGCTGTGGATGGAAAACACCGGGCACCGGACGCCCATGGGGCAACTGGGTACCTTCTGGGACGACGAGAAGGAGGCGGTCGAAACCATGGATCTGGACGATCTGCTGTAAATCAATGTTCCCAGAGTGAGCTGTTATGTCCCAGGGTGGTTTTCGACGTAATGGGTTGGAGTGGTTGTCCTCTCTGCCGGCCTGTCTGCTTTTGCTGTCGGTGGTGCTGTTCTCCACCAGTAGCGACATCCACAATCAGATGCTGCGTGGCGGCGAGCAATTGTGGAGCGGCTACTACAAGCTGAGAGTCGACCCGGTACAACCCACCTGTGACCCGAACGTGGACATCGACGCCGCCGTTCAGGAAGAGTTGGCGAAAGAGGGCTCCGACAATCCCATGGCGGCCCTGCTGGGAGAGTCGGAAAAGGATCCGGATGAAGTTCGCCTGGCCATTGAACGTTCGGTGGCGGATTGCCGCCAGAGCTACCAGAGTTACGAGAACCTCAAAGACAAGCTTACTCCCGGCGTAAAAGCCTACCGGGCAGTGGAGCTGTTTGTGGCCGACCTGATTGCCTTCGGCCTGGAGTCCCAGCGCTACATACTGGTGATCCTGGTAATGCTGTGCGCGGTGACCGCCACCCTGACTCGCCACCACATTGCCATGCGGGCCATGGAGACCCGCCTGGACTACATGGTTTCCCACACGCTGCAGACCGTCGCCAATGCCATGCTCCTGGGGTCCAGCGTGATCTTCCGCCAGTCCAGTTTTGGCGCCGACACCACCATGTCGTCCGATGAGCTGTTGCTCCATAACCTGTGGATTACCGGTTTTGCCGCATTGACGCTCACCAGCCTGTATCGGCTTGTCAGGGTGCCGAATGACCTGAGGGAAGGCGGTGATCTGAACAAAGCCTTCCTGGCGGTGCCTCTCTATACCGTCATGTGCCTTATCTCGGGGACTTACTTTGCGCTGATTGGTCACGCCTCTGGTATCGGTATCTATCTGGGCAAAATGATGGAGCTCTCCGACATGTTCCTGAACGTCGGGCTTTACGTGTGGGTAGGCATGATGCTGAAGCAGACGCGCCTGGCCACCCTGGTGTTCAATGTCTTCCGGCCCTGGCGCATGCCACCTGAAATGCTTGCTGTTGTAGCGGTGCTGGTGGCTGCGGTGCCCACTGCCTACACTGGCGCGTCGGGGATCTTTGTCATTGCGGCCGGCGCGGTTATTTACAGCGAACTACGCGCTGCCGGTGCCCGCCGTCATCTGGCGCTGGCGGCAACCGCCATGTCCGGGTCCATGGGTGTGGTCCTGCGGCCCTGCCTGCTGGTGGTGGTCATTGCCTACCTGAATCGGGAAGTCACCACCGACGAGTTGTTTGGCTGGGGTATATGGGTGTTCGTGCTCACCGCGACCATGTTCACGGTCGTTGCCCTCACGGTGAACCGTCAGAGCAAGTTCAATCTGGCTCCGGCCTCCACGGCCTTTCCACCCATGATGTCAGCGTTGAAGCATCTTATCCCTTATGCGCTGGTCATCGCTGCGGTGGTACTGCTGTACCGTTTTGCACTGGATGTGCAGATGGATGAATTCTCTGCCCCTCGGCTGTTACCAGTGATCATGCTGGCCATCCTGCTGTACGAACATGTCAGCCTGAAAAACCGCAAAGGCCGGGCCAGTGGTGAGATTAATCACCAGGGCCTGGAACGCAGCTTGCGCTCGGCTACCAACGACACCACGGCGGAAATCGGCGCGCTGTTGCTGCTGCTGGGTCTGTCGGTCAGTATCGGCGGGGTGATCGAACGCTCCCATATTATGGGAACCTTCCCCCAGGCATTCGACAGTGCCTGGTCTGCCATGCTGCTGATGGTGCTGATCCTGGTGGTATTGGGCATGATCATGGACGCCTTCGGCGCCGTTATCCTGGTGACCGCCACCGTGGCCACCATCGCCTACAGCAGTGGCATACACCCGATTCACTTCTGGATGGTGACCCTGGTCGCCTTCGAGCTGGGTTACCTGAGCCCGCCGGTGGCGCTGAACCACCTGTTGACGAGGCAGGTTGTCGGGGAAGCGGAAGTGCTGGCAGCACAGCAGGAAGAGGGCACCTTCTACCAGCGCCACGAGCGTATCATCATGCCACTGATTGCCATGGGCATTTCACTGGTACTGGTAGCGTTTGTGCCGCTGCTGTTCTACGCCTGAGTGTGAGGGGTCAAACTGGCTCTGCTGCCCGGTGTTCGCCACGCAGAAGCGTAACGTCGGCCCTGGGCGGTGCACCGAACAGGCGGCTGTACTCGCGGCTGAAATGCGAAGGGCTTTCGTAACCCACCCGATAGCTGGCGGTGGCAGCCTCAAGCCCCTCGGTCAGCATCAGGCGCCGGGCCTCATGCAGACGCAGCTTCTTCTGAAACTGCAGTGGCGACATCCGGGTCACCTGCTTGAAACTATGGTACAGGGTGGATTCGCTCATATTGGCCGCTTCCGCCAGTTCACTGATTCGTAGCGGTTCGGCGTAATGATCCTTCAACGTCGAGATAACCGTGGAAATGCGGTGTGCCTGGGAATCAGCGGCCGCAAACTTACGCATCCGTGACCCCATCTCGCCAATCAGAGCGCGATAAATGATTTCCCGCCGAGCCAGGGGTGCCAGAATAGGAATATCACCGGGCGAATCCAGCAGGCTGAGCAGCCGGTAGAGCGCGCTCTGCATCCGTTCATCCATCGACGACATACACAGGCCGCATTGCACCTCCGGGCAGGATTCGGTCGGGTGCAGCGGGGGTGCCTTGTCACCCAGTTCGAGCACCAGCTCCGCCACTTCCTGAGGGTCTACCTTGAGCTTTACCGCCAGATAGGGGTGTTCCTCCGAGGCATCAACAATTCGCCCCAGTACAGGCAGGTGGACTGAACTGGCCAGATAGGACAGGGGCTGGTAGGTGATCTCGCGGTCACCCAATTGGATGGTCTTGGTGCCCTGAATCACGAAACACAATGAAGGTTCATAGACACTGGAACCGCAGCTGGACGGTTCGTTGCAGCGTATCAATTCCAAGCCATCAATGGCTGAACCCTGAATGCCCTGGTGTGTCGTCCATTGACTGGCGACACGGGCGAGCTGTTGCTGCAGATTGAGCGTGAGATTTCCGGAAATCTCAGGAACGTTGGCAGTCATCGGTGGGTCTCCCTTTGGCGGCAGTATAATCCTTCATAACCTGAACTGTACGGGTTCTCAGGCAATTTCTGCAGGATCAGGCAATGACCACGCAGAAATTGGCAACCCGGCCTCTCCGGCATAAACCATGCCGGCAGAATCGGGCAAGCTTCCCGCAGTAACCCGATACCGCTTTATGCCTTCCACTGGATATTGTTGTGCTCCCGTTGGGTAAACATTACCCGATCCGATTAACCGGCGCTATGTCACCCATAGCCAGCATCTCGATTCAAGGTTATTGACCTCAAGTTAACTTGAGGAAATAAGCTTCGTGTCGAATTCGTTTTACCCCAAGCGACTTAACAAGCGATCCAACCGATTACTTGGCAAAAACGGGAACGCCCACAAGGTGAACCCGATAGCGGAGCGAGAAACCATGGAAAGTCTGACTGCAAAACCGTTCAGAGGGTCTGGCCGTGTACTGGGCCTGGCTGTAGCGATCACTGTTTTATTGACCGGCTGCGAGGCGCAAAGCGATGAAGCTGCAAGCATGCCGCCTCCGCCGGAGGTGGATGTGGCGGAAGTGGTCGTGGAACCGGTCACTCTCTGGGAATCATTCACAGGCCGTGTGGCATCGCCGGAAACGGTGGACTTGCGGCCTCGCGTCAGTGGCTACATCGACAAGGTGGCCTTTGAGGAAGGCGAACTGGTGCAGGCCGGCGAGCTGTTGTTCCAGATAGATCCACGTCCGTACGAAGCCCAAAAGCAGGCGGCGAGTGCCGAACTGGCGCTGGCCAACAGCCAGCTTGATCTGGCCAGAAGTGAAGCCGGCCGGGCCAAGACGCTGCTGGAAAGCCGGGCAATATCCCGTGAGGAATACGATCAGCGCAATACCGCGTTGATGAGCGCCCGGGCCCGTGTACAGGCTGCCCAGGCCGCGCTGGATACCGCCGAGCTGAACCTGCAGTACACTCGTGTAACTGCACCTGTCAGTGGACGGACTGGCAGGGCCCTGGTGACCCAGGGCAACCTGGCGAACGCCGACCAGAGCCTGCTCACCACGGTAGTTTCGGTAGACCCGGTGCACTTGTATTTCGAGGCCGATGAGCAATCGGCGTTTAGTAGCCAGCAGCTGCTTGCCAATGGTCAGCCCAGGGATGTGCGCATTTCACTGGGTGGCGAGGATGGCCGTCAGTACCAGGGCGAGCTGGATTTCGTCGACAATCACCTGAATCCGGGGACCGGCACCCTGCAGTACCGTGCCGTGCTCAACAACCCGGACGGTCTGATCAAGCCCGGCCAGTTTGCCCGTGTGGAAATGCCCGTGGCCGAGCTGGACCAGGCACTGCTGGTCAACCGCAAGGCGGTGCTGACCGATCAGGACCGTCGTTTCGTCTACGTGGTGGATGAACAGGATCGGGTTGCGCCCCGGCAGGTCACTACTGGCCGTCAGGTGGATGATCTCCAGGTGATCCGTGAAGGTCTCAACCATGGCGATCTTGTGATCATCAATGGTGTGCAGAAGGTGTTTGGCGCTGGTATGCAAGTCAAGCCGCAGCTGGTTGCCATGAAAGAATCCGACCAGGGAGAAGGCGCCGTTGCCGTCGCCCAGGAGCTGGCGCAATGAATATCTCCCGATTCTTTGTCGACCGGCCGATATTTGCGGCGGTGCTGTCCATCATCATCTTTGCCATCGGGTTGATTTCGATTCCGAACCTGCCGGTCAGCGAGTACCCGGAAGTGGTGCCTCCGTCGGTGGTCGTGCGCACCGTCTACCCCGGCGCCAACCCCAAGGAGATTGCCGAAACCGTGGCCACACCGCTGGAAGAAGCCATCAGTGGTGTCGAAGACATGATGTACTTCAAGTCCGTGGCGGGCTCGGACGGCGTTCTTCAGATGACCGTCACCTTCCGGCCAGGCACCGACGCCGAGGAGGCCACCGTACGGGTGCAAAACCGTGTCAGCCAGGCCCAGGCCCGGCTGCCGGAGGAGGTGCGGCGGCAGGGCGTGACCACCCAGAAGCAGTCGCCCACGTTCCTGATGGTGGTGCACCTGACATCACCGAGCGGCACCTACGATACGCTCTACCTGCGTAATTACGCGCGGTTGCATGTGCGCGACCGGCTGGCCCGGATCCAGGGTGTTGGCGACGCGCAGATATTCGGTGGCGGTGATTACGCCATGCGCGCCTGGCTGGACCCGGACCGTATTGCGGCCCGTGGCCTGACGGCGAGCGATGTCGTCCGCGCCATGCGTGAGCAGAACGTACAGGTGTCTGCCGGCCAGATTGGCGCGGAACCGGTGCCGGACAGCGACTTCCTGACACTGATCAACGCCCGTGGCCGACTTGAAACCGTGGAAGAGTTTGGTGACATCGTGCTCAAGCGCGGTGACAACGGCGAGATTCTGCGCCTGGAAGACGTGGCCCGGTTGGAAATGGGGGCCGGTGACTACACCCTGCGCTCGCAACTGGATGGCAAGGATGCGGTGGCCCTGGGTGTTTTCCAGGCGCCGGGCGCCAACGCCCTGGAGATCCGCGACGAAGTGATCGCCACTATGGATGAACTGTCTGCCCGCTTCCCGCAAGGGGTGGAGTATGAGGCGGTTTACGATACTACGATCTTCGTCAGCGATTCCATCAAGGCGGTCATTGCCACCCTTCTGGAGGCGGTGTTGCTGGTGGTACTGGTGGTCACGCTGTTCCTGCAGACGTGGCGGGCGTCGATTATCCCGTTGCTGGCGGTACCAGTGTCGGTCATTGGCACCTTCGGCGCGCTGTACCTGTTGGGCTACTCCATCAATACCCTGACGCTGTTCGGCCTGGTGCTCGCGATCGGTATCGTGGTGGACGACGCCATCGTGGTGGTGGAGAACGTCGAGCGTAACATCGAGGAAGGCCTGAAACCGCTGGCGGCGGCTCATCAGGCCATGAAGGAGGTCTCTGGCCCTATCATTGCGATCGGTCTGGTGCTGTGCGCCGTGTTCATTCCCATGGCGTTCCTCTCCGGGGTTACCGGCCAGTTCTACCGGCAGTTTGCGGTGACCATTGCCATTTCCACGGTAATTTCCACCATCAATTCGCTGACCCTGTCGCCGGCGCTGGCGGCGATGCTGCTGAAACCTCACAGCGCCCCCAAGGATCGGCTGCAGCGTGTGATCGACGCGTTGTTTGGTTGGCTGTTCCGGCCCTTTAACCGCTTCTTCAACGCCAGCGCCGAGAAGTATCAGGGTGGCGTGTCCAGCTCCCTGCGCCGGCGCGGTGCGGTGTTTGTGGTATACGCGCTGTTGCTGACGGGTACCGGGCTGATGTTCAAGGCGGTGCCGCCGGGCTTCATCCCCATCCAGGACAAGCTCTATCTGATGGCGGGCGTGAAACTGCCGGAAGGGGCCTCCCTGGAGCGTACCGATCAATTGCTACAGAAAGTCACCGACATCGCCATGGAAACCGAAGGTGTGGCCAACGCCGTGGCATTTCCCGGCCTGAACGCACTGCAGTTCACCAACACCTCCAACACCGGTGTGGTGTTCTTTCCCCTGAAACCGTTTGACGAGCGCAGCCTCAGTGCCGGGGAGATCAACGCCCAGATCAACCAGAGAATCAGTGGGCTGAAAGAAGGCTTTGCCTTCTCCTTCATGCCACCGCCGATCCTGGGCTTGGGTAATGGCTCCGGCTATCAGTTGTTCATCGAGGACCGTGGGAATCTCGGTTACGGGGCCCTGCAGAACGCGGTGAACCAGTTCCAGGGGGCCATCAGCCAGACACCGGGCATGGGGTATCCCATCACCAGTTACCAGGCCAATGTGCCGCAACTGGATGCGGAAGTGGACCGGCTCAAGGCCAAGGCCCAGGGCGTGCCCCTGACTGAAGTGTTCGACACCCTGCAGACCTACCTGGGGTCCACCTATGTCAACGACTTCAACCGGTTTGGCCGTACCTGGCAGGTCATCGCCCAGGCAGACGCCCCCTACCGCGACAGCGTGGAGGACATTGCCCGCCTGCGCACCCGTAACGACCAGGGCGAGATGGTGCCGATCGGCTCGATGGTGAACATTCGCCAGAGCTTCGGACCGGACCCGGTATTGCGTTATAACGGCTACCCCGCAGCGGATATCGCCGGGGAGGCGGACCCAAGGGTGCTGTCATCGGCCCAGGCCATGGATACGCTGACAGCGCTGGCGGACCAGGTGCTGCCAGCCGGAATGGCGTTTGAATGGACCGACCTGAGCTATCAGCAGGCCACCCAGGGTAATGCCGCGCTGGTGGTGTTCCCGCTTGCCATCCTGCTGGTGTTCCTGGTTTTGGCAGCGCTTTATGAGAGCTGGACCCTGCCGTTGGCGGTGATCCTCATCGTGCCCATGTGCATGCTCTCGGCATTGATCGGCGTGTGGTTTAGCGACGGGGACAACAATATCTTTGTCCAGGTGGGTCTGGTGGTGTTGATTGGCCTGGCCTGCAAGAACGCCATCCTGATCGTGGAATTTGCCCGCGAACTGGAGCTTCAGGGGCGGAGCATTGTGGAGGCGGCGCTGGAAGCCTGCCGGTTGCGGCTGCGGCCCATCATCATGACCTCCATCACCTTTACCGCTGCGGTTGTGCCCCTGGTGCTGGCCACCGGCGCGGGCGCCGAGGTGCGTGAGGCTTTGGGCACGGCCGTATTTGCCGGCATGATCGGGGTCACCCTGTTTGGCCTGTTCCTGACTCCGGTGTTCTACGTGGCGCTGCGCAAGCTTTCTGGAAGCCACCCGCTGAAGAGCCATCATACATCCACACTGTCTTCCGATGACGGCGATAGCGAAGACGCATTGCCAGGAGGTAGCCATGCTTAAAGTCATCACCATGACGGGGGCTCTGGCCCTGTTAACAGGATGCGCCGTGGGCCCAGATTACCAGGCCCCGACGACGCCGGAACCGAATGCGTTTTCGGAAGGGCGAACCATGGTTGCCGGTGGAACCGATCAGCAGCGTTTCTGGCAGGGATTTGATGATCCTTTGCTGGCACGCCTGATTGATGATGCCCTGGCCGCCAACCTCAGTCTGGAAGGCGCCGTCGCTCGCTATGAGCGCGCGGCCGCCCTGCTGTATGGCGCCGAGCGGGATCAATGGCCCAGCGTCACGGCCAGCGCCTCTGGCGCCGAACAGTATCTTGCGGATATTGAGCAATCTCCCCCCGGTGCCGGGCCAGAACGGGTGCAGCGTTACCAGGCTGGCGTTGCCGCCAGTTGGGAGCTGGATCTGTTCGGGCGCCTTCGCCGTGCGACGGAGGCCCAAAGGGCGGAACTGGAGGCAGCCGGTGCCGATCTCGGTGCCGTTCAGGTAGCCATCGCGGGCCAGTTGGCCAGCAGCTATTTTGAGCTGCGAGGCCTTCAGCAGCAGTATCAGGTTGCCCTGCAGAGTGTGGCTTTGCAGCAGCAGTCACTGGACATCGTGGAAGCCCG
The DNA here is from genome assembly GCF_028581595.1 of Marinobacter sp. DS40M6. Classification (NCBI taxonomy): domain Bacteria; kingdom Pseudomonadati; phylum Pseudomonadota; class Gammaproteobacteria; order Pseudomonadales; family Marinobacteraceae; genus Marinobacter; species Marinobacter sp. DS40M6. The sequence goes on along the minus strand of NZ_JAFCAE010000001.1, from coordinate 52,636 downwards.
GGTAAAGGCCGGGCGTGGTACCGAGTTTGATCAGGTCCGTGCCCGTGCCCAACTGGAACGGACCCGGGCCGAATTGCCCACCCTGCAGGCGGGGATACGAGGGGCCATGCACCGCATTTCCGTGCTGACGGGCCAGCCGCCGATGGCGCTTGTCGATACGCTGTCACCTCGTGGAGCGCTGCCGGAAACCCTGCCGACGATTCCCGTGGATAGCCCGGGGGAAGTTCTGCGCCGCCGCCCGGATATCGCCGCTGCTGAGCGACGCCTGGCGGCCTCCACCGCCCGCATTGGGGTGGCCACCGCTGACTTGTTCCCTCGCTTTACCCTGAGCGGGCTAATCGGTTCCGTTGCCGGCGACACCAGCGATCTGTTCACCGGTCCGGCGGAAACCCGACGCGTTGCCCTGGGCATTGACTGGACTTTCCTGGACCACGACCGGGTCAAATCCCGTATCGAGGCGGCAGGAGCCGATAGCCGTGCGGCATTGGCCAGCTACCAGCAAACGGTGCTGGAGGCCCTGGAAGAGGCAGAAACGCGGCTGGTGCGTTATCAGCGAGCGCAACAGCGGGAAGAGCGGCTGGAACAGGCGATGAATAATGCCGAGCACGCCGTGGAACTGGCCCGGGCTCGCTATGAAGAAGGGTTTATCGGCTATTTCGAGGTGCTGACGGCGGAACAGGAGTTCACCGCCACCCGGGATGCGGCCGTGCGTAGCCGCACAGCGGTCACCCTGGCGATGGTGGATGTCTACCGCTCGCTGGTAGGTGCGCCGGGGTAAGTCTCCCGGCGATCCTGATTACTTCATCTCGAAGCCCTTGCCGCGCAGGAAATCCCGCATGTGGGGGCGCAACTTGGATGTAAACAGTGGTTTCAGCTGTTGCGACCAGTTGGTGTCCTTGGTGCCCCCGGTGCGGGCCTGGTAATAGGTGTTCATGGTGGTGTCGAATTCCGCCACCAGTTCCGGATCGCGTTCGCTTTGGTAATAATCCTCTTTGAGGATGGACGCCAGTGGCAGTCTCGGTTTCACCTCGGGTGCCTGGTCCGGATACCCCAGGCACATACCGAACACCGGATATACATGCTCCGGCAGACGTAGTAGCTCGCTCACCTCCGCTGGGTTGTTACGTATGCCCCCGATATAACACAGGCCCAGCCCCGCCGATTCTGCTGCGGTGGCAACGTTCTGGGCCACCAGGGCAGTATCGATGCTGGCCACCAGCAACTGCTCGGTCATCCCGCGGACTACCTCGGCACCTGCGCGTTCCGCGGCATCCGTGGCCCGTTTCATGTCTGCGCAGAACACCAGAAAATCTGAACTTTCCGCCACATAGCGTTGGCCGCCACTCAACTCCGCAAGGGCCTCTCGGTTGTTCGGATCGACCACATGGATAATGGAGTAAGCCTGCACATGACTGGACGTAGCGGCGCTCTGGCCAGCCCGGATCAGTTCCTCGAACAGCTCGCGGGGAATCCTGCGGTTCTGGAACTTGCGGATTGAACGGTGTGATTTAAGAAGCTCAATGGTGGGATTCATAGCGCCCTTCAGCATGACAACGGAAAGCGCTTATCCTGCCATTGGCAGGCGATGATGGCAAAAAGGGCCCCGCAATCATCATTACGGGGCCCTTTTAGAGGTCGAGCGTTTTTTTAGCCAGCGACTAGCGGCGACGGCGAAAGCCCAGGCCGAGCAGACCTAGCCCCATCAGCGCCAGCGTGCCCGGTTCAGGGACCTGTGCGGTTACTCTTACGTCGTCGAGGAAGTTGCCGACGGTGCCATCCGGGCTCACGGAAGTGAACTTGATGGTGGTTTCCAGAGCGCTGGCAATGAAGCTTCCTGAGAAGATGCTCCAACCACTCGTTACATGATCATTCAGCAGCGAATCGGCACTGTTTCCATTGGAAATCAGGGACAACATGAAGCTTTCAGAGTTGTTCTGGCGAGCGCGGTAAGCAAAGCTCAGGTCATAACGCTGGCCAATGGTGGTATCAATGGTCTGGTAGATGCCAAATGGGCCATCCATGTCCGGGTGGGCATTCAGCTCGGCAAACTGGCTGCCGTCATAAGCGTTCACGCTGTTGAAGCCACTCTCCCAGATTTCAATGTTGCTGCCGGTCCAGCCAGCGACCTGGTCAGATGTAAAAAACTGCCAGGTGCCCGTAGTCACGTTGGGGTTTTCGAAGCTGCCATTCTCGATCAGGTTAGCGGTTGCCGGAGCGGCGAATGCGAGGCCTGCGGCAAGGATGCCCAGTGTGGCGATACGGTTGATAATGCTCATGTGGCCTTTCCTTAATGGTCATCAGTGTTGATCTGCACTGATAAAGGCAACATGTGGGCCACTGTCAAAAATTCTCCTTGAATTCAGATGCCACGATGATTTTTGAGCGCAACCTTGAAGGCAGTGTGTAAAGAATTCTGACAGGCCGGCAGCTGTTGCTGGCGATCAGAAGTGCTTCACAATAGCGCCCCCGAGGTCTCTGATAGCGCCATTACGTTCATCAAAAGACGCACCGGTTTGCGTTATATAGATCGCGATCACCAGAGGCGGGCGATGGGGTGGCCATAGCACGGCAGTGATTGAACGGGAGCCGTGGCCGCCGGCTCCAGAGCGGTCTCCGATTGTCCAGTCCGGTGGTATCGCTGCCCGGAGCAAGTTGTCACTGACACGGTTGCCTTTGAGCCAGGTAACCAGAGTATCCCGGGAACCTTTGGATAGCGCCTCACCAAGTACCAATTTGCGGAGGTTCGCGACCATCGCCTTGGGACTTGTGGTATCTCGCAGGTCGCCCGGCGTGGCCTCATTGAGTGAGGTTTCCGTCCGGTCCAGCCGCGTAACGGTATCGCCCAGATCGCGTGCATACGCGGTAACGCCGTCGGGGCCATCAATGGCCCCCAGTACCAGATTGGCGGCGGTGTTGTCGCTGGTGGCCATTGTCGCTTCACACAGCTCCCGCAAACTCATACCTGCCTCTTCCCCTACACGTGTCTCAGTGACCGGTGAATAGGTCACCAGATCGTCCTTGCTGAAGATCACTCGCCGATCCAGATCAACAGTGCCGTTATCCACCTTTGCCAGCAACGCCGCACAGGCCAGGGTTTTGAAGGTGCTTGTGATGGGGAAACGGTCATCGCCGTGATAGTCCCAGGATTCTCCAGTCCCGGAATCATAGAGGGCGATGCCCACGCGTGCGTCCAGGCGCTGTTCCACGGTTTTCACCGCCTCAAGCAACGGGTTGGCGTGGACCAGAGAAAGCGTGGAGGTCATCAACCAAAGGGCGAGCATTAACAGGGCGGAACGCATCTAATCTCCCACTGAGTAAGACAGAATTCGCGACAGGTGGCTGTAGGGCAGGCCAGTTTCCTTATGCCAGTCGTTGAAGGCCTGCTGTGCCTGCATCAAGGCCTTTTTGCTGCCGGGGCTGGCATCCAGCCGTTCCTCCCGATGCAACCCGGCGGCCACATCCGACGACAGGATAAACCCATCCCAGCCTACCCGACGCAGGAAATATTGGGCGGTGTTGCCGCCGAGGCGGGCACCGTGGCGTTTGAACCACATCAGCAAGCCGACCTGATCGTGCGAAGGCCACTGGCTCAGGAAGGCTCCAAAGCCACCGTGCTCACGGGCGCCATCCACAATCATCCGGGCGTTGTCCGGCACCGTGCGAATTTTCTGCATGTTGCGCACAATGCGTTCATCCTGTGCCAGATCCTCCAGCACTTCTGGCGGAACCTGCTGCCAGTACAGCGGCACGAACCCCTTGAAGGCATCTTCAAATCCCGGCCACTTGTTCTCGATCACTCGCCACACGAAACCGGCCTTGAAGACGCAGCGTGTGACCTCGGACAGGTAGCGGTCGTCACCCATGGCTTCAAGCTCACCGGGCGCCGCAACCCGGGGCAATATGGCGCGTAGCTCGACTTCGCCGCCTTTGCGGGCGGCTGCCTGATTGTAAATTCTGGAGAAGGACATCGTAATTTCCGGAATCCGGTTGTCGGGTTGAAGGCGTGTGGTCCACTATAAGGTAAATGGGTTCAATGAAGGAGCCAAGCCATGCCACTTATCGGATGGGTTTTTGTCATAGTCGCGCTGGCCCTGGTGGTCGGCAGCCTCTTCGTGCTGCGGGACAGCGCCAACAGTATGAAGATCTCTGACGAAAAGATGAAAAAGATCCAGGAACGCAAGGCCGAGGTAGAAGCTGAGGAAAGTGCGGAGGACCGGGAGCAGTGGTAATTTGCTGTCCCCGTTAGACATTTCACGAAAATTCACATTGTCGATGAAACGGTAGCGCAAGAGCCCCGTATCTCTGATGAATTTCTCATTTCACGGCAGTTTGGCCATTGGCGAAACCGGTCGTGAACAGTGTTCATCCAGAAAAACGGGTTTCAGAATGACGGGATATTACGATTACACCCTGGTGGCCGCCTCCTTTGTGGTTGCGGTACTGGCATCGTACAGCGCGCTCTACTTCGGCGCACAGCTTGCTACGCTCGAACAGGCAAAAGCCAGGCTATGGCTGGCGCTCGGGGCTCTGACGATGGGAACCGGGGTCTGGGTCATGCATTTCGTAGGCATGCAGGCCTATGTGATGCCGATGGAAATGAGCTACGACCTCACCATTACCCTGATTTCCTGGGTTGCCGCTGTGGGTGCTTCGGGACTGGCCCTGCATATCATCGGCAAGGACCGCGCGGGCCCGCTGCAGATCGTTATCGGCAGCCTGTTCATGGGCGGCGGTATTACGTCCATGCATTACGTCGGCATGGCGGCCATGGAGATGGAGCCGGGGATGCGCTACGACCCGGTTCTGTTCAGTGCTTCCGTTGTCATTGCGGTCGGGGCCTCGGGTGTGGCCATGTTCATTTGCCGCCGCTTGCAGTCAGTACAAGGCCTCAAAGGAACCGCCCTCCAGCTCGGCGCCGCCCTGGCCATGGGCGTGGCTATCTGTGGAATGCACTACACGGGCATGGCTGCCATGATCTATCCTGAAAACGCCATGCCCGCTGCAGACAATCTGCTATCGGGTGATTGGCTGGGTGCCCCGCTGGCCCTGTTCAGTGGCGTATTGATCCTGGTCGCTCTTTTTGCCTCCGCCAATGACGTCAAGCAGCGCCGGAACGCTGAAATCCAGGCGCTGGAGGAATCCCGGCGTGTCGAGCGCAAAGCACTGTACGATTCGACCACAGGACTGCCCAACCGGGCCAGCCTGGCGAATCATCTGGTCAAGGAACTGGCAAGGAGTGAAACCGACAAACACGAGTTCGCTGTGCTCTACCTGGAGGTTGCCAACCATCGGGAGATTCCCGACAACCAAGCTGAAGACGCAATAGCCGCCCTGGCCAGAACCGTGAGGACAGCCGTCGATGAAGGAACCTACCTGGCACGCCATTCAACCAGTGCGTTCGTGTTGCTCGTGACAAACCCCGCAGACGACAAACACAAAGACCTGTATCAGCGCCTTCGGAATCTTCCGACGGAAACAGAAAGTGGCGTTACACTTGAACTTCGAGCCGGGCAGAGCGTGTTCCCCAACTCCGGGCGTAATAGCCGGATGCTGATGAAAAAAGCGATGGAAACCTCAGAGCTTCGAAAGCTGGGGCTCGCCAGCATGAACGAAGAGGTAAAATCGGCGGATTACTTCGAGGCGCGTTCAGCATTGCCGGAAACATGATGCTGGCGGGTCAACGACGCCAGTTCATTTTGCAGCGGATCCAGCAACCGGGCCCTGACGGTAGGATGCACTCGCGATTCCGGGTAGCAAATGACCAATCGAATGTGGGATATGTGTTCGTCCTTCGGGAAAACAATATTCTCAACGTACTGGCCTGATTGGCTGGCTTTCATCAGGTTGCGCTCAGGCTTTTGATCGGACCCAAGCCGGTCGCCCTCTGAGAAAAAATTAAGGCACCTGAAGACGTTGGCCGGCGCCTTGCGGGGGTTGAATCCCCATTGGGCCGGCAACGTTCGGCCCAGGCCGCCTGCCGCAATGGTCACAACCAGGTCGACTGTGATGTCACGCCGGGCGAGTTCACGTGCCACCTTGATCGCCTCGAAACCGCCCTGACTATAGCCGACGATGGCTATTCTGCGGTTGGCGCCAGCTGCTTCGCTTAAATCGTCCGCGATGGCTTTCGTGGGATGCATATGGCTGTACATCGTTGTGTCGTGGTAACCGGACTCCTTCATCATGCGAAGCAGGTGTTTCCGCATAAGGTCATGGCCCATAAGGCCGTGAATCGCCGCCACCTTTGGTCCATTGAAACCAGGTTCAACTGCCGGGTAGTCCGGTGCCTGGGGAAAAGGAATTCGTATCATCGACTGCTTTTCTCTCTATTGGGCTATTGGGAGGAGCTTTGATCCACCAGCCGAATCGCAACACCGGCATGCTTCGCCCCGGCTTTAGTTTGGTGATGGGATTCGAAAAGACTCACCCATTGGCCTGCTTCCAGTACCAGCGTCCCCTGGCCCGCGAGGTTGCCATCACGGGTTGTGTATTCACTGGCATAGGTGAGCTGGAATGAACCAGAGGGCTTTTCCACCGGGCTGATCTCATATCCCATGGACAGCTCCCGCGACGCAACAAAGTTACTGTGTTCGGTTGTGACTGCTCCCACCCGCAGAACCCTCGAATCATCCAGAAACTCCGGCAACACATCGGCTGGGTCGCCATCAGGTTCGGTAGCCTGGCATTCACAGTAGCGGATTTCCAGAAGCAAAGGTTGGCTATCGAGATAGTCTGAAGGCGTGGGCTGGCCGGCTAACGTCAGGTCAGGGAGGGTGGAAAGTGCTAGCAAGCTGATATTGCGCAATGTCTTCCTTGGCATTTGGGGCTCCTAAAGATTGTTTACACCACTGGCTCTGACCAAACGGCATACTCATTGCCATTGGGGTCCGAGAAATGAAAACGGCGACCGCCCGGAAATGAAAAAATGTCCTGCACGATGGCACCGCCCGAGGACGTCACTTTTTCAAGGGTGGCTTCCAGGTCGGCACTGTAGAGGACTATCAGGGCACTTCCGTTGCTGGTGGTAGCGACCTTATCCGATTTGAAGAAGCCACCGTCCAGCCCGGCATTCTCAATAGCAACGTATTCCGGCCCGTAGTCTACAAACGACCAGCCAAACGCGCTGGCAAAGAACCGTTTCGTGACGTCAAGATCCCGTGAAGGGAGTTCAACATAGTTGATCTTTCCGGTTTCTCTCATGTCCCTAATCTCCCTCGACGACGGCTTCCCGTTCCCTCTCGTACTCATCGTACGATTTGTTGGAGCGCGCCATACACTCTTCGTACTGAGCCGGCGGAACCGTATTACATTCCTGTCGGTTGTTGTGCTGGATGTTGTCGTAAACGGCCTTGTTGCTGCATCCAGCTACCGAAAAAATGAAACACGTCATCAAAACTCTGTGCATGATTTTACCGTCCCTAGAAGGCAGCTTTGGCGCAGCTACCATTTTCAGTTGGCGGAAGGCAGGTTGCCTCCCAGCATGTTCTCAACCACCGCTGCATTGTAGAAGGCTTCAACGGTCTGGATCTTATCGTTGCGCACGCGGAACCAGACGGCCAGCCGCACATCCCCAATCGGTTCAAAGTGGGTCTGGTAATCCAGAATCGCGAATACGTGCTCCCCGTCGGCACTGAGCTGCCGGAGGACGAGGTCTTTCTGGATGGCGGCCATACCGAACTGGTAGGACAACATGTCATCCGGACTGAGGAAATGCATGTTCGGCCCCACATATTCAAACCCGTCGGCAACCAGCCACGCTTTTGCCTCATCAAAGCGATGAGCACGGGTATCGGCGATGAACTGCTCCACGACGTCTTTTGGCTGCATGTACAGACTCCATTCCAAGACAGGACGATTTAAGTGCCTGGATCTGCGTAGATTGCATTGTTCTGCCACCCAGATCAAAGCATAGCGATTATTGTTATCGTCGTGGAGTCTTAAACCTTATTTAATCCCTGGCATCCCGATGTATCCAGGCAGCGATTTTATACGGTCGATCCAGGCCTGGATGGCTGGGTATCGCTCGAGTGTTACGCCACCTTCCCAGCCCGTTGCGACGTAAGGAAACACGGCACAGTCGGCAATGGTGGGCCGGCCCAGTGCCAGCCATGGATGTTCGCTGAGATGTTTCTCGATCAACGGAAGAACTTTAGCACTGACTTCCAGTGCGCGCGCCTTGTCCAGCGGGTACCCGAACTTGTCGATCAAACGGGCGGCGTTCGGGCCAGCGTGAATCTCGTTGGCGGCGGTCGACAGCCACTGCATGACTTCGCCCTGCTGTGCTGCGCCGTCTGGCCACCACTGGTTGCCGCCGTATTGGCGAGCCAGATACACCAGAATCGCCTGAGAGTCGCGCAGAACAACGCCATCATCGGCCAATACCGGCACCTGGCCCCAAGGGTTGAGTGCGATAAACGGTGATTGTTTGTGATCGCCACCCGGGAGATCCACCGGCTCCAGTTCGAGATTGATGCCCGCCAACGCAGCATACAGACGGACTTTGTAGCAGTTCCCGGACAATTCCAGATCGTATAGTTTCATGGCATGTGCTTCCTGAGCGTTAATGGTTGTTGCTGGTGGGTGTGCTGGCAGGCCCTGATTCAGGCAATAACTGATTGAACTCCAGTACGTTCCTGTCGGGATCACGAATAAACAGCGTGATCCGGCGTGGGCCGAGACGATGAATGCCTTCGGTAATGGCAATGCCTGCCTGATCAAGCCAGTCTTTCAATGCGTAAAGATCATCGACCACGAAGGCGGGATGGGTTACACCGGGTAGCTTGATGGGCTCATCCAGCAACACGTTCCGGCCGTGAGGCAAACGCGTAGCGTTGAAGATCAGGTTGATGCGCACGCCGTCTGGCGTTTCCATTTCATTGGCTTCGTACTTGTCGAAGCGGCGTACCTCCTGAAACCCGAGTTGTTCATAGAAGGCCACGGCCTGTTGGCGGTCGCTGACCCGGATACCGACGTGATCGTACTGACGAATCGGCTGGGGTTGTTTCATGACGGACTCCGAATGAATGACGTTGTGCCACCAGTAAACGCCTCAACGCGGATTCAATAAATGCCGTCCACCTGTTAGGATTATTCAGGTTTTTGCACAAATCCCTGCCACACGCTGCGACGGTGCCTGCCGATGGACAAACTCAAAGCCATGAGTACTTTTGTCGCCATTGTGGATCAGGGCAGCCTCTCCGCAGCCGCTGACAAACTGGACCGATCCCCGGCCGCTGTCGTGCGAACCCTCGCCAGTCTGGAGCAGCACCTTGGTGTTCGCTTGCTCAATCGCAGCACCCGCCGTATCGCGCTTACTGATGAGGGGCGCGAATACCTCGATCACTGCCGCCGTATTCTGGCGGACATCCAGACCGCAGAGTTCCAACTCGATAGCCGGCGCGCCGACCCCGCTGGCAAGCTGACGATCACTGCGCCTGTAACGTTTGGCCGTCTGCATATCGCACCATTACTGAACCAATGGCTGAAACAGAACCCCGCCATGAGCGCGGAACTGATCCTGCTCGACCGCATCGTCGATGTGATAGAGGAAGGTTTTGATCTGGCCCTGCGCATTGGTCACCTGGCTGACAGCTCACTGGTGGCGAGACAGGTCGGCAGTACGCCCTATGTACTCTGTGTGAGCCCTGAGCTCATCGAACAGCGCGGACAGCCCAGCCATCCCGAACAGTTATCAGACTGGCCGACCGTGGGGTTCACGCCCGCCGGCGAGGTGTGGCAATTTCAGGTAGAGGGAGAGCTGTGGGAGCAGCGCATTCATCCCGTAGTCAGTGCGAATCAGATTGACACCGAACTCGCCGCCGCCCGGGATGGCCTGGGCATATGCCGGGTGTTGGGCTACCAGGCGCAGGAGGATTTTGAGCGCGGCACCCTGGTACCGGTGTTGGCGGAATACAATGCCCCGGCGTTGCCGGTGCAGTTCGTGTTTCCGCACAGCCGTTTGCTGTCACCACGAGTGCGGAAATTTCTGGATGCGGTGGTGGGGCCGTTGCAAGAGCGGTTGAGTGGGACGTACTGATTCAAAGCGCCGTTGTTAAGCAGCATGTAGCGGCTTGATTCGATCCACTTCTTCCTTGACCGACTGAGCGGCCGTCCAAAGATCAACAGATCGCTGCGCATTTAGCCAGAATTCCGGCGAATTACCAAACAAACGGGCAAGCCTGAGCGCCATTTCAGGACTGACAGCACGACGTTCGCGCAGTAGTTCATTAACTGACTGACGAGAAACGCCCAGAGATTCAGCCAACCCGGCAACGGAAAGGCCATAGTCCGGAAGGAAATCCTCCCTCAGCATCTCGCCAGGATGAGTCGGCTTGCGATGCATGCCGGCAGTATTAAGAATAGCCATAGTCATCACCTCACTCAGTGGTAGTCACACACTTCGACTTCATACGCATCGCCATCTTCAAAACGAAAACAGATACGCCACTGATCATTGATTGAAATTGCGTGCTGCCCCTGCCTGTTTCCCGCCAGCGGGTGAAGGCGATTGCCAGGCGGCACTTTCAAATCCTCCAGCTGCACGGCCAGATCCACGTATTCAAGTTTTCTAGCGGCTCTCGGTGCAACATCCGCAGGAAACTTCTTTGACTTGCCCTTGGAGTAAAGTTCTTGGGCTCGCTTGTCAGAGAAGGATTTGATCATGAGAAGGAGTGTATTGTGTCACGTGACGCTTGTCAACGTGATATGGCGATGCTGCATAACGCTCCGCTAATGTGCGCCGCCTGCGGCGTCACCATTGAGCGGTTTATTAGCAGATTCTGCCTGCAAACGCTCCACCAGCCACACCTTGATGATCGATTGGCGGGTAACGCCAATGCGTGCAGCCTCACGATCCAACGACTCGACAACCCAAGCCGGGAAATCGACGTTGATTCGCTTTTGTTCCTGATTAACGCGGCGAGCAGAGGACAGGTCCAGGTCATCAATGATATCTTCCTGACCTTCCTCAAATTTTTTATCGAAGTCTTTAGCTTTCATAGAGCTCAACCTCCTTCTTGCGGGAACGTCTGACTGAAATCAGACGAATACGAGTATCCCTGTACGTGACGACAGCCGACCAGTGCTTTTCACCAATCTTTCCTATCAGCAAAAACCTCTGTTCATCCTCTGATTTTGCGCGGATCTCCAGCAGGTATGGATCTTTCCACAGCCCTTGGGCGGCCACGAAATCGATACCGTGCTTGCCCAAGTTGGCCTGGCTTTTGGCTTCGTCGAATTCAAACTCATCCATGAGTATAAATTATTCCTTTTTTACTCACTCCGCAAGGCCCGGGACAAGCATCTGCTGGGAATGATTGCCCGGAATCTGCGAGCTGGGATTATGGATAACCAGCTATATGGATCAACTACTTTGGTATCGCCACCGGCTATCAGCGCTGCTGCGACATGGATCACTGGATTCGCCGTCGCGTCCGGATGGCCTACTGGCGACAGTGGCGCAAGCCGCGCACTAAAGTCAGAAACCTGATGAAGTTAGGTGTTCACGTGCAGGCCGCTGTGGCGTGTGGCATCACCAGTAAAGGTCCTTGGCGCAGCTCCAAGACGCCGGGTATTCAACAGGCACTGTCCAATGACTACCTGAAAGCCGAGGGACTGGCATCACTGCGCGATGGATGGATCAAGCTTCACCATTCCCGGTGAAACGCCCTGTGCGGAGCCGCCGGTCCGACGCATCGGTGGAGGGTGTTGTGGGGGCTGGGGATTAGATACCCCTGGCTACCCGGTTAGATGATTTTGGTTTTCCCGCTGACTGCATGTATGTAAATTTCTCCCCGTGTCTGTGCCGCTTTGATCTTTTTATCGAGCATTTCTGAAAATGACTGGAATTCTTCCAGAACCATCATTAAATCTTCACCATCGACAAAAATGGTCTTTATGGCTTTGCCATGAACAAGAGAATTAACTACATTATCGCTGAATCCATTAACAGAGATGAAAACACCCCTGCCGTAAAACTTACCTTCGATTTTTCCAACAAATTGGTATACGGGTTCATTTGCCGATGCCTTATCCTGCCACTTCGCTTCGACGAGATAATGCTCCCCTTCAAACTTAATAGCTCCATCAATTTGCTCGCCATTAACTCGGTAAGGCTCTGTTACTTCCAATCTTGACAGCTTACCAAGTTCTTGAAGCAAATTCTCTAATTCATACCCTCGACGTGCCGGTGGCAAACTACCTTGGATAAGCGCGAGGTACTTTTCTTTAAGCTCGCTAATGGTTTGTTTCGGATTTTGTGAGGCGGCTTCTTTGGCTGCACGTGCTTTTCGTTCTTTTTGAATTTTATGGTCTCGAATTTCTTGCAGTTGCTTAAGGTGTGTAATCGAACGCTCCGCGTCAGCTCTATTGAGCTTTTTCAACTTATCGAAATAATATGGATCAAAGGAAGACCATCCGACCAAGGATTTTAGCATTGAGCGAAAAGGCCCGAGGCCGCCATCCGGTTTTTCTGCCAAGTGACCAAACATGCAATCGACAATCTTGTATCTCGCTAGTTCTTTATGATCACCCAGAACCCGAATATCTGAATTGGTACAGCCATTGTCGACGAAGAACTGAACGATATGATCCTTCGGCCAAAATATTTTGAGAATGCAATCTCGCATTCCACTTTTAATATCTGAAGGAAAGCTCATTGGTATCCTTTTCTACACCCTCGTTAGGTTTCATCATCCAACAATTCATTTAACACGTCATCAATTCCGGAGGACTGCTCCTTTGCACGATCAAACAAATTCGCTAGAGCAGTTGTCGTGTCGTAATAATCCCATATGAGGTGCCCAAATAAATCCACGATGCATATTCCAACTGATACACTCCAAGAGTAATCAAATTCATCGTGAAAATATTTTGAGCGCTTTTCGAATAATCCAATTTTTTTTCCTTTGTAGACTCCCTCTAGATACAAAGGAACCAAATCATCAGTGCCACTAGTCAAGTATGCGGGAGCCTGGTTCCTAACCCACTTCATTTCATCATTGACAGTAGCCCTTGTAAGCCTCTGGATCAGTTGTGTCGCTTTGCTGTCTATGCTCATTTTCAATCCCACTTTGTATCTTTTACCAGTTGCTCCAAGACGGTAATTACAGCCGACAACTCATTGTAGTAACTCCAAGCCTGATCTAACGTTGCGTCATTTACGGGCTCCATCCGAAATAGACGCCGTTCGCATAATTTTGTTATTGCGGCGTGAATACGCTTCCGTTCGCCCTCAGGAACCTTGCCCCCAGCATTTCTGAGTAGATTAACCGCGATGTGTATCTGATTCACGCCGAGCCGTCGTTCGCAAGGCCAATTTTTAAGCGCCTTGGAAAGAGTGCTACTTGCTTTGCCCAGATCTCTTACCAATTCGGGCAATCTCGCTCTTCGAAGATAAGACTTGCGAATACCTCTCACTTCGAAATAGACAAGCAAAGCAAGGCCCGCCCCAATTATCGAGCAAGCTGCTGCTATGTAGTTAAGCCAATTCGGCAAATTAAACCTCCATGAAACCTAATGCTTGCAGCATGCGCGCTCACGGAATGGAGCCGAAGGCGCAATGTAATGGGTGTCGTCGTGCCTGCACTTAGGCATCACGATCCTTATTCAAAGTGATTATGATTCTTCGAGAATCTTCAATGATGCTGTCGATAGTGACAGGGCCCGAGTTCTCTTCAATTCGTTTCTGGATCTGAGGCGGAGTGCTTAGATCAACTCGAACAGTAAGCTCGCCCTGTTCGTCGGTTGTCTTGTTCACATCCTCAATGACGTAATTGTCAAAGGTCCAGCCATCGAGAACTCTGTCGATATTTCTGTCTAAAACCTCTTTGCGCTGGGGACCACTTAGGTAGGCCACCAGCTCTTTGTGCATATTACTCTGCTGCCATGCTTCCTTGATCGACTCCCCGATGGTCTGCTGTAAAAGCCAAATCCCGAAGGCCGTGAGAGTGACGGTGAGTGTCAGACTCCCTCTCTCTAACCTCTCAAGATAATACGCTTCAATATGATTGAGCTGACCATCCAATCGGTCGCGAAGCGACTGCTTCTGCGAGGGCGTTGTCTCGCTAGATCTAATAAGGTAAGCAACCTCCTGGTATTGGATCTCGCGGAGGATAGTTGAAATTCTTTTGAGAAGAGATCTTATCGTTCTATCGGAGATAAGGTCTAAATGAGGGTGGTAAAAGACAAAATTAACGTTTTTCATGCTTTTTGGGGCCAGAGTTCAGGCTTCTACCTTTTGGTCAGTAGAATTTTTTCGCTGTCACCTCGGAGTATTGCTCAGGAATAGAGCATACCCTCTCGGACAGCGGCACTGAACCGCGCAGCCAACTCCATGTTATTGAATTATTTACCCAGGCGCAATCGGGGGCACTAGCCTAACATTTATATATGAGTCGCCACGACGGCATTCTCAGCGACCAATATCTCAATTCTAACGTTCCCCAAAATTAGGAAGAAAATACTGTCAGGTCAATAAGTTCCGGCTATTTTCCTAACCATCACCCCGGAAAAAGCGGTCATAGTGACCGCTATCTTCATCCAGAGACTTGCCGCCACAATTTGATTTCGAAGGAAAAATAGAAAGATTATTGAAGCCTGCAAAAATCATGGTTGCAGTGACCACTTTCTAGTGTTTTTTGATGTATTCATGTGAGATAGCCACGAAAAAAGCGCCGTGCTCATAGAGCAGGGCGCTTTCTTCAGTAAAGGCGGGCTTACGCTTTCGGCCCGGCCTCCACGATGGCGTCGGAAACATCAAACTTCTTGAAGTTTTCCACGAACTGGCCAATCAGCTCGGCGGCCTTGGCGTCGTAGTCTTCCTTGCTGGCCCAGGTGTTGCGGGGGTTCAGCAGGTTGTTGTCTACGCCCGGTACGTCAACCGGCACGTCCACGTTCAGGGTGGGCAGGTGCTCGGTTTCGGCATCGTCCAGGTCGCCATTCTGGATGGCAGCGATGATGCCACGGGTGGTGGGGATGCTGAAACGCTCGCCCACGCCGTAGGGGCCGCCGGTCCATCCAGTGTTCACCAGGAAGACCTTGCTGCCAAACTCATCCATGCGCTTCATCAGCAGCTCGGCGTAGACGCCGGCCGGGCGCGGGAAGAAAGGCGCGCCGAAGCAGGTGGAGAAAGTGGCTTTCAGCTTGGACGAAGAGCCCATTTCGGTGGAGCCCACCAGCGCGGTGTAGCCACTCAGGAAGTGGTAGGCCGCGGCTTCCTTGCTGAGGATGGACACGGGCGGCAGTACGCCGGTCATGTCGCAGGTCAGGAAGACGATGTGTGACGGCTCGCCGGCGCGGTTCTCAATAACGCGTTTCTCAACGTGCTCCAGCGGGTAGGCGCAACGGGAGTTTTCGGTGAGAGAGACGTCGGTGTAGTCCGGCTCGCGGGTTTCCGGGTCGATGGTGACGTTTTCAACGATGGCACCGAAGCGGATGGCGTCCCAGATAATGGGTTCGTTCTTCTGGCTCAGGTCGATGCACTTGGCGTAGCAGCCGCCTTCAATGTTGAAGACGGTGCCGGGGCCCCAGCCATGCTCGTCGTCGCCGATCAGGAAGCGATCAGGGTCGGCAGAGAGGGTGGTCTTGCCGGTGCCAGAGAGGCCAAAGAACAGGCAGGTTTCGCCGTCTTCGCCAACGTTGGCGGAGCAGTGCATGGGCAGCACGTCTTTTTCCGGCAGCAGGAAGTTCTGTACGGAGAACATCGCCTTTTTCATTTCGCCGGCGTAGTGCATGCCTGCCAGCAGTACCTTGCGCTTGGCAAAGTTGATGATCACGCAGCCGTTGCTGTTGGTGCCATCGCGCTCGGGCACGCACTCAAAATTGGCGGCGTTGAGGATCTGCCACTCCTGCTTGTCGGCCGGGTTGAAGCTGTCAGGGCGAATAAACAGATTCTGGCCGAAGAGGTTCTGCCAGGCGGTTTCGGTGGTCATGCGCACCGGCAGGTAGTGTTCCGGGTCGGAGCCAACGTGTACCTGGCTTACAAAGCTGTCTTTCTCGGCGATGTAGGCTTCAACGCGATCCCAGAGGGCATCAAACTTGTCCGCATCGAACGGGCGGTTGATGGGGCCCCAATGGATATCGTCAGAGGTACTGGGCTCTTCGACGATGTAGCGGTCTTTCGGGGACCGGCCTGTACGTTCACCGGTTTTGACCACCAGGGAACCATTTGCGGCCAGTTGGCCTTCGCGTCTTTCCAGTGCCAGCTCAACCAGTTGTGCTGCACTCAGATCATTATAAGTGTTACTCACTTCGACCTCGCCCTCGGGATGTGATCGTGATTACTCAGGCCGTCCCCCCTAAAAATTGACGGAAATCTGAGCAATCGGGTCAATTCAGGCGCGCTATTATGCCAGAGACGCCGGTAAAAAACGACTGCCCCGGAAACCGCTCTATGACTGGCTTCCGGGCCGTTCAGCCGGGTGTTCAGTGTAACGTATGGCCGGTGAAAAGGTGATCAATATCATTTCTATCGAAGCGATAGTGTTGATGACAGAACTGGCAGTCCATTTCGATGGAACCCTGCTCGTCGAGGATACTGTAGCACTCCTCCTTGCCGATGGATTCCAGGGCGCCCAGCGTTCGCTCCCGCGAGCAGCTGCAGCGGAAGGCGACGGGCTCGGCATCGAACAGGCGCACAGTTTCTTCGTTGAACAGGCGATGGAGCACGGTTTCGCTGTCCAGGGTCAGTAGTTCTTCGGCTTCGACGGTGCTGGCCAGGTGGTTAAGGCGATCCCACAGGTCGGAGTCCTGTTCGGTGTCGCCGGGCAGTTTCTGCAGCATCAGGCCGGCGCTACAGTTTTCATCGGCAAACAGGAAAAAGCTGGTGGGGATCTGCTCGGAGCGTTCGAAGTATTCTTCCAGGCAGCCGGCCAGGCTTTCCTCTTCCCGGGGCACCACGCCCTGGTAACGCTGGCCTTTGTCCGGGGAGATGGTGATGGCCATGCGGCCCTCGCCCAGCAGCGCATTCAGGGAGTCCTCGGTCACAGCGTGTTCGTCGTAACGGGCCAGGCCACGGATGAAACGATCATGGCTGCACTCTGCCATCAGTGTGCGCAGCGGGCCTTCGCCCTGGGCTTGCAGCGATAGGGTGCCTTCAAACTTGAGGGTGCTGCTCATCAGCACGCTGGCCACCAGGGATTCGCCCAGCATGCGCCGCACGGACGCGGGGTAGGGAGCCTGGCTGCCAATTTCACTGTAGCTGTCGTTCAGTTTCACCCAGGCTCCCCGGACCTGGCTGTCTTCAAAAATAAATCGCTGGAACTGGTCCCGGGATGCCATTGGTATTTCTCCTGAGCGTTAAAGTCGGAAACGGTAATCATTGGGGCGGGAAACAGGAATGCTAGAGCCCGTTCTGTTCCCGGAAGCGTTGTATATCCCGTCGGTCTTTCTTGGAAGGCCGTCTGGCCGGGGGTAGCTGCGCCGCCTGCATGGTTTTGCGCTGCCACGAGAGTTCTTCCCGGCGTTTCACGCTGTCGTCGGTTTCGTGATAGAGCTTCTGGGCTTCGGGGGCGCCCCGGCGCCGGTCACTGATGTCGTCCACCACCACAATGCATTCCTGCCAGCCCAGCCGCAGGGTCACTTTGGCGCCGGGCTCCACCAGTTTTCCGGGTTTGGTTCGCTGGCTGTTGTAGTGAACCTTGCCCCCTTCGATGGCTTGCTTGGCGAGGTTGCGGGTTTTGTAGAAGCGTGCTGCCCACAGCCATTTGTCGAGTCTTACGCGGGTGTCGTCAGTGGTGGTTGCCGTCATGTCTCCTCACCTGATGAGCGTATACGCATAGTATAGCTGGCTCACTGGCCGGATGGCAGGGGTTGGCGCTGACGCAGTGCCGGCAGGATTTCATCAAAATGATGAATCGAGGGGATGTCGGGGTGCCGGTCGCGGGCGGGCTGCCTGCTGTCTGGTGCCAGAATGGCAAGGCACTGGGCGATGCCAGCGGTGCGGGCGCTTTCCAGTACCGGGAAGCTGTCGTCCACCATCAATGTTGCGGCGGCCTGATAGGCTTCCAGCCCGGCGAGGTCCTGCCAGAAGGCGGGATCTTCCTTGGGTTTGCCCAGCTGGTGGCTCGAGATGATGTTGTCCACCCGGCTGTCCAGGCCGGTGCGCTGAAGCTTCAAACTGAGCGGGTCCGGATGGCAGTTGGTGACAATCACGGAGCGCAAACCGGTATCACGGACGGCATCGAGAAAATCCGTCACATGCGGGCGGTAGCCAATGCGTTCGCCCACTTCGGCCTTGAGCCCGGTGATGTCCATGTCCAGCCGGTCGCTCCAGTAGTCGGTGCAGTACCAGTTCAAAGAACCACGTTCGGCCATGATCATCGGAATGATAGTGTCACGGGCTTCTTCCGGGCTGAGATTGTTGTACTCGGCGTAACGCCTGGGCAGGTGCTCGAGCCAGAAATGGTTGTCGAAATGCAGGTCGAGCAGTGTTCCGTCCATATCCAGGAACACCGTCTCAAGGGAGTGCCAGTTCACCATAAACAAAAACAGCCTGAAGTTGGTTAAACGTCAGGCTGCCGAAGAATGCGCAAATTGGCAAGGCGGGTTTTTACGGATCAGTTACCGTTTTGTTCAATGGGCTGTTGTTTCCTGCCGGTGCGAGTACAACCGAGGCAGCGAACAAAGGTGGCTTTGGCCGGGCCAACAACCAGGACTTCGCCGGCTTCCGCTGCGTTACCGCCCAGTGCGGAGAACGGCAGGGATACCAGGTAAACCACGCTTCCCACGATGGTGGTGGCAAACAGGGCCGGGCGAACAAACAGCGCATCGCCTGTCATTGCCAGTGCTGTAGGCTCTTCGTCGATGGCTTGAGCGTGGCCGACGGAGGAAAAAGCCAGCAGGCAAACCGCTACGGCTGTAATAACGATGTGGGAAATCTTACCGGTCATTTCTTGTTTCTCCTGAGCTTACCTTAGCTTGTCGGCGTTCTGATCTGGCCGATGGTCGCCCTGCCTTGGATGGCTGACGATACATATACCGCACAGTGTAGCTTACGATTATGGATACTCTGTTAACTATGAATCATATTTGCGTATTTTCAAACGATTTTTCTGTTTCATTAGTTGTCTGGCCGCCGTTCAGCGCTGGCATTTTCCGCAGTAAACCGTCGAGCGCTGGTTCATCCGGATTTCCTTCAGCGGATGGCCGCACTCGCGGCAGGACTCGCCATTACGGCCATACACCAGCAGCGACTGGGCAAAATAGCCCGGTTTGCCATCGCTGTTCACAAAGTCCCGCAGGGTGGTTCCACCCATGAGAATGGCCGCACTGAGCGTTTCGCGGATGGCTTCCACCAGGCGGTTGTAGCGGTCCAGGCTGATGCGGCCGGCGGCGCGACGGGGGTGGATGCCGGCCTTGAACAAGGCTTCGTTTGCATAGATGTTGCCCACGCCCACCACCACATGGTTGTCCATGATGAAGGATTTTACCGGTGTCTTCTTGCCCCGCGAGAGTCGATAGAGCAGGCGCCCGTTGAATTCCGGTGCCAGGGGTTCCGGCCCCAGGCTGGCGATCAGTGGATGCTGGTCCGGTGTTTCGGACCAGAGCCAGCAACCAAAGCGGCGGGGGTCGTTGAAGCGCAGGCGAATGCCGTTGTCGAGTGTCAGTTCCACGTGGTCATGAAGTAGGGGCTCACTCTGATCGGTGATCACCCGCAGGCTGCCGGACATGCCCAGGTGCACGATCAATGTTCCGGCAACGGTGGCCGAGCTTACGCCAATCAGCAGGTATTTGGCCCGGCGGTCCACGGTGTGGATGACAGAGCCTTCGATCAGTTCCGCGAGGTTGCCCGGCACGGGCCAGCGCAGGCGCCCGTCGCGCACGGTTACCTGAGTGATGGTCCGGTTTTCACAATGGGGGGCGATGCCGCGTCGGGTGGTTTCTACTTCGGGCAATTCGGGCAAAGGGATATACTCCAGCGGCACGGGCGGTAACGGATAAGTGTAATCGGTAACAAATTCGCATCCAAATGCGGTTGTTCGGGCTAACAACTGTACGCTAAAGTGGCTCAATACGGTTTGTCGGGCAGTGCCGGACCCGGATTTCGAACGAGGAAAACTCTATGTGGTACAACGGTCTT
Source organism: Marinobacter sp. DS40M6 (assembly GCF_028581595.1). Taxonomy (NCBI): domain Bacteria; kingdom Pseudomonadati; phylum Pseudomonadota; class Gammaproteobacteria; order Pseudomonadales; family Marinobacteraceae; genus Marinobacter; species Marinobacter sp. DS40M6. The sequence continues at coordinate 32,559 of NZ_JAFCAE010000001.1, read as the reverse complement.
CTGGACCTTTCGGTGATGCAGCTGATTCTGGTTGCGCTGGGGCTTACCCACATCACAATTATCAGCGTTACGCTTTACCTGCATCGTCATTCTGCCCACAACTCGCTGGATCTTCATCCGGTGCTGGCGCATTTTTTCCGCTTCTGGCTGTGGCTGACCACGGCCCAGAACACCAAGCAGTGGACGGCGATTCACCGTAAACATCACGCCAAGTGCGAAACCGAGGAAGACCCTCACAGCCCGGTGGTCCTGGGTGTCCGCAAGGTGCTGCTTGAAGGTGCCGAACTGTACGACGAGGCCGGTACGCCAGAAACTCTGGAGCGTTATGGCCAGCGCACCCCGGAAGACTGGGTAGAGAACAACGTGTATAGCCGCTATAAACTGCTGGGCATTCAACTGATGGCGGTGATTGATCTGCTGCTGTTCGGTGTTCACGGTATCTGGATCTGGGCGGTGCAGATGATGTGGATTCCGGTCTGGGCGGCCGGTGTGGTCAATGGCATCGGGCACTTTATGGGGTATCGCAATTTCGAATGCAGCGATAACGCCCGCAACATTTCGCCCTGGGGCATCCTGATTGGCGGCGAAGAGCTGCACAATAATCACCACACCTATCCCAATTCCTCCAAGCTGTCTCGCCGCTGGTATGAAGTGGATATTGGCTGGGGCTATATTCGTCTGTTCCAGTTCTTCCGGTTGGCGAATCCCAAGGGCTTCAAGCCGATCGCACATTATGTACCTGGTAAGCAGGAAGTGGATGTCGAGACGGTTCAGGCCATTACCAACAGCCGGTTCGATATTATGCGTCAGTATCGTAAGCGGGTGATGGAGCCGGTGTTGCGTCAGCAGAAGGCGGTGATGGATGAGGAGATTCGTCCGCGTTATCGCAGTCTGAAGCGGTTGCTGTCCCGTGAGGTGACGTTGATCAAGCCGAAGGAGAAGGAGCACCTGGAAATTGCTCTGGAGAGCAATGCGGTGCTGCGGCAGATTTATGAGAAGAGTAATGAGTTGCAGGAGTTGTGGCGTCGCCGTGGTTTGAAGCCGCAGGAGAAGTTGCATGCGCTGATGGAGTGGTGCCGGGAGGCGGAGGCCAGTGGCATTCGTTATCTGGAAGACTTTGCGGCGCATTTGCGGGCTTATTCTCTTCGGCCTTCTCCGTAATTCTCCTTGTAGCCTGAGGGTTCAGGTGTCTGGTCCCGAGGTGGGGTGCCTTTTCTTCTGGGAAAAGAACTCGCTTTGCTCAGACACCTTTTCCCGGCAGAAAAGGCACCCCACCCCGAGACCGTCTGACCACTTCGGGGTCGCTGTTGCGGTTTCTTCAGACAGGTTCTGATTCTTCTACTCTGAATAAACAGTAGGTCACCTGGCCTGCTGTTTTTTGTCGATGCAGGGTCCAGTTGGCTGGTGCTGTGGGTGTCTGCATCTCGCTTTCGTGTTCCACGTAGACCCAGCTTCCCGGTTTTACCCAACCATTGTCCGCGATCATCGGGAGCAGTTTTTCCAGCCAGCCCTGGCGGAACGGCGGGTCCATGAACAGGATGTCGACGGGTTTGGCCGGTGGCTGGGCCAGGTAGGTGTCGACGGTCTGGCAGGCCACTTCTCCGTTTTCTGATTTCAATAGGCGCAGGTTGCTTCTCAGAGCCTGGGCGAGTGCGGGCGTGTAATCGACGAAGACGGTTGTGCCAGCGCCTCGGGAGAGGGCTTCGAGGCCGAGGGCGCCGGAGCCGGCGAAGAGGTCGAGGCAGCGGCTGCCGGCGAGGTGGTGCGTTAACCAGTTGAAGAGGGTTTCGCGGGTGCGGGCGGGAGTTGGGCGCACGCCGCCGGCTTCGGGGAAGCGGAGTTTGCGGCTGCGCCAGTCGCCGCCGATGATGCGGAGTTCGCCGCCGTTGCTGGCTGGCCTGGGTTTCTGGGTGCGCGCCATGGGGATGAGGCCTCTCGAGCATGGTTTGGTACGCCTGCCGGTGCAGGTTGCGCCATGTTACGAAGGTTTATGGGGCGAGTCACCTGCGGCCATCACTTAGGCCGGTCAGTCTGCTAGAATACCGCCTTTCTTGTATCCCGCGAATCGACGATCAATGGTATGACTATGACGGCAGAGTGGATTGCTATCGGCCTTCTGGCCCTTCTTGTCCTTGTGTTTGTTCTGGATGTGGCGGCAAACCGTCAGCGTATACCCCGGCCAAAGCCGGTGCCCCAGAAGAAGCCGGAGGCTCCGGAAGGTGCTGCCCCGAAATCCGGGTCGGAGGAGAAGGCGGAGCCTAAGTCCGAGCCCGATAGCGCGCCGGTCGCGGAAGCACCTGAAAAGCTTGCTGATAAGGAAACGCCCGCTGAAACCCCGACAACGCCGGAGCCTGAGCCTGAGCCAGAGCCGGAAGCACCTCAGGTCAGTGTTTTCGAGCGTATCCGCAATGGGTTGGGTAAAACCCGTGCCAATCTGACCGGTGGTTTTGCGGATCTGTTTTCCATCGGCAAAAAGGTAGACGAGGACCTGCTCGAGGAAATCGAGACCACCTTGCTGATGGCGGATGTGGGTGTGACCGCCACGTCGGAAATCATTGAGTCGCTCACCGACAAACTGGAGCGCAACCAGCTCAAGGACGGCGAAGCCCTGCGCAAGGCCCTGAGGGATGAGCTCCATGGCCTGCTGGCGGATGTGACAAAGCCCCTGGAAATTGAAGCCGGCAAAAAGCCCTACGTCATCCTGATGGTGGGTGTGAACGGTGTTGGTAAAACCACTACGATCGGTAAGCTCACCAAGCTTTTTCAGCGGGACGGCAAGTCGGTGATGCTGGCGGCGGGGGATACCTTCCGTGCCGCGGCGGTTGAGCAGTTGCAGGTGTGGGGCGAGCGTAATGACGTTCCCGTCGTGGCCCAGCATACCGGCGCCGACAGCGCATCCGTCATCTTTGATGCTGTTCAGTCTGCGCAGTCCCGTGGTGTGGATGTGGTGATTGCGGACACCGCCGGCCGCCTTCAGAACAAAGACAACCTGATGAGCGAGCTGGAGAAGGTTGTGCGGGTCATGAAGAAGCTGGATGAGTCCGCGCCCCACGAAGTCATGCTGGTTCTGGACGCCGGCACCGGCCAGAATGCTTTGAGTCAGGCCCAGGTGTTCCAGCAGGCGGTGGGGGTCAGCGGCATTACCCTGACCAAGCTGGACGGCACGGCCAAGGGTGGTATTGTGTTTGCCATCGCCCGGCAGTTGCAGCTACCCATCCGTTACATTGGTGTGGGGGAGCAGGTAGACGACCTGCGCAGCTTCGATGCCCGCACCTTTGTGGATGCGCTGTTTGATGAAAGCCCGGATAAGTAACCTTCAATGATCGAGTTCCGCCAGGTCACCAAACGTTATGACAGCGACCATACCGCGTTGCGTCAGGTCAATTTCGGCCTGGAGCGTGGTGAGTTGGCGTTTCTTACGGGGCATTCCGGTGCTGGCAAAAGTACGCTGCTAAAGCTGATTATGGTGATGGAGCGCCCCAGCGCCGGCGAGGTGATTGTGGGCGGGCAGGTGCTCAATACCCTGCCGCGCCGTCAGGTGCCGTACATCCGCCGACACATCGGTGTGGTGTTCCAGAATCACCAGTTATTGTTTGATCGCACCGTGTTCGACAACGTCGCCATGCCTTTGGAGGTGATGGGCACCCCGGCCCGGGATATCGGTCGCCGCGTGCGGGCCGCTCTGGACAAGGTGGGGTTGTTGAGCAAGGAAAAGATGAACCCGATGCAGCTATCCGGGGGTGAGCAGCAGCGGGTGGGCATTGCCCGTGCCGTGGTGAACAAGCCCCCGGTACTGTTGGCGGATGAGCCCACCGGTAACCTGGACCCGGAATTGTCTGCCGATATCATGCGGCTGTTTGCGGAATTCAGTCAGGTCGGGGTCACGGTGTTGATTGCTACCCACGATATTGCACTGATTAACGATCTTGGTCGCCGTACGTTGACTCTCGATCATGGTCGGCTGGTGACAGGCGTTGGCGCAAAAGGGGGGCTTCATGGCTAACGATCCCCGACGGCAGCCTGCCCGGGGCGCCAAAAGTGCCCGTTCTCCCTGGCGCCAGCAGGCCGAAAGTTACCTGAATCATCATCGTAAGGTGGCCCGGGACAGCGCGCAGCGTCTTTGGCACTCACCAGTGGCGAGCATGATGACCTGGACGGTGATGGGCGTGGCGCTGGCGCTGCCAGTGGCGCTCATGCTGTTGCTGGCCAGTCTGGAAGGCGTCAGTGCCGGCTGGGAAAGCTCGGCGAGGGTGACGGCCTATCTGAGTGACACCGTTTCTATTGAAGATGCCCGGTCATTGAAAGCCGAGGTGGCTGATGACAGCCGGGTGGCGGAAGTCGAGCTGATCGACCGTGAGACTGCGCTGGAAGAGTTCCGCGCTTCTTCCGGCCTTGAAGACGCCCTCGATTACCTGGACGGAAACCCGCTTCCCCATACTCTGCTGGTCACACCCAGTGAAGGTTCCCGCACCGCCGACGGCGTGGAAATGCTGCTGAAGGTTATTGAAGGGCTGGACGGTGTTGACCGGGTACAGGTGGATCTCGGCTGGTTGCAGCGTCTGAACGCCATGACCGACCTGTTGGGCCGTGCCGTCTGGGCGCTGGCGCTGTTGTTGGCGGCCGCCGTGGTGCTGGTGATTGGCAATACCGTTCGCCTTGCGATTGAAAATCGCCGCGACGAAATTCTGGTGGCAAAGTTGGTGGGTGGCACCGACGCTTTCGTGCGCCGGCCGTTCCTCTATACGGGGGCCTGGTTTGGCCTGGGCGGTGGCATTGTGGCCTTTATCCTGCTCCAGGTGTCGCTCTGGTGGCTCAGTGGCCCAGTGGAGCGGCTAGCCGGGTTGTACCGCAGTGAGTTTTCCCTGAGCGGGCTGAGCGTCGATGGCGCGCTGGCGTTGATAATTGCAGCCATGCTGTTAGGCTGGTTAGGCGCCTGGGTTGCCGTCAAGCGCCATCTGGATGACATTGAGCCGGGGGAAATTGCCGGCGGATGATCTCCGATCTCGGAAATACCGTATTGAAGCCAATACAGGTTTCGGCGTAGCTTGAAGATAGAATTCGAAGGCAGCCAGATTTCCAGTTTGTTGATTTGAAACAGTTTAGATGGAAATTTGGGTTATTTGCAGAGTGCTTGGCGGGCTGAATTAGAGTTGCTATATTTATCGGTCGTCATGTTCGGAGGATAAGACATGGGTACGAGTTTACAGATCATCGACAGACTGGTTCCGGGTGCCAACCTTGAGTCCTATATCCAGGCGGCCAGCCGCATTCCGGTACTGTCTGTCGAGGAAGAGCGCAAGCTCGCCGAGCGACTGCATTACGATGGTGATGTGGAAGCCGCGCGTGAGTTGGTTCTTTCGCATCTGCGCTTCGTGATCCACATTGCCCGCAGCTATGCGGGTTATGGGCTGTCCCAGGCAGATTTGATCCAGGAAGGTAACGTAGGCCTGATGAAGGCGGTCAAGCGTTTCAATCCGGAATACGGTGTTCGCCTGGTGTCCTTTGCAGTGCACTGGATCAAGGCCGAGATTCACGAGTTTATCCTGCGCAACTGGCGCATCGTGAAAGTGGCGACCACCAAGGCGCAGCGTAAGTTGTTCTTTAACCTGCGCAGCCAGAAGAAGCGTCTGGCGTGGTTGAGCCATGATGAGGTTAATGCCGTGGCCAGTGATCTTGGGGTTGAGCCCAAGGTTGTGCGGGAGATGGAAGGCCGTCTGGCTTCCCACGATACGGCGTTCGATGGCCCCCAGGATGATGACGACGACAATGCTTATCAGGCGCCGGCGTATTATCTGGAAGACAAGCGCAGCAATCCGGCCACGCAGTTGGAGCAATCAGACTGGACGGACGATTCCAATGGTCGTCTGATGGCGGCGCTGGGGCAGTTGGATGAGCGTAGCCAGGATATCCTTCGTGAGCGCTGGTTGTCGGATAGCAAGTCGACACTGCATGAGCTGGCTGACCGATATGGTGTTTCCGCTGAGCGTATTCGTCAGTTGGAGAAAAACGCCATGAAGAAGATTCGTCTGCATATGACAACGGAAGAAGAGGCGGCTTAACCCTTAGTTGACTTGGGGTTTGTCAGAACGCCACCACCCTTTGCGGGGTTGGTGGCGTTTTTGTTTGTATACTCTTTTAGAGCAAACCTTGGGTAAGAACAAATGACTGAAAATCGGTTTCATATAGCCTTCCTTGGTGTTGGCCTCATGGGTGCGCCCATGGTTCGGAATTTGTTGGATGCGGGTTATCCAATGACGTTGTGGAATCGGACGGGGAGTAAGTGCGAGCCTTTTGCCGATGAAGCTACCATTGCCGGTACACCGGAAGACGCGGTTCGAGATGCCGACATCGTCATCACCATGCTGGAGAACGGCGATGTGGTGGATGACGTGATGGTGGCCCAACGCGGTATCGCGGCGCTCAAGGCCGGGGCGGTCTATATTGATATGAGTTCGGTTCAGCCGTCGCTGGCGCGACGCCATGCGGCTTTGGCTAAGGAGCAGGGGGCCGGGTATTTGGATGCGCCTGTGTCCGGCGGCACTGTCGGCGCCGAGCAGGCAACGCTGAGTATTATGGCCGGTGGTTCTGGCGCAGACGTTGAGCGGGTGCGGCCGGTTTTTGAGGTGCTGGGGAAATGCACGCCCATTGGTCCGGTAGGGGCGGGGCAACTGGCGAAGCTGGCGAATCAGGCGATCGTGGGGATTACCATTGGCGCGGTGTCAGAGGCGTTGTTGCTGGCAGCGAAGGGTGGGGCTGATCCTGCCGCTGTTCGGGAGGCGCTGATGGGCGGTTTTGCGGGCAGTCGGATTCTGGAGTTGCACGGTCAGCGGATGATTGACCGGGACTTTTCGCCCGGTGCACCGGCGCGAATTCAGTTGAAGGACCTGCGGATGATTCTGGATGAGGCCCGTTCCGAGGGTCTGACCCTGCCGCTATCGCAGCAGGTGCATAATGAGTATCAAAGCCTGATCGCCAACGGGCACAGCGATGTGGATCACAGTGGTTTGTTGCTGGAACTGGAGCATCTCAACGGGGCATTGTTGGGTTCTTCGTCGGCCATCAAGCGCAAGTAGCAGGCTCGCTATGAATGTCTCCATGCTGTTTGCCGAGGTGAAATGCAGGAGCACGGCGCGGGTGAGATTAACTTTCGGAATGTTTTCGCAGCGCTGGACCGCCTGGGCTATGGTGGTTGGATGAACGTGGAATATTGCCTTGCGGGCTATACGGTGTCGAGACTAGGCTGGTTCGGGGTATGTCGTGACCGTCGCCATTGGCGACACCCTCTTACAAGATCGTAACTGGTCGGCAACGGATGTTCTTCGTACCCTAGCTGTTAATGTAATCCGCTATCGGGAGGAAAACCGGTGAAAGCACTGGTAATTGAAGACGATCAGGACGTGGCAAACTACCTTGTTAAAGGGCTGAAAGAGTCTGATTTTGTCGTGGACCACGCGGCGGATGGCAAGGAAGGCATGATGATGGCCGCCAGCGAAGACTACGACATCATGATTGTGGACCGCATGTTGCCAGGTATGGACGGCCTGTCGATCATCAAAACGGTGCGTGCCACTGGCAACCAGGTTCCAGTGTTGATCCTTAGCGCCCTGGGCGATGTGGATGACCGGGTGGAAGGCCTGCGTGGTGGTGGCGATGACTATCTGACCAAACCGTTCTCTTTCACCGAGCTGCTGGCCCGTATCGAATCCCTGGTGCGCCGTAATCGCCAGTCTGCGGAAACCGAGACCGTGCTGCGGGTGGCAGATCTGGAAATGGACCTGCTTGCCAGAACCGTTAAGCGGGCCGGGCACAACATTGATGTTCAGCCCCGGGAGTTCCGTCTGCTGGAATATCTCATGCGAAATGCCGGGCAGGTGGTCACTCGTACCATGTTGCTCGAAAAAGTATGGGACTATCATTTCGACCCCCAGACCAACGTCATCGACGTACACATCAGCCGTCTGAGGGCGAAGATCGACAAGGAATTCGAGACCCCCTTGCTGCAGACCATACGGGGTGCAGGGTACATGTTGCGTGAAACTGCTTAGCCAGCTCAGAACCTCATCGTTCCAGTTAGCCCTGCTGTACATGGTGGTGTTCGCCACCTCGGTTTTTTTGCTGCTGGCGTTTATCTACTGGCGCACGGCAGGGTTCATGACTGCCCAGACCGATGAGACCATCGAGGCCGAGATTGCCGGCCTCGCGGAGCAATACCGTGGCAGCGGTATCAATGGCCTTATTTCCATCATCCGCGAGCGTGTTGCCCGCGACCCCAACGCCAAATCCATCTATCTGTTGACGACGGACGACTTCGTCAAGCTCGCCGGTAACATCGAAAACTGGCCCAAGGGTTCTCGCTCTGACAGCGGCTGGATCAATTTCACCCTGAATCCGTCAGTGGGCTGGAATGGTCCGGAGCGACTCGCACGGGCTCGCATTTTCGAAGTGCAGGGTGGCCTGCGCCTGTTGGTGGGCCGTGATGTGGACGAGCTCACTAACCTGAAACGGGTGATCGAAACCGCCATTAACTGGGGGATGGGCATTACCCTGGCGCTGGCGCTGTTAGGCGGGTTCCTGATGAGCCGGAGCACCACGCGGCGCATTGAAGTCATCAACAACACTTCCCGGCGCATCATGAATGGGCATCTGTCCCTGCGTATACCAACCCGAGGTACCGACGACGACTTCGACCAGCTGGCGGAAAACCTGAACCAGATGCTGGATCGCATTGTTTACCTGATGGAAGGTATCCGGCATGTGTCCGACAGCATCGCCCACGATTTAAGAACCCCGCTGACCCGGCTGCGCAATCAGCTTGAAAACACCCTTATGTCGGTAGACAACGACGAGGCCCGGGAGCAGGCCGGCAAGGCCGTGGCAGAGGCGGACCAGTTGTTGGCCACCTTCAATGCCCTGCTTCGGATCGCGCGTTTGGAAACCCGTGGCAATACAGCGGACATGCAGCAGGTACCCCTGGGAGAGCTGGTTAGCGATGCGTGTGAGCTGTATGAAGCGTTGGCGGAAGACAAAGAGCAGCAGTTCGAGCAGTCCCTGGAAGATCATGTGGTGATCGAGGGCGATCGGGACCTGCTGTTCCAGATGGTCAGTAACCTGATTGATAACGCTATCAAGTACACCCCGGAACAAGGCGAGATCCGGGTAAACGTACGCAAGGATGGCAACGACGCGATTTTCGAGGTTGGGGACAGTGGCATCGGTATCCCCGATGACGAAAAAGACCAGGTGTTCCAGCGCTTCTACCGGGTTGGCAAAAGCCGGTCATTGCCCGGCAACGGCCTTGGGCTCAGCCTTGTCAGCGCGGTCGCGGAGATCCACCAGGGTGTTATCTCATTGAGCGATCATCACCCAGGGGAAGATTATCCGGGGCTGATGGTCACCATTCGGTTGCCCGCCTACTCGCCGAACCGGAAACGTCTGAAAGACACCCAGACCATTTCCGCTTCGGAAGCCGGAGAACAGAGCTCCCCGGGGGAGCTCAGGGGCGTTTGATCAGTTGCTGGATGCGCCGCGGAACTGATTTACGCGGCTGATCACTGGCTTCAGCAGCGTGTCTACCTGTGAGCGGCGACGATCGAATTTGGCCTGGATGCTGTCCCACTCACCTTCCAGATGTTTCTGTTCCAGCATGATAAACGCCGCCAGGTTATGACGGTTCAGCTTGCCGGTGATGCCGTATTGGTCAAGCCGATAGCCGATACTGTCGAGACCATTGAGGGCCGTGTTGAGAAGCTTTTTGGTGTTCATTCTGGTATCCCGTGCTTGGACGTTAAATCGGAAATTCAGTTAATTGAACGCTAACGCCTGCGTCTAGAGTGCGCAACCTAATCTGGCCCTGACCAAAACGTAATTCGGCCGCCACCACTGTGTAACCTGTTCTGTGGAAAATGGAAGGTGTAGCTAAGGAAGCCAGCGGAAACTCCGCTTGCTTCTCCCTCCAGCACAGCGCTAGCCTTACCCCGTTTTTACGGGGTTTTTTTATGTCTACACGGTGGTTTTTCTATGGCCAGAACCCGCTACATAACCGCGGAGGGCGAGCAGGCTCTTCGTGAGGAATTGCGTTTTCTCTGGAAGGAGAAGCGTCCGGAAGTGACGCAGGCGGTGCGGGAAGCAGCCGCTCAGGGCGATCGCTCAGAGAACGCCGAGTACATCTATGGCAAGAAACAGTTGCGGGAAATTGATCGACGCGTGCGCTTCCTGACCAAGCGGCTTGATGAGCTGACGGTGGTGGATCGTCTGCCTGATGACCGGGGCAAAGTGTTTTTTGGCGCCTGGGTGACCATCGAAAACGAAGGCGGCGACGAAAGCACTTACCGGCTGGTTGGGCCGGATGAGTTCGATCTGTCTCGCGGTTACCTGAGCATCGACTCTCCCATGGCGCGTGCGCTTTTGGGCAAACGCATTGACGACGAGGTGGGGGTGCGAACACCGGATGGCTGGAATCACGTTGTGATCACCAACATTCATTATGAACCGCTAACGCCCGACAAGTGAGGAGTGTCACAAAACTGGCGACTGACCGGGTTTTTTGTCGTTTTTGGCGATAGACTGATCAAAAATTGTCAGCCTGAGATGTATTTGTTCAAATAATGGTCAGGCTCGGCATGACATAAAAAGGCAGTCGTTATGGGCGGATTCGATACAAAAAGGACTATGATCGGCGCGACCGTGCTGGTGGTGGCGTTGTCACCTCTGGTGTGGGCCCAAACCGGCGAAGAAACCGTCGAGGGTGGCGCCTTCAACTATGAAGAGCGTTCAACGCTGGAAACCATTCCGTTCAACTCCATGGAAGAAGAGTCTCTGGCCAATACCGTGATCGAAGGTGGCCTGGAAGCGCCGGCGGCTGGCGTGCCCGTGCAGCCGCGAACGGACGAGGATTTCTACCTGGATCCCCTTGCCCTTCAGCCCCGTGATCCACGCACGGATCTCGGGCGAAGCGAAATTCCGGTCGAATTCCGCTTCAGCAACCCCAAGTCCATTCCCGGGCAAACCCACGGCGACAACTACATTATCCGCCCACCGACCAATCGGAACTACGGCGCGTTCAATACCACAACGACGGAACGATAATTCGTCTGCCGCGAGGGTTCAGGCGGCAACAATGCCCTCGGGCTCAGTTCTGCCCAACACATCTTCGTAGAAGAACGCCAGCGCCTGTTTGGCCTGATTGAGGCGTGCCCGTGACACTTCCAGGCGTTCGCTCAGGTAAGCCAGGAATAATTGCCGGTCGCCGGGTTGCAGCGTTTCCGGATTTTTCAGGTCGTGGAAAAGCACGAACCGGGAAATCCAGTGGAGATAGGTTTGCTCTGCGCGGTGGTTAAGCTGATGTTTGCGGATGGCGCCAGTCACTCGACTGACAAGCCCGGGCTGCGACTGTTCCAGCGCCTCGGTGATATCCATGATGCGTCTTCCGTGTGAATTGTTGTTCTTATGATGCGCGCATCTTATGACAATCGTTTGACCGCCGCAAAACTTTTGCGAGGGAAATTGAGTGGGAGCAGAACCGTCGGTGCGGCGGCTGCTCCCGATCAAGCTGGACTACGGGTTACTTCAGGGATTCCAGCTTATCGATGTACTTCTGCATGGCTTCCTCGGAGGAGGTGCCCTTGACCTTTTCCCAGGCGTCGTACTTGGCGCGGCCGACAAAATCCATCATGCCCGGGCGTTTGCCACTGACATCACCTTCGGTGGCCTGCTTGTAGAGGGCATAGAACTCCAGCTTGAGTTCGTTGGAGGGTTTGAAGTCGCCCTCGGCGTTCTGGATGTAGTTGACGGCTTCGTCAAAGCGGGTTTTCAGGTCACTCATATGGCGGTTCCTTTTCTGGTGTTGAATCCGATATTCACGATGCGGAAGAGTATATCCAGAGACAGTGTGACCGTCATTGGCCGATCGTTCCAATCCTTCGACGAATGGGGTATTGTCCGCATCCTTCTTTTAAGATAAACGGAGATGCCCCATGGCCGCCGCCAACAAACTGGCAAGCATTGTTGCCAAGATCAATCAGTTGCCGGAATTTGCCCGGCCCAAGGCTTTGTCGCTGTTTTTCGGCAAGGCGGTTCCGTTCACTGGTACCACCGGCATTCGCATTGAAGCCCTCGATCAGGAACGTTGCGTGATCTCCCTGAAGAACAAGCGCAGGGTCCAGAATCACATCAAGGGCGTACATGCCGTGGCTTCCCTGTTGTTGGCGGAATCCGCTACGGGCTTTCTCGTCGGTCTGAACGTGCCGGATGACAAGGTGCCCGTGATCAAAACCGCGCATGCCGAATACACCCGCCGTGCCAAAGGCGATATGAAGGTGGAGGCGTACCTTACCGCTGAGCAGCGTGAGCGTATGCTGACCGAAGAGAAGGGCGAAACCTCGGTGCCGGTGACCATCCACGACAGCGAAGGCCAGCAGCCGATCGAGATTGAAATGATCTGGGCCTGGACGCCAAAGCGTCGCTAGTTGCGATAGGTCATTGTTGTGAAAGGCCCCGGGATGTCGAATGGTTGGCAATTCTTTGCCCGGGGTCGAAATATTGCCAGAAGCTGGCCAATTTTTGCTTGAGTACCCGATTTATCCTGTGTAGAGTTCTGCCTGTAGCGTGCCAGGATGGTGCGCACAATGGACTGTAACACCGCAACTGAGTTTGCACATGGACCACAGGGAGCAAGCGCATGTCTTCAAAAGACGGTTCCGTCGCGCCGAAAGAGCGCATCAATATCAAGTATGTCCCCGCCACCGGTGATCAGCAGGCTGAAACAGAACTGCCGCTGAAGATGTTTGTCGTTGGTGACTTCAAGGGGCAAGCCGAAGAAACTCCGATCGAAGACCGTAAGGCGATTTCCGTCGACAAGAACAACTTCCGTTCTGTGATGTCGGAAGCCGGTCTCACCCTCTCCACCACGGTCACCAACAAGCTGGACGAAGAAGCCGAAGAATTGCCGGTTAACCTCGAGTTCCAGACGCTGGACGACTTTTCCCCGGATAGCATTTCCCGTCAGGTACCTGAGCTGAAGAAGCTGATTGAGCTTCGTGAAGCCCTGGTTGCCCTCAAGGGCCCGCTGGGTAACGTGCCATCGTTCCGATCCAAGCTGCAGGAACTGCTGGACAACGATGACGCCCGCGACAAACTCCTCCAGGAGCTTGAGCTGGCCACGGACGAAAGCGGCGAATAATCCGAACTCTTGATTCGAATTCTGCCATTGCTGGCAGGTTTCACTTTTCTATTAAAACGTACTGAAGGGATGTGGTATGTCTGATACTGCTGAGCAGCAATCTGCTGCCTCCGAAGCTGCTGCGGAAGGCTCACTGCTGGACCAGGTAATGGCCAACAGTCGCATGGCTCCCGCCGATGAAGGATACGATGTGGCGCGCCGCGGCGTGGCAACGTTTATCTCCAACCTGCTGAAAAGCGACGAGAAAGGCCAGCCGGTCAACAAGGCACTGGTCGACCAGATGGTGGTCGAGCTGGATCGCAAGATCAGCGCCCAGATGGACGAAATCCTGCACGCGCCCAAGCTGCAGGAACTGGAGTCTTCCTGGCGCGGCCTGAAGCTGATGGTGGATCGCACGGATTTCCGCGAGAACATCAAGGTGGACATTCTTCACGCCACCAAAACCGAACTGCTGGAAGACTTCGAGTTCGCACCCGATGTCACCCAGACCGGTTTCTACAAGCACATCTACTCCACAGAGTACGGCCAGTTTGGCGGCGAGCCCGTGGGCGCAGTTGTCGGCAACTATGCCTTCACACCCTCCACGCCGGACATGAAGCTGCTGCAGTATGTGTCTTCCGTAGGCGCCATGGCCCACGCGCCGTTCCTCTCCTCCGTTGCGCCAACATTCTTCGGTGTCGACAGCTATCAGGAACTGCCGGCCATCAAGGAACTGAAAGCCGTCTTCGAAGGCCCGAAGTACGCCAAGTGGCGCTCCCTGCGTGAGTCGGAAGACGCTCGCTACCTGGGTCTGACATCACCGCGCTTCCTGCTGCGTGTGCCTTATGACCCCACTGAAAACCCGGTACGCAGCTTCAACTACAAGGAAGACGTGTCCGGTGATCATGAGCATTACCTGTGGGGCAACACCGCCTACCTGTTGGCGACACGCCTGACCGAAAGCTTCGCGAAGTACCGCTGGTGCCCGAACATCATCGGCCCGCAAAGCGGTGGTTCGGTGGAAGATCTTCCGGTTCACACGTTCGAATCCTTCGGCCAGCTGGAAGCCAAGATTCCGACCGAGGTGCTGATCACCGACCGTCGCGAATACGAAATGGCTGACGAAGGCTTCATCGCCCTGACCATGCGTAAGGGCAGTGACAACGCAGCGTTCTTCTCTGCCAACTCGGTACAGAAACCCAAGCAGTTCCCGAACACCAAGGAAGGCAAAGAAGCGGAAACCAACTACAAGCTGGGTACGCAACTGCCTTACATGATGATCGTGAACCGCCTGGCGCACTACATCAAGGTGCTGCAGCGTGAGCAGATTGGTTCCTGGAAAGAGCGTCAGGATCTTGAGCGTGAGCTGAACACCTGGATTCGCCAGTACGTGGCCGACCAGGAAAACCCGCCGGCGGATGTTCGCAGCCGTCGACCACTGCGCGCCGCCAAGGTGACCGTTTCCGATGTGGAAGGCGATCCGGGCTGGTACTCGGTATCCCTGGCAGTTCGTCCGCACTTCAAGTACATGGGTGCGAACTTCGAACTGTCACTCGTCGGCCGTCTGGACAAGGACTAATCCGTGTTCAGGAACACCGGTGCAGACGGTGTTCAGGCTTCGGGCGGCAGTCTGTTCGAGCGTTTGGAACAGGCTGCCGAACCTGCGGGGCAAAGCATGGGGGAAGTAACCCATGTGGTGGATTCCATCAAACGCCACCTGGTTCGCCTGCTGAATGCCCATCCGGGCAACAGTGAGAGCGTGCCGGATCTGGGGTTGGTGGATTTCAACGACGCCACGCTCGGTACCCATGACCTGAGCATTCGTATTCGAAGCGCTATACGGCAGTGTATTGAGAAGTTTGAACCCAGGGTGAGCCGGGTGGATGTGATGGCGATGCCCCAGGGGCCCGATCCATTGCAGTTGCGGTTTCAGGTGACGGTCTACCTGAAGGTGGGTTCGGAAGACGATAAAACGACCATTGATTTGTTATTGGATGACAAGCGCTATTACCGGGTGATTTAACGCCACGAAATAGCTTGAAGACACGGATGAGAGTGGGGGTGCAGTCAGGCTTCCAAAAGTGTGCGGAGCCATGGATGGCGGAGCCCAAGCGCCCATGGATGGGCTTGCAGCGTCTTTTGGAAGCCTGACTGCACCCCTGCTCGGAGTCAGAGGCGATGGCGATACCTTTCCTTCTGGGAAAAAGAACTCGCTTTGCTCGGACACCTTTTTCCCGGCAGGAAAGGTATCCCCATCCCCTCGGCCGAACTTTGGTGTAGTAGTCGTTATGAAGTTGAATCGATTTTACAGGGACGAACTGAGTTTTCTCAGGCTACAGGGCAGAGAGTTTGCGGATGCGCATCCTCAGCTGACCCGGTTTCTTTCTGAGCAGAGTACTGACCCGGATGTCGAACGACTGCTGGAAGGCTTCGCCTTTTTGACCGGGAAGCTCCGGGAGAAGGTCGAGGACGAGTTTCCTGAGCTGACGCATTCGCTGCTGAACATGCTGTGGCCGAACTATCTGCGGCCAGTGCCCAGTTGCACCATCATGCGGTTTGATCCGCAGTTGCACGCCATCAGTGAGCGTCAGCGGGTGGATCGGCATACCGAGATCAAGAGCCGCCCGCTGGGAGACGCCACGCGTCAGACCCAGTGCCGGTTCCGTACCTGTCGGGCGGTGGACGTGTTTCCAGTCAGCGTGGCGGATGCTCACGCAGAGCACTCACGGGAAGTGTCTTCCGTCACCGTCGACCTGGCGTTGCACACCGACCAGCCGCTGTCGTCCCTGGGGCTGGACAACCTGCGTTTTTACCTGGGCGGCGAGAGCCATATTTCCGAGACGCTGTACCTGTGGCTGAACCATTACCTGCAGCGTATGGAACTGGTGGTGGGCGATTCGGTGTTTTCCGTTCCGGCCAGCCAGTTGAAGCCCGTCGGGTTCGCTAACGACGAGGCGCTGTTGCCGTACCCGAAGAACGCCTATCCGGGCTACCGGATTCTGCAGGAATTCCTGAGTTTTCCGGAAGCTTTCCGGTTTGTGGATATTCAGGGCCTGAAAGCACGGCTGCCAGCGGTGCAGGCGGATGAGATCAGTCTGCGGTTTCACTTCAGCCGTATCCTGCCGCCGGATGCAAAGATTCGTGCGGAGAATTTCCAGCTTTACTGCACGCCGGCCATCAACCTGTTTACCCACGAAGCCGACCCGGTGGACCTGAACGGCCGCCAGACGGAGTACCGGATTGCGCCGTCCAGCCGGTCGCCGGAGCACTACGAAGTATTCAGTATTGAGCAGGTGGAGGGCTGGCTGGAAGGCCGGTCCGGACGCGGAGAGCCGCGTTTGTATACCGCGTTTGAGAGTTTTCAACATGAGGTGGAGCGGGATCGTGGCCGCACCGCCCTGTACTACCGGGTGAAAGCCCGGGAGAGCGTTCGTGGGGATGGCTTTGACCACTACATATCCTTCGTGCGCGGTGACGAGTCCGAGTGCCTGAACCGGCAGGAAGCGGTATCGCTGACTCTGACCTGCACCAACCGTCAGTTACCGCATCAGCTGGCGGTGGGGGAGATCTGCATGGCGACAGAAACCACGCCGGCATTCGCCTCATTCAGCAACATTACCCGGCCCACGCACACCCTGCGGCCGACACTGGATGGCAGCCTGTTGTGGACACTGATCTCCAACCTGTCGCTGAACTACCTGTCGCTGCTGGATGTGGACGCCTTGCGCACGGTACTGCGGGTTTATGATTTTCGCGCCCTGGTGGATCGCCAGGCGGAGCGGGTATCCCAGAAGCGCCTGGCCGGCATCCTGGACATCGAAACCACGCCGGTGGATCGGATGGTGCGGGGGTTGCCGGTGCGGGGTATTCGCTCGGTGATGCGGCTGGATCAGCAGTCGTTCGCCTCGGAAGGCGATTTGTACCTGTTTGGTACGGTACTCAGCCAGTTTTTCGCACTTTACGCCAGTATTAACGCCTTTCACCAATTGGAAGTGGTGAATACAGACAATCAGGAACGGTACACATGGACGTTACAACAAGGGCAGCAGCCTCTGATGTAGCCGAGCTGCAACCCGTTCTGGGCAATGCACGGCGCTACAGCTTTTTCCAACTGGTGGATTTGATCCATCGTCACCACGGTGATGATCTGGAACGATCCCAGGACGAGCAGCCACAGCGGGAGCGCATCCGCTTCTCCGCGTCGGCCGGCCTGGGTTTTCCCGGCAGTGATGTGGTGTCGGCGGCGTCGCCGGAGCACGAGCACGCGCCCTATCAACTGGAAGTCAGTTTCCTGGGCTTGCACGGTTCCCAGTCGCCCCTGCCAGGCTATTACCTGGAGGACCTGGCCTGGGAGGCGGGGCAGAACCTGGGCATTCGTCGCCACTTCCTGGATTTCTTCAATCACCGGCTGGTGACGCTGTTTCATCGGGCGTGGCGCAAGTATCGCTATTACGTGCGGTTTCAGCCGGAGGCCTCTGACGGCTTCTCCGAGCATATTTTCTCCCTGGTGGGTCTCGGTGACCCGCAGGTCAGGGCGGCAACACCGGTTAACTGGTCGAAGATGCTGGCCTATGCCGGGATGATGGCGGGCCGTAGCCGTTCTCCGGAAGTGGTCAGCGGCATCATCGGTCATTGCTTTGATCTGGACGATGTCGGCATTGAGCAGTGGGTATTGCGTCGGGTGGAGATCCCGAAGGATCAGCAAACTCGGCTGGGGCAGGCCAACGCCGCCCTCGGTGAGGACACGCTGGTAGGCTCGGGCATTCGCGATCGCAGCGGCAAATTCATCCTGCGCATCCGCAACCTCGACCGACAGCGATTTGCGGATTTTCTGCCCAACGGCGACGACCACGACCGGCTGGTGAAGCTGGTGGAGTTTGTCACCCGGGAACAGCTGGCTTACGACCTGGAACTGCAGATGCGCCCGAGGGATGTAAAGCCAATGCAGTTGGGCGCGGATGTGCGGCTGGGCTGGAACTCGTTTGTCACCCCGGAAAAAGCCCGGAAGCTGCCAGCGGTGCGGTTGCAGATTCGCCGCTGAATTCTATGGATTGCTTAGCAGGTTAATAAAGGAAACCGGATATGGAACATCAACCAACCCATAACCTGAAACTGGTGGTCAGTAATCCCACCCAGGTTGCCAGCGGCCTGGCCCGGGAACACGTGTTCGGGATCAGCGGCGGCTCAATCGGCAGTGCCGGCAGTGATACCTGGCAGCTGTCTTCACACCGCACCGGTGCTGTTGGCGGCCATGCAGAAGTTCGGTTTATGGACGGCGTGTTCTGCCTCATTGACCGCAGCGGCCGCACCTATATCAACAGCGGCACCCAGCCAGTCGGCCGGGGCCGCCGGGCACGCCTGAAGAGTGGTGACACCATCACCATTGGTCGCTATCAGCTCAAGGCAGAGGTACTTAGCGGCCGGCGCCAGGACGGTACCCTGCCGGAAGAGGTTGAGGACGCCACTCTGGTCAATGTCGACGAGGGCGAGCTGATGCGCGCCGAGGAGCGTGAACTGGAAACCGTTGGCGACGAGCCGCTGCACGGTTTGCAGCCGGCGCCGGGTGAAACCTTCAGCGACGATCCCCTGCAGGCCTGGTCAGACCCCCATGGCGAAAGCCAGCACGCTGATGTGGCCGAAAGCCGTGACCGGGAGTCCCTGCTGGCGGACAAGCCAGAGTGGTACGCCAGCGAGGGTGCCGTAACCGACGAGTATCGCGAGAACCGTGACGTAGCCATGGGCTTGCCCATGCGAAAAGGAGAGGGTGACAGGATGTCAGAGACCACCAAGCCGGCCCGCCGCCGGGAGACCAGTGATCAGAGCCGCCAACACATCAGCGGTGCGCCGCTGTTGCGCGGCATGGATACCGATCTGGGCTTCGCCGACAGCGACGAAATGCGCCTGTTCCTGGAAGAGGCTGGCCAGACCCTGAAAGCCACCGTGGAAGGCCTGCTGGCCCTGCATCAGGGTGAGGACAGCCGCCATCAGGCTCTGCGCACCCGCTTGCAGCCCATTGAGGACAATCCGTTGCGCCTGGGCGAAGACTACAACGAGACCGTGCAGACCCTGTTCGCCAGCCAGCGCAGCCCGGTTCATCTGTCCGCACCGGCGGCGGTCAGTGAGAGCCTGCAAAGCCTTCACCATCATCAGCTCGCTACCCAGACCGCCATTCGCGAGGGGCTGGATGCCATTCTCCACGCTTTCTCACCCGAGGCATTGCTGCGCCGGTTCCATGGTTACCGCCGGGGCCTGAAAACCGACGAAGATGAAAGCAACTGGGCATGGGAGATGTACCAACACTATTACCGGGAACTGAGTTCCAGTCGTCAGCAGGGTTTTGAGCGCCTTTTTCAGGAGGTGTTTGAACAGGCTTACGATCAACAACTGCGTCAATTACAGAGGGAGAACCTGTCGTGAAGTACTGCAAATGGAGTTTGCTGGTCGCCATTCTCGTTTTGGTGGGGTGTAGCACCCCCTACAACGCTGTTACCAAGACCGCCAAGGTGATGTGGGATCCGGACATACCTGTGGGTTACCCGGATGAGCTGCCAAGCCGCGTGGACCTGACCATGTTGGCGGAGCCGGACGTGAACCCCAACGAATCCCTGGCGCCGACACCCATCGCCTTCCAGATCATCCAGATGCGGGACAGCTCGCGCCTGATGGCGGCAGATTTCGACCAGTTGCTGGGCGAACTGGAGCCGTCCCTGGGTCGCAACTACGTCGACCACAGCGATTACACCCTGGTGCCGGGGCAGTTCAAGTTCATTGAGCCGTTCGAAATCGCCGAGGATACGCGCTTTATCGGTGTGATCGCCTTCTACGCCTATCCCAACCTGTCTCAGTGGAAGAAGGTGGTGAAGGTGGATCCCATCGGCGGTCGGTACCACCTGTTGGTCAATCTGCGCGAGCGTGAAGTTCAACTCAGAAGGTCGGATGAGTCCTGATGTCTGCAACGAATCGAGTCGTCTGGAGTGATGGGCTGTTCATCAAACCCCAGCACTTCCAGCAGCAACAACGTTACCTGGAACACCAGATCAACGAACGAGCCCTGGCCATTTCTGATTACCTGTACGGTTTCAGTGATCTGGAGCTGAACGCGGAATACCTGAGCTTTGGCCGGGTAGGCCTGGTACGGGCCAGCGGCCTGTTTCCGGACGGCACCCGTTTCTGCCTGCCCCAGGACGACGTGATGCCGGAACCCCTGGAGATCACCGATGCCTCCGTGGCCAATCAGGTTGTTTACCTGGCCCTGCCGCTGGGCAGCGAGAGCCTGGCGGAAGTGGAGTGGCCGGAAGCCGCCATCGCTGGCCGTTTCCGGGCCCAGAGCGAGGAAGTCCGGGACCTGCATTCCATTGACGGAGACTCCCACACCATCGACGTGGCCCGGGTGGCCCCGAAACTGATGTTGGAACGGGACGATCGCAGTGCCTACGCGGCCCTGGCCATTGGCCGGATCCTGGAAAAGCGCCCGGACGGCAGCCTGGTGATGGACCCGAACTTCATCCCCACCATGCTCAGTGTACGGGCAGCGCCCCGGCTTCAGCGTTTCGTCGGGGAAATGGCCGGGCTGATGCGTGAGCGGGCCAAGAACATTGCCGAGCGCGTGGGTGCCCCGGGGCAGGGTGGCGTCGCGGATGTGGCGGATTTCATGCTGTTGCAGATGCTTAATCGCGCTCATCCCCGTTTCCTGCATCTGGCGCGTTTGCGTCAGTTGCATCCGGAGCGGCTCTACGAGGCGTTGCTGGAGTTGTGCGGCGAACTGGTGACCTTTACCGATGAAAACCGCCTGCCCCAGGAATACACCGCGTACGATCACGACCTGCCGGAGGATTCCTTCACCCCGCTGATGCAGGTACTGAGGCAATCACTGAGCACGGTGCTGGAGCCGCGCGCGCTGGCTATCCAGCTGCAGCAACGCCAGTACGGCCTCACGGTGGCGCCGGTCCAGGATGCACAGTTGATCGGCCAGGCCGAGTTCATCCTGGCAGTGAAGGCGGACATGCCGCTGGACGATCTGCGCAAGCAGTTCACCCAGCAGTGCAAGGTGGCGTCGGTGGAGAAAATCCGCGATCTCATCAGCCTGCAATTGCCGGGGATTCCGCTGTCGGCCTTGCCGGTGGCGCCCCGTCAGTTGCCGTATCACGCCGGGTTCGTGTACTTCCGGTTGGACGACCAGAGCCAGGCCTGGCAGATGCTCGACAACGCCAGCGGCTTTGCGTTCCACGTGGCCGGCAGTTTCCCGGGAATGGAAATGCAGTTCTGGGCAATCAGGAGCTAAATCATGGCAGATGCACCGGTGATGGATTCACCCAATGGCAACACGGAAGCAGGTGGCAGTGCGTTTGATGACCTGATGTTCGCGGACAGTAACCGCGATGGTCGCGTGGGCGATCAGGGCTTCGGTAATGACCAGTTCCAGCTGCGGGGCCTGGAGGATAACCGGCTGATTGATGCCGCGACGCCCCTGCTGGGGCTGGTAATCCGGGTGCGTCGGCTGGCGGATTTCCACGGTGTGGAAAACCTGTACCAGCAGGTGGTCGACGAAGTGGCCGCCATTGATCGGGAACTGGTGGAGCAGGGCTACGAGCGGCCGACGGTGGTGGCCTATCGCTACGTACTCTGCGCCTTTATTGACGAAGCCGTGCTGGGCACCGACTGGGGTGCCCACAGCGTGTGGTCCCAGCATTCGTTGCTGTCCCGTTTCCACAACGAAACCTGGGGTGGCGAGAAGGTGTTCGCCATCACCGCCCGCATGGAGCAGGAACCGGAACGTTACCGCGACATGCTGGAGTTCATCTATCTGTGCCTGTGCCTGGGATTCGAGGGCCGCTACAAGGTAATGACCAACGGCCGGGACGAATACGAACAGATTATTCGTGGGCTGTATGAACAGATTCGCGGGTTGCGTCGCGACGAGGAACCGCAGCCCCTGACCCGCGCACTGGACAACGTAACCCCGGCTCGCAACCGGCTACGGACAGGCCTGCCCCTCTGGGGCATTGGCGGACTGTTTGTGGCGGCCATGGCCGGGGTATACACGCTTTACAACATAGCGCTGAACGAACGCATCAGGGATGTGCTCAGCGTACTGGAACAACTCCCGAAATAAGGAGATCACTGTGATTCGGGTAGAACTGCCGGCGCTGATTGGGCGCCTCAACGAGATTTGTCGCCAGGGAATGGAAAGCTCGGCGGCCCTGTGCATCAGCCGCCAGGGTGCGGAAATCACTCCGGCCCACCTGCTGTTCAAACTGCTGGAAACTCCGTTTACGGACGTGCGCCAGATTCTGGAAAGCACCGGTATTGATCACCACACGCTGCAACCGGTGGTGGGGGACAGCCTGAACGGCGAGCCTCAGTCCGCCGAGCCGTACCCGTCGTTCTCGCCGCTGCTGATCGAACTGCTGCAGGACGCCTGGCTGATTGCCTCCACTGAACTGGGCCACACCGACCTGCGCTCCGGTGCCATCATGCTGGCACTGCTGATGAACGCAGACCGCTACCTGATGCCCCAGGTCAGTCAGCGTCTGAAAGACATCAACCGCGAACAGCTGCGCCGCCAGTTCGATTCCATGACCCGCGGCTCGGTCGAACAGCCTCGCGCTGAGGATGGCCCCAGTGCCGCCAATCAGGCGCAGGTGGACATGGACCCGCTCAAGCGCTACGCCACCGACTTCACCAAACTGGCCCGGGAAAAGAAACTGGACCCAGTGGTGTGCCGCGACACCGAAATCGATCAGATGATCGACATCCTCTGCCGTCGTCGCAAGAACAACCCCATTGTTGTCGGCGATGCCGGCGTGGGCAAAAGCGCCGTTGTTGAAGGCCTGGCCCTGCGTATCGTCAATGGCGATGTGCCGGAGCGCCTGACGGGCGTGGAACTGTGGACTCTGGACATGGGGGCACTGCAGGCCGGTGCGTCGGTGAAGGGCGAGTTCGAAAAACGCCTGAAAGGCGTGATTGAAGCGGTGAAAAGCTCCGCGACCCCCATCATTCTGTTTATCGACGAAGCCCACACCCTGATCGGCGCTGGCAACAGTGAAGGTGGCTCCGACGCCGCCAACCTGCTCAAACCGGCCCTGGCCCGTGGCGAGCTGCGGACCATCGCCGCCACCACCTGGCGCGAGTACAAGAAATACTTTGAGAAAGACCCAGCCCTGAGCCGCCGCTTCCAGCCCGTCGCGCTGGATGAGCCAACCCCGGCTCAAGCGGTCCACATCCTCCGTGGCTTGCGTACTGTCTACGAAAAGGCCCATCAGGTCCTGATCGCCGACAGCGCCCTGAAAGCCGCTGCCGACATGTCTGCCCGCTACCTCGCTGGCCGTCAGCTCCCGGACAAGGCCATCGACGTGCTCGACACCGCCTGTGCACGGGTCAGCCTCAACCTCAGCACGCCTCCGCGCCGCCTCAGCCACGTGCGCAGTGAACTGCACCAGTTGGGCATGGAACAGGAATTGATGACCCGCGAACAGACACTCGGGCAGGCCATCGACCACCAGCGTGAAAACGAACTGGTGGAGCGCCTGGAAACCCTGCGTGAGGAAGCGGAAGAACTGGAACAGCGCTGGAATGACCAGCGGGAACTGGTGGCGCGTCTCGTCGACATTCGCGAGCAACTGCTGAGCGAGGACACTGCCGAGACTGACGCGGATGTATCAGCGGAAGACGCCACGCCGGAAACCAGCGAAGAGCGCCCTGACCTGAAAAGCGAAGCCGCCGCCATCGAACAGGAACTGGAAGAGCTGCAGGCCGACGAGCCACTGGTACACGCCCGTGTCGATGCCCGCCAGGTGGCTGAAGTCATCGCCGACTGGACCGGTATTCCGGTCAACCGCATGACCGCCGACGAGCTGGAAAAGATCACCCGCCTGCCGGAGTATCTGCAATCGCACATCAAAGGCCAGGACACCGCCATTGGTGCACTGCACCAGCACCTGCTCACCGCCCGCGCCGACCTGCGTCGCCCGGGTCGCCCAATGGGCGCCTTCCTGCTGGCCGGCCCCAGTGGTGTGGGTAAAACCGAAACCGTGGTGCAACTGGCCGAACTGCTCTACGGCGGCCGCCAGTTCCTCACCACCATCAACATGTCCGAATACCAGGAAAAACACACCGTCTCCCGCCTGATCGGTTCACCCCCGGGCTACGTGGGCTTCGGCGAAGGCGGCATCCTCACCGAAGCCATCCGCCAGAAACCCTATTCGGTCGTGCTGCTCGACGAAGTCGAAAAAGCCCACCCGGAAGTCCTTAACCTGTTCTACCAGGCCTTCGACAAAGGCGAACTGGCCGACGGCGAAGGCCGCCTGATCGACTGCAAGAACGTGGTGTTCTTCCTCACCTCGAACCTGGGCTACCAGACCATCGTCAAACACGCGGACGAGCCGGAGAAGATCGAGGAAGCGCTGTACCCGGAACTGGCCGACTTCTTCAAACCGGCACTGCTGGCACGTATGGAAGTCGTGCCCTACCTGCCGCTGGGCGAGGACACCCTCAACCGCATCGTGGCCGACAAACTCGGCCGCCTGGCCACCCAGATCGGCGACCGTTACCACACTGAAGTGGAACTGGAAGACGGCCTGGTAGAAGCCATCCGCAGCCGTGCGACACGCAGTGAAAACGGCGCGAGGATGCTGGAGTCGATTATCGAGGGTGAACTGTTGCCGCCAGTATCACTGGCACTGCTGGAAAAGCTGGCAGCGAGAGAGCCGGTCGCCAAAGTGACCCTTGGCGTTGAAGATAACAAGTTCACCGGAACCGTTGCCTAAGGCAACGCGAAAGTAGCGGGTGCTGGGGCTCGGCTTTCCAAAACCCTGCGGAGCCATGGATGGCGGAGCGGAGCGTACAAGGATGTATTCACAGCGTGTTTTGGAAAGCCGAGCCACAGGGCCTGCGGTCGGCGAACTCAACATCTCAGGGAATAGAAACATGGGACGGATGCAGACGGAGTTGCACACCGGCATAGACCTGGCGGTTGAACTGCTCCGGCAGGACAACCTGCCAACCCTGCTAAAAGTCGCCTCACGGCAACTCGAAAACACCTTCGGCCTCACCCGCTGCTGGTCGCTCGAACTCGACCTCAGCGGCCGCACGCTCCACTGCGCGGCACTGGGCGAGCAGGGCGAGTTCGACTGCGGTGACTTCAGCCACCCCTTTGCCCACCTGCTGCAACAGGGCAAACCCAGGGAATTGTCACGGGCCGCGAGCTACCGCCTGGATCATCCGGGCTTCCAGGCCCTGGTCGACGCCAGCAACCGGCCCCGCTCATTCTGGCTGGAACCCATCAAAGGCGAAGACGGCCGCACTCTTGGCATCCTCGTGCTGTGTAATGAAGAACCCGAATGGGACGGCATCACCGCCCAGCCACTGTACCGCGGTTTGTTAACCCTGCTGTCTCACCAATGGGTCAGCCAGCTCAAGACCAGCGACCAGGTCTGGCAGCGGCGCATGCTCAAGCGCTCCCTCGACCACCTCCACGACGCAGAAGCCGTACGCCAGCGCTGTGAAGAGTTGGCGACCACTCTGGTTGGCAACTCCAAAGGCATGACCGACCTTCGCGCCCAGATTGTCCGGGCCGCCGGTAGTCAGCTGTCGGTTCTGGTGCAGGGTGAAACCGGCTGCGGCAAGGATCTCGTAGCCCAGGGCATTCACCGGTTTTCGGATCGGGCCGAAGGGCCCTTGGTGGTGGTCAATTGCGCCGCCATCCCGGACTCGTTGCTGGAAAGTGAACTTTTTGGCCATACCAAGGGTGCGTTTTCCGGTGCCGACCGAGCCAAGGAAGGTCTGCTGGCGCAAGCGGATGGCGGCACCCTGTTCCTGGATGAGATCGGCGACATGCCCATGGCTCTGCAGTCCAAACTGCTGCGGGTGCTGGAAAGCCGACGCTTCCGCCCACTCGGAGCTCAGCAGGAACAACACTCTGATTTTCGACTGGTCGCGGCCACCCATCAGCCACTGAGTGACTGCATCGAAGAGGGCCGGTTCCGCCGCGACCTGTTCTACCGGCTCAGCCAGTTCCCGTTGCGGGTCAAGCCATTGCGGGAGCGCCCGGAAGATCTGGAGCCCCTGTGCCGGCATTTCATCCGTGAGTACACGGCCCGCGAGGGCGCCGGCCCACTGGGTATCAGCAGCCATGCCTTGGGCATGCTGGCGGCATATAACTTTCCCGGCAATGCCCGGGAACTGAGGAACATTGTTGAGTTTGCCTGCCTGCAAACACCGGTGGGTGACGATATCCAGCCGGAAGTACTGCGCCTGGATGACCTGTTTCCGAGCCAGGAAACCTGTGTGGCCAGTGACTTTCAGGGGACTGCCGTACCGGGCATGCCCCTGGCGGATGAAGTGGACGACCTTCGGGCCGCGGCCCAGGCGTTCGAGGCTGCCATCATTCGTGAACGCCTGCGCCAGTACGGTGGCAACCGTGCCCAGGCAGCGGAAAGCCTGGGGCTGCCCAAGCGCACCCTGGCCCATAAATGTCTGAAGTATCAGGTGACAGAAGCGTGAACCCAAGTATTCGAAGTAACAGCCTCCTTGCCATTGTGCTCTGCGCCCTTGGTACGACGATGTCTCTGGCTGCCAATGCGCAGGGCAATCCCCAGGTGGCCGAGGCCATGGCGTGTACCGAAGAGAGCCAGCGCCTGGAACGGTTGGCGTGTTTTGACGAGGTGTTTGGTACCCCGTTTTCAGTGGCGGTTGAAGACGCCATCGTTGGCAACCAGCCCGAGCGCTGGCGCCAGGCCTTTGCTCAGGAACAGCGCCGCCGCCCGGGTGACGGCCCGCTGTATCGCAATACTTCGGAGCTGGCAGGACATCTGCTGACGCTCAGTGCCCTTGGGGTCAAACCGCCGAGGCCGCTGCTGGCGGTGCAGTGTCACAACAACATCACCGAACTGACGTTGATGATGCCGGAGGCAGTGAAAGAGGAACGGGTCACCGTCGATTTTGGCCAGGGCCGTCAGATCTGGCGGGCCCGGGACGACGGTTTCGTGATCAGTGGTGGTCGGGGGCTGCCCGCTATCCGAACCGTGCGAAACATGGCGGCCGCGTCCGGAGTGACTGTGGCGTCGTCCAGTGGTGTCGTCGACGGGTTGATGTTCGACCTGACCGGGTTTCGGGAAACCCTTGAGCCACTGCGGGAAGCGTGTGGCTGGTAGTGATCTTTATCAAGAATGTGTAGTGCCATTTGCAAAGACAGGGATTGGACATGCAGGCAGTAGAGCAGCATCCATACGTTGAACAGGTGTTGAATAGGCTTTCCGGTGAGAGCGCCACGGGTGAAAACCTGATGGACGACCCCACCATGGAATACCTTGAGAACGAAATCATGAAAGTGGGCTCGCTGGCCCACACCGGTGTTGAATGGGGCAAGGTGGAGAGTGAGTCGCTTCGCTTGCTGTCAGACACCAGTAAAGACCTCAAGGTGCTGGGTTTTCTTCTGCTGTGCCTGCAGCGTGGCGGCAACGGTGAACGGTTTGCGCTGTCGCTGTACCTGTTGCACCGGGTACTGGACAGTTGGTGGCACGACGCCTGGCCCTATCCGGGCGACAAGGGCAAACGCGCCCGCAAGATGCTGATGACCCAGATTCTGCAACGGGCCCTCAAGGAAGTGTCGGCACTGAGCTTCGACGGCGGCGTGGGCGATGGCCGGGAATTCTGCCTGACCACGCTCGCCAAGCTGCTGGAACAGGCGAGTGCACTGGAGCTGCCGGATGACGGCCTGGTGGACTTGCGTCGGGCCGTGGAAAAACTGCCATCGCCATCTGATACGCCCAGGCCGTCGGAAGCCACCGAGAATACCGAAACCACGGGTACGTCATCGGCCGGCGCCTCTTCGTCGCAAGCCAGCAGCACCTCTTCCGCGTCTCTGGGCAGCCTGACCCTGGACCCCGCCAATGAGCGGGCCACCCGCCAGAGCCTGCTTAAAGTGGCGGATATGCTGACCGAAACCACGCCCGCCGATGCATTGGGCTATCAGCTCCGCCGTTACGCCATCTGGCAGACCATTACCTCGGTTCCACCAGCACGCGACGGCATCAAGAGCGATCTGGCGGCGGTCAGCGCCGACAGGGTGGCTGACTATCGCGAGAGCCTGTCCAAATCCCCGGATCTGGCACTTTGGCAACGCATTGAGCAAAGCCTGTCGGTCAGTCCGTTCTGGTTGGAGGGCCACTGGTTAAGCGCACAAGTGGCGTCTTCGTTGGGGCATGAGACCTGTGCCGAAGCTATCCGCACGGCGGTCAAAGCCTTCGTTGAGCGGTTGCCAGAGTTGGCGGACATGACCTTTAACGACGGCACGCCTTTTCTGCCCAAAGCGGTAGCCGACTGGATGCTCAGCGGCCCGGCGAAAGGTGGCGCCGCAGGCGGCGCGAGTGCATGGGAACAGGCTTACGAGGATGCCCGGGCAGTGTTGGATCAGAAGGGTCTGGCGCCGGCCATGAAGCTGCTGGAAGAAGGCCTGGATTCCGCGCGCGAGCCCCGTGACCGATTCTACTGGCGGCTGATGAGCAGCCAGTTGATGAAAGACAGCGGTATGAAAAGCCTGGCGAAACAACAGGTGCAGGATCTGCGTGAGCAGACCCGTGGGATGAATCTTGAAGACTGGGAGCCCGGCCTGGTGGCCCGGCTGGACAGACTCGCATAACAACTGACGGATCAAATTGACAGGAATGGACACCATGTGGAGACAAGCCCTACTCATTGGACGACGGATACTGCCCTTTGTGCGCAGTGCGGCGCCGATTACCCTGGCGCTGGGTGTGGTGGTACTGCTGGCCGCAACCTGGTGGTTGGGCCCGCGCCTGGAAATCGGCGGTGAATACCCGTTGGCTGCCTGGCAGATGCGTGCCCTGGTGACGCTGGTGGTGGTACTGCTGGTGGCTATGGTCTGGGGCATGATGCTGGCGCGCAAGCTGCGTAAAGTGAACGTCGCCAAGGCGGAAGAGCAGAAGGAAGAGGAAGATCCCATCCTGCCGCTGGAACGGCGTCAGCAGCGCCTGCTTGATCGCCGCCTGACGGAACTCAAGAGCAACCTGCCGGGACGCAAAGGTGTTTATCGTTTGCCCTGGTACCTGGTGATGGGCCTGGAAGATGCCGGTAAAACCAGCCTGATTCAGCGTTCCGGGCAGACATACACGCTTACCAATGTCACCCGTAACCCTCGTACCGAGCGAAATCCTTTTGGTTTTGAATGGTGGGTCGGCGATAACGGCGTACTGATTGATCCGGACGGCGAACTGCTGAGCCAGAACGACGGCGAGGGCGCCACCAGCGATATCCAGCAGCGGCTGTGGACCCACTTCATCACCTGGCTGGAAAAGAATCGTCCCCAGCGCCCTCTGAATGGCGTTGTGCTGGCGGTTGATCTTGCTCGCCTGAGTACCGGCAACGAACAGCAGCGCCAGGCCCAGGCCATCCTGCTTCGTACCCGGCTGCGGGAACTGATGGAGCAGTTGGGCTCCCAGTTGCCGGTGTACATCAGCTTTACCAAAATGGACCTGCTCTACGGGTTTGCGCCATTTGCCCGCACACTCTCCAAAGCCGAGCGTGAACAGCCCCTGGGCTTTACCTTCCAGTTGGACGGCCAACTGGATGCCGACGACTGGCTGGGCGAGTTTGACCAAAGCTTCAGCAAACTCGCGGAGCAACTCGGTGAGCGGCTTCCGGATGTGCTGTCTGCCACAAGGGATGCTGAAGAGCGTGCCGCTGCTTATTCCTTTACCCGCCAGTTGGCCGGCCTGAAGCCAGTGCTTGAGCAGTTCCTGGCAGACCTGCTTTCTGCGGATGCCTTTTCAACGCCGGCCCTGGTGCGAGGCACCTACTTCACCTCCGTGGTTCAGGAAGGCGTGCCGGAAGATGCGTTTGTCTCAGCCGCTGCCGCGAATTATGGGCTTGCCAGCCCGATACAGCCGGCTCAGCGTGGTGGGCAGTCCTCAAGCCTGTTCACCGAAAAGCTGTTTCCCAACATTATCTATCGCGAAGCGGGCCTGGCTGGTGACAACCAGAAAGTGGTTGGTAGTCGGCGTCGCCGCATTGCTGTCGCGGCCGTCGTGGCCGTTGCCGCCGGCCTGGGTATGACCGCCGGATGGCAGCACTACTTTATCGAAAATGCACAGGCCGCTACCGCGGTGGAGGAGCGGGTACGCAGTTTTATCGATAACTGGCGCCCCATCGGCTACGAACCTGACACCACTGGCCGCAATTTGCTGGAGCCTCTGGACCAGCTGCGGGAAGCCACCCTGGCGTTTGGTGATTACCGGGCGGAACCGGCTGTCGTGGCGGATATGGGCCTGTATAAAGGCCACAAGGTTGGTCCGGAAGTGGAAGAATCCTACCTGGACATGCTGGCCTACCAGTTCATGCCCGCGCTGATGCTGGGCGTGATGGAAGAGATGAGCGATGCCCCGGACACCAGCTCTGAGCGCCTCGACCACTTGCGTGTATTGCGGATGCTCTACGATGCCAGTGGCCGCCGCCGGGACATTGTTCACAGCTACATGAGCGATTATTGGCAACGCGCCTACCCGGCGCAGCGGGATCTGCAACAACGGCTGCTCAGCCACCTGGACTATGCGATGCTGCACACGGACCTGAACCAGAGGGTGGAAGCGGGTGACAAGACCGCGGACATGGCCCTGGCCCCCTTCCGCAGCAGTGTTCAATGGGCTCAGCACGAGCTCGGCCGCATTGCGACTCCGGACCGGGTTTATCGGGATCTGGAGAAAGAAGCGGAGCAGAACTTCCGCTCACCGCTGGATCTGGCCCGGGAGTCCGGACCGGCCTTCAGCACCGTGTTCGTACGCCTGGATGAGTTCGGCGAACCTCTTGATGAGGAGAACACCGAACAGGAAGATCCGGTGGTGATTCCATCACTGTTGACCCGTGAGGGCCTGGATTCCTGGTTCCTGCGCAAATCCGGCTCGGTGACGGAACTGGCTCTGGTTGATGCCTGGGTATTGGGCCGTCGGGACGATGTGAACTTCAGCAAGGCGGATGAAGCGCGGCTGCAGGCGCAACTGCAATCCCTGTACGCGGAAAACTACGTGGCGAGCTGGCGTCGGGCGCTGAGCCGGCTGGACATCCAGAGCTTCAGCGACCTTAACCATGGTGTGCGTATTCTGGAAAGCCTGACCAGCGGTCACGAGCCGTTGAATCAGTTGCTGGCGCAGGTTACCGCCAATACCCGATTGATTCCCGGTGGTAGTGAAGAAGCCGAAGCGGCCCGCAAAGTGATGGAGCAGTCCGCCCACTTCCAAATGGTTCAGGAAATTGAACGACAGTTCACCGACCTGAACGCATTGATCGACAAACGGGGTGACAACCCCAGCGATATGGAACAGGTGATGGACGTGGTTCAGAACCTGCACACCTATCTGCGTGGCATCCAGGAAGCACCGGATCGTGGCAAGGCTGCGCTTTCCGCCGCCCGTGCCCGGATGGGCCTGCAAGGCGCGGACCCGATCTTCACCCTGCAACGGGTAGCCTCAAATCAGCCGGCACCGCTGGACCGTATGCTTGAGAAGCTGGCATCGGAAAGCTGGCGCGTGGTGCTGGATCAGGCTGTGGCGCAGCTGGAACGCCAGTGGTACCAGGAAGTCTACCAGCCGTTCCAGCAGAGTCTGGCCAGGCATTACCCGTTCAATCCGGGCGCCGGCCGCGACGCCGCACTGCAAGATTTCGAGCGCTTCTTTGCGCCGGACGGTGTGCTGGACCAGTTTTACAACGACAATCTGAAGCTGTTTCTGGAAGACCATCCGGAACACATTGCCGGTTCCAAGCGCGCCAGCCTGGTTCGTCGTGATGTGCTGGCCTCGCTGGAGAAGGCTGAGAATATCCGCCGTGCCTTCTTCACGCGAAGCGGCTCATTGGATGTCGAGTTTGCACTGGAGCCGTTGCACCTGTCTTCCAACAAGCGCCGCAGCGTGATGAACGTGGACGGGCAACTGGTCGAATTCAGCCACGGCCCCAGCCAGAGCATTCCGCTGGTGTGGCCCAATACACTGAGGGATTCGGTTGAGAGCCGGGTGACCCTGGTGCCCACGGAAGTGAACCGCTCGCCACGCAGTATTTCGGAAAACGGCCCCTGGGCGTTGTTTCGCCTGCTGGACGAAGCCGACATCACCGGCGTGAGCAGCAGTGCCGTGGATGTGCGGTTTGCGTTGGACGATGGCGAGATGCGTTATCGCCTGCATGCGGGCAGTAATACCAACCCGTTCACACAGCAGTTGCTGGCGGGGTACCAGATGCCACGCAGTCTGTATTAGACTATGCACCAGAGCCAATACGGAAACAGGACGTTTTCCGTATTGGCGGTTCAGGATTTTACTGCTTCAAGGATCGAAGACATGCCCCAGGCAACCGGACTGCAGTTCACGGCCACCCTTGGCCAACTCCCCAAAGACCTGTTCGTG
>NZ_JAFCAE010000017.1:0-788 GCF_028581595.1 Marinobacter sp. DS40M6 | reverse complement strand
GAGGAGTTCGGTGGTGACCTGTCGAACCCACGCGACAGTGACGGCGACGGCGTTATCGATGCGCTCGATACCGACAGCGACAACGACGGCATTTCCGACGCCCAGGAACTGGGTGGAGACGCCGACAACCCGCGTGACGTAGATGGCGACGGCCAGCCGGACTATCGCGACACTGACAGCGACAACGACCGGGTGCCCGATGTGGTCGAAACCCTCAACGGCCTGACCGATGCCGATGGTGACCTGATCCCGGACTACCTGGATACCGACAGCGACAACGACGGTATTCCCGATGCCCTGGAGAACGGCCTCTCAACCGGCAGTGACAGCGATGGCGATGGCATTGACGATGCCTTCGACGTCAACACCACCGGCGGCACCGACAGCAATAACGACGGTATTGATGATGACATCGTTGCCCTGCTCGACACCGACCTCGACGGCACCGTCGACATGCTCGACATCGACAGTGACAACGACGGCATTCCCGATAGTGTCGAAACCAACCTGCTGCCGCTGCTCGACAGCGATGGCGACGGCATCCACGATCAATTCGATGTCACCAACACAGGTGGTACGGACAGCAACAACGATGGCATTGATGATGCCCTGACCACCCTGGTGAACACCGATGGCGACCTCGTGCCTGACTATCGTGACCTCGACAGCGACAACGACGGCCTGACCGACGTTCGCGAAGCCGGCGGCACAGACAGCGCGCCGGAAGATGGCCTGATCGACGATCCGGCCAACAACCAGGGCACCCTGTTTAATCCTGCGGACGACGA
>NZ_JAFCAE010000016.1:0-956 GCF_028581595.1 Marinobacter sp. DS40M6 | reverse complement strand
GAGAGCTCGAACCCTGCCAACGACGGCAGCGGGCCCTTCGACATCAGCAATCGCGATGACGCCGCCACTGTCGATGCTGACAATGATGGCCTGGTCGACGATACCGCTGATCAGGATGGCGACGGCATCGCCGATGCCGTTGACCAAAACGCATCCGGTTTCGGAGCCCAGGTACTGCCGACGGTAGAAACCCTGATCACCAATGACAGCACGCCGACACTGAACGGAACCCTGCAGAGTTTCAGTGGTTCTCAGTTTGATGTGACCGTTAACGGGCAAACCTACGTGGACAGCAACCCTGCCCTTGTGATTGATGGCAATGCCTGGGCATTGACCATACCTGCAGGCGCTGCCTTGGCAGACGGTCAGTACGACGTCACCGCCACGATCCGTGACGCCCAGGATCAAGCCGCCAGCGACACCACGTCAGGTGAGCTCATTGTCGATCTGCAGGCGCCTACGGTCACACTTGACGCACTGGCAAATGCAGACGGCAACAACACCACGGCTTACACCCTGTCAGGGCAGTGCACGGAAATCGCCGACATGATCGGGATTCTGATCAGTGATCAGGATGGTCGTTCGGTTTCAGACAGCACGCTCCAATGTCAGGATGACGGCAACGGTAATGGTCGCTTCAGCAGCACCCTGGACCTGTCAAACCTGCAGGATGGATCTCTGGACGTACAGGTCATTGCGATGGATCTGGCGGGCAACGAAACTGAGACCGATGGCAGTTTCATCAAGAACGCCTGTCAGCCGGATGCCAATAGCTCACTGTGTGACGTGGATCGTGACGGTGTGCCCGACGGCTATGAGGCCGACAACGGGCTGTCCACAACGTCCAACGACTCCGACGGCGACGGTATTCCGGATGCAGAGGAGTTCGGTGGTGACCTGTCGAACCCACGCGACAGTGACGGCGACGGCGTTATCGATGCGCTCGATACCGACAG
>NZ_JAFCAE010000015.1:0-1270 GCF_028581595.1 Marinobacter sp. DS40M6 | reverse complement strand
TGGACTTCCCCCACTTCAGTAGACACGCATCGATAACTCCTCAACAGGAGAAGAGCGATGCCGAAGATGATCACGGGGAAGAAGACCCAAAGGTACAGCATTGAGTTCAAAGTCAAAGCGGTTGAATGGAGCTACCAGCCCCACCGAAGTGTAAAAGGGGTCGCCGAGGCGCTGGATATTCACCCCTTCATGCTGTCACGCTGGCGAAAGGAATACCGGGAAGGAAAATTCGCCATGAAGCGGGTGAAGAAAGCGCCTGATGAAGCCAAAAAGCTGATGAAGGAAAGGGATGAGATCAACCGCCTGAAACGCCGGATAGCGGAGCTTCAGGAGGAAAATGACATCCTAAAAAAGTTTCAACGTTTTCAGGCAGAGGAACGACGGAAGCGTTCAGATTCGTCTGGAAACACCGGGGACAGCACGGAGTAAAGGCGCTGTGTCGTCACCTGAACATCTCGCGGTCTGGCTACTACGCCTGGGCAAACCGCAAGCCCAGTCAGAGAGCTGCTGAGAATGCTGATTTGCTGTTAAAGATCCGCAGAGTCTACAGCGACAGTAAAGGCCGTTATGGTAGCCCTAGAGTTTATCAGGCTCTTCGTAAAGAGGGCCTGATTGTGGGTGAGAATCGGGTTGCAAGGGTCATGCGCGAATGGGGAATGAAAGCCCGTGTTGCCCGCGTATATCGCCGAATGAGGAAGCTCAGGGAAGACCTGAAAGCCCTGCCCAATCATCGACTGGAGGCCGACAAACCGGCAGCAGCGAATCTGCAATGGAGCAGCGATGTCACCTACATCAAGCTGGGGAAGAAATACGTGTTCCTGGCGGTGGTGTTGGATCTGTATTCCCGACGCATCATCAGTTGGCGACTAGGTGAGAATCTGAGCGCAGATTTTGCCAGGGCAACTCTCCGAGAGGCCTTCGCAAGCCGTAAGCCGGCCTCAGGTCTATTGTTCCATACGGATCGTGGTATCGAATATCGCGCTCAAAAGACCCAGGCGCTGCTGAATCAGTACCGGGTACGGCACAGCATGAACCGCCCAGGACAGTGTACGGATAATGCCGAGGTGGAGTCCTTCTTCAAGACACTGAAGGGCGAGTTGCTGCACGCCACGAGCTTCGTGACCATGCGGCAGTTACGGAAACATATAAGTAACTATATTGAGTGTTTTTATAACAGCCAACGGCTGCACAGTGGCCTTGGTTACCGGACTCCGATAGAGTTCGAAGGAATCAATTAATGGGGCGTGTCCATTTTATTGGGGGAAGTCCA
>NZ_JAFCAE010000014.1:0-1696 GCF_028581595.1 Marinobacter sp. DS40M6 | reverse complement strand
ACAGGCGATTCGTTCCCTGCCACATCAGTGGCCATGGCGGTGAAGTTGTGGCCACCTTCCGCCAGGGCCGGTGTTTCAAAACTCCAGTTACCTCCGGTATCCGTTACCGTCGTACCGATCGCGTTACCGTCCTGGAACAGCGTCACCGTGCTGCCCGCTTCCGCAGTACCGTTCAAGATCGGCGTGGTCTCATCGGTGCTCGACCCACTCAGTAGACCACCCGTCACATCACCGGTATCGTCAGTGGCGGAATCAATCGTTGGAGCATCCGGGGCATCCACATCTAGCGTGAACGTGACCTCGTTAGTGGCCAGCGAGGCATTACCCGCCTCGTCGGTAATCTCCGCCACGGCATTCGACAGCCCTTCGGCAAACGGGCCCGTCAGGTCCAGGCCAACGTCGCCGGCGGCCAGGTCTGCGCCTGTTACGAGATGTTCGAACGTGTGCTCAACCCCGTTACCATCGGTCAGGGTTACCCTGACGGTGTCCCCTTCCTCGGTCCCCACCGTCAGGCTGACCACCGCCTGGATGCCATCGCTCAACTCATCGTTGCCGATGAAGCCGTTGTCCGCTTCGGGGATCAGCAGCGTGGGCGCATCCGTGCCGTCCGCACCACCGGGGCTGGTGTTGTCCACGGTCACCCCAATCAGGCTGCCCTCATCACTGGTGTTGCCCGACTCGTCGGTCTGGCGCGCCAGCACCTCCCCTTCGGCGTACTCGCCCGCCGGCAGCTCAAAGCCATTGCCGGCACCTTCGTTCCAGGTGGCCCCGCCATCGGTGGAGTACGACCAGGTAGCGCCAGGCTCCAGGCCACCGACCGTGACGGTACCGTCGATGGTCACACCATCGCCGTCGGTGCCGGTGTCGTTCGCCAACGCCAGCGTCGGCGCATTCGGCGCTACCGTGTCCACGGTGATCGTAACCGGGTCGCTGGTATTACCGGCTTCATCGGTGGCCGTCACGCTCACATCGGTACCATCGGCCAATGGCGCATCGGGCGTCACCGACCAGCGGCCATCCACATCGGCTTCGAGGGTGTAATCCGCCGTGCCGTCTCCATCCGTGTCAATGCTCACCGTGCTGCCCGGCTCCGCTGTACCGGTCAGGTCACCATCCCCCGCCGGGTCAACGGTGACCGACGGCGGTGTGGTATCAATCGTCAGCGTACCGCTGACGCTACCGGCGTTGCCCGACGCACCCGTGGCGGCTACCTCAACGGTGTAATCGCCCTCGGCCAGGGACGGCAACTGATCATCCGCCAGGGTCCAGGTGCCATCGCCATTGTTGGTGGCGTTGTAGTCGTTACCGTCCACCGTCACGGTGACGTCGGCGGCCGCATCGTCCACCGTTCCGCTCAACGCCGGGGTCGTGTCGTTCGTGGACAGCCTGTCGAAGGTCACCGCCGGCACGGAGGTATCCACGGTGAGGGTGCCGGTGTTCGACCCTTCGTTACCCGCCGGATCAACCGCGGTTACGGTGACGGTGTAATCCCCCGCACCCAACGCTGGCAATGTGTCGTCGGCCAGGGTCCAGGTACCATCACCGTTATTGGTGGCGCTGTAGTCATTACCATTCACGGTCACGGTGACGTCGGCACTGGCGTCATCCACCGTGCCGGTCAGTGCCGGTGTGGTGTCGTTGGTGGTTCGGGGGTTCACGCCCACGGTCGGAGCCGTCTGATCCAGCGTGGTGGTGC
>NZ_JAFCAE010000013.1:0-4886 GCF_028581595.1 Marinobacter sp. DS40M6 | reverse complement strand
CCCCCCCCCCCCCCCCCCCCCCCCCCCCCCCCCCCCCCCCCCCCCCCCCCCCCCCCCCCCCCCCCCCCCCCCCCCCCAAATTGAGATGTGAGGCCTGGGCAGTGATCAAGACACTGTCCCAGTTCTCCATTCATTGTGGTTATAGAGAGCCAACCGCCTAGCAGCTTTCAGGTCATTACAACGACTTCAAATATTCGACGAGGTCACTCTGTTGATCCTCATCGAGACCAAGGGCTTTTCGGTCGTTGTAGAGCGTGACGACATCCGCAAGCGTTGCAGCCATTCCGTTATGGAAATAGGGCGGGTGTTGCCAGATGCCTTCCAGCGGAGCTGTGCGGTACATCTTGGTTGCACTTCGAGATGCGTACCCCGGAGCTCCGTCAGGCTCCGGTTCACTCACAACATCCGATGGATCATGCAAACGACTATTCGCGTCTGTGAACTTGGGCCCGCTATGGCAGGAAGAGCACTGTGCCTGGCCATTGAACAGCTCTTCTCCACGGGCTGCTGCTGTAGGATCAAATGAACCTTCGGGAGGTTCTGGCGAGAGCAGCGACAGTTGATAAGCCTGTAGCGCCGGGAGCTTATCCGTTACAAGATCTTCTGTGCCGTTGGTTACATCAACCCCGGTTCTGGGTTCGTAAAAGGAACCTTCCCCACCCATCTGGGTGACAGCGACGTATCGGTTCCAATAGGCGATATCGTTGCCGTCTCCGGTTGATGTTGTCTTTTCGATACCGTTCAGACCAAACGCAGGCGTGATGACATGCGGACTGCTGATACCGTCCTGATTGAACCTGGCGTCGTACATCCCTGGCCCCCAGGAGTTGTAGATGTCTTTTTGTGCGGGAGTAAGTGCAGGCGACAAGGCGATAATGGCACCCGGGTTCAGGTCACGGTTGGCCCATCCGTCAAGTCGTTTGCCAATGCCCGGGGCAAAGGAAT
Organism: Marinobacter sp. DS40M6; assembly: GCF_028581595.1. Taxonomy (NCBI): domain Bacteria; kingdom Pseudomonadati; phylum Pseudomonadota; class Gammaproteobacteria; order Pseudomonadales; family Marinobacteraceae; genus Marinobacter; species Marinobacter sp. DS40M6. The sequence continues at coordinate 3,941 of NZ_JAFCAE010000013.1, read as the reverse complement.
TGTCCACGGTCGAATGGCACAACGCGCAGGTCACACCGACACTGGTGAGCGTATCCACGTCGTTTACCTCCTCCACGGTGCCTTTGACACCGACTACCGCATCCAGCTTGAGTAATGCAACGGTGGTCGCAGGTGACTCCAGATTAATGGTTCCCTGTGCGATTCCATTAACTACAGCTTCAGGAAGTGCTTCCGCATCTACTTTTAGTCCCACAGAAAGGGCTGTGACCGGATCAACGGCTGACTGAATAACATCGTGCATTTCCAGCACGTCCGTCCAGAAACGTTCATCTCCAAATGTGTCATAGCGGAATATCTCTTTTCCGAGCGCAAGAGTTTCCGGGCGTGCCGTTGTCCCAAACGTCCATCCAAAGACCTTTCCAAGCGTGTTATTGGACACATCCTTTACTTCCGCAGCGATCTGTACTTCGCAGTCCTTGTTCTCGGGAAGGAGAGTATCCGGGGTCAAAAAAACGGTCCTCGCGTTGTTCTGGAAGCTGACATCGGCAAACGTTACCTCGGATTCGTCACATTCAAGGCGAACCTCGGCGGCCGAAAAAGTAGTGCTATCAAGTGAGCGGTTAAAGGTGATCGCAACCTGGGTATCAACTGGAATCAGTTCACCCTCGGCTGCCGGGCTGACGCTTTGCACAGCGAAAGGAGGCGAACTTCCGTCACTGCACCCAACCAATGTTGCGATGCAAATTGCCCCCACCAGGGCGCCTACTGTCTGTAGGTGTTTCTTATTGCTGTTCATATCCCGTTTCCTTCGTTAGGCCGGTAACGGCGCACGTAAATACACCCAAACCCCGATTATTCAGGGCTGGCTAAAGCGACAGATGCGGGAAATTGGAAAAGGTTACCGAAAGTTTTCGGACGGTGGGTGGCACTTTAATGCATTGCCGTGATGACACTACCGACAAAAAAGCCTGAAACCTTTTCGTCAGAGCTGCATCTGGTTCATTGCCACATTAATTAATCACAAACGAGGAATGGCTATGAAAAAGTTACTGATCGGTTTGTTGGGTATGAGTCTGGCAGCAGGCGCGTTGGCCCATGACGAAGACAAGGTTGCCCAGATGCCGCCGGAGGGACCGTATGTGCAGGTGAGCGAGGTGTTGCCGCTGCCTGCATTTCTGCCGGGCCTGGGGACACTTTTTGTTGATCCGGACACTTTGCCCGCTGGTCCATTCTTGAGCTATGACCACGATGGAAAGTTGTCGGCTACCGTCTACATGACGCCCCTTGAGGAATTGAAGAACGGTGTCGCTTACGATGACCTAGCGATCGGATCTCATGAAGTGACGGCTGTTGACATCTACTACAACGCAGGGCATCCCGGCGTGGAAAGTCCGCATGCTCACGTCGTGCTATTCCACGACAAGGGCGCCAAAGATCGGTTGGCCAAATAGGCGACGAGTTGTCTCCCTTTTGGTTATCTGAGAGCACAAGGAGGGCCTATGGCATAACACGGCTGAACTGGGTTGGGATCGCAGGCAGAACGCTTACTTGGGTTTGAATAAAACGGGAAAAGCATGCAAGACCAACCCTGGCTCAGCCTGGGTGCTGAAACTTACGCCCCTTGTTTTGCGAATAGAGGCCGTTGATGACCATAGGAATTCAAAATATTTGTACGTTTGTCGCGTAACCTTTTTGAAATAAGAGCATCTGATCAGTAAGACGTTTCTCAAATACCGATTGGACTGCCCGCCGGGTATCTGGCTATGAACTGTTCAAGGCGTAGATTACTGAAGTTGTCGGGCTCGCTATTACTTCTGAGTAGTGGTGTGACTGAGGCTGCTGGCGAAAGCCAGGTTGTTATCAAGATGCAAGGTACACCCAGAGGTGAAAGGGTTTGGTTTGATCCGAAGGGGATTGCGGTAGATCCGGGCACAACAATTACCTTCGTCAATCAGGATCCTGGGAATTCTCACACGGTGACGGCGTATCACCCTGAGTATTTTGATCGGGTGCGGCGGATGCCAAAGGCTGCCAAACCGTTCGGTAGTGGCCATTTGCTTCCGAACCAGAAATTCAGTCTGACGCTGACGATTCCTGGTGTTTATGACTATTACTGCGTGCCGCATGAAATGGCGGCTATGGTTGGGCGGATCGTCGTTGGAACGCCTGAAATGGTGGATTGGGATAGTTCCGCTCTGCGTGCGGGCGGAGTGAGTGGACATGTAGCGACTCAATTCCCTTCGATCCGCGATATTGTTAATGAAAGCTGACAAGGTCTCGTTATGAAAACTTCTGTCGACTCCCTATCGCCCAAGCCCACCATTGGCTTGCAAACCTCTGAAGACGAGCTTGTAAGACTGGCAAAACAGGGGCATGAAACGGCTGTAAGGGAGGTGATCAGAAGGCTTAATCCGCGTCTGTTTCGTATCGCCCGAGGCATTATGGATAACGATGCCGAAGCCGAGGAGATCGTCCAGGAAACCTACCTCATTGCCTTTTCCCGCATTGCAGAGTTTCGTGGGGATGCCAAGCTTTCAACCTGGGCCACTAAAATCGCGTTAAATGTTGCCCGAATGCGATTGAGAAAACGTCAGCCTACCGAAGAATACGACTCGGTCTCGGAAGAATTTCATCAGGAAGCATCAGTCATAGCGTTTCCAGGCAGCAGACAACGTTCCCCCGAAAACGAGCACGGCGTTGCACAGTTCCGGGAATGGTTAGAGGCAGCAGTATCCGAACTGCCGAGTCATCTTCGGGTTGTGTTTGTTCTCAGAGAGGCAGAAGGGATGGCGTTGGCCGACATTGCGCTGGACCTCGGCATTACCGTTATGACCGTCAAAACACGCCTGTTCCGCGCAAGACGACATCTTAAGTTGTTACTGGAGTCGCGTATCCAGGGTGGGTTTGAAACAGTCTATCCATTTGATGGCGCCCGTTGCGCCCATATGGCGGATTCCGTTGTCGAGCTCCTTGCTGATTTTATCCGTCCTCCCAGTTAGTGATTGTCCCATTCCGGCTCAATTGACGATCTAAATGCAGTTTGTAGTTGTCCAACGCGCATTCATCGAAAGGGCACGTGGACACCAAGCGAAAGGAAATTCATTAACAAACTATTACTGGCGAAGTCTATCCTGATGGGGAGGTGCGTGATACACGCCGGAGATACGATGGGACGCGGCACTTTGGAGGAACTGGAGCAGCTTGATGCCTGGTTTGGCCGTCAGAAAATCATACGCACAAAATCCTCATCGCGGGCAACCACCACTGGTGTTTCGAGAGAGAACCAAATCAGTGGCGCCAACCTAAAAAATACACAATGTTATTCCCAAAAGTTATCCGGAATGTACCTAGATCATCTCCTGTGGAGAACAAACCTTTCTGCTCCTTGTTTTTTAAATATAATGGGTTGAATCTGATTTATTGTTGAGGAGGTAAGAGTGAAACGTCTTCTAATTGTATCGAGCTGGGGTTTAAGTATTTCTGTTTTAGGAGTTTTTGCTTCAGTGCTCATGGCCTATCCTTGGGCATCGAGGTTTTCGATAATGGGTCAGATCATCGCTCATATTTCGATACCGCTATGGGCGGCCGGCGTTAAACTGTTCTATGTGTTGAGATTAAATGCCCTGAGAAATATGGAGCGGAGATTGAATATGCTCGCCAAAAACTCGCGTAGCGCAGAATAATAGATCCAATAACCTGTAATGCCTGCGCTTTAAAATTATCGAAGCATAGGTGGAAGTTAATATGTATATTGCAAATTTTTCATTCATGGAAAACTGCGTAATAGGTTCAGTAAGCGGGCTTACTCTTTGGAATGGGGGGCTCTTTTCAGAAAGGTTGATGGTGAATGATGCTGCATGGTTTTTGGCCACGAAAGAGGAGGCAGAAAAGTGGTCAAGGCAGGTGGACTTCCCCCAATAAAATGGACACGCCCCATTAATTGATTCCTTCGAACTCTATCGGAGTCCGGTAACCAAGGC
>NZ_JAFCAE010000012.1:0-5183 GCF_028581595.1 Marinobacter sp. DS40M6 | reverse complement strand
GGGGGAAAGCAGGGGATCTTCGGACCTTGCGCTATTGGATGTGCCTATGTCGGATTAGCTAGTTGGTGGGGTAAGAGCCTACCAAGGCGACGATCCGTAGCTGGTCTGAGAGGATGATCAGCCACATCGGGACTGAGACACGGCCCGAACTCCTACGGGAGGCAGCAGTGGGGAATATTGGACAATGGGGGCAACCCTGATCCAGCCATGCCGCGTGTGTGAAGAAGGCTTTCGGGTTGTAAAGCACTTTCAGTGAGGAGGAAAACCTTACGACTAATACTCGTGAGGCTTGACGTTACTCACAGAAGAAGCACCGGCTAACTCCGTGCCAGCAGCCGCGGTAATACGGAGGGTGCAAGCGTTAATCGGAATTACTGGGCGTAAAGCGCGCGTAGGTGGTTTGATAAGCGAGATGTGAAAGCCCCGGGCTCAACCTGGGAACGGCATTTCGAACTGTCAGGCTAGAGTATGGTAGAGGAGTGTGGAATTTCCTGTGTAGCGGTGAAATGCGTAGATATAGGAAGGAACACCAGTGGCGAAGGCGGCACTCTGGACCAATACTGACACTGAGGTGCGAAAGCGTGGGGAGCAAACAGGATTAGATACCCTGGTAGTCCACGCTGTAAACGATGTCAACTAGCCGTTGGGACTCTTGAAGTCTTAGTGGCGCAGCTAACGCACTAAGTTGACCGCCTGGGGAGTACGGCCGCAAGGTTAAAACTCAAATGAATTGACGGGGGCCCGCACAAGCGGTGGAGCATGTGGTTTAATTCGACGCAACGCGAAGAACCTTACCTGGCCTTGACATGCAGAGAACTTTCCAGAGATGGATTGGTGCCTTCGGGAACTCTGACACAGGTGCTGCATGGCCGTCGTCAGCTCGTGTCGTGAGATGTTGGGTTAAGTCCCGTAACGAGCGCAACCCCTATCCCTAGTTGCTAGCAGTTCGGCTGAGAACTCTAGGGAGACTGCCGGTGACAAACCGGAGGAAGGTGGGGATGACGTCAGGTCATCATGGCCCTTACGGCCAGGGCTACACACGTGCTACAATGGTGCGTACAGAGGGCTGCAAACCCGCGAGGGGGAGCTAATCTCACAAAACGCATCGTAGTCCGGATCGGAGTCTGCAACTCGACTCCGTGAAGTCGGAATCGCTAGTAATCGCGAATCAGAATGTCGCGGTGAATACGTTCCCGGGCCTTGTACACACCGCCCGTCACACCATGGGAGTGGATTGCACCAGAAGTGGTTAGTCTAACCTTCGGGAGGACGATCACCACGGTGTGGTTCATGACTGGGGTGAAGTCGTAACAAGGTAGCCGTAGGGGAACCTGCGGCTGGATCACCTCCTTAAACGAAGCCGAATGCTTCGGTCAGAGTCCACACGAATTACTTGGTTAGCTTAAGAAGAGAGCAAAGGGTCTATGCAGGCCCGACTTGGCTTGTTTCAGGACAAGCAAAACCGGGTCTGTAGCTCAGGTGGTTAGAGCGCACCCCTGATAAGGGTGAGGTCGGTGGTTCAAGTCCACCCAGACCCACCAGAATTGCGTAGCTCGTCGTTGTGTCCGGACTTGCATAGCAGGCTATGCGGCGCCCGAACACGCCTAGATCTACACAATTCTTGTAAATAGCTTTTAGGGGCTGTAGCTCAGTTGGGAGAGCGCCTGCCTTGCACGCAGGAGGTCAGCGGTTCGATCCCGCTCAGCTCCACCAATACCTGGACAGATCGATGAATGCCTGACTTCGGTCAGTGTGCAGAAACAAGCGTTTCGGTTTAATGACAAGAGTTGTTAAGCGGAAGTTCTTCTTTCTGATCACTGGGTCAGATTTGCTCTTTAACAAATTGGACGAGATAGAACACGAATACTTTTTCTCATTATCTCCGAGAGAAAGTGTTCAATGTGATAGCGATTTCAAGCGTTATCCGGTGTTGTCGTTGAAGTGGTTGTATATGACTTCGAGTGACTGTCTCTGAATCTCATCTCTGAATGAGAAGGTTGTGTTCACTTCGGTGGGTACGACGTTCTTGTTGGGTGTGAGAAACGGATCAGTTGTCTTGGGGTTATATAGTCAAGCAACTAAGCGCATACGGTGGATGCCTTGGCAGTCAGAGGCGATGAAAGACGTGGAAGCCTGCGATAAGGCTCGGGGAGCTGGCAAACAAGCTGTGATCCGGGCATCTCTGAATGGGGAAACCCACCGGTCTTCGGACCGGTACCGTACGGTGAATACATAGCCGTACGGGGCGAACTCGGGGAACTGAAACATCTAAGTACCCGAAGGAAAAGAAATCAACCGAGATTCCCTCAGTAGCGGCGAGCGAACGGGGACCAGCCCTTAAGCTGGACAACTGGTAGGAGAAGGCCCTGGAAAGAGCCGCCATAGTGGGTGATAGCCCCGTATCCGAAACCTGAGTCCAGTGAAATCGAGTAGGACGGGACACGAGACATCCTGTCTGAACATGGGGGGACCATCCTCCAAGGCTAAATACTCCTGACTGACCGATAGTGAACCAGTACCGTGAGGGAAAGGCGAAAAGAACCCCTGTGAGGGGAGTGAAATAGATCCTGAAACCGTATGCGTACAAGCAGTCGGAGCGGACTTGTTCCGTGACGGCGTACCTTTTGTATAATGGGTCAGCGACTTATGTTCAGTGGCGAGGTTAACCGTTTAGGGGAGCCGTAGGGAAACCGAGTCTGAATAGGGCGATTTAGTCGCTGGGCATAGACCCGAAACCGGGCGATCTATCCATGAGCAGGTTGAAGGTTGAGTAACATCAACTGGAGGACCGAACCCACTGTCGTTGAAAAGCCAGGGGATGACTTGTGGATCGGAGTGAAAGGCTAATCAAGCCCGGAGATAGCTGGTTCTCCCCGAAAGCTATTTAGGTAGCGCCTCGGACGAATACCACAGGGGGTAGAGCACTGTTTCGGCTAGGGGGTCATCCCGACTTACCAACCCGATGCAAACTCCGAATACCTGTGAGTACTATCCGGGAGACACACGGTGGGTGCTAACGTCCATCGTGAAGAGGGAAACAACCCAGACCGCCAGCTAAGGTCCCCAAATACCAGTTAAGTGGGAAACGATGTGGGAAGGCTCAGACAGCTAGGAGGTTGGCTTAGAAGCAGCCATCCTTTAAAGAAAGCGTAATAGCTCACTAGTCGAGTCGGCCTGCGCGGAAGATGTAACGGGGCTCAAACTGGTTACCGAAGCTGCGGCTGTGCACGTAAGTGCACGGGGTAGGGGAGCGTTCTGTAAGCCTGCGAAGGTGTGTCGAGAGGCATGCTGGAGGTATCAGAAGTGCGAATGCTGACATGAGTAACGACAATGGGGGTGAAAAACCCCCACGCCGGAAGACCAAGGGTTCCTGCGCAACGCTAATCGGCGCAGGGTGAGTCGGCCCCTAAGGCGAGACCGAAAGGTGTAGTCGATGGGAAACGGATTAATATTTCCGTACCTTGGATAGCTGCGATGGAGAGACGGAGAAGGCTAGGTGAGCCGGGCGACGGTTGTCCCGGTTTAAGCATGTAGGCAGTGGGATTAGGCAAATCCGGTCCCACAATGCCGAGACGCGACGACGACTGCCCTTTTAGGGCGGGAAGTCATTGATGCCCTGCTTCCAGGAAAATCTTCTAAGCTTCAGGCTATTCGAGACCGTACCCCAAACCGACACAGGTGGTCAGGTAGAGAATACCAAGGCGCTTGAGAGAACTCGGGTAAAGGAACTAGGCAAAATGGTGCCGTAACTTCGGGAGAAGGCACGCCGGTGGTATGTGACGCCCTTCGCGGGTTGAGCAGAAGCCGGTCGAAGATACCAGGCCCCTGCGACTGTTTATTAAAAACACAGCACTGTGCAAACACGAAAGTGGACGTATACGGTGTGACGCCTGCCCGGTGCCGGAAGGTTAATTGATGGGGTTAGCGCTTGCGCGAAGCTCTTGATCGAAGCCCCGGTAAACGGCGGCCGTAACTATAACGGTCCTAAGGTAGCGAAATTCCTTGTCGGGTAAGTTCCGACCTGCACGAATGGCGTAACGATGGGGGCGCTGTCTCTACCCGAGACTCAGTGAAATTGAAATCGCCGTGAAGATGCGGTGTATCCGCGGCTAGACGGAAAGACCCCGTGAACCTTTACTATAGCTTCACAGTGAACTTTGAGCATGTTTGTGTAGGATAGCTGGGAGGCTTTGAAACCAGGACGCCAGTTCTGGTGGAGCCAACCTTGAAATACCAGCCTGACCTGTTTGAGGTTCTAACTTCGACCCCTTATCGGGGTTAAGGACACTGTGTGGTGGGTAGTTTGACTGGGGCGGTCTCCTCCCAAAGCGTAACGGAGGAGCACAAAGGTGGGCTAAGCATGGTCGGACATCATGCGGTTAGTGTAATGGCACAAGCCCGCTTAACTGCGAGACAGACACGTCGAGCAGGTACGAAAGTAGGTCATAGTGATCCGGTGGTTCTGTATGGAAGGGCCATCGCTCAACGGATAAAAGGTACTCCGGGGATAACAGGCTGATACCGCCCAAGAGTTCACATCGACGGCGGTGTTTGGCACCTCGATGTCGGCTCATCACATCCTGGGGCTGAAGCCGGTCCCAAGGGTATGGCTGTTCGCCATTTAAAGTGGTACGCGAGCTGGGTTTAGAACGTCGTGAGACAGTTCGGTCCCTATCTGCCGTGGACGTTGGAGATTTGAGGAAAGCTGCTCCTAGTACGAGAGGACCGGAGTGGACGAACCGCTGGTGTTCGGGTTGTGTCGCCAGACGCATTGCCCGGTAGCTATGTTCGGATAGGATAACCGCTGAAAGCATCTAAGCGGGAAGCCCCTTCCAAGATGAGATCTCCCTGGACCCTTGAGGTCCCTGAAGAGCCGTTCAAGACCAGGACGTTGATAGGTCGGGTGTGTAAGCGCTGCGAGGCGTTGAGCTAACCGATACTAATTGCTCGTGAGGCTTGACTATATAACACCCAAGACAATTGCGGATAACGCAAGAGCCATTGTGCTCAATCGAAATCAACATCACATCGTTCTACCTCGTCCACCCAGTGATCAACCGTTTTGCCTGACGACCATAGCGGTCTGGAACCACCTGATCCCATCCCGAACTCAGCCGTGAAACAGACCAGCGCCGATGGTAGTGTGGCTTCTGCCCATGTGAGAGTAGGTCATCGTCAGGCTC
>NZ_JAFCAE010000011.1:0-58472 GCF_028581595.1 Marinobacter sp. DS40M6 | reverse complement strand
TCCATCATCGGGGCCACAGAGAACGTTCTATCCAATACTTTCATGTACTTACCTGCATTTCTGGTGCTCTGACGTTCTAGTTTCAACTATTGATTTACAACGAAAATAATTGCCAACGAGTACCTTCATGTACCAATATTGTACCACTGGTACACCGGAGTACCGGGACCGGCGCGATCTTTGAAGTAAGGGACCGGCACGGAATTTCAAGTAACGAGGTGCAGAGTATGGCGACGTTCCAGAAACGGGGCAATAAGTGGAGAGCGATAGTCCGCAGGAAGGGGTACAAGCCCGTCTCCAAGACCCATAACACCAAAGCGGAAGCCCAACGGTGGGCTGCACGGATAGAGGGTGATGTGGAGAACCAGGAGGCGGCTGGCATGGATATGCTGGTTACCGACATGATTGACCGGTACATGGATGAACTCGAAACCCACAATCCACCAGGTAGAACCAAACGGGCAAGCCTGGAAATGATCCGCCGATACCTGGGTGACCGCCGATCTTCCAAACTGGATGCCGAAGCCATAGTGAATTTCGCACGGGAAAGGGCAAGCTACTGTTCTCCCTCCACGGTGCAACAGGACATGATCTATCTGAGGGGACTACTGCACACCGGTAAGCATATCTGGGGAGCCAGGTTCGATTGGTCCGCCTATGACTCTGCAGCCACCCATTGTAAACGGTACGGACTCACCGGGAAGTCGGTTGAACGGGATCGCCGGCCGTCAAAGGAAGAACTCTCCCGGCTCCTGGAACACATCGACGGGAACAACTACTACCGTTCACCAATGGGTGACATTGTGCGTTTTGCCATTGAGTCCTGCATGAGGGCAGGGGAGATCACCACAATACGCTGGCAGGACGTGGACACCGTGAAGAAGACCATTGTCATCAAGTCCAGGAAACACCCATCACAGAAAGCCTGGAACGACCAGGAGGTGCCACTACTGGGTGACGCCTACAAACTGATCGACAAGCAACCGAAGAAAGGGGAACTGGTTTTCCCGTACCAGGTGAAGGCCATCGGAACGGCTTTCCGTCGTGCCTGTCAGTCGGTGGGTATCGACGATCTACATTTCCATGACCTTCGACATGAAGGGATCAGCCGACTCTTTGAACGAGGCTATGGTGTGATGGAAGTTGCCAAGGTTTCCGGACACCGGGATATTAACCAACTTCGCCGCTACGTCCAGTTGAAGCCGGAAGAATTACACGATGGTCCGAGTGGCAGGCGGGACTTCTGAAGTAAGGGACAGGCGGGTTTGCCGAAGTAGCCAGGGTGCCGAGTGGCAGGCAAGGTTTCTCAAGTAAGCTCGTCGTATACCGGCAGGGATGCCGAAGTAATTTCCTCTCTGAAAATTTATACCGACGGTGATTCTGAAATAGGGACGCCGTTTGGTACTTCCCTGCGTAAAATCAATAACTTACGGTTTACTGCGCCCTGGTTCACTGGTGCGCGATAATGTCGATCGACCTGTTAAATCAATAACTTATGTCGATATTGACGGGTTTACTGGTGCCCTGGTGCCGTTGCTGGCGGTTTCCGGGTTTCCTGGTGTCCTGGTGGCTACCTGGTAAGGGAGAAACGACCGGCCGGGTTTCCTGGTGTCCTGGTGTCCTGGTTTTCTAGTTACGGTTTTATATTCAACTAATAGTTGACAACCACTGATAGGCGTTCTATAGTTCGCACATATTCAGCAAAAACGAGGGTTTCAACATGTTCAAAGGTATCTTGATTTACACGGTTATCACTGCAGCGGCCGGTTATGGTGCCCTTTCTAGCGCCTTGTCTTCTATCGGCCTGTAATACAACTAACAGTAGAAGCGACAACCAAAAGGAAATAGCACAATGAACACTGAATACGTAAAGGCAGTAAAACTACAGGCAAAAATCACACGACTGGCGAACATGAAAGCCAGTTATAAATTTCGGCTTTCGGCTATCACTGCAGCGGATAACCGGCCGGGTAAGGTTTGGTAACGGTTACAACCAACAATTGAAACGATAAGGGGAAACAGATTATGAAAACCGTTAAAAATCAGATCATGCAATTTTTCGCTAATCAATTCCAAGTTAAGGAAAGGGACAACGGGGACACGTTTGTTTGTTTGGGTGATAGTGCACCATCCTGGTGTCAGGATGTCTGCAGGGAGGTGCACGGCGGACTAATGCCGGATGACTGGCGTTATAGTTGGATTTCATTGGCCGCTGATAGTCTGGCGGATATTGATCCCGATAATTGGGAAGATGAAACCCACGAAATAGCAGACGGGTTAATTGACGTTTACAACGGCCGGCTTTTGTCCTGGTTGGCTTCTAACCTTTCTCGAATTGGCTATTGTGACGAGGCAAGCGAAAACGGCTTACCGCGTGAAAATGATCTGATTAATATGATTCAAGCGGGACAATATGAGGAAATCAGCGAGACTATACAATCCCTGGTTTCTGAAATCGAAAGTTTAGCGGATGACGTGGAACCATACGCGGCCGGCTTCAATATGTGCGGTTATATGCCGGATAGTGAGCCCGTAACCTTTCCTGATTTTGAATCAGCCCGGGAATATATCACTGAAGAAATTGAAAGCCGGGAAATTGAAGAAAGAGACCGGGGAAACTGGGGATTAGCAGAACAGTACCAAAAAGCCGGGGAACATGCAGAAAATCAAACGGATGAATTCAGTGTAACCGTTAACCATTTTGCTTTTTGGGTTTCCGAGTCTGAAGAATGGCTGCAGGAACTATAAACGCGGGATAAATCCGCCAGCATTTACAACTAAAAATAGTATTGAAAACCAAGGGGAAAGAAAATGCGAAATCAAAAAGTTTATTTATACCAGTTTAATGAATTGTCCGAATCCGCAAAAGAAAAAGCCCGTGAATGGTATCGCCAGAACGGTTTAGATTATGAATGGTACGATTGCACTATTGACGAATGGAAAGAGTTAGCCGGTTATCTCGGAATTGAAATAGCTAATATTTATTTTTCCGGCTTTTCGTCACAAGGGGATGGCGCTTGTTTTACTGGTTCTTATAGTTACCGGAAGGGATGGAAACAGGTCATTAAAAAGGAAACCGGTGGCGAACTATACAAGAAACTAGAAAATATTGGCGAGCAATTGCAGGAAGAACAAAAGAAATACTTTTACGGAATATCCGCCACCATTCACCATACCGGCCGTTATTGCCATGAACAGTCTGTAACGGTTTCCGTTGATCCTGGTGAACATGTAAACGGTTATTGGTCCGATTCTTCAGATATGGAAGAAAATATAACCGATACATTACGCGAACTAATGCAGGATATTTATTATTCACTGCAATCCGAGTATGAATACCTGGTATCGGATGAAGCGATAGATGAAGCAATGACGGTTAATGAATGGGAATTCACGGAAAACGGGGATTTTTACTAATGGAAATTATCACCAATTATCAATGGCGTAATTTTCTTTACGGTTACGAAATCCCGGAAACCGTTTTAAATTCTGATTTCGATTACTTGGATGATGACGAAAAAACAGACGGTTTTATTAAATATCGCGGCCGTTATTATCACGTATCCGGCTTTATGCTTTTACCTGAACATTGCGATATTCCTAATGACTGGCAAGGTATAGAACATGACAGCGCCTTTTCTGGTGTCCTGGTTCGGTTATCGGATGACGGCGAACAATACCAGATAGCGACGTATATCAGTTAAAAGGGGAAACCACCATGCGAAACCAACTAAAAAACATCAATCGACTGTATAACGTAGCCTATAACACCATTGCCACCATTAACGGCCGGCTATCCTATGAACGGGTAACGGATTGTATTATTAGACTGGCGGACATGGTAGCAGAAACAGAAACCCCTGAATTTTTCTTACAGGAAACAGGGGAACATAACGAATTCCGTTTAGATGATCTATTAGTAGGTGCGTACTGGCATTTTACAGAATGGCATAGCGGGCAATTTTCAAAAGGCTATCAGGCACTATCGGCTATTGGTCGCATTTTCTCCCCTGGTTGCACGAATGGACCTGAAAAGGGAACAGGGGAACAGATAGCGTATGAACTATTACACCAGTTAGCCGGTGGTATTGTCGTTAGTTTCCGAAAGTTTCCCGACGGTGACATCATAGCGTTATGGGACGATAACAGCGCCAGTCCGGGTTATATCACCAGTTACCAACATATAGGTCAGCATAGTGCCGCCAGCCCGGAATTATTGGATGAGTTAGAAGTCGCCACCAGTGAAGAATATCAGTCGCTATTGAATGAACTAGAAAGCCGGGACTACCTGGTAACCGTAGCAGACGAAACAGAATAAAAGGGGTTTATTATGACAGTCTATTATGATGCTTTACGCGGTCCCATAGCAGTTAAACCAATTGAATTTATTGAATCAATCACCAATGGTAACGGCTTTAATACTGGTGATTGCGTAATCTGTAAGGTTACCGCCAGGAATACCCATAGCGGTTATAAAACTGGTGAAATAATCCGTTGTGAGCCCTATAGCGTTGTTAAACTGCTATCCGGCGGCCGTTGTTATTCTATAGGTACGGATGAAATCAAACGGATTATTGAAGAAAACAAAAAGGGGAAATAGTTATGTTTTCTAACACCATGCCAGAACTAACAGAAACAGAACTACGCCATAAAGGCCGGTATATTGTCGAATATATACATCCCGAATTGAATCAGATAGTAGCGGCTCAATATATGAGTGTAACCGCGTTTATTGAGTTAAACGGATTGCCGGAAACAGAAGAATACAAAAAAAGCGTTTTCCGTACCCTTGGCAATAACGGCTATTTTTCCGACTACACCAGTGAAGGGCATTATGTCCGGGTTATGGTGGCGTAATGCAAATACTGATTCTATTGGTCTGTTTATCCCTTGGTCTAATGCTGCAGGATCAGATACCAGACAGTGAAAGCGGCTTTTATAGTTCGGTTTTACTATGGCTATTCATTGCCCTGCTAGTATCCCTTTTTAAATAATCCCTTTCTAAGCATTCCCCTTTTGCCGGCTATCATGCCGGTCTTTTTATACCCGTCTATCCTATCCCCTGATACTGGTTCAACCTGGTTTACTGGTGCCCTGGTGCCCTGGTGCCCTGGTGCCGTGTGGCTGGTGGTTGTTGTGGTGTCCTGGTGTACTGATTGTCTAGTGCCCTGGTGTACTGGTGCCCTGGTGCCGACCGTCCCGATCCTGCCTGGAACAAGCTAAGTGATTGATTATAAACGAATGGGTCCTTCCCAGGTAAAACTGGATACCGCGGGGGACGCTGAGCGCGGTTTTCGCCTATCTTCAAAATTTACTAGGCTCCACAAGAGGTTATGGAGATATAAGCGGTGTGCATGCCCTGATGTCAGCATATAAACGGCGTGAATAGTTATTTGAAATCAATAACGTAGTTGAAAAGAAAACCTGCAGTTGTACCCATAGGTGTGAACCATTGGATGTAACTACAGGTTGAACATTTCTGAACCTTATTTTGCACCGGTGATGCGCTCCAATCCTTCATCACGGAATTGCCCAAAATAGGCGTTGTAAACCTCACGGTGGACTGCTCGGATTCGACCGACACGGAATGTCTCCACCGGGAATGTTCCGGCTGTAATTGCAGCCAGGGCGGACTTCTGGTTCTTGTACCCGAAGTGATCGAATACCTCGTTGACTGGTACCCACGGTTTCTGTTGGTTCATTTCCACTCTCCCGTCACTCGCAATGCTTTTTCCATGGCGGCAAAGTCGGTGTAACCCTGTTGACGTGCCAAGTGATCCCTGGCTTCTGCACCGGTGATGAACTGCTTACGCTTCAGTCGCTTTGCCTGATCGTTGAACTTCTTTCTACTTACCATCATTAAAACTACCTTTAGTTGTATCGATAAGCAAAATATAACAGTTGGTTGTATTGAGGGCAAGTAAAAACCCGGTCGAAACCGGGTTAGGAGAGATCAGAGGATTTCGGAGTCTTTCAACTGCACCCAGGTTCTACCCTCGGTGTGGTAACCCTGCTTTTCCTTCTTCACTGGTACGTGAATCATGTCGGTTTTCGCGTCACCGTGGGTGGTCACACCGTCCTGATCCATTACCAGGATGTCGCTAACACCGGGGTCGGTTGATATAACGCAAAGGTTAAGGCGCTTACCCGAGTTTTCCCGAACGGTCGCAACGTAGTTGTTCTTCGATTTCGGCCATCCAACGGTGACAGATACAGCGATCTGCTTTCCACTACGGATGGCGTAAAAATCGACACCGGGTTCTTCTTCCTCGAACGCACAGGTGTAGCCGGCGCTCATGAAAATCCCGAACAACATATAAGCCGCGGCATCCGCTTTCTGACTGTATTGCTTTCTCTCGTTGTCAGAGAGTTCTGATGACTTACCCAGTGCCAACCAGGATTCATCGACGTTAAGAATCTTCGCCAGTTGGGTCATCAGTTTAGGGCGAGGGCGACTTTGACCCTCGAAGTAACGACGTACCGCTTCCTGACTAATTCCCAGTCGATCTGAAAGCCAGGTCTGTTGTCCTTTACCTAGTGCAGGCACGTCCTGTGATCGATCACAAGCCTGCTTCAGCCTTAGTGCAAACTCACGATGGTCGGCCATGACAATCTCCTTATTCAACAATTCAACTAACGCCAAGGTCAGCGGCACCGTTCCGGTGGTGTCCGACTGCACCCAATAGTTAGGGATTCTTCATAACAGCAATTAGATTGACCGCTTCATTATTACGAAAAACCTAACCTTGTAGTTGAATAATCAACTAACAACAAACTATTGTCAATTATTAGTTGATATTTAATTGTCAATTTACGTACATCACGCAACCATCTTAACGGCTTCAAGAAGTTCCTTCTGTGTTGCCTCCTTTTTACTCACCACCCGAAGTACCCGTTCATCAACGGTGTGTCGGGCAACAATATGATGTATTACAACTGTCTTTTGAGTCTGACCCTGCCGATACAACCGGCCAATCAACTGTAAGTAGAGCTCAAGTGACCAGTTCAAACCAAACCATACAATTACGTTGGAACCTTTCTGAAGGTTCAGTCCATGACCGGAACTGGCAGGGTGAGTAAGAAGTATTTCAATTTCACCATTATTCCACCGTAATTGTGTATCCGGGTCATCATCCATAACCACTGCCTGGGGGAATGCTTTCTGAAGTCTGGCAAGGTCAGACCGAAAGTTGTAAGCCACCAGGATCGGATAACCGTTGTGTGCCTCGACGATCTCCTTCAGTGCTTCAATTTTCTCATCGTGCATGAGTTCCCAATTGCGAGCCTCGTCCTTGTAGATGGCACCATTGGCGAACTGAAGGAGTTTCCCGGTGAGGGTAGCGGCGTTCTCCGCTTCAACCTCAAGGTCTAGTTCCTCCATTTCCAGGATCATGTCCCGTTCGAAGTTCTGGTACTGGATCAGTTTGTCCCGGGGCAGGTCCACCTCGATCTTGTTGATGATCTTTTCCGGCATGTCCAGGTAGTCTTCGGCACTCATGTGCATGGTGATGTCGGAGACACGTTCATGGATTTCCGTATCAGCGAAATCACGGGGGACGATGAGACGTTTTTCCCGATCTTCGTGGAACCACCGTTGTTTGTAGGCTTTCTCGGTTGCACCCAGGCGTTCACCCTTATCCAACAGGTAGAACTGAGCCCATAGGTCAATCAATCCTTGGGGAGCCGGTGTGGCCGACAACTCAACAACGCGGGTGATGTTCCGGAGGACGGCTTTCAGTGCTTTCCACCGGTTACTGGACTGTGATTTAAACGAGGAACTTTCGTCGATGATCACCATGTCCCACGGCCACTGTTTACCCACCATTCGCACCAGCCATTGAACGTTGTCCCGGCTGATGATGTGAACTTCAGCCCGTTGCAGGATGGCAGAGGTGCGTTGTTTCTGGTTACCGGCGATCACCGAGAAGCGGAGATGCATCAGGTGGTCCCAGTTCCTCAGTTCCAGCGGCCAGGTGGTCAGGGCAACTCGTTTCGGAGCGATGATCAGCACCCGTCCCACCGATAGGTCCATAAGTAGGTCATTCGCGGCAGTAGCGGTGCTGACGGTTTTCCCCAGTCCCATGTCCAACCACAACGCACACCCGTTTGCAGAACTGCCGGCAATGTCACAGATGAAGTCTGACGCTCGATTCTGGTACGGGTGCATCATGTCTCGGGTCAATAACATGTTCACCTCGCCCAGACTGGATCGGAAGTGGCAGGCGCGGCCGACGGTAGGCTCCATGGAAAAGTGCTGAACATCAGTCCACCTTCGTGTACCTGGTAGGAGCCCCGGGCAACGATAGGTTCACCGTGCATCAACTCTGCCTCGTCCATTCCTTCGTAATCGCTGATTTCGGAATGACGGGTTACTTCTTTCGTGTCGGGATCAAAATGCGTTTCGTAGATGTCCATAATCAACCTTTAGTTGTAATTGAGTTCAAAGGTATCCATCACCGATTCGATGAATACGGTGGCTGCTTCCGCGTTGATCGCGTTTCCGTAGGCGCGCAATCGTCCCACTCGGGCGGGAGCCCCATGAGCCAGCGGGAATGTGCCGGGTTCAACTGGCCTCCACTTTCCATCCCGGCAGAACAACCAGTCAGAAGAAGCCCAGAAGCCGTTAGTCGGGCCGGGGTTGATAGAGGCACCTGATCGTTCAGGTTCGACATCCCGTGCCCCTGTGCTTTCTTCGCCTCTATGTACTCCGGACTGTGTGAGGGGAAATGGTCCCTGGCCTGCGGTGTTCCCCACCCTGATAAAGTCGCCACTGCCGATAGCGGTTTGCCCCTGGCGTGTGACCATCTTTTCTCGTTGAACTCGTCCGTTGCCGACTCGCTTCTCCAATCCCGTGCTGCTGCTGTGGGCCAACCAGTACGCCCGGTCGCGGATGTGCGGGGCACCGACGCCCGCAGACGGAAACGGGACACACCCGAAGGCGTAGTCCAGGGCTTCCAGGTCAGCCTGTACAAGGTCGATCCAAGGCCCTGCATCCTTACTTGCAACCTGTTCTCCAACGATTGCTGAAGGTCGGCACTCGTCGATGAGCCAGTACCAGTGAGGCCATAGATGCCGCTCATCAGCAAACCCAGTTCTGCGACCTGACGAGCTGAAGGGCTGACAGGGGCATGAGCCGGTCCAGATTGGTCGATCATCAGACCATCCGGCTCTCCGGAGAGAGAGGGACCAGACACCGATTCCAGCGAAGAAGTGACATTGGGTGAACTCTCGAAGGTCATCTGGTGATACATCCTCTATGCTTCGTTCATCAACGATACCCGGGGCGATTTCACCCATGAGTATCAGGTTCCGCAGCCATTCAGCGGCGTAAGGGTCAATCTCGTTGTAATAGGCAACCACTGGTTGTATCTCCGGTCACAGTTCGGCCGCAAACGCTGCCATCGCGTCCACGATTCGTTTACCACGGGTGATGTCGTCCACCACGAAAACCTTGAATCCCATCTTCCGGCGTTCCTTGTGGTCCTTCGCCTGCTTTTCAGTGGCTTCTTTACCAGGTGCTTTGAATTCAATGAAGAACGCGAACCCACCGGGTGACTTGGTTTTCACACTGAACAGACGATCTGGTACCGCTCTGCGACTGGGTGATGTAAATTTCTCAGCCTTCATTCCATGGCGGTTTCGGGCGTAGCGGCAAACTGGGTCTTCAACGTCTTTTTCCAGAAGTGCCCGCTTCTCGACCTTACCCTTCTTCCGGTCGCCCTCAAGGACGAGCATTGGATCATCGACCATGTTTCACCTCCCGAACCGTGGCGCATCCCACACACAGGTCGAACCCGTGTTGCCGGCGCCCCATGGGGATGTCATTTCCGCACTCCTGGCAGTCCTCGGGACCGAGCGTCCCTGGTTTCGGTAATTGACTGCGAATGCTGTTGATCTCGTTCTCTTTCATCTGGTAAGCGGTTTCTTCGTTCCGCTCCAATAGACGTTCGCTGGTACCGCTCATCACCAACCTCGCTTATCCATTTCAAACATCACCTTGAGGCGATCGGCCATCATTCGTATTTCCGATCTCAATTCATCGAGATTGCCGTTGTTGTCGAGGATATAATCTGCCATCCAGGGACCGACCGTACAACTTTTAGTTGGTTCTGTAGGCAAGGTTTTACTGCGATCCACCCAGATCGAGTAATCGAAAAGACCAGCCTTTCTTATACCGTCGAATTCCTCGGCATTCCGGACCCCACAGTAAATGTCGTAGTCGCGGTATATCAGGCGACCAAGGTTCGCTTTGTCCTGATGATTGAAAGCCTTGATTAATTCGAACCATAACGCTCGGTGGTTGTGTCGGTCGTTGTAGCATTCTTCTAGGGTGCTGTAACCGATCAGGTCTCTGACTACCGGGTAAACGACGTGTTCAGCGGCGGCATAGGAGCTTGATACGAACGTGAATCCGTACATCTCCTTCAGTAGCTCACACACGGTGTCTTTCCCGTGCCGACCGTAACCCATAATCATCAGTTTCATCCGATTTTCCTCCCAAAACCCAAACCCACCACCATAAACGGCAGTGCAATACCAATTTCCAGTTCAAAATCAATGTGTCGTCTCCACCAGATTCCGAACCCAATGTGGTCCTCTCTCATTACATAAATGCGTTTGCGCTCATTCATTCTTCGTCTCGCTCTATAAAGTTCACCAGTTTCTCAGCCTCGGCAACGTACCAGTCGTAGTTGATAACGTCCGGGTCGATACCGGTGAAGTGGTTGCAGATATGGACTTTCCAGCCCTTGTTGACGGCCATCCGACGCCACTTGTCAGGATTTTTGGCGAGCGGCGGCATGACCTTGAACAGTTCGGGACCATCGTTGGCGATGTAGTAGCGACTGATGTTCTGGTAGGTCTCTGTGAGCCCGAGTCCCCAGTCGCCTTCCAGGAAGGAGGACCGTGGTACCTTGGTTCGAAGCAGGAAATCCCAGTCGTTGTCGTGACATTCGATGAAATCCCGGATGTCGGTACCATCGACAATGTAGGCACACGCGGCTTTCTGGGTGACCAGGGCACTGTGGTTCTGGTGCCAGCCCAGTTCAGCACCTTCCTCGTCCGGGCGAATGAAGGCATAAGCACCTTTGCGTTTCACCTTGTCGGAATCAGCGTACTTGGCGACGTAGTTGTTCACGTCCCGGATGTGCATGAAATCGTAAGTGGCATCTTCCAGGTCGAGACCGGTGACTGCTTCCCACTCGGATTTCACGTACATCAATGTGTCAACCTGGTCCCGGGGCAACTTCACCGTGAGACCGTCCGTGTTCACCTGGATCAGCGAAAGCCCGTCGATGTGGCGAAGTTGCTCATAGAGCATGCACAGGGAAAGCTGACCGTTGATGGTGATGGTCATGGTGTACTTGGGGTCGTAGAAAGGACCGAACTGACTGTTGGAGTCACCGTAGGGGATGTTCAATGATTCCTTCAGTGCCTTGTTCTCGTCGGTCCCTTTTTTGTACTTCAGTCGCTGTTCTTTGATGCCCTGGTAGATGTCACAGAATTCCTCACCCAAGTGTTCCGGATACACGCGATTGACGATTGCCAGGGAAGGGTAGTAACTGGTCACGTCGAGGTCGACGATCACGTAATCATCGTCGGAATCGACCCGTGTGTTGTGCAAGGAGGCATGGATACCACCGGTGCCGAACACGAATTCAACACCGTCGAGCATGACCGACAGGCGGCGTATTGCCTTTTTCACCCGGGGTTCCTTCGGCCACTCACCTCCCATAAGGGCGGCTTCTTCGCTTTCCTCAATCCAGGCGCGAACCTTCGGTAACTCGGAAATAGGTGAAAACTCGATGAATTCAAGCATTCGTTCCAGAGGCAGGTCACTGAACACACCCTTGGTTTCGGTGATCACTTGCTGTCGGAGCCAGCTTTCAACCGCCTTGAATGGTTCGGTCTCAAACTCGACGTAATCGAAGATCACTTCACCCAGGTCGATACTGTCACGCTTGGTCTGCCGGGGTTTCTTCTTTCCACCTTCGCGGGTGAAGCATGCATGTTTACCCATCTTCCGTTCGATCTGGTCGATGAATATGGCCTTACCGATCTTCCCGTTGTTGTGATTCAGGAAATTCTGGTCGTACTTGGCAGACATGGATTCGCGGAATCGGATCATGCCGACAGTGTGAGAGTGGAACAGGACAGTAGCAGCACCATCGTGGCCGTTGTAATCCACCAGGTGACCGATCTGTTTATGGTTCAACACGGTCTCAGCAGGGAAAGGAAGATCACGAATGTCCTTCATTCGCATGTTGAATTCGAGCATCTTCAGACTGGTGGACTTGGCCTGGTTGTCGAAGTGGTGAATCTTGAACAGGTCAATTTGTGGAACGATCTGATCATTGGACCAGATCACATGTGCAAACCGTTTAAAGTGAGGTGCTTCGATGATCGACTTGGACTTTTCGAACAGTTTCCGGTTGATCGTCTCAACGTCCTTCTCATCTGCCAGGTCGGTCAGCAGATAGTGGATCACCGGGTAGTCGTATCCTTCGTTGTTGAACCCGACCATCCGGCAACCCTTGGACCGTAGGCGCTGCATGAACGCCTTGAACGGCCCCAGGTCATTTCTGCGACGACTGATTTCAAAGGTCTTCGAACGACCAGTTCTGAGACTACCCACCCAACAGGTCCAGACATTCGGATACGTCTCTATGTCGTATGCATAATCGTTGGTTGTAATCTCGGTCATGACTATCCCCGGTTCCGTTCCTCAGTGCTACCGAAACCACCATCGCCCCGTTCCGTTTCTTCCAACTTGTTCTCCACCTGGAACAGCGGTTTATAGAACGGGGTGAACATCAGTTGGGCGACGTAATCACCAGGTTCAATGACCTGCACATCGTTGCCAAAGTTCTCCAGGGCGACGAACAGTTCTCCACGGTAGTCCGGGTCCAGAAGACCAGGTGTGTTGGCTGGTCGCAGATGTCGTTTGGTAGAGAGCCCTGAGCGGGGAAGAATCTGCATTGCAATGTGATCTGGGAGCTCAAACGCCCAACCAGTAGGGACCTTTACCACCTGTCCGGGATGGATAATGAGCGGGTGGTTACCGACATAGGCAACGTCTGTACCTGCAGCACCACTGGAACCGCGGCGAAGTTGATGGGCGTCAGGGTGGAGACGGCGAATCTTGATTCCTACGAAACCGATATTCATGATTGACGATCCTTATACGATTGAATGTTGTACTTCTGAAGTTCCTGGTAGATTGCTTGCAGGTACCGGGCTTGCTGACGGGCATCGTCTTCGGCGTTGTGCTTCACACCCTGGAACTCAGGAGGGCGAGCAATGTGACCGTGTTCCCCTTTGAAGGTCCTGAAACAGCGGTCGTTCCAGAACTTCCATGGGGCTTCCAACCCGAACGAATCGTAGAGGCTGGTGACAATGGTGTTGTCGAACGAAGCGCCGTTACCCCAGATCAGGTACTTAACGTCCCCTTGGGTCAGGAAAGCGGTCAGTTTCTCGAACATATCGGTCATAGACTTCACGTTCGCCTGTTTGAAAATCTTCTTCGCTGCAGGCTCCTGACCTTTCCACCAGATCACCGTTTTCTTATCAACGGTTCGACCCATCATGATCTGTTCGTCCCGGAACTCCTTTTTACCGAAGACCAGGTGAAGACCCTTCATTTTGATGGACGGTTCCCGGCGATTGAACAGGACGACACCGATGGCGATAACGACGGCTGAAGGCCGGGTGTCCAGCGTCTCAATATCGATCATCGCGTCGGTGTAGTTCCATCTCATGCCTTTGCGTTCCCACGACAGGTGGCAAGTTTCCGCTGGTGGGTACGTTGCCAATGACCGTTACCTTGGGTGTGCCGGCGACCGGGACCTTTCTTCCGGTAGTGAGGGTTCAACCCCACCCTGGTGTGCTTTTCACCCATCCCATATGGATATGGAACCCGTGCATTGGAAGCTGATGATAGATCGGTAAACGGCACTCCGAGAGCGGCCATTATTGCTGTCAGTCGGCTCATACCTTTCATTGCTCATTCCTTCTGAGTTAAAAAGAGCGGCCCGGGGACCGCTAAGTAGCAGGATCAACTGATGGTTGTAACTCAGTCGTCCAGATCGTCGAGGTCGTCCAGATCATCCATGTCGTCATCGTCGAGATCATCCAGATCATCCAGATCGTCGTCATCGTCGAGCTCGTCGGCCAGTTCACCATCGTCCAGGTCATCGAACTCGTCGGGATCAACACCACCGGCTCCGAATTCTTCACCGTCCTCACGGAAGCGAACCGCCTGCAGGGAACAACGAATCGCCTCACCAAACTGGTTATCCTGAATCCAGAAGTTGATGAAAGCATCGACGTAGCAACCGGCATACATGCGTTGTTCCACTTCATCCGGGGTGAGAGGGGTCTTGTCCCGGTCAATCAGCGTTGGACGCTTCTTGTTGTTGGCGGCGACGACGTACATCCCTTCGTACCCTTCATAGGGTTGCTTCGTCGTGTTGTTGGTGAAACCTTCACCTTTGCCGAAACAGTCAATCGGTTTGAACTTGGGTGGCTTGCCAGCAGGCCATGCCTTTTTGATCAGACCGGACATTTCAGCCTTGATGTGTTTCAGCAACGCCTTGTGTCCCGGGTCCTTCGGGTCCAACAGGAAGTTTGCGCTGAACTTCGGTTCGGCGTTGTCGTAACCTTTCGGTACATCAGCCTTATGAAGGGTAGGGAACGATAAGCGAACCCGCTTGAGTTGAATCTTTTCTCCGGAAATGGATTTCTTCTGTGCCATGGTGAGACTCCTTAATCGAGGTCGTCGAATTCATCTGCTAGTGATTGATCCACTGACGGCCGGGGGTCATCGTCCGGAGCCAGCGAGGGTTTACCGTCGGACTGGGTAAACAGCTTCTTAAAGTCGTCGTCTACCTTCTTCCGACCGATGATGTTTTCAGCCTGTGCCGGGGACTGCAGGGTTTTCTTGTAACGCTGATCCTCGTCCAGACCTTTTTTCTTCAGGTACTCATCAGCGGCTTTTTCGTCCTTCCACTGACGGGCACCCTTTTTACCTTCTACCAATTTCAGACCTGGGTACTGTTTACCTTGAACAGCCCGGTCATCCATGAATTTGCGAACATTGGTTGCCCATGCACCGATGAACGAGAGCATCGGATGGATACCTGCCAATTCGTCATCCGTCATCGAGTCCGGATTCTTGAAGGCGTCGAAGGCATCAGCGGTAGGATCATCCATAATCCAGGCATAGATGCTGTCCTTGAGGGTGCGACACCTGCTCCTTCGATCACAGAACCAACAATGTTTACCGGCGACGAACTTCCGACGCTTGGGGTCCATTGTTTCCTGGTACCGCTGATAAGCCTCCACCCGGAATCTCTCAAGCGCACCTTTCTCGAACACCCAGTTGTCGATATTGCCGATTCGTGGTTGAACAACATGCAACATCAAGTCTTCGAGTCTGGTCCGGATTTTCCGATCCAGGAGTTCATCAAAGGCACCGATTCCGTACAGTTTCATCTGTGAGTTGTTCTGGACATGAACGAACATGCCTTTACCGTACTTCAGGTCGAACACATGAAGCCGTTTCCGATCAGCAGGGAGGATAACCACGTCGGCGGTACCCTTTTGACCAGGTAGAACCTTGTCCAACGGCATCTTCACTTCAACCCAAACCTGAGCACCTGGTGTGACAAAATCCATGATGTACTCATAGGCTTTGTCTACTTCTTCGGCCATCTCAGGTTCGACGGTGAAGGTCTCGTTCAACTCATCGACCAGAATTTCCTCACCCATGAAATCACGGGGACTCATTCTCAGATCGAGACAGATAGCCAGAAGCGCATGGGCAACCGTGCCCTCCCGGGCGTATTCACTACCGCCGTCATCGGTGGCAATCAGACCCGCCTTTTTGTCGTCCTCGATGGCATCGACGCTGGCGGTACAAACCGACCACTGATCGTATCCGGAAGGGCTACGGTTGGTGTGTCCCATACTGACCCCTTATTTACCGGCTTTCTTCAGAACTTTTCCGGCGAGGTCGTATACGCCCTGCAGGTCTTCGGGTTTGATTTCATCGAAGTTGCGGGCACCGAATCTCTTGAACACCTTCATGGCGTCTTCACGGCCGACTTCTTTCATGACGCGAACCATCCGCTTCTTCACTTCAGCGGGATCAATACCGGCTTCGTCATCATCGTCTTCTTCAAGACCGAGGTCGTCATCGTCTTCACCGGCTTCTTCCTGTTCACCTTCTTCCTCGGTTTCCTCATCGAGGTCGTTCAGGTCATCGTCGTCCTTTTCTTCTTCGACGGCGTTACCGGTTTCCGGGTCCAGACCGTGCTTGTCACACAGCTTTTCCCAGTTGGTCTTACCGACCTTCACGAATTCATCACCTTCGGGGAGTTCTTCACCCTTCTCGATGATCTGGCCGGTTTTGGTCGTCTTACTGAAGACGTAGGTCTTGCGGCCGGCTACTTCAGCACCGGAGGTGTCGGGCGGGTTGTCTTTACCACTTTTGGTTGAATTGCTGGTGGAATTGGATGCCTGATCAGAATCAGACTTCTCTGCCGGGGTTCGGGCCTGGGTTTGACCGGCTGTGCCCAGTACGGCGGCAATAGCGGAAGGAAGTTCGTTGATCGCCTTGGTCAGTTCCTCTAACCGGGTTTCAATGCTCATCTTTCAAGTACCTCTGTCTGTTGGTTTTTAAGCTCTGTTTGATAACAGATGGTTGTAATTTATAGTGATGGTTGTATTATTGTCAACACCTGATCGACAACTTTTATTAACGAGAGGAACAACCATGAGTGAAAACGCAGTAACCCGGGCCTTCAATCTCGCCAAAGCAAAGCTGGACTCCCTGGCTATCGTGTGCGGCATTCTCGACATCTCCAACTCATACGCCTACAAGGCCATGGCGGACGGTGAAATCAGTCTCCCCTGTGCGCTGAAGATGGAAACCATGATTGATGGTGAAATCTCCTGGCGCGAACTGTGCCCGAAGGTTGGTGACCAGGTTAAGGCAGTAGAAGACCGCGTAGCACAATACTAAGGGGCGTTTATGTCCGATCTCATCGAACCCCGGTTAGACCGGGTGCCGGACGAACTCGCCTCTGTGAATCAGTGGGTCGTCTGGAAAGCAGTACCTATGAAAAAAAGGGATGGGACCGTCAAAATTACGAAGGTTCCATACGATCCAAAAAACGGAAAGAAGGCCAGCACACAACGAAGAAGCAACTGGGGATCGTTCGATCAGGCATGTGAATCTCTCTTGATGGAGGGGTACGACGGCATCGGCTTCGTGTTCACCGCTGATGACCCGTTCGTTGGTATCGATCTGGATAACTGTTTCAGTGAAGACGGCACCCTCCGTGGAGATGCAGAAGCGGCGATTAACACCGTTCGGTCCTTCACCGAGCGTTCACCGTCGGGCAACGGTCTTCACATTATCTGTAAAGGGCGTCTTCCGGGCTCCGGTCACTGTGACAATAAGAGCGGTCGGGAGATGTACCAGGAAGGCCGGTTCTTCACGATCACCGCTGATACCGTGGGTGACTACACCTCCGTGAGCGAGAACCCGAAAGCCGTGCAGCTTCTGTACGACGAATGGTTCGGTGCAGCCAGTTACCAGGATTACACGGGAGTGGAACTGGACTGGGATGGTGAACAACCGATCATCGCTCTCGAAGATATGCCGATCTCTGACTATGTGAAGAACCTGGTTGCAAACGGCGAGGGAATGGAGGACTTCACCGAGAACACGGGTTCCCCAGACCGGTCGCTTGCCCTGTTCATGGCGTGTCGTGAGATGGACAGCGCCGGCGTGAACAAAGAATCCATCCTGACCTGCCTTTCCGATCCCAACTATTTCCTGGCCAGTGCTGCTCTGGATCGCCGCGGCGGTAATGCTCAGTCAGCACGGTCATGGGTGTGGAAGTACACCCTGGCAAAGGTAATCGCCAAACGCGAAGAAGAACAGCAGTTGTTCGATGACCTGGATGATGAGGATGAGCCCGAGGAAACACCTAGTACCACTGAGAAGGTGAAGCCCGAGACCAAGGACTCCAAGTCATCAGAGAAAGAGCGGGAGAAGCAGATTCAGCAACTTCCGTTCGAGAAGGGTAACCACGAAAAGAATGCCTTGTTGTTCCTGAAACACGTCAGTCCGCTGGCCCGGGCGATGAAGCAGTATTTCAGGTTCAACGGGCAATACTGGCAATTGTACGGTGACGACCAGGTTGAGAGGGACATTCAGAAATCGTTGCGGGGGCGTGATTTCCCCATGGCGACCATCAACAATACGATTACCACCGTTCGACGCTTCAGTACCCAGGACGAGTTCAGACCCAACCCGACAATCCTCACTTTCAAGAATGGCTGCATCAACCTCGATGGTTGGGATATGGGGTTGGTTGATACCACCTTGCTTCCGCACAATCGAAAGTATAAGTCCACTTCTATGTTGGATTACAACTTTGACCCTGATGCGAAATGCCCGGTGTTCGACAACTTCCTGGATCAGATTTTCGAGGGTGACCAGGAACGGGTGAGGTTGTTGTTGATGTTCCTCGGTTACCTGCTGGTGACGGATTACCGGTTCCAGAAGATATTGATGATGGTTGGTAAATCCCGGTCAGGGAAGGGCACCATTGCCAACAACATTATCCCCGCCCTGGTTGGTCGTGAGTCGTTTGCAGCCACCACTCTATCCAACCTCGCTGGTGATCACGGTCTTGCTGCCTTGATGTACGCCAAAGTAGCTGTGATAGGTGATGCTCACCATGGGGTGAAGGACCGCATTGGTCGTGCGAAAGAGGTGATGTTGAACATATCTGGTAATGACTTCGTGTCGGTCAACCCCAAAAACAAGGATGAGATCACGATACGGCTACCGTCTCGCCTGGTGATCAGTGCCAACGAACAACCGCGTTTCGCGGATGGTATGGATGCCCTGGCAAACCGGTACCTGATTCTCCCGTTCAACAAGTCGTTCGCCGGCAGGGAAGACCCACGGTTGGCACAAAAGCTGATGACGGAAATGCCTGGAATATTCAACCGGGCGCTGGAAGGGTTGATGGACCTTGGGAACACCGGGTACTTCATTGAACCGAAGGCCAGTCAGCCAAAACGGGAAGAAAGCATGATGATGCAGAACCCCGAGGCGTACTTCAACAAGCACTTCCTGATCCACACTGGGGATGAGAGTCGTGTTGCCATCAGGGATGTCTACGACGCTTACTGCACCTTCTGTCATGAGATGGATAAGAGGCCGGTAGACAAGAAGTGGTTTGGTCGTCGCCTGGGTGATGTCGTGGATGATCTGAAGGTGGGTCGAATGAAGACTGAGGAAGGTCGTGATAAAGCCTATATTGGGGTCCAGGTGAACTGGGATGCCCTTCGTGACTTCTCCGATGACGACGATATTTAGACGATCAATCACCTTCCTTTTGAACCGCCTTCGGGCGGTTTCTTTTTGTCTGAATTTCTGTCCTCACAACGTGGCCCCACAGTGTCCCCAGTAAAGGGACAAAAGTTTAAGTCAAGTAATGGTTGAACTCTTATTAAACTTTAAGTCAAGTAATGGTTGAACTAAACTTTACTGTCCCCGTGGTGTTGGGACAAAACCACCATAGAAAACTTAACTAGGGACATCGTAAGTTATTGATTTACTATTAATTATTACTATTTTGTCCCTTTGTCCCCTTATAATATATATTAATAGTATAAATATAATATAAAAGAGAGGGTTTCGCGGCGAAATCTCAACGGTGTGTCTCAGTGAATCTGAGAGTAAGTAGGTGAGTGTGTAGGGACAAGGGGACATGGGGACAAATGCACTTTAACTCAACCATTACTTGATAAATCCAACGGTGTTGAAATAAGCCGAAAAACAACCAAAAGTTGACCAGTCACAGTTGTCGTGTATCATTGAGGTCCTGGTCGGCCCGACCCCGGTTTATCTCCCTGTCATCAACAACCTGGGGTCGGGTGCAGACCCTAATTTTTCAACTCAACTGTCCGGAAGTACATGGGAACCAAAGCCTCCGAATTCTCAGAACTGGTCCGAGGGGCCAGTATCAACCAGTTGGCCGCACTGTTCGACCTGGACCGTCGCACGGTGGCGAACCGGCTGAAGGAGGTTCAACCGTGTGGGAAACGGAACTCATTTCCGATTTACAAGATTTCAGAGGTGGCCGAGCTCCTGGTCGTGGGGTACATGACCGGTGATGCCATTTCGGAGACCCAGAAACGCCAACGGGCGGACAAGGAAAAGGATTACTGGGACGCCAAACTCAAGGAACAGAAATACCTTGAGAACATGGGTGATCTCTGGCGGACGGAACGGATTGTTGAAGTCTTCGCCGTGGTATTCAAGCAGATTCGGGAATCGGTCACCGTGTTCATCGATGCCCTGGAACACGAATCCGGTCTACCCGTGAAACAGATCGAGAAGGCCAAACACTTCGGGGATGCACTGTTGGTCGAAATGCGTGACCACCTGATGTCGTTGGACCTGGACCCGGAAGGCGAACACGTTCTACCGGAACCCAGTAACGACGACGATACCGGCGAATCGGAAGACGATCTCAAGGAATTGGGGTTACTCTGATGGTCAGTTTCAAGAACGAATCCGGGTTCAAGAAATACCATTCGATTCAACAGATCATTAACGATCTGTCGGAGGTTCTACTGCCTCCGGAGCGGATCAGCATTGCCGATGCCGCCGAGAAGTACCGCAAGGTTTATAACCCACCGGCTTACACCGGACCATGGAGTAACCAGACGGTTCCATACCTCCGTGAGCCAATGGACATGTTGGATTCACGGGAACATTCAGCGGTGTGCGTAGTGGCCCCGGCTCAGTCTGCGAAGACGGAGTTGATCCTGAATTGGATCGCTTACAACGTCCGGTGTGACCCGTCTGACCTGATGGTGGTCGAGAAAGCCAGAACCGAAGCCCAGACGTTTTCGAAACTCAAAGTGGATCGGTTACTTCGACATTCCCCGGAAATCGGACAGCACCTGATCAGCCGGCGCACCGCGGATAATACGTTCGACAAGGCGTTCAAGTCCGGCACCTACCTGATGATCAACTGGCCAACCGAGAATGCGTTGTCCGGTAAGTCATTGCGCCGGGTGGCACTGACCGACTACGACCGTATGCCCCAGGACATCGGTGGCGAGGGGTCACCCTTCGACCTTGCCCGTCGCCGGACGAACTCGTACAAGCGTTTGGGAATGACCTACGTGGAGAGCTCCCCATCGTTCGACGTGTTGAACCCCAGATGGCGACCGGAGACTCCCCACGAAGCCCCACCGACCGAAGGCATCCTTGGTATCTACAACCGGGGTGACCGTCGCCGGCGTTATTGGCAATGTCCGCATTGTCGAAACTGGTTTGAACCGCATTTCAACACCCTACAGTGGCCGAACAGCACCGATCCCATGGAGTGCGCGGAACAGGCGTTCATGGCGTGTCCACATTGCTTCCAGAGCAACGGTGCCGTGATCACCCAGGATATGCGTGAGGAAATCGACAACCAGGGTGTGTGGTTACGCGACGGTGAGCGAATTGACCAGGAGGGTAATCGCTCCGGTACCGGACGCCGATCTGACATTGCCAGTTACTGGGTGATGGGTCCGAATACAGCGTTTGGTCAGTGGAAGACCATCGTACTGAACTATCTGCTGGCCATGCAGGAGTACGAGAGCACACAGAACGACCGACCGTTGAAAACCACGATTAACACCGACCAGGGTTTACCATACACCCCGCCGCATATCGCGGAGTCCAGGGCACCGGAAGACATCATGGAGCGGGCCAATGACATCGGTGATCGAGTGGTGCCAACCAAGGTCCGGTTCCTGTTGGGGAGCATCGACGTTCAGAAGAATCGGTTCGTGGTTGAAATACACGGTATCGTACCTGCGACCAACGGATTCGACCTTGTAATTATCGACCGTTTCGACATTCGAAAGTCGGAAAGATACGACCAGGACGGTGAGCGGTTCTGGGTGAATCCGGGGGCCTATCCGGAGGACTGGGATCGCATCACCGAGAAAGTCCTTGACAAAACGTATCCCACTGATGAAGCTGAACCTCGACAAATGAGTGTGCGGGCTGTATTCTGTGACTCAGGTGGTCGTGCCGGCGTTACAACCAACGCTTATGATTACTACCGAAGATTGAAGTCTGAAGGGTACGGTGGTCGGTTCTGGTTGATCAAAGGTGAGCCGATGAAGACCGCTCCAAGGGTTCGGAAAACGTTTCCGGATTCTGGCCGGAAAGATCGGAAGGCGGGTGCCCGGGGTGAGATTCCAGTGTTGATGTTGAACACGGACTTACTGAAGGATTGGTTGGACAAGGCACTTGACCGGGTAGAACCAGGCGGTGGGTATATCGAGTTTCCCGACTGGTTGGAACTGGATTTTTACAAAGAGCTCTGTGTTGAGATCAAGAACCCGCAGAACGGAAAATGGGAAAACCCGAAGAAGCTGCGGAACGAAACGACTGACTTGATCTGTTATTGCTACGCCGGGTGTATCTTCTTCCGGATTGAGAAAATGAATTGGGATGATCCGCCGAATTGGGCGGATGAGTGGGACAAGAATCCACTGGTTACACCCCTGGACTCGGAAAACCCAGTCCGACCGGAACAGAGCCCAAGTGACGACATGGATGTTCTGAAGAAATTGGCCGGACAGCTTGGCTAAAGTTACAACCAAAAGTTGATTTACCGGAGAGTTCAATGGAAAACCAACACCGTAAGATCACTGGTTATCGTGAATTGGATGAAGCCGAGATCGGAATGATGAATGAGATCAAGGCAGCAGGTGCAGAACTTGAAGACCTGGTTGAGCGGTTGGAACGAACGACGGTGATCATCGACGGACACAACACCAACGAACCCTTGTTTGATCAACGTTGGGTTTCTGAAGGCAAGATGGATTTACAGAAAGGAATCATGTCGTTGGTCCGGTCAGTGGCAAAACCCGGGAGTTTCTGATGGCAACGGTGGCAGACAGATTGGCAGAGGCGGAAGCGGAATATCACGCCCTGATCACCGGCACCAAGCCACGGGTGGTTGTGGACCAGAACGGTGAGCGGGTTGAGTTCACCACTGCCAACGCCGGTCGTCTCCGTCAGTACATCGAGAGCCTGAAAGGTCAGTTGAGTAATAAAACCAGTGGACCAATGCGAGTGTTTTTCTGATGTCGGAACAGTTGGACCTACTGCAGGATAAGATGCCGTCGAAACAGATGGCGGCGAGCTTCGAAGGAGCCAGTCACATTAACCGTGAACTGGCTATGTGGCATCCTGCACTCCGTTCTGCCGACGCTGAAATCCTACCAGACAAAGATTCCCTGGACGCCCGATCTCTCGACCTGCAACGCAACGATGGTTATATCCACGGTGCTATCCAGGGTCACAAGGATTCCATTGTAGGGGCGTTCTATCGCCTGAACTCCAAACCGAATTATAAGCACCTTGGGTTGGATGAGACGTGGGCGGAAGAATTCCAGGAAGCTGTTGAGACTCAATTCGCGCTTGCCGCTGAATCCCCTGATTGTTGGTTTGATGCAGCCGGGAAAATGACGTTCTCGGAAATGATTCGTCTGGCTATCGGTGTGTCGATGATGTCGGGCGAAGCCCTTGGGACTTCCGAATGGATCAGGGAAGTGCGTCGGCCGTTCAATACTGCAATCCAGATGATCGACCCGATCCGTCTGTGTAATCCCTACGACGATATGGCGACGACCACCTGGAAGAAGGGTATTCGTCATGATAACCGAGGTAGAGCGGTTCAGTACGCGATTCGTCACACCCTGCCCGGGGACAATTGGGACTTCGAGAATCAGTACCGCTGGAAGCTGATTAACGCTCGGAAGCCGTGGGGACGCAAGATGGTCCTCCACTATTTTGAGCCGTACCGAGTGGATCAGACACGGGGTGTCAGTGATTTCGTCTCGATTCTGAAGCAGAGCAAGATGGTTGGTAAATACCAGGATGTGGTTCTGCAGAATGCTGTCCTGAATGCCACCTATGCCGCGGCCATTGAGTCGGACCTGCCACCGATTGAGGCATTCGAGTCCATCGGTGGTGGCGATGCCAACATGACGAAATGGGCATCAAACCACCTTTCCGCGATTGCCGCTTATACCGGTGAGAGTAAGAACCTGCATATCGACGGGATCAAGATTCCGCATCTGTACCCAGGTACAAAACTGAAACTGCAGAATGCGGGTCAACCGGGTGGTCTCGGTAGTGGGTTTGAGGAATCGCTGTTGCGCCACCTGGCGGCTGGACTCGGGTTGAGTTACGAGGAATTCAGTCACGACTTCACGAAGACGAACTATTCCAGTGCCCGGGCTGCGATGGGTGAATCCCACAAGCGCCTACAGGGACGGAAGAAGGCGGTTGCAGACAAGTTTGCCACGGACATTGTTCGTCTGTGGTTTGAGGAACAACTGAACGCCGGTGCATTCAATGATGTGTTACCTCGGAACGCACCGAGTTTTTATGAAGGGTTGAATGCGGACGCCTACACAGCCTGTTCCTGGATTGGTGCCCCGAGAGGTCAGATCGACGAACTCAAGGAAACCCAGGCGGCGATTGCCCGGATTAACTCTGGTCTGAGCACCTATGAAAAAGAAGCCGCCCGCTTCGGTGAGGATTTCCGAGAGGTCTTCCGTCAGATTAAGCGGGAACAGGGAATGATCGAAGACATGGGTATCACGATTAGTACACAAGGTGATACCGGGTCTCTTGAAGCTGGCGGTAACGCGACAAACGAGAGCCCGAAACGAGGTGATGAGGACCAAAACGATGACTAAGCAGATC
Organism: Marinobacter sp. DS40M6; assembly: GCF_028581595.1. Taxonomy (NCBI): domain Bacteria; kingdom Pseudomonadati; phylum Pseudomonadota; class Gammaproteobacteria; order Pseudomonadales; family Marinobacteraceae; genus Marinobacter; species Marinobacter sp. DS40M6. The sequence goes on along the minus strand of NZ_JAFCAE010000011.1, from coordinate 33,658 downwards.
GACCTTCGCACAAGGCTTCTCAACGTTCCGCTCATGATGAGTCAGGAATATGCGGAGTCGTTTGCCGCCCTGGCACCTGAATCCTTCATGATTGAGGCCGAACCAGAAGACGCTGACGAGAAGATGTTTGATTGGGCGTTCGGAAGTTCCCGGTCCAAACCATACAAGATGGTGGGGTCGCTGGCGGTCATACCGGTGACAGGAACTCTGTTACATCGATTCAACTGGTCCTTCGGGTTTGCCACGGGTTACGACTACATCCGTGCAGTGTTCGACATGGCAATTGCGGATGAGGATGTGGTTGGAATTGTCTTCGACGTGCATTCCGGTGGTGGACAGGTCGATGGTGCTTTCGAACTGGCCGATCATATTTTCGAGAACCGTGGTGCAAAGCCGACCATCGCCATTGTCAATTCCCATGCCTACAGCGCGGCCTACCTGATTGCCAGCGCGGCGGGGAAGATGACGGTGCCAAAGACGGGAGGTGCCGGTTCGGTTGGCGTTGTCACTATGCATGCCGACATGTCGAAATTGTTGGACAACATTGGAATCAAGATCACGTTCATCCATGCCGGTAAGCACAAGGTGGACGGGAACCCTTATGAAGCACTTCCTGAAGGGGTGCGGAACAGAATTCAGACCAAGATTGATGAGTCCTACGGCATGTTTGTTGATGCTGTGGCCCGCAATCGCGGTCTGAGTGTCGAGGAAGTACGGAAGACTGAGGCACAGACGTTGAGTGCCCAGGAAGCCGTGGACCTCAAACTGGTGGATGCTGTCGCTTCTCCCCAGGAGTCCATGACAGCGTTCGTAGCCGAACTGAACGGTGAGTCAAAGGAGACCGTTATGGCAGATCAAAACAAGGCCACCCAGAAAGCCGGTCAGCAGGCCGCGGACGCGGGTGGTGAAAATACCAATCTCACCCAGGCTGATGTGGACAACGCAAAGGCACAGGGTGTTTCCGAAGGTCGCAGTATGGAGCGTGAACGCTTCCTGGCTGTGGTTAACTCCGAGCATTTCGCCGGCCGTGAAGGTCTGGGGAAAAAGATGCTTGCCAATGAAAACCTGAGCGCCGACGAAATCAACGAAATGTTGAGTGAGTCACCAAAGGTTGAAGCCGCAAAGCCGGATGACGAAGGTACTGATCATTTCGCGAAAGCGATGACTGACACTCCGAACCCGGACGTTGGCGCGGATTCAGAACATGAAGCAAGCGGCGAGCAGGATAACGACCTGTTGAAAGACTATGCCGCGGCTTCCGGTCTGAAACTGTCCTGATCGACCGATCAGGATTGAATTTTAACACGGGAGAAACGACATGAGTCTTCTTGCTGGTAACGAATCAAATGCCTACACGCCGCCTGAGTTGTTTGCAGGTGACGCAGAGGTAATCACTAACGCCCATCTGTTTGCCTCTGGACTGACCCTGGCGATCAATTCGATTGTCGCTCGGAACGCCAGTGGTGAACTGGTTGAGTGGGTACCTGGTGCTTCCAACGGTACTGAGGTTGCGGTTGGTATTACATGTGAAGCCGTGGACACATCCGGTGGTGCGGCGATCAATCCGATCTATGAAGGTGGTTACTTCAACACCAACGCACTGAACTGGCCCGACGGTACCACTGATGCCCAGAAGAAAGGGGCATTCACCGGTACCAACATTCACCATCGGACACTCGGTTACTCCGGTTAACCGATAACCCCGTAGAGAAACTGAACAGGAGAAAAGGTTATGGCCTTTACGCCTTATAGTACCCATAAAATGCTCGGGGTTATCCGGCACCTGCCGAAACCGAGCACTTTCTGGTTGAACCTGGCATTTCGTGAACAGGTCAACTTCGACACTCAGTACATTGACTTCGACAAGATCAGTAAAGGTCGCCGTATCGCGCCGTTCGTGGCTCCGACGGTTGCCGGTAAACCGATGATGTCTGAAGGTTTCACAACCCACCGGTTCAAACCGGCCTATGTGAAGCCGATGCACCCGGTTGACCCTGATCGTCTGATCACTCGCCAGGCAGGTGAGGCGTACACAGGTAGTCAGGGTATCATGTCTCGCCGCAACGCAATCGTAGGTGACATCCTGCGTGAGCAGAACGAGATGGTGACCCGTCGTTGGGAAGTCATGGCGGCGGAAGCGGTCATCAATGGTTCGGTTGTTGTCGAGGGTGAGGACTACCCAACCCAGACGGTCAATTTCGGACGTGACGCGAACAACACGGTCACCCTGAGTGGTACTGACCTCTGGACCGATACAGCCAACTCCAAGCCGTACAAGGACCTGGAAGGCTGGTCCCTGCAGATGGCTCGGAGCGCCGGTTACCCGGTTACTGACTGGATCATGGGTGTCAATGCCTGTGAGGCTCTGCTTGAGCATCCGGACACCGAGAAGCAGTTGAACAAGGACGTCAAGAACAGCAGTTCAATGATGCTCGACCTTGGTGTGAACCAGGCCGATGAAAACGGTGCCATCATTCAGTTGAAAGGAACCATTGGTTCCGGTATCCGTATCTGGGTTTACTCGGACATCTACGAGGATGAGAACGGCGATAACGTCGAGATCATGGACCCGGACATTGTGGTTGGTATCAACCCGGCAGGTGTACAGGGTGTTCGCTGCTTCGGTGCTATCATGGACCTGGAAGCGAGCTACCAGGCTCTCGACCGGTTCCCGAAGAACTGGGCAGAGAACAACCCTTCAGTAGAGTATGTGATGACGCAATCCGCTCCGCTGATGGTCCCACGCCGGCCGAACGCCACTTTCAAGGCGACCGTTCGATAACTGGTGAATCCCCGGGGTACAATTGTGCCCCGGGATACAACTAACAGTTGATTTAAAGGGTGATCTCAATGAAACTGGAAGCACTGAATCGAGTTCAAGGTGTGAAGGTTCTCGCCGGCAAAGGTGAGGGTACAAAAACCGCACACACGGGTGACATCTTTGAAACTCGCAATGACGCTGAAGCCGAACGTCTGATCAAACTGGACGCGGCCAAAGAGTACAAGGTGGAGGACCGTCTTGCCGGCAAGGGTGAAGGGAAGTCTACTTCAACCCAGAAGAAAGCGCCTGCGAAGAAGGCCCCGGCGAAGAAAGCCACAGGTGGTAAACCTGCCGCCAAAAAGGCCGAAACGAAGGACACAGGTGGTGAACCCGGCGACAGTAAAAAAGCCGAAGACGGTTCTGATACCGCCGATGACGAAGACCTTGGTCTCAACGACTGATGAATTGGGCGAAGACCAAACAAAAAGCCAGGGATGCTGTCCACGGGACGTTCTCTGTCCCTGGCTTTTATTCAGACTCTCAGCAGACTGATCTGGAACTCTCGGTTCGGTTGCACAGGAAGTCTGCCTATCTGGGTGATAACTACAACGAGTTTTCACCAGGTTATTTCTCAGAGATCAATCGAGTGATTGTTGATCTGCGAGAAGTGACCCCTGAACGAGGGGCTGTAATTCGGTTTCCGGACTTTGAGGGAATTGAGGTTACGGTCGAGAACTACAACCCACAGGGTGAGCATTACGCACTTTGCGAGGTGAGGGCATGAGTCTCGGACTACGTTTCGGTGTGACAGGCGACGACTTGATGGTGCGGTATCTTCGGGAGTTTCCGAAGGTTGCCCGTAAGGCTTCGAAGCTGTCGATCAATGACACGATTCGCCGTGGACGCCGGATGACGAAGCAGGAGGTGATGACCCAGGTCAATCTGCCGTCCAGTTACCTGAACCAGACCCGGTTGAGTGAGAACTTCGCGACGGAAGACAACCTGGTGGGTTCTATCGTGGGTCGCCGGCGTCCGACCTCACTTGCTCGCTTTGGTGCTGAACAGCTTTACCAGTCGAACAAAACGCGCCCTGGTCGGAAGCCGGCCGGCGTGAGTGTGCGGGTCAAGAACCGTCGAAAGACTATCCCGAATGCCTTCCTGGTCAAACTGAAAGCAGGGAACAGGGATGGTGTGAACCAAGGGTTGGCAGTGCGGTTACCGAAAGGTCAGAGGCCAGATAGACGATTCGGTGGGAAACCTCTCTACAAGAACCAAAGCACAAACGTGTGGTTGCTGTACGGACCATCGGTGAACCAGATGATGATTTCCTCACGGAGTGGGAAAAGTATCGTGGAGACGCTAAAACCGCGATTGGACACGTACTTGAGTCAGGAGTTCAGGCGTCAGTTTGGGAGGTTGTACCGTGGCTGATAGTAAGCGGTTGACTATTCTCAAGGCGTTGACCGAACACCTGGAAGCGACCCCTGATTACGCACTGACAGGTAAGGTGTGGCGAGGGCGAAACCGACCAGCCCAGGAGAGTCATCAACCGTTCCTCATCCTGTTTGAAATGCCTCCTGAATTCGAGGAACGGGCTGATCGTCAGGTCCAAAAGATGCCCTGGTACATTGGCATTCAGGGGTATGTGGAACCTGACAAGACTCATCCCACGGACCCCGCCCACCAGTTTATGGCTGCGATCAAGCAGCAGATCGGGAAACTGTTGGACGATGGTGGAGCCCAGTCACCACCACCTGAGTACATGCTTAACGATCTCGTTGAGGACATCAGGTTGGATGGTGGAATGTGCTTTGAGCCCGACGAAACAACCAACTGTTGTTTCTTTGCGATGAAGTTGACACTCACGGTGGTTGAGAACTTAGGAGACCCGTATGCGTAATCAAAGTGGAGTCAAAGAACAAGCCCAGGAAGAAGTGAAGTCTGGGGAAACGATCACTGCCCGCCGCGAATACACCCTGAAGAAACCTATTGTCCAAAAGGGCAAGGATAAGGGTGTTGGCGAGAAAGTGAAGCTGAACGACCGACAAGCCGAGTGGCTGAAAGGGTCGGAACACATTTAACGTAGGAGATAATCCTTATGGATACGAAAAACTACGTGCTCGGTCGGGGCAAACTGTTTCTTGACCCTTTCGCACCGGGCACTAAAAACAAAACGGGTGAGCGTTACTTCGGTAACACCACGGAATTCAACCTGACAGTCGAATCGGAATCTCTGGACCACTTCGACAGTGACCAGGGTGTTCGTTCCAAGGACGATTCGGTAATCCTGGAACTGACCCGTAACGGCTCTCTCACCACCGACAACATCAGTGAAGAAAACACTGCCTTGTTCGTCCTTGGTGAGGTTTCCGAAGTAGCTCAGACATCGACACCGGTGACTGACGAGGCTATCGGTAACGCCGGTATTCCGCTACCTGGTCGTTATTATCAACTCGGTGCCAGTGCATCGAACCCACAGGGTGTACGTGGGGTTACCAGTGTGACCGTTACCATTGATCCTAATGGGACCTCATCTTCGGCTACTGAGGGTACCGATTACACCCTGGAAGCTGACCTGGGTCGAATCTACATCATGGAAGGTGGTGCAATTGACGGTCAGACGGAAGTTTCCGTGGACTACACACCTGACGAGAACACCCGTAAGCGAGTAACCACCAGTGCCGAGGCATCGGTTGAAGGTGCGCTTCGCTTCGTGGCGTTCAACGCCAAGGGTAAACAGAAGGACGTGTATATCCCATACGTGACCCTGCAACCCACAGGTGACTGGGCGCTGAAAGGTGATGACTGGCAAAACCAGGCGTTCTCGGTGGAAGTCGGTGAATTGCCGGGACTCGCTGCCATGTATATCGACGGCCGTCCTGCGGCTTAATTTACAACCAATGAAAGGGCGATCAACCCATGACTGATTTTCTCTACACCACGAAAGAAGTGAAGTGGGGGAAAGAAGGCAACGAGAAGGTCCTGACTGTTCGAGGATTGAGTACTCAGGACCTGACCACTGCCATTCGTACCCATAAAGATTCATTAACCAAGGCGTTCAATCTCGCAGAAGGACGACTTGAAGACGATCAGAGTATCACTGAGTTCGGTATGGAACTGATGGAACAGTTCCCTCATTTGGTGGCTCAACTGATCGCCCTGGCCGCTGATATACCGGACAAGGCCGGGGAGGTAATTCGACTCCCCGTGCCTATTCAATTCCGGCTGGTGACCGCGATCTATGAGTTGACCATCGAAGACACCGGAGGGTTGGAGGATTTTTTGGACCAAGTGTTCGCCGTTCTCAAGAGATTGAGAGTGACGACCCACTCGCTGAATTCGCTGCAGAAAACGGTGGAGGCGGCGAACACTGGTACCTGACCCTCAGACGGTGCGTCAGTGAAATGAAAGCCCACGGGCATCCTGACGCACATTTGTACCCGGTGGGGACGTTGATGGTGGAAAGCAGGCTTCTGGAAGAACACCTGAACCGTCAAACGGCCACACAAGCAATCAGTATTCAGTTGGCGATTGGGTCGGCTTTGTCCAAGGAAGGAAATAAGGCGTTCAAAGAGTTTGTTAAGAGGATGACGAACGATGGCAGTTAACCGTAAAGGCGATGTCGAGCTCGTCGTCTCAGCCAAAAACGAAGCTACCCAGACGATCAACGAACTGATCCAGTCATTCCAGAACCTGACCAAGGAAGCGGGTGGGTCTGGGATTACTGGTTTATTCAAGAAACTTTCCCAGGCAAGTGACAATCTCGGTAAGAAACAGGCTGATCTGGCTGACGCTTTGAAGCGGACCAAGGATGCCCAGGATCAACTGAAGAAGGCCAACGACGAACGAGAAAAAGACCTTCAGGGGCAACGTGAAGCCATTGATAAAACTGAAGTGTCGTTGGCGAAACTGAATGCCCAATATGATGAGTTGGAACAGGCATCCAGGAAGACCCGGGAACCTTCAAAGGCACTGACCGATACCTTCGAGCGACAGCAAAAACGACAGGTGGAACTGGCTCAGTCTGTCCAGGAAACCAGTGATGAACTCCGACAGGCCCAATCTGCATTTCAGCAGAACGACGGTGTAGACCAATCAGCCACCTCCAATATCGAGAAGTACCGGAAACGGGTTATTGAACTTGGTGAATCGTGGCGTGAGACCACCCAGGCTGTTGCTGCGGCACAAAAAGTCCTCTCTCAACGAACACAGGTGTCCGACACTGCGAACGCTGGTCAGCAGCAAGCTCAGGCCCGCCTGGATACACTCCGGGAAGAACTGACGATTGCTCGCCAAAACGAGAAGGAACAACGCAGGATTGTTCGTGAGTCGGTAGAGGCGTCTGACGAACAGGTTCAAGCCAAAGAGGAAGCCATTGCGGCAACCCGTAGACTGCGAGACCAGGTGCAGGAGCAGGTGCTGGTTGAGCGTCAGGCACGGGTTGAACGGGATGCCGCTGCCAAGTCCTACCGTGACCAGAACAGGGAAGTTGATAAGCTGGTTCGTCAGGCTGACAAGCAGAAACAGTCTTATGTTGAGTTGAAGGCAGGTCTGGATGATTACGTAAAGTCTCAGGAAAAGGCCAGTACCGAGCGTCAACGTCAGAACATTGAGAAGCTGAACGCCAGTCTGGAAAAGCTGCAGACACAGTATCAGGCGGCGGCAACCAGGGTGGAGGGCACCCAGGAACGCCTGAACAAGGCCAGTGGTCCAGACCCGAAGGCTGTTCAGCGGTTTGAGAATCTGCAACAGAAAATCCGGGATACTGAACAGGAGATTCGGGAACAGACAGGTGTTCTTGAGCAGATGCAACAGGAATACCGGGAGGCCGGGGCTTCCGCTCAACAGTTGGCGCAACAAGAACGTGAGTTGGAGAGCATCACGCAACGCCTGACACAGGAACAGCGTGAACTGGAATCTCAGACTTCGAAGACGGCCAATGCAACCGAACGTGCTGGCAAAGAAGCGTCACAGGCCGGACGACGGTTCAAAGTCTGGGGTGACGACAGTCGTCAGGCACTCTCTTTCTTACAGCGCATTCGTGGTGAGCTACTGTCAATTGCTGCAGCGTACACCGGTGTGTTTGCTGTGGGCGGGGCTGTCCGGTCAATCTACGACGCATCGGTTCTGACCCAAAGGGCGACCGCTCGACTGGCTGCGAAGTTCAACGGTGACTTTGACGCGATTGAAAAGGAGATCAAGTTCGTCAGGGAGGAAGCCGACCGTCTGGGCATCGAGTTCGAAACCCTACTGGAACAGTACACGAAGTTCGTGAACAACGTTCCTGACGGGCAACTGAGCATCGACCAGATCAGGTTCACCTTCTCTGGTATTGCAGAAGCCTCCCGTGCGGCCGGTTTGGGTACACAGGATATTCAATCGGTGTTCGTGGCGCTCGGGCAGATTGCCGCAAAAGGTGCTGTTCAACTTGAAGAACTGCGTCAGCAACTTGGTGAACGAATCCCCGCCGCCATCGAGAACACAGCCAAGGGTTTGACTGAGATGACCGGGGAACTGGTCACCACTGAAGACCTATTGGCGAGAATCAACAAAGGTGAGGTTAGTTCCACAGCCATTGTTGCCCTGGCTCAATCCTTGAAAAGTGAGTTTGGTCCAGCCCTGGAAACCGCTCTCGATTCACCACTCGCATCATTGGCGCGTTTCCGGAACACCCTGTTTGACATTCGGAAGGAAATTGCCGACTCCGGATTCATTGATACCCTAACCAACGGGTTGCAGGAACTGAACACACAAATGCGAACACCGGAATTCCGGGACGGGATGCGAACGTTCGCAAATGCACTGAGTGGTGCCGTGGGGTTTGGTGTTCTGTTGGTGAAGAACATTGACCTGGTAATCAATGCATTGAAGGCCCTGGTCGCCCTGAAGGCCGCTGGATATATCCAGTCGTTGGGTAGGCAGATGGTTGCCATGGGTGTTGCAGCATCCACTGCCGGCGCACAGGTGGCCACCGCTACAACGTTGTTGGGTAAGATGAGAGCAGCCGTGCTGGCGCTTTATCGAGCGGTCCTGTTATTACCTGCTGCGTTCTACGCAGGGTTCACCATTGGTGACCAACTTCAAAGTCAATTCCCGCAGCTTAGGAAGTTCGGTGCGACCCTCGTCGGTATCTTTGAGAAGGCGACGATCACGGTTGACGAGTATTGGCAGATCGCCATTGCCAAGTTTGAAACCGGATGGAAGGATTCGGCAAAGACCGTGGTTGCTTTCATCCTGAACCGGTTCGCTGATGGTTTCGCGTTCATCAACAGGGTGCTTGCGGACGACATTCGGAAGAAGGCGGATACCGTATTTGCACCATCGGGTGAGACAACCGCGGCGATTGCGAAGATCGAGCAGGATGCCCGTGACGCCCGTGCGGCTGTTGATGACATCGTAACCAAAATGTTCGCTGATATTGATGCCCAGAGTACGAAGAATGGCATCGTTGACCCAGAGAAGGGGCGGGAAGAAGGCGAACGTTACGGTGAAGAATTCATGCAGGGGCTCCGGGAGTTGGACTATTTCCAGACCGGTGTAAACGCAGGTAAGAGTCTGGGTGAAGGGCTCCTGACGCAATTGAAGAACATTCGCGAAGCTCTGGCTGAAGAATCGGCCGGAACCCTCGGTGAGCGTCTGAAACTGATTGAGGCGGAATACAGTGAATTCCTGAAAGATGTCGGCAACTTCCAGGTGGAAGGGGACCAGGACATCCTGTCAATTCAGGAAAAAGCCCAGGAGCGAATCAACACCCTCCGTGAAAACAGTAACATTACGCAGGAGGTGAAGGCCCGGGAAATCGCCGCCATTGAGAAGCGAGCAGCCCAGGAGGTTGCCGACATCCGGGAGAATCAGTCCTTGCTCGCTGATGCACCTGCCCTTGTCGGACGGTTGGTTGAGATTCGAAAAGAGAAAGAACGTCAGAAGCAGATCGAGACGGACATTGAAGAAACTCAGAATCGAATCAACGACCTGACTAAAAACCGCCAGGACGAACTGTCCAGGGTTAATGAGTTGGCAGAACTGGGTCTGATCACTACCGAGGAACAAGGTCGCCGGATTTCAGAGATCAATGATGAGGCTATCGGGAAACTGAAAGAGGCGGTTACCCAGGCCAAGACGCTTGCTGAAGAAACCGGGAACGCCTCCCTTTCGAACTTTCTGGACCAGTTCGATAACTTTGAGGAAGTGGAGAAGCGTCGTGCGGCACTCGAAAGCCTGAATCGCCTCGAACAGCGGATCAACGATGAATACAGTCTTCGTGAGACGAAGCTGGACACCCTCAATACATTGAGGGAGACAGGTGCCATTACGGCGGCAGACGCTGAAGAACAGTCCAAGCGCATCCTCGAAGAAAGCAACGATGTCCTGGGTGAAATGATTGATAAAGCGATCACCCTAGCACAGAAGCTCGGTGATGAGGGTTTGGTTGCCAACCTGAAGAACATGAAGGCCAACCTTACCCAGGTCAACGACCAGGTGTTCGACGGTGCCCAGTTGAGTCAGGACTTTGCCTCTGGGTTCACGAACGCCTTTGACTCCTTCATTCAGGGAACCAGGTCAGCGGCGGACGCCTTCCGGCAGTTCATTGCGGACTTCCTTCGTCAGATTGCGAATGCAATCCTGCAGGCAGTCATTCTGAACGCGATCACCGGTTCGTTCACTGGTGGTAACGGGGGAGCAGGTGGTGCTCTCGCTCAGGGGTTGAATGGATTATTCAATCACTCCGGTGGTATCGTGGGTAGAGAGGGTACCCGGAAGACAGTGAGCCCCACAGCCTTTCTGGGAGCCATCCGGTACCACTCCGGAGGCATCGCCGGTCTGAAGCCGGACGAGGTACCCACAGTGTTACAGAAGGGCGAGGAAGTCCTGACGAGGGATGATCCTCGACACAGATACAACCAAGGGTCGGAAGGTCAATCAGAAGGTGTTAAGATCATCAATGCAATCGATTCGTCGTCCATCGTTTCTGAGGGTCTGAATAAGCCGCAGGGACAGAAGGCGTTCATCAATTTCATTCGGGCGAACAAGGCCCAGGTAAAATCGGTGCTGACATAATGGCTTGGGAAACAGGTACTGCAGCGGGTCACATTGACCTGATCAATAAGATTCGGGACTTCCTGACAACCAACACCGACCTGGTGAACGCCGGGGAGAATTGGACGCAAGAACTCGGACCCACGGGGGCACTGGTAAATGGTGATTCCATTACCCTCCGTGGTCCTGGTCTCACAGGTTCGGAGAATATCTACTGTGGACTACAGGCAATTTCAAGCGTTGGTTCAGATATTTACAACATCCGAACGTGGGGGCACCCCGGTTTCTCAGCAACGCTTGACCCCAGAGACCAGGCGCTGAAATCACCCGATGCCTACGTTTTCTGTTGGAACCAGACAATGGATTATTGGATCGTTGCCAATGGACGACGGTGGGTGCTGATTGTAAAGGTCTCAACGGTCTACTCGTCCGCATATTGCGGCTTCTTTCTGCCGTATGCGACACCGAGTGAATACCCATATCCTATGACGGTTGCGGGAATCTCCTACGCCAACAGACGGTGGAGTGATCAAGGGGAGCGCAATCGGTTTATGGCCAGCCCTGGTAAAGGTGCTTTCTGGATTTATTATCCGGATAACGTCTGGCGTCAGATTTCGAACTATGAAGACAGCGATAATTCACCAATACCCGAAGGTGGAAGTGACAACCAGTGTTTCGGATATGTGTTTCCGACCAGGGACGACACTAACAGCCCGTTTGATTCCCCGGATGCGGAGTCCATTACTGCCAACGCTAACACCTGCTTTGATGGTTCCTACCTGTTGAGGGACCTGACCATCGTTTCGTCCGACCAACAGTCACCTTACAGTGCATGGATGGGTGTTCTGGACGGGGTGTACTGGATTCCTGGACGGGGTAACTCGACCGAGAACATTGTTGATAAAGACGGACAGGATCATCTGGTTGTCCAGAATCTACACCGGACTGGATTCCGTGACTACATGGCTGTGAGGTTATCGTAATGGCGTATCAGAATGTACCTGTGTCAAGCGGATACCAGGTTGTTGAACAACTGGCGAACTTTGCAGCAACGGTTGGTTGGACCGTTCATCGCGACGAAGCCAGACCGGCCGACACGTCCTACAGGATAGTCACGTTGTCAGCCGGTGGCATTTACCTCACGGTTATTGGTGATGCAACAACCATGAGGGTCAACGGTCATCGCGGTATTGACACGGGTCTGGACTGGGATCAGCAGCCGGATCAGTACATTTTCTACGATGGGGACGGTAATCGCGAAAACGATGCAGATGAGAGATACACCCGCCCCCTGTTGCGGTTCCGAGTAAACCCGATTACATCCGTTCACTTTTTCGGGGCAATGACCCCGGAACCTTATCTGTATGCAGCCATTGAGCTCGAACCCGGCTTCTACCGTCATTTCGTGATTGGCCATTTCCAGAAGTTCGGTAGTTTCAATGGTGGCACGTTCTGGGATATCTCAGGCCCTGGAAGTGACTCATTCGGTTCCTACCACTACTACCACAGGGTGCCATTCCTCTATAACGAGCGGGCAACAAGTGATACACCTTATGGTGGTTTCGACTGTGAGGACAACGCGGGAAATCCGTCTTTCTACTCATTCAATGACCCGTCGTTGAACCTATATTCCAATGGTGGGTGTTGGGCGGCAGAGGTTTACGCATTCTTTCAAGCCAACCCCATTCAGTTCAACGGCAGAAGTGCCTTGTTGTCACCCCTGGTGTGGGCAAACAGTAACGGCTATCGACCTGTTGGAACCCCTCCTGAGTTCAGGTTTGTCACAATGGATTATTTCGAGGCCGGCGACGAGTTCACAATCGGAAGTGAGACATGGAAGGTCTTTCCGTGGGCCAGAAGAAAGCAGGGTGCGTTTGATAGCGTGTCCGCTACGGCTCCTTCCGACGAGGCGACCGGCATGTATGGCATTGCGTATCGAAAGGCGTAACCCATGGCCCACGGTGAACCACCAGTTATTACCATTGACTCACCCTTCCCCGTTGCTTCTGTCAACCATATTGGCATTGAAAACACGGGTATCAAAACCATCGATGACCAGGGTGAAGGCGGTAACACATTCACGGATGTTCAGGTTTACTCGTTCTCTTTTAACGGACATCGAGCCCGGAGCTATTTTGACGACCTGTATTTCAAGGTGCATTTCACGCCTGGGCAGATAAATCTGGGTAATGTGTTGTCAGTGCAGACCGAGGAAATCCGGGTTTGGAATGCCCATTTGTCATCAAAGGACATCACTTCTTACCTGGAACCCAGCGAGGAAGGTGTGAGTGTGCAGGCACCGGTGAGTGCTCCTTACACAATGCCTCCCCTGGAAGAACTGTCCTATACCGTGACCGTTTCCACTGACGGACCCCCACAATTCAACACTGAAATTTTGTGGGTGATCGATGGTGTGAACTATTCAGTGCCAATCACCGGTCAACGGGTAGTGGTGTGGCCGTTTGGGCCGAACTGGGACCAGCCAATGTATGAGTCGTTGGAGTGGAAGACGGACGTAATCACGGCATTCAACGGTGCTGAAGAACGCCGACCTCTACGAACGAAGGCACGTAGGAGGATCAATTACAGATTGTCGTTGTGGGACAACGAACTGGTCCAGTTCCAGAATCTGCTGTTTGGCTGGCAGGATCGACAGTATGCGGTGCCAGTATGGTTCGACAAGACGGTACTCATGGACGCTGTTTCAGAGGAAGACACCTACATTCCGGTGGACACGACGACCCGTAGCTTTTTCGAAGGTGGCCTGGCAATCCTGATGAAGGACAGTTACACCTTCGAAGTGTTCGAGATTGACGAGGTAAACACTGATCACCTGATTGCAAAGAATGGGTTGGAAAACTCATGGGGTGCTCTCACTCGACTATACCCGTTGAACCTGGCGGCGTTGCCGAACGCGGTTCAGACGCAGAGACTTACCAGTAGGGTCATGACGGGATCGGTGGATTTCCAGATGTTCCCAGTGGGTAGTGATCCTTTCATTCCTGGGGAACCAGCCGTTGAGACCCTGGACGGTAAAGAGGTGATTTACAAAAAGCCGAACTGGTCGTCCCCCGTGCAGTACAGTCATGAGTCTGACTTTGAAATGCTGGACTATCAGATTGGTGCTATTCAACAGGTGGGTAAGCCTTCATTCCCACGTCAAGTCCGGCGAATGCAATGGTTGCTTCGGGATCGTTCCGAGATTAAGGATTTCAGGGCGCTACTCGGGCGGTTCAAGGGGCGGTTCAGATCAGCCTATTTCCCCTCATGGTTCAAAGACTTCGAACTCGCTGAACCGAGTGGTCTGGGTGCTGTAGCCGTGAAAGTGAAGATGTCACAGTACGATTCATTGGTGGGTGCATCCGACACTCAGAACGCCATTCTGGTTCGAATGAGAGATGGTCGAAAGTTCATTCGCAAGATCACCGGAACAAGCGTCTTCAGTGGTGAAGTAGAGCAGTTGAACCTGGACAACACGTTGCCTTATGAAGTGACACCGACGAATGTACTCATGATCTCGCTCGTTCATCTTTGCCGTCTCAGTCAGGATGGGGTTACAATCAACTATCAGTCGGATTCCGTTGCAACAGTTGAAATCAGCGCACAGGTGGTCAGAGAGTGAGTGAGGTAGAGCTATACACCGTAAACTACGACTTCAACCGGTGGCATTACACGTCGGCCGATGAGGATGTGTATGTATCACCTGTGACCTTTCGTGCGGTACCTATCGACCGAGGTAACGTTGAAATCAGCACCGATGATACAACCGCCAGTTTTACAGTTAACTGTGCGTTGGACCTTGAATTCCTTGAGTTGTTCAGGGTATCCCCTCCGTCTGGTTTGGTCACACTAAAATGTGAACGGTACGACCTTGAAAGCGAAACGGTCATCGAAGTGATCTTCAAGGGTCGCATTATCAATGTGGGGCTTGCGGAGGGAGAAGGGCAGGCAAACGTTTCCTGTGAGAGCAGCAGCCAGGCGATCCGACGGATGGGGTTGAGAAGGCACTACCAGTATGGTTGCCCTCACATGCTCTACGGTGCGGATTGTGGTGCTGACCGTGGTCAATTCGTCACGGTAGGAGCAGCGTCGAATATCACAGGTGGAACCATTGATATGACGGCAGTCGCCGGGAAAGACGATGGGTACTACGCCGGTGGTTATATCGAGTACACCCACTCTACCTTGAACACGACGGAGAGAATCGCCGTCTCGGACTCCACAGGTATCACATTAACGTTGTTCTCATTCCCGGTAGGTCTGAGCGCCGGCGATGAAGTCCGTGCCTACGCCGGGTGTGACAGGGTGCTTGCCACTTGTGATCAGAAATTCAATAACGCCGAGAATTATGGCGGGATGCCGTTCATTCCTACCAAAAACCCCTTCGGTAACGACCCACTTTTCTGAGGTGATCTATGTGGACCCTGGTGGCGGTATCGCTTGTTCTCCAAGTCCTGTCCTATGTCTTAGCACCAAAACCCGAGGGACCGAAAGACGCGACGGCAGGCAATCTTGATATTCCTCATCCTCCTATGGGTGAGGAAATTCCTGTGGTGTTTGGTCGAGTGTGGATCAAGGACTCAGGTGTGATTTATTACGGGAACCCACAGAAGAAGTCGATCAAGTCAGACGGTGGAAAGAAATGATCGTTCACCACTCGGACCTGAGAGCCCTTAAATACTGTAACAACGGAGCCAGGGATTTCTTCAATCGTCACGGATTGGATTGGTCAGAGTTCATGAAGAACGGGTTACCGGAAGAAGTATTTATGAACACAGGTGATGCAATGGCTATCCGCCTGGTTGAGTTTGCAAAGGAGCGGAGACATGGGTAGCGGTAAAGGTGGTTCGGTAACGGTCGGTTACCACTACTACATGAATGTTCATTTCTCCCTGGCACACGGTGGTGTTGATGAACTTCTTGAAATCCGAGTGGGGGACCGCACGGCATGGAGAGGTAACATTACTGGTGCCGGGTCCGCCATGGTCAACCAACCCAATCTGTTCGGCGGGGAAAAGCGAGAAGGTGGTGTACTGGGTGTTGTTGACTTCATGCCAGGTGACACATCACAACCGCTGAATCCATCACTACAAAGGGCTGTCATCAGGGCGACAGGGGCGACGGCGGTACCGGCCTATCGTGGGTTGAGTACTGTGTTCTTTAAAGGACTCGACGGTGTTGATCTTACAGGTACCCCGTGGGATGAAGCTGACAAGGGAACCGTAGACCCGAGTAGTGAATTACCCCCAACGACCGGGTTCAAAGACCTTCTTCAGTACGCATCCAGCCTCTTGAGTTGGAAATCGCTGGTCAGAGGATCATTCCTTTGGTCTGCAATGAACCCTTATTTCAAGACACCCGCTTTCCTGGTCAGGCGTGTATGGAAGGGTTGGTACCCTGAGAAAGCCAAAATCGGTGCTGATGTGAACCCCGTTCATATCATCTATGAGTCACTGATCAACAAGACCTGGGGACTCGGGTACCCTACTATCGACATCGATGACGCCAACTTCAGAGCCGCCGCGGATGTTCTTTACAACGAAGGATTCGGTCTGTCACTGAAGTGGACGAAACAGGTACGCATCAGCGAGTTCATCGATCTGATCAAGGAACACATCAACGCGAACGTGGTTGAAGACCGGGAAACGGGTAAGTTCCGGATTATCCTGGTGCGGGATAATTACGACCCACAGAACCTGTTCGAACTGAATGAGTCGAACTGTACACTTGAGGATTTCCAACGGAAGACATTCGGTGAGACGGTCAACGAGGTGACGGTTGCTTACACCCGCCCGGAAGACGGGGAGACCGACACTGTGACAGTCCAGGACCTGGCGAACTTCTCGAACACGGGGCAGATCAGTTCCCAGAAGAAGGAATACCCTGGTATTCGGGATGCAAACCTGGCATTCAAAGTTGCGCTCAGGGACCTGAATACACTGTCGAAACCGGTTGCCAAATGTACCATTACCTGCAATCGATCGATCCTCGGTCACTACCCTGGTGATGTGGTGAAGATCAACTGGCCCAGACTTGGGTTGAATGGTGTTGTACTGAGGATCGGCAAGATGAACCTCGGTAACGCCCAGAGTGGACAGATTCAGATTGAGGCAGTGGAGGACATGTTTGGACTCCCGCAGTCTGCCTATATGGACCGTCAACCGATTGGATGGGTAGACCCGAGTCAGGATACTGAACCCGTAGATAACCAAAAGCTCTACGAGTTGAGCTATTACGAGCTCTATACCGGTACCGACTCGTCAGATCGCTTGGACTGGCCTTCAGATGTTGGTTTCGTCGCTGTATCGGGACAGGCCCCGAATTCAGATGCGGACTCAATGAGCCTGTTGGACACCACAACAGAACAGGTAGTAGCCGGTGGTGAACTCACCCCGGTCATTACGCTGACAGCAGATTGCACCCACATGCAATCCACTCTGCAGGTGGACACGTCGAACATTGATCCCCTTGAACTCCTTGATGGCGGATTGGCCTGGTTGGGTAACGAGCTCATTGAGATCACAGGGTTCGACACATCCAACGAAACCATCACGGTTAACCGAGGGCTGATTGACACCGTGCCGGACGAACACGCTCCCGGTGATCGCATCTGGGTTTACGGACAGAACACCTATGTGCTAGACCCAACGGTGAGAGTCGAGGGTGAGGTTGTCGATTACAAGTTACTGACGGAAACCTCGAAAGGACAGTTGGATGAAAACCAGGCTCCGGTTGTCAGTTATACCTTGGTCAACAGGGTCCAACGACCGTACCCGGCCGGCAATCTGAAAATACTGGATGACTACTTCCCACAAGCCGTCAACGGTGAAGACGGTGTTCTCAATCTCACATGGGCTCACCGTGACAGGACCCAACAACTCGCTCCTTCCCCCGTGCTGTTCACAGATGGTGATGTGGGCGACGGTACCGGTCGGGCTTACGAGGTTGAGGTGCAGAATGAGGATGGTGATACTGTCATCAATTCATCCCTCGGTACCGTCACATCGTTTGATTATGCTTCGGAGGCGGCGGATTTAAACAAACCGGTTAACCCCGCAGGTGCCTTGTACAGACGAACAACCGTTCTCTCCGATCAGGGTAAACCCTTGTTTATTGGAGGCGAACTGCAGGGTATTCCCTATGTCTACCGACCGATCCAGTTTGACTCGGTAACGGGTTATATTGAAGCGGTGAGAGAGTATACAACTACCACGGGACAGGTTCTCCGGGCATCCGGTAGTTGGGTTGCGGATCGACACCCATTCAATATTTCCGCCAGGGCTTTCAATCTGGGACAGGACTTCTATTCCAACGATTTCCGCCTGGGTGAGACTTCCGGAACCAATGATTACTGGACGGTGTACGCCGGTCAACCAGGTGTGTTCCTGAAGCTCGAACCCGACGGTGGGAAAAGTGAAGTAACTCTACCGTGGAAGGACACCGAGGAAGTTAAAGGAACATTCACCGTGAACAACCAGGTGGTCAGTTTCTCCCAGACTTCTTCCACTGTCGCAAGGTCAACCCTTCCACCTTTCGCCCCGGGAACAGTGATTTCCCCATTGGGAGACTCGACAGGGGATGACATTTTCGATGTCACGATTACCGACACCCATGTGGTAGCAACAACCTGGGGTAGGATTATTTCAACACCGATTGGGTCGGAGGGTGCTACATGGTCGGTGCTTCACAGTGGTGTCTCAGGGGAAGCCCTCAAGACTCTGGACCACGGACCAGGGGGAATCGTATCAGCCGGCGTTGATAATGGCATCGGTAAGGTCTGGTTGAGCACAGATGGTGGTAGCAACTGGACTGAGATCGCATCCGGTAAAGGATTCAATAACGCCTTCTGGTTCGGTACCCGGTTGTTTGCCATTGGGGAATCGTTCATTGATTACAGTGACGATGACGGATCAACGTGGAGCTCTGCCACGATCAACGGAACCGAGACCCCGGCATTCCATTCACCCATGAAAAACATGACCTCCCTGGCCATCCTCGGCGGCAAAGGTGACGACCCCAGTGATCAATACGGAGGCACGGTCTACACGTCTTCAGACAATGGTTTGACCTGGGACCGCTCACTGGGTGTTCCAACCGGTTCAGCCCTGTTCACAGGTGCTCAGAGTAGCAGTGACTGGATTGTATTCGGTCGCAAGGATGTGAGTCAGGACGCTCACGTTTGGATTATTGTCAGCACGGATGGGGGAGCAACGTGGACCGAACTGACAGACTTGTACGATGGATTCCTTGGTGCGGTCAGTGATTGTTGTGTGGTGAACGGGCACTGGTTTGGTGTTTTCACCAACGCTTTCAGTCAGAGTAAATTCCTGACCGCCCCGGTCGGTTCCACTGATAAGTTTGATTTCGACGAAGCAGGTGGCAACCTGAACTATCTGGCAACGCTGTTGGAGTCTTACAACGATTCCATTTTGGCGTTGGGGACTGTGGACGACAGTGGTTACCAGGACCTGACCAGCAATACAACGTCTTACCAGGACTGGTTCCGGACATCTTCCGACATGTCAACCTGGTCGTCGGCAACGACAACCCCGGTGTCACCCCTAGATACGTTTGCAACCTATCAGTTGAGGAACGGGTTTGATCTCGGGAACCCAACGGGACACCTCGCATTTGCCAACGGGTACTACTACACAGGACACAAAGGAGCCCGAATCTACCGGTCGTCTGATCTTGTGAACTGGGAAATCTGTGATACACCCAGAATGCGACTCAGCCGTTTTACCTTCGAACATGTCAGGGTAATCCTGTCGGATGGTCAGAACGTTGTCGCACTGGTGTTCACGGACGTGCAGGGTGGAGACGGTTACGAAACTTACGATCAGGTAGAAATCTGGTCATCTACTGACGGGTTCACGTTCACGAAGACCTACGGTCATGACTGGGATGTGAATGGTGACCGTACTCATGACCAGGGAATTGTGACCGACACTGGATTCGTGTTCTACGGTCCCCGGGGACTACTGGTGAGTGAGGACGATGGGCAGACCTGGAACCATAGGGTTACACAGAACGTCCCGTTTGCCCTGTTCACCAACGCAACCCTGATATGGATGCAAGGGGACTACGATCTCAGTGGTGTACTCAAGGCCAGTTCTGATTATGCCGTCACTCAAAGTGACGCGAAGCCGGACGATCTGGTGAGCTCTGAGGTAGTGACGCCTCCGACTACTTATAGACTCAACGACCAGTTGAGGGTTAAATTGGACGTTGTTGAAAACGGAATGAGTGGTTACCAGGCACACGACCATGAATTCAAACGGGTCGGTTACGGTTATCGATACGGTGAATATTACGGGGGAACTCTTTAATGCCACTTCAAGAACCGAAAATGGGTCTGTACCACTCCTGGGCACTCGGTGAATCAGGATGGAACGAACAGAACGACTACAACATTCTGACACTGGCGGCGTTGGCTCAGTTGACCTGTATTACCAGGGGTGTGAGTACACCACCTGTCTCACCATCCAACGGTGACACTTACATTGTGGGACCAGCCCCCACGGGAGCATGGGAAAACAGCGCCGGTTACATCGCGGTATACCGTGGTGATATGGACGCATGGCAACTTTACCAACCGCGTGACGGATGGCGTTGCCGAGTTGTTGATGAGGACGCCGATGTGTTCTTCAACTCTGGTGTGTGGGATTACGGACCTACTGAAACCCTCGCCCGTCCCTCAGTCAACAACCAGACCGGCACCAGCTACACCTTGGTTCTGACTGACGACAACACAGTGGTTCGTTGCAGCAACAGTTCACCCTTCCAGTTGACGGTGCCGCTGAACAGTAATGTGGCGTTCCCGGCCGGAACCATTATCCAGGTTCGACAGGTCGGCGCGGGACAGGTGACTCTGGTACCGGAGGCTGGTGTATCTATCCTGACGCCGGAAACCCTGAAGACACGGAAACAGGGGAGCACTATTGCCATCATGAAGGTGGATGATGACACCTGGGATGCCACGGGTGACCTTGAGGTGGTCCCATGAGTCTTCTTGTAACCAGCGCCGTGTCGAGTTCGTTGGCTGGTGTGGCTCTGCCGCCGCCTCCACAGGTGATCCTGGCAATGCCGCCGACGTTCGATAATGGTTACTCATTCACTGCAGCCGTAGATAACGCCGGCGACGTTCACGCCTGGGGTAGTAACTTCCACGGACAACTGGATATACCAAGCGGCATGGGACCGGTTAAGGCGTTGGCTACCGGTTACTACCATGTGATCGCTCTGCAGGAAGACGGGACCTTGAGCGCCTGGGGGAACAACAGCAACGGGCAGACGAATATCCCGGCAGGTATTGGTCCTGCCAAAGCGGTAGCAGCCGGGAACTATCACACTGTTGTTCTGCTTGAGGACGGCAGTCTGGTTGGCATGGGAATCTCCGTTCCCACGGTGGACAACGCTGTTTACGTGACCGCCTGGGGTGAACACGGGCTTGCACTGCTTTCGAATGGCACCATTCTGGCGTTCGGATCGAACAGTGAGGGACAACTGAACATCCCCGTCGGTCTAAACGAAGTTGTCGGACTGGGTTGTGGACGTGAATTCAGTTACGCAATCAAACCCGACAACACATTGGTGGGGTGGGGGAGTAACAGCAATGGGCAGTTGAATGTCCCGGTAGACCTCACCGGTGTTATTGGGGTAGGGGGTGGTCGCTGGCACACCACTGCGTTACTCGATGATGGTTCGGTGGAGTCGTGGGGTGACAACAGTTATAACGTGGTGAATAACACTCCGACACTGACAAACGTTGTTGGTATCGCCTGTGCGGGGTACTCAACACTGGCATTGTTGTCAGACGGAACCATGGTGGGTTGGGGTGACAATCGCAATAGTAAGTTCGACTTTCCACCAGGTTTTGTGGTTAAGATACCCTCTTGATACAACTAAAAGTGGTCAAAACATAATATGATTGTTATGATTGGCGAAAAATGGATTTCGGTTGTGGGGAGTATATCCGTGAATGCTGGTGACGTTTGGCAGTTTGTCGGCTTCGCAGTAGGTCTTCTGGTTTTCGGTATTGGCATTGTCAAGGTTCTGGATAAGAAGGCAGAAAGCCGTCAGGACCGAATGGAGGAACGACACTCCCAGGAAATGCGAAGACTCGAAGGTGGATTGGATGACCTCCGGGACCGCATGAAAGAAGGGCATGAACAGCTTCATGGTCGGGTCAACGAGGTGAAGGAACGATACGTCACCCAGGACACCCATGATAAGGACATCGCCCTGATGCGGGAATCACTGGCCCAGTTCCGCGGTGAGATCAAGCAGGACCTGACAAACGGAATTGCGACCTTCAACGAAGGCATTAATGCCATGCGTCGGGATTTTACGGGGTACCTGATGAAGTTGGTTTCGAGTCCGAAAGACGGCGATTAACAGGAGGCCATCATGGCGCACCTCCAACTGGTACGATTCAACGACGGTCCTGATCTCCCCTCTAAAGTAGCCGGCATGTTCGGCACTCTTTCTCTCCCCTCCGGAAAATCCATATTCACTGTCGAACGAGCATGGGTGGGTAACAAACCCTACGTGTCTTGTATCCCCGACGGTGTTTACACCCTCCGTAAACGTCGGTCCAACGTGGTTGAAGACACCACCGGTGGGAAGTACCTGGAAGGATGGGAAGTCACTGATGTCACCGGTCGCACCTACATCATGATTCACCCTGGCAACTGGCCCCATAACTTCAAGGGTTGTATTGGTCCCGGTTTGACTTACGGACTGGTGGTGGATGCACAGGGGACCTACCGGTTGGGTGTTGGTCGTAGCATGGACGCCTTTGAAATCCTGATGGACGAGCTCAACGGTGAAGAAGAACACACCCTTGAGATCATCCCGAAACTGAGGGAATACCCGTGAATGAACATGTGATTTTCCTCACTGTGATGTTACTGGGACACCTGGCACACATTCTCAAGACGGTCGTTCAGCTTCGAGAGACCGATAAGAAGGAAACCATTCAGTCCTACATTGGGGATCGCCCCTACAAAACGGCGCTCGCAATCTGTGGTTCCCTGGTGGGATACATCATGTTGGCAGACACTGGGCAACTTACGTTGGTTGCTGCAATGGGGGTCGGGTACATGGCCGACTCGGTGTTCGAAGTCACTGCTAACAAGACAAGGACACAACTCTGATGCCTAATAACCAGGCGCACGATCCAAGGGTGGTAGACCCGCTTGATAGAGTGGCTTCGGCTGTTGGGTTGAGTGTGGCTGCGTTGGAGTCATCTGAACAGGTAACGATTCTTGAACAAAGCAATTTCGATTCTGGAAGCGCCCCAAACAACTGGTTTGTGTCTACAAAATCTGGGGGTTCCATTGACTTCTCTGGGGGTTTTGCAAGAGGTCAGTACCCGATAACAGCAGGGAATCCCGATTCTCATGTCAACATCTCAGTACCAATACCTTACGGAGTTAGAAAACTATACACATCCTTTTGGGCCAGGATGCCGGGGAACATGGGTGGTTGTAAGTTTTACAAGGTACAAGGTATCGATGATGACCCTGCTGGCGTAGCTAACGTCACGTTTGGTACAAAGAACAACACTGGAATTATGTCAGATGTGAGCTACGGAGATGGTTCCACGACGGGTAATGACACACAGAATACCTTTGAATTTACTGGTAGTGGACACAGCATTGGTCGCAACTCGGATGCAGTAATACTAACGCCGCAAGGTCGGAACTGGACTGAAGTTGATTGGGGAACTGATTGGCATTTCTTCAGAACAATATGTGGATACAACTCCGGTAATTCCGCCGCGACAGAAAAACCAGATGGTGAATTCTATGTTGAAATAGACGGATTGGTGTTTCTTCATGCCACAAAATTATTTAACAGGCACTACGATAACGGTCCTATCGAGAAGGTTGTATTCTTTAACGCCGCTCAGAATGACAACAATCCGTTCACTGTTGACTTTGATGACATTAAAATAGCAACAGGGGGATTCGCACAATGAGTCTTGTAAAAGGCACAGGCGGCTTTCTGGATATCGCTGCGAACCTCATTCCTGATGGCACCTACACGATTGCGGTATGGTACAAGACCGCCAACGCTGCCGGCTTTGAGAGTTTTTTCTACTACGCTAACACAGCCTCCAATACCGTTAGAATTGACAACTGGGGCGGGAAGATTCGCCACCGAGTTGATCAGGCATTCGGTTCCGGTGCAGAAGAAGATGCCGGTTCTGTAGCCAATACTTGGCAGTGCGTTATTGGTTCAATGTCGGTATCAGACGGTGTACCACGTTTGGTAACCGATTCCGCCGCCGTAGATGCCGGGGGTGGTACTGGGGCATTTCAAACACCAGCGTCACCGGCTCTTCGCATTTTTGGCCGCCTTGATGGTGGTAACCAGCCGGCCAATGGTGGCAAGTTTGGGATGGCTGCCATTTACCCGGCAAAGGTTGATGCGACCGATGAGGCCCATATTGTAGGCGGCGGAAACCCAGACCTGTTGCCGTCAGAGACATCACCTATCGCACTTTGGATTGATGTTGCCGGGTTGGCTGTTGACGGTAGTGACAATGTTACGTCATGGACCGACCAGGTGGGCGGCCTAGTACTTACGCCGTCTGGTACGGTGACTGCAGACACGGATTTTGCGCCGGTCACATATCCGACTGATACTCCCACAATTTCCAACGTGGACGGCGACAACGCCGTAAACCAGGGTCAACTGGTCAACATCAACGTTACTGATTTCACAGAGTCGATCACATCCGGTGACATCGGTGGTGTGGCGTTCCCGAGCATTCCTGACAACGATCCAGCGGATGATGTGATCCAAGTTCGTATGCCGGTAACCCTGGCTGCGGGCACCTATGACGTGACGATCTCCGGTGCCACTGAAACGGACACGATCTCCGGTGTGACCTACGCGATCACGCACCAGTACACAGCGCCATACGCGCCGGTTGACAGTAACAGTTTGTTTGCTGGTCAGTCGCTCACAGAGGACAGTTACTTCCGGATTGTGACACCCCCAGCGAACGGTACGATCGATGCTGCTACGGCCGAGGCGGACAGTCTCTGGGGTAACGACGTCGATGATATCTACACCCCGGATGAGGGTTTCACGGGTGATGACACGGTAACGCTTGAGATTCTTTACGCGGACGGTACGACGGCTCAGTGGACAGCTACGATCACTGTTGAAGAACAGATAGACACCGATCCCGACGCCTTCACGGTTGATCCCCTGACTAACCAGGCCCTCGACCAGTGGGTTGAGTTCGATCCGATCCTGGTGAGCGGCATTGACCCCGGTGAACAGATTGCCGTTGTTGTCTCCGGTACGTATGTTCAGTACGCCGTGGATTCCGGCTCTGGCTATGGCGGGTTCAGCGCTACCAGTACCAATGTGCAAGCCGGCGACCTGGTTAAGCCGAGGATCAGGACCATTGACGACTTCTCGTCGGAGGCAACCGGTTCAATCTCAATCGGTAGCGAGTCATCCAGCCTTTCTGCTACTACCAGGGCAGCGGTGCTCCCTGTACTGGACACCCCGGTACCGAACCTCAACCTTGGCGAGGAAGATGTTGTATCGCTGGACCTGGATGATTATTTCTCTGGTGCTTCGTCCTACAGCCTCAGCGGGATTCCGGCCGGCTCTGGATTATCGTTTACCGGTTCCGTTCTGTCCGGCGAGACGAACAAGAATGATGTTGAGGCTTCACCGTACAACCTGACGGCAACCGCCTTCAGTGCCGACGGCAGCATTCAGGATGTGTTCGAGGTTACGGTCGTGGACGACATTGCCCCGACTATCTCTATCGGTGCGATCAACACCATGGATACCACACCAACGGCTTCCGGTAGTGCAGGGGACTCCGATAGTCTGACTCTCGATCTGGATGGCGTCGATGTTACCCACACATCAAGCTACAACATCACCCCATCGGGTGGGTCGTGGTCTCAACAGTTCCCCGAACTGGCTATCGGCACCTACAACATGACGCTGACCGGTGTTGATACTGCCGGGAATGAGACCGTGGAAACGGCGACACTGCAGATCGTGGAACCGTCCACCTCGCCCTCGTCGAAACTACTGCGGCAGTTACTTCGTGGTTCACTACGATCCAGTCTCAAATTGAGCTAACATACAACTAACAGTAGAGGTAACAATCATGTCTGGTAACTTTCACGAAACCAATGTCTTCGATGATATCACTGAGAACGGGACTTACCCGGCCCCGGGTGATCCTCCATTCCAACTGTCCGGAGAAGTGATTCTGGGTTTCTACGGGAACTTCGGTGCCGCCACGGTGAAGTTCATCTTTGAAACCGAGCGCCCGGACAACACCCTTGAGGCGCTACCGGAACATTCGGATTGGGTATTCAGCACCAAACCTGGTCCCGAGCGGTTCAAGTTCTCGAAGACCCTGCCCTTCAGGATGGTGGTATCTGGTGCCGACGGGTCTACTGACTTCGGTCTGAACATTCACAACCTGTGAGGTTGATATGGCTCTGGGTGGCATTGTTGCAGGTGAAGCGTTGAAACGAGTGCCCTGGAAGTGGGTGGGTATCCTTGTGGTTGTCGCCGGCGTTGGGTTTTACGTGTACCACCTGAAGCTGACGGTGGCCAATCTTGAAACCACGGTGGCGAAGCACGAAACAACCATTGAACGTAAGGATGGAGAGATCAGGGACCTGAAGGGCTCTGTCGCCAGCCAGAACAACGCAGTGGAACAATGGCGTCTGATTGCCCAGTCGAAGCAAGATCAGGCTGCTGACGCACTCAGGGAAGCCGAGCAACAGTCTGAACGGGCAGACGAGATGATCGAACGCCTGCAGTCTTCCGGAGCCCAGACCTGCAAGGAAGGTATCAACCTGATCGATGAGGCACTAGGGTTATGAAATATCTGATTGCGTTGCTCACTGTTGCACTGGTGTCTGGTTGTGGGAGCAACCCTGTGCGCGTCGAGACGGTCGAAGTGAGTGTGCCGGTACCCGTGCCTTGCGTTGACCGGAAGAAAGTGCCTGACCAGGTGCCTGGTGCAGAAGGAGAGGTGAGAAAGGGGTCATCACCAGGTGAGAAAATAAAAGCCGTCCTCGTTGAGAGAGAACGGCTCAGGAAGTCAGACACGAAACTACGTGCCCTGATTCAAGGCTGCTTGCTATAACCCTTCCAGCGGGTCGAAGTCTTCCTCGATCCCTCCCATGCTCTCAATCAGAGCGTCGAACAGGACCCGGAACGTCCCGGTCATCAAGAACAGTGTCGTCCTGGCATACGACAGGCCGGCGTCAATATCCTCGTCTTCCGGTTCAAAGTTCAATACGTCTTCCTGGAACTGGTCGAGGAACTTGATCTTCTTCACCCGGAAATCTTCGGTGAGAGTGAAAGCAACATCGTCTTCCATGGCCAACCGGAGGCTGGATACCGACATCGCGGAATCGGTGATGTGGTTCGTCACTTCCTCACTGGTCAGGTCCATGTCCTTGAAGTTGGCCTTCTCACCGTCGATACCAACCATGGTGCATTCTTCACCGAGGTCGAATTTACTGGTCAACCTACTGAACTCTGCATGCGGGTCCAGGGCACCAGTGAGCTCGAACCCAACGCTGTTCTCCAACGCCGGCGCACGGACAGGCAGGCTCCCCAGAGTACGTCGTAGGAACGAGGCGAATTCCTCGGCACCTTTGAAGCTGGACGCCTCGACGATGAGCCACTGCTTCTTCAGGTCGATGTACCCAACGGTGTAGGTGGAGTCGATGAGCGCGTGAGGTAGGTGTTCCAGAATCACTGTCTCCCGGATTTCCTCCTTCTCTTTTTTACGGACCTTACGTCCCTGTTCCCGCTCGATACCACTGGTGATGTCCTCGACCTTCCGTTTGATTGCTGACTCTTTCAGCACCTTCTTGTCACTGCGAAGTCGCAGAAACAAACATTCATTGGTGTCGAACACCATGTATTCATCACCCGGTAAAGCCGGAACCCACCCGGTACGACCGATCTCCTGTGATCCGACAGGTTTGAACAATTCTTCCCACAGTTCAGATTCGAGATCGCCCTGACTGATGAACCACTCTTTGGTGAACGTAAAGATCACCGCGTTCTTAAACATCATAGTTGATCACCCTTTCATTGGTTGTAAATCCAGACGCACTGATCCTACGGGTACGTCCAACGGTAGCGGCCGTGTATCAGACGACCATTGGAAAGTCGGTACTCCATGTCATCCGACTTCTTTGCGATGAACCCGGTGCGTACTGCCGGCACCAGTGCTTCACCTACTTCAATCAACAGCGGACACGACACAGGAGGGAGTAAATCACTGCTGTTCAGCCAGACGCTTACGCATTGCCTTGTTCTGACGTTGCCGCTTGCGAGTCTACCGGATGGCTTCAACTCTCTCCGGTGAATAGCGATTGAGGTGATCGCTGATGATCTTTCTAACAATGTGTGGTTGTTCATTCAGGTCCTCCCATATCTCCCGGGGTTTGTAACCCATGTGCCGCATTAGGAGCACAATAGTTTTCAAATGGCTTGTTCGTCGTGCCATGCCTTCTCCTGGTTTCGAGTCCACCTAACCGACCGCGAACCTGTCGATCCATGTAAGGTGTTTCTACAGCTTCCTCTACCGTCCACCCCTTGTTGAATCGACACCTTATGGTTGTATCATCGAGCGAAGCTAATGCCGCCAACTCCTTGATCGAGTAGCGTTGACCCTTGTATGTGTACAGTTTCGGTGGTCTTCCTGATGAAGGATTGTCCAGGGTCATCCGTCGCTGATGATCACGTTGAACCGGTGACTTGTGACCTTGCCACGGGAACGTGAATTCCCTGCGATGACAGAATGCTTTCAGTCGGTACGCCGGTATATCGAAGAACTCTGCGGCGTCTGCCCAGGACAATCCTGATTCAGCTATCCGTTGGATTTCTGAAACCCAACACCGTCCGTTATCCTGCTCCCATTGTTTCAGAATTTCCGGCACTGTCTTCATGGTTGATTTCGGCACCTTTAGTTGTATCTTCGTTTGACAGGTGGAGTGCTTTAAAGCCCACCCATGACGTTTGTATCCCCTGATCCCTGTAGAATTCAGAATGCTGACAGTCCCTAGTGAAGTCTGCGTTTGGGAAATACTGCTGCACCATGCTTTCAAAATCGTCTCTGATGTCCATAACTCTCCCTTCGATTTATCTTACAAACCCGTACCATGTGAAAAGCTCAGTGGCTCCCTTGTCCGTGTAGACCCTGATTTTCGCCCACTCAGTAGGACTCTCAGGATAGTTCACGTCGATAACACTGTACTCGGTGCCGGATTTCGCGTAGAAACAGTAACCTTCTTCTACCAGGTAACCCATTCCCCGGGTGTCGTTACGCTTCTTCGCCTCATTGGCCTGCTCTAAGTGAGTGAGGGAGACGCACACCGGTGTGCTGTCTGCAAATACACCCGCCATGGTCGTCATGGGCAACGACATTGCTACCGCCAATATTACGTTTTTCATCCTGCACCTCCTTGCTGTTCACACCACTGTATATAATTACAGATCAGTCAACGTGTCAACCGCAAGTACACAACCAATTGTAAACATTAATTAAACGCCAGCCCCATCCTCCACCGGCTTATCGTCCCGGAACCGCACGAAACGCGGGTGTCTGAGGGAACCGTCGGGGGTCTTTTCGTGGTATTCTATTTCCATCATTCGGTTTTCCATTTCCTTGAAGCTCTGGGTAACCCAGATCGCTCGACGTTCCTCATCACTGAATCCGGACCCGACCCGTACTTCCACACCATCGAGGTCCACGATGACAGCGCCGAGCATGCCCTGGTACTTACCGGTGCCTTCCTCGAAGCCGACAATGGGAGCATCGACGGTCTGCTGGTCCTTGATCTTGAGCCAGTTACGGGACCGCTTGCAGTGGTATTCACCATCGGTCGGCTTGACGATCACACCCTCACCACCTTCCGCACGGACACCGTTGTAGTATTCCATGATCTCGTCATGGTTACCGGCGTACCACACTGGTGCCTTCTTCACATGGGTGTGATTAATGTCCTCGATCCAGATGGACAGTGCCATCCTTCTTTCGGTGTAGGGTGAGGGGTCGTGACCCTTCTTGAAGTGCAACGTTCGGAGCATATCGAACGCCATGAATCGAACGTGGCGAAAATCCAACTTACTTCGCACTGCACCTGTTTCGTAGAAGTTACCACCCGGTGTTGTCAATTCCCCATCGATCACCATGCCCGACATCGGCGTGAGTAGGGCGTTACGGTCCACGAAAATCCACTTGTGAATCTCATCCGCCAACCATTGCACCGCGGAGTACGGTTTCCCGGTGCGAGAGACGAACTGACCACCCGAGTGTTCCAGGATGAGTAGTGCCCGCATGCCGTCATACTTGGGTTCCACGGCGACCGGCCACTGTTTGATGTGGCGTTCTTCGTATTTGTGAGCAAGCTGGCAGTCGAACGAGGGGATCATCCCGGGTTCAACACTGTTGATCGTCTTCGCTGTCACACCACACCGGAGGTCTTTGGTGAGAATGCGCTTCAGGAGCTCACGGGATTCGTTGTTCAGTCGAAACATTTCTTCAAGCACTTCATGGATAGCGTCACCACCGGTGAACCGTCGAGAAGCCAGGTGTTCCAGTAGCACCCATGTGTTTTCATCGAAATGCCAGTTCAACGTCGCACGTTCCTGTGGCATCGGTACCTTGTTGATCCCGTAGGTAGTGAATGGGTCCAACGCGAACTTGACGACACGACTGAAGGTTGTATCTGTGAGCAAGTCTTTGAGTCGCCCCTTCTTCTGAGTCGGCGTCATATCCGCCAGGTTGTCCAGTTCTATCAATACGTCTGTTGTGTTCACTACTTCTCTCCTGTCTATGTCCGGATGTGTGCTGAACTTTAGAACGTGAAACTTTTATTGTCAACTAATGGTTGTAAATAAAATCGCGTTGGACTAGAGTGGGAATCATTGAGGAACAGTCAGGTGCTTTGAAGTATTGGGACACACCCTTGTTTCTCTTGTTACAACCACTGGTAGAAGGAACAACCAATGAGCGACAGGAAACCTAGATTGGAACGCCGGCTGCAGTTGAATACCAGGAGACGGGTGGATTGGATGCTCTATCAGGGCTGGACCATCCGGAGCCATTGTCCACTGCAGCTTCAGAAGGGTCGCCAGATAGCCACTATCGAAGGCGAGAAAGTGAATTACGAGAACGTGGGAGCGAAGGTATGAAACACATTGGGCGAGGTAAGTTGACCATCAACGGTGTTGAGGTTGGTACCTGTGAAGACGTATCGGTTCAAACAGAGGACCGGACGCGGGAGTGCCGGGAGATCGATATGGAGTTGACCATGCAGAACATGTCCAGGTTCTTCGGTGGTCTGACCAATCCTGTGACATTCAGTGCAGAGAGTGAATCGGAATCTCCTGTCAGTGCTGCCTATCTGCTTCAGCAAATGCGGGAAGTTCAGGAGTGCCTGGATCAGGAATATCTGACTCAGGTTGCAATTCGGAGAACACTGGAAATCCGCCAGGTGGTAAGAGTTCTCAACCCGAACGTCGATGACAGAACGCTCGACCGGATCAACCAGCACACGGTGATACTGGTGCCAGATCACATGGTGCAACCCGGGCAACAATTACGGGATTTCGTCCGGGCATCACCATTGCTGGATGGTGAGATCGTCCTGGTATTCGACGCCAGAAGAATGTTGTTCCACCCAGGCAGTCCCTCGGTGATGTGATGCACCTGGTTGCGGATGTAATTGTGGTGACAGTGGTCCTGACGTTAATCGTGCTGGCGGGACTGGTGTTGAACTACGAACTGAATACCAGAGATAAGGATTGAGTGATGGAGTATCGAGTTGTTGGTTTTGTGACCATAAGCATGTCAACCATGGTTGAGGCGGACAGCAAGGAAGAAGCGTTAGAGATTGCTTCCGGGCGGGACAACTGTCAACTACTAGGTGCCGAGCGAATGGGTGAATCTGAAAACGAGGTTTGGGTTCACTCCGGGGAAATCGACGGTTGTGTGGAAGACATTGGTATAGCGGAGGATTGAGTGATGGAACAGGTTTTAGAAACAGCCGCCGCGAAACTAGGTGACCGGTTGCTAACAGAACAGAGTGTATTCCTGACACAGGAAACACTTAAAGGTCTGGTTCGCACGGTGATTCATTCGGTCCTGAATAACGACGGACGTGATGGGCTCCATGTTGGATGGACTGGTTGGTATACACGGAAGGGTGGTGAACGTTGGTTCTGGTGCCAGATTATCGCGTTCGACAACGGTGAACCGGTGATCAAGACGATGACAGGCAACTATCACCGGAGACCCACACTTCGTTTTGAATTCAACAAGAAACCGGAGGGTTACAGGGGATGAGTGATCTGAAGTGGCAGACGGTAGAACAACTGCAGGGTAGCAAGGAACGGTGTGAACGCAGGATAGCCGAACTCAGTTCAAAACTGGCAGGACAGCAGGAGCGGCTGAAGTGGATCAACCACTACCTGTATCTCAGGACCCCACAGGAACTGACCATGCGGGAGATCGAACACCGCCTGGGTCACAAAGTGATTATTAAGGAGTGAATGATGGACATTGTTGAGTTGGACAAAAGAGGTGGGTTCGTGATTGCGGATGAAATTCTGTGGGTGGAAGCAAGCAGGAACCCTTCATGTTGCAAAATCCACCTGAAGAACGGTGTGACATTAACCGCCTATGTGTCTCCGACGCAGATTCGTAGTCAGTTGCAGAAGGAGCAGACCAATGAACCGACGTAAGTTTGAACGATTCGCAGAGAAACAGGGGCTCCCATTGGAACGCCTGTATAATGACACTCGGTATATGTCGATGGAAACAGAGTGGGCCTGGCGCGGGTATTGCGAGAAGGCGGAAGAAACCCGGATTGCGTCCAGCACTGTGAACCATCTTTGCAATCGAGCGAAGCCATTCATGACGCGCCGTAACCTCGGTCGGTTCAGACAGGTGATCAAAGATACCGTTCTCACTGATGGTCTAGTGCCGTTTGACGGGACTGAAGCGGATTACCCAACCAAAGGGAGTCGCTGGTGCCGTGCTGATAATACCTTTGATCCGTCGAAGGGTGAGTACAACGGGTACACGGTCGAGGGTGTGACGAACACAGAACACCTTCATGAAAACCACGAACCCCAGGTGGTATACCGAGGTGACAACGGGTTCCTATGGTCATTACCGATCACTCGTTGGCCGGGAAATCTCCAACCTGAACAGGAGAACACCAATGAAAATTATCAGTAAGATCACCACCGTATTCAAACGCTGGCGGAAACGCCTCGACGACATTCAATATCAGGATGGCTACGACTGGGCACGGAAGACGTACTTCGACGGTCGGTTGCCGATCAAGGAACTTCTGGATGCCGCCATTCCCATCACCTGTGCGTTCGACCGTGGTGTGTTACAGGCGGTCATCAATATTGAACGGGACAATGAAGCGAAGAAACAGGTGAACCTGAATGGGGAGCCGGTGGGTGTGCCGTTCTTCATTCATCCGAGCAACCTACCTCCGGCCAGGAGTGAGGAAGAAGAACTGTACTATATTGAACCTCATGTGGAACGTCTGAACCAGTTGCAGAGAAGAAGGGAGTTTCTGAATGAACTGTCAGTTAAGGTGAATGACGGTAGAATTGGAATGAAATAGCTCAAACTAGAACAAACGATAATTTCCCAGTGTACCATCAGTGTACCACTGGCTTCCGACCTACCTGAAAACCCTTGTGACTACTGACCTCACGTTCTCTGTGGAATCTATCCATCATCGGGGCCACAGAGAACGTTCTATCCAATACTTTCATGTACTTACCTGCATTTCTGGTGCTCTGACGTTC
>NZ_JAFCAE010000010.1:18429-99693 GCF_028581595.1 Marinobacter sp. DS40M6 | reverse complement strand
GAACTCAGCCGTGAAACAGACCAGCGCCGATGGTAGTGTGGCTTCTGCCCATGTGAGAGTAGGTCATCGTCAGGCTCCTAATACCAAAAACCCCCGCGGCTTCGCCGACGGGGGTTTTTTATTGCCTGCTCACTTCCTCGAGTTCAACCAGGCTACCTACGATTTCCTGCATAACGGCCAGTTGTCCGTTCAGGCTTTCAAGCAAGATCGACAGGTCTCTCAATTCCAGACCGAAGAAGAGAACGATACCTGCGAGGCCGGCGACACTGCCAATCGCCAGCCACTTCAGTCGGTTGCGCTGCCCGTCAAGACCTTCCTGATGCATGGCTTCCAATAGGGCAACACTTTTGCGCAGCTGCCTGAGTTCGTCGTGCGTTTCCTCATAGGCGATCTCCAGGGTGGCGAGCCGTCCTGTCAGTCGTCTTGTGTAGCTTTGTTCAATGAGTTCGCCAGTGGTATTGTCGATTGGTGACAGACTAGGCAAGGTGGAGGCATCTGTCAGGATAGCCTCGATAGTGGTAAGGAGTTGTTCCCGATCAACCTGTTTGCCAATCACACCAGCGGCACCACGGGCCTTGGCATCCTGACGATAACGTTCCGCGCTTTGCGATGTGTACATGAAAACCGGGATGTGCCGTAGCTCAGAGTCCGCCTTAATCACATCCAGGGCTTCCAAGCCATTCATTCCGGGCAAGAGGTGGTCCAGGAAAACCAGGTCGAAAGCCTCTTCACGTAACTGTGTGAGGCCTTCCTCAGCGCTGGCGACGCCTTTTGTCGTCAGGTCGGCGCGTTCCAGCAGGCGGGCCAGGATGATGCGTGCCGTCGACGAATCATCGACAATTAAAGCGTGACCTCGAGCCATTGGTTCCGTTCCTGAAGTATTGGCTGTGTTCCATCATGGCAGCCAGATCTCGAATACGCCACCGCTCAGGCGGCCATCATTGTGCAGCTTGATATATCCATGGCGGTCACCATTGCTATGAAGCTGGGCAACCGATGATGCGAAGAACAACCCAAGGCTGGTACTTCCACTGTTGAAGTTCAGGGATTTGAAGCTGGGCGTTCCATTGTGCTGCATGTTTTCCGGGTATCCGTCGCCGTCATCTTCCACGCCAATAACCAGAAAATCATTATGCATCGCCGCTGTCAGCTTGATCATACTCTTGGTGTATCGGATGGCGTTGTTGATGGTGTTGTTGAGTACACCGGTCAGCAGGTCCTCATCGAAGAAGCCATTGATATCATCGGATTCGATCGCCAGCTTGATCCCCATGCCCTCAAGAAGCGGCGTATGGCGTGCCATTTGCTGTGCCAGGAAGTCCGGAACGAAGTGCTCCTCAACATGTGCGGACAGGTTGTTTTCGCCGAGCCTGTAGATGCCCAGCAACTGCACCAGATCGTTGTGCATGCGTTCGGCTTCATACTGCAGGGTGTTGAAGCGGGGAGAATCGCCGATGGTGTCTGTCTGCTCCTGGCGAAGCTCATCCAGGGAGTTCAGCAACATGCCCAGCGAATTCTTCATGTCATGGACGGCTGAGGCCAGCACCATTGAAAAGTCGATGCTCTGTGTACCTCGGGGGTGAGTCAACTCATCATGATCATTGGTGGTCATGACATCATTCCCTCCAGTTTCTTGCGCAAAGAGATCAGGCGTCGGTGCTGGCGATGTTGTTCTGGCAGATCAGCGAGTTTTTCCAGGCATTTTTCACAGCGCTTCAAAAGCTCTCGATCACCTGCTGTACCCTGATATTGCTTCATCAATACCTGTACCAGGTTCAAATTGAGAGAGGCGTGGGAGGGCACGATATCCAGTGCCCGGTTGAATGTGGTCACGGCCTCTTCCAGATTGCCTGCCTCGAACGCCTTGATGCCTTCACGATTCAGAGACCGGGCTTGAAGTTTTTGTCGGAAGCCCACCGGTTCATCGAGTAAGCTCTCGATTTTCTGCAATAGCGGAGGGTTATCGCTGCAACGAAGGGCAAGGGCATTGAGCAGGCCCTTGGCATCGGCCTCCCGGCCCAGACGGAACAGCGTCTTGGCGTAGTCAAGGCAGGCTTCGGGAGGCATTAGATCAGGGTCGAGTTCGTCCGCAACGCTGTCTAGAGCATTTTGGGCTTCATTCATTCGGTCCTGGCCGGCATGAACCCGGGACTGGACAATTCGGCTACGCAGCTTAATGTTTTCCTGTCCGGCAAACCGCTTTTCCATACGTCGGAGTATGGTCAGAGCTTCGTCCGCATGGGCTGTGCCCTCATTTGACGAGTTCCCTTCACTGAGGTCTGACAGTGACTGGCCCAATGCAAGATAGTGTTCGGAGTTGTCGTGTATCGAGTAGGTGCCAAGGCTGACGGTCTGCCGCCAGGCTTTGGACGCTGTCGGCATGTCTTGATTGGACGAGGCAAGTACGGCCAGGTGCTTGTGTCGCAACAGCGCGTTAGGGGAGTGCTCTGCCGCCTTCTCAAGAATCTGTTGGGCTTGGGTGGGCCGGCCCTGTTTTTCGAGAGCCTCGGCAAGAAGATCATACGCTTCCATGTAATCCGGATGCTGAGACAACAGTGCTTTCAAGGTTGCCGCCGCTTCATCGTAATTCTGGTTGGCAATCAGAATTTTGCCACGACCAAGCCGTGCCCAGGACAGATCGCGCTGGCTCAGTACATCGTCATGGATTTTCAGGGCATGGCTGAAGTCTCCAACCTGATAATAGAGGTCGGCCAGCGTTTTCATTAGCCAGGTCTTGTAGCGAGGTTGCGAGGGTAGCGTCTGCAGGCATAGAGAAATGGCCTCGGGGAAGTTTTCCCGATCGATCTCCCGGTTGAT
Source organism: Marinobacter sp. DS40M6 (assembly GCF_028581595.1). NCBI lineage: Bacteria > Pseudomonadati > Pseudomonadota > Gammaproteobacteria > Pseudomonadales > Marinobacteraceae > Marinobacter > Marinobacter sp. DS40M6. The sequence continues at coordinate 96,876 of NZ_JAFCAE010000010.1, read as the reverse complement.
CGGAAGCAGGGCATTGCGTTGCGCGATAAGGCCGCCCAGTCGCTTTTCAAGCATGGCACGGTTGATGGGCTTGGTGAGGTAGCCGTCAGGTTGGTATTCCCGGGCGCCCATCACCATCTCCTTGGAGGTTTCGGCGGTCACCATCAGAAACAGCGAAGAGCGTTTCAGGAGTTTCTTGTGCCGGAGCTCCTCGAGTATATGCTGGCCGTTCTTGCCCTCACCCAGGTTGTAGTCGCAAAGCACCACGTCTACGTGGTTATAGGCACAATACTGGACGGCAGCGGATGCGTTGGCGACCGACTCGATCTTGTCGGCGCCGCAATTCCGCAAGATTTGCCGCATGGACAATCGAAAGTTCTCAAAGTCGTCGACGACCAGGTAACTGAGTTTCCCGAAGTTGGCGCCGATGGCATTGCTAGTGGGTTCGGTCATGACCGTTTCTGTTTCAGCAACTTGTTAACCAGTGCTCGCAATGCGGCTGGTTTCACCGGTTTATAAAGGATCTGGTAGCCCCTGTTGATCGCATCCTCCCTCACGTCCGGAGCCATATAGCCGGTAATGAGTATGCCAGGTATATCATTGCTGATCTCGTCCCTCAATGAGTCCATGGCGTCGAGCCCATTCCGGTTATCGTCCAATTGGTAGTCGGCCAATATGATGTCCGGTTTCGTGCCGTTCAGTTTGTCCCGAGCATCCTCCAGACTTTCGGCTGTTGTCACGTCACAGTGCCAGTTATCCAGCAAGGCACTCATGCCATGGAGGATAGCAGGGTCATTATCGATACAGACCACGTGAAGGCCTCCCAGGCTCGATACACGCCGCGACGCGGGTGCAGATTTGGTGGTGCTCTGGTCACTTTGCTCGGCCGGCGCAACTGGCACGGTGATGCTGAATACGCTGCCGAGTCCCTGAACTGACTGTACGTTCACCGGGTGATTCAGCATGCCGCAGATGCGGTCGACAATCGCGAGCCCCAGACCAAGGCCTTTTTTGTCCCGGCCCTGCTGAAAACGACGGAATTCCTCGAAGATGTGAGTAAGCTGGTCTTCCGGAATACCCGGCCCGGTATCCCATACCTCAATGCGGATATACCCTTTCAGACGCCGACAGCCCAGCAGGATTTTCCCACTTGGGGTGTAACGAATGGCGTTGGAAAGAAAATTCTGGATAACGCGCCGCAGCAGTTTTGAGTCTGATCGCACCCAGGCGCTGCTGGGGACAACATGAAGATCCAGGCCCTGGTCTTTTGCGATGGCAGAGAAATCGGTTGCCAGGTGCCGCATGATCTCGTTAACCGGAAACACACCGATATCCGGTTCCAGTGCACCGGCGTCCAGCTTTGAGATGTCCAATAGGGTGCTGATGATTTCTTCGGCGGCGCCCAGCGAGCTGTCAATGTGGTCCACCAGTTCGGTCATTTCAGGATCCCTGGCTTTACCCGCCAGAGCCGAGGTGAACAGGCGCGCGGCATTCAGGGGTTGGAGAAGGTCATGACTTGCTGACGCCAGGAAGCGGGTTTTGCTCTGGTTGGCCTGTTCAGCCACGGATTTCGCCTTGAGCATCTGCTCATTGATCACCTGGAGTTCCTGGGTGCGTTCTTTGACGCGCTGCTCCAGGTAGATATTGGTTTCCTTCAGCGCTTGCTCGGTCCTTCGCATAGCGGTGATGTCCTGGAAGGTGGTTACGTAACCACCTCCGGGAATCGGGCTACCATCAATCCTCAGTACGGTGCCGTCCGGTCGTTGTCGCTCGTAGGACATCGGCCGACCCTCGCGCATGCTGGCGCAGCGATCAGCAATGACCTCGTCGATTCGTCTCGCTGGCAGGTTGGCACTGGTCAGGTTGTACCGCATCAGGTCTTCCACCGGACGGCCGACCCGGACGAAGCCCTTCGGGTAGCTGAATTGCTCCAGGTAGCGGTGGTTCCATACCACCAGCTGTTGTTGGTGGTTCACGACGGAAACACCCAGGCTGATGTTTTCAATTGCCGATTGCAGTAATTCCCGGCTGAAGGTCATGGCCTGCGAGGCTTCATCGACGATGCTCACGACGTCCTCGATCTGCATGTCCCGCCCGGTGAGCGTGGACTCCAGTACCACGCGTGCCGTGGACGCCCCGATAACCGATGCCAGTTGCCGCTCAATGAACTTCATCAGGTGTGACGAAGCTGGCCTATGAGGGTGCAGGCGAATGGCGTTGCGCCGCTCGTAGTTGCGGAAGATGGCTTCGGCTCGCTCTTCCCCCATGAAACGGTCGGAGATTGCCTGCAGATCAGAGGTCAAGATTTCACCCTGCCAGCTCTGTTGCTGCGGCGTCTCAGCTCTCGGTTGGGGATCGTGGAAGAACGAGGCGATCTGGATCTTTTCCCGCACCCGTTGGCGGGTCAGCATCGAGAGAACGATGTAGGTAACGGTGTTGATGCCCAGGCTCCAGATAATGCCGTGGCTGGTCTGATCAAGTTCAGAACCAAAAAGAGCCGTGGGCCTTGTCCAGTTAATGCCCCAAACCCCATGATCAATAAGGGTATCGCTTAACCAGCCAGTGGATGCCAGAGCGGGTAACAGCAGGGTATAGCACCACATCAGGAAGCCGAGACCGAGGCCCCAGACAGCGCCGGTATGGTTGCCCTTGCGCCAGAGAATACCACCGACAAGTGCGGGTCCGAACTGGGCCGCTGCGGCGAATGAGAGCAGCCCAAAGGCTGTCAGGCTGTAATCCGCGCCTGCCATGCGATAGAACCCGTAGGCAGTGAGCAACACCACGAAGATAGCAACCCGTCGAATGCTGAGTAGCAGGTAGCTGAGATCGGAACGTTTGTTCATGCCGGGGCGGAAGAACTTAAGTAGCGCCGGCATGATGATTTCATTGCTGACCATGGTTGCGATGGCGACCGAACAGACGATGACCATTGCTGCCGCAGCTGATCCACCGCCCAGGAATGCCAGGATAGCGAGCCATTGTTCTCCGGCCAGAATTGGCAGGTTCAGAATCAGAATGTCCGGATCGGACGCGCTGGCTTCCGGGGATAACAAGCCTGCTGCCGCAATAGGTAGAACAAAGGCGCTGGCAATAATCAGGTAAATCGGCATCGCCCAGCGGGCGGTTTCAAAATCCCGGTGGTCGGTGTTTTCCACCACCATGACATGGAACTGTCGGGGTAGGCAGATGATTGCCAGCATGGCCACCAGCGTTTGGGTAATAAAAGCCGGAGCCTCTACGCTGTCGGTGGTCAGTGTGCCGACGAGCCCGGCGCTGCGGACATTGCCCCAGAGATCACCGAAGCCGCCATAAAGACCATAGATAACGAACAGGCCAACGGCCACGAAGGCCACGAGCTTTATCAACGACTCAAAGGCCACTGCCTGTATCATGCCCCGGTGGTGCTCGGTTGACTCGAGGTGTCGGGTACCGAACAGGACGGTAAATACTGCGAGTACCAGCGTGATATACCAGGCCGAATCGTTCCACGCAGCGGTACTGAGTTCATTGGGTTCCACGCCAGTGTCCGAGAGGACGCTAAAGCCCATGGAGATGGCTTTAAGCTGCAGGGCAATGTAAGGAACACTGCCGATCAGTGCGAAGATTGCCACCATAGCGGCGAGTGACTGGGATTTGCCATAACGGGATGCTATGAAGTCCGCAATCGAGGTGGTGTTGTTGCGCTTGCTGATGAAGATGATACGGCGCAACAGGGGAGCGCCAAAGACAAAAACGAGTAACGGGCCGAGATAGATTGGCAAAAAGCCGAGCCCCTCCTGAGTGGCTCGGCCTACGGCACCGTAAAACGTCCAGGAGGTGAAGTAGACCGCCAGTGACAGAGCATAGATATGGGTACGTGCCAGTCGGCGACGGTAGAGGCCAGGATGCTTGTCGCCGGCCCAGGCAATAACAAAAAGAATCGAAATGTAGGTGATGGAAATTAAGACCAGCAACCAGGCACTAATCATAGTTCGCTCTTTTTATTCTACCCGGGGTTCTCGGGAGCGGTTTTGGGTATCGTCATTCGCCGCAAACGGTCATCAACAGTTTGTCATGCGGGTCCAGTTTTTTCATGTTATCAAGCCGTGGGGCGCCGTCTGAACCCAGTGGTACAAGTTCGCGGGTATTGCAGTTAAGAATATGAATCCGATGAGAAACAGCATCGACCATTTTCTGCTCAAAGCGATACAGGGTGAAGCGCAAAACGTCCGGGTTTGACGGGGTTTCGCTGATGCTTTTGGTATCGACTGTCGAGAAAGCATTGACGTAAGGGAAGAAAAACGTCCATGGGCGCCATAAAATGCCGTTGCTCTCCGTGTCCACAATGACAGCCTCTTCGGGCATCAGGGACTGCTTTTGTTCAAACCAGGTGTATTCGGTGTAGATGAGGTACCCGAGCATACCAGCCCCGGCAAAGACTGGAATGATCCACTTCGGAGCGAGGTTTCGGGTAATCGCCCGAATTCCGAGCGCAATACCTGCGGCTCCCAGGCCGCAAACAACGGTAGCGACAAACGTCCAGAACATAAAACGGGTTTCCTTAAAAAAGAACGGGCTCCCTCACAGAGGAAGCCCGTTCGTCATCAACCTTCTAATTCATTCAGTGAATTAGGCTGATTCGTTGCTTAGTGGTCGTGAGCCTGACTCGCACCACGTGGGTAGCGGACGCTTTCAACCAGTTCCTGAATCTCAACGGGCGGTTCTTCAGTTGCGTTGGACACAATGAAGGCTACCGCAAAGTTGACGACAGCACCAACTGCACCGATAGACAGGGGCGAAATGCCCAGTACCCAGTTTTCTGGGGTGTCTGCCAGGTTGTTGGTACCCGGAATGAACAGCCAGCCCTTGTACACAAAGATGTACGCCAGGGTGAAGCCCAGACCGGTCAGCATACCGGCGATTGCACCGACATTGTTAACCCGCTTGGAGAAAATACCCATCATCAGTGCCGGGAACAGGGACGCTGCTGCGATGCCGAAGGCTAGTGCAACAACTTGTGCCGCGAAGCCCGGTGGGTTTGCGCCCAGATAGGTGGCAACACAGATTGCGACTGCCATCGATATTCGGGCTGCGAGCAGCTCGCCTTTCTCCGTGATGTTGGGATTTATCGAGCCTTTGATCAGGTCGTGACTGACCGCCGACGATATTGCCAGCAACAGACCGGCTGCCGTCGACAGGGCTGCCGCCAGACCACCAGCGGCGATAAGGCCGATAACCCATCCTGGCAGGTTGGCGATTTCCGGGTTGGCCAGTACCAGGATGTCCCGGTTAACGACCAGCTCGTTTCCTTCCCAGCCACGGGACTGAGCTGTGCTTTCAAACTCAGGTGAGTCGTTGTACAGCTGAATACGGCCGTCTTGGTTTTTGTCCTCGAACTGGATCAGCCCAGTGACTTCCCAGTCCTTGATCCAGTTTGGACGCTCATCATACTGGATCGGCTCTGCTTGGGTGCCTTCCGGGTAGATGGTGGTCATCAGGTTCAAGCGAGCCATGGAAGCAACAGCCGGCGCTGTGAGGTAGAGCAGGGCGATGAAAACAAGCGCCCAGCCTGCAGACCAGCGAGCATCCGCTACTTTTGGCACAGTGAAGAACCGGATAATGACGTGAGGCAGACCAGCGGTACCGATCATCAGGGACAGGGTAAACAGAACCATGTTCAGTTTGTTGTCTACATCAGCGGTGTACTCGTTGAAGCCGAGATCCGTGATGACCTGGTTCAGCTTGTCCAGGATCGGCATGCCAGAATCCACGTGAGTCGAGAACAGACCCAGCGGGGGCAGGGCGTTACCGGTCAACTGCAGGGAGATGAAGACCGCAGGGATGGTATAGGCGACGATCAGTACGCAGTATTGAGCCACCTGCGTATAGGTGATGCCCTTCATGCCGCCGAGTACGGCGTAGACAAATACCACCACAGCCGCAATGATCAGACCCATGGTTGATTCGACTTCAAGGAAGCGGGAGAAGGCTACGCCGGCACCCGCCATCTGGCCGATGACGTAGGTTACAGAAGCTACGATCAGACAGATAACTGCCACCAAGCGAGCATTTTTGCTGTAGAAGCGGTCACCAATGAACTCGGGAACCGTAAACTTACCAAACTTACGCAGGTAAGGCGCCAGAAGCATGGCCAGCAGAACGTAGCCGCCTGTCCAGCCCATCAGGAACGTCGAGTTTGCATAACCACCAGCGGCAATCAGGCCCGCCATGGAGATAAAGGATGCTGCGGACATCCAGTCAGCACCGATCGCCGCACCGTTGGTGATCGGGTGAACGCCGCCGCCGGCAACGTAGAAATCACTCGTACTACCGGCCTTCGCCCAGATGGCGATACCGATATAGAGGGCGAATGAGCCGCCCACAAATAATAGGTTAATGGCAAATTGACTCATTCGAACTTACTCCTCATGCACGTCGAATTTTTCATCGAGCTTGTTCATCCGCCAGGCGTAATGGAAGATCAACGCGATGAAAGTAAGAATCGAACCCTGTTGGGCGAACCAGAAGCCGAGGTCGGTTCCGCCAATGGGGATTCCGGCGAGCATGGGGCGAAGCAGTATCGCAAACCCATAAGACACGAGGGCCCAGACAATAAGGCTCCCGAATATAAGGCGTAGGTTCGCCTTCCAGTAGTTCACAGCATCGTAGTCATGACCTGACATAGGATCACTCCTGTATTGTTGTTGTGGAGGTTGGGTGGGTTTTCTGTGAAGTGTTGGTTGTAGAGAAATTATTATTCATATAGTTCTTCTCCGACGTGATGTCCTATTCGACTTTACCCGTCAAGCGATAGATAGATATTGGCAAAAGGTCTAATTCTCAGTTATTTGAGGGACAAAAGGTCTGCAAACGCGACACAGTTCCGGGGCTCTAGCCTTGTCGATGGATATTCTTCAGTTGTCGGTAGTACTTCAGTTTGCCATTGAAGTCACGCAGGCTGGTGACACCGCTTTTTTGTGCTTTATTGATAACAGCGAGGGTTAACTCAGCCGTCACCATGGCGTCGGCAGCGGCATGGTGTCGGGCGCTGACTTCCAGGTCGAAAAAATCGGCCCAGTTGTCCAGTCCTTTGCCCCCGGTTTTGGAGTTGGGGAAGTAGGCGGGAAGCATCTCGGCGACATCGAGCCAGGTGTGGGGCTGGGTGTAGCCCAGTGTTTGCTTGAGAGCCTTTTCAAGGAATTTCTGGTCAAAGGCGGAATGGTAGGCAAGGATAGGGTCGCCATTCATCCATTCCAGCAGATGGAGCAGTGCGTCTTCTGTCTCATGTCCCTGAGTCAGGGCTTCCGGCCCAATGCCGTGGATGAGTACCGTCTCGCTGATGTCCAGCTCCGGGCGACGCAGGATCAGATCAAACTGGTCACCCAGGTCAATGGCGTTGTGCCGGATGGCCACCGCGCCAATGGCGATGACATTGTCTTTTGCTGGGTTGAGGCCGGTCGTTTCCAGATCAAGTACGATCAGCCGGCAGTCTGACAGGCGCTGGTCTCCGGCGGTTTTTGGCGTTGGCAAGTGTTCTCGGTCGTGACCACCGGTGCTGCCGGCCCTGCGCCGTTCGATCCAGTCTTTGATCTGCTCCAGCATAACTGTTGACCCGGTTTTCAGAGTTGGTAGGTGATTTCCAGTTTCTGTTGCAGGCGTTGTGCCTGGCGGAAGGATTCGCGAAGAATCCGGCGGTCCAGCGGGTTAAGGTCATCCGGGTTTATATAATTGGACAGGGGCTCGCCCCGGTCCAGCATTTCCTGGTGTGCCCTCATCCGGATAGCCTGGATCAGGCTGTAGGCCTCCTGCCATGCGTTGGCGTCTTTGGTGTCAAAGACACCTTTTATGGCGAGCTGTTGCATGCGCTCCAATGTGTTGGCCGAGCCGACGCTATTGGCGAGGGCAAATACCCGAACGGCTTCCACGAAAGGAGCAAGCCCCTGGCGCTTCAGATCAAGTGTGTTTTTCTTGCCATCCGGGGCATAACGGAAGTTGCGGAACATGGTCAGGGGAGGTTTGCGGGTAATGGCGTTGCCCGCCAGCATCTTCTGGAACAGGTCGTTCTTGCGTATGCGCGTAAGCACTTTATCCAGCAATCGTTCCAGTGGTTCCATTGGCCCGAATACCGCCCGCATGTCGAGAAAAATGGACGAATACACCAGATTCTGCGGGGTTGAGGCGTCAATGAAACGGGCAAACCAGTCATCCCACTCCCTGCCGCTAAGGCACAGTTTGGGATTGCTGGCCATGATATTACCCTTGCACAGGGTAAAGCCGCATTCCGCCAGCTCCTTGTTGACGGTTTCCGCGAAGGGCAGCAGTTTTTCCCTGACCTGTGCCTCGGTCATCCCCTCCGGTGTCTGGAACAGGATGCCGTTGTCCTGATCCGTTAACAGGGTTTGTTCTTGCCGACCTTCGCTTCCGAATGTCAGCCAGGTGAAAGGGATGCCGGGGTCGTTCTTCTTGATGTTCAGTTCCAGGACCCGTCTTACAGTGACATCGTTCAAGGTGGTAATGATTTTTACCACCTGACCGGAATCTGCCCCGTGAGCGAGCATCGCGTCCACCAGTCGGGACACATCCTTTCGGAGGCTGACCAGGGTGCGGAGATGGCTGGCAGTGCCAATGGTTCTGGCAAGGTTGACCAGATCGACCCGCTGAAGCGAGAACAGATCACGCTCGGATACCATGCCAATCAGTCGGTGCTCGTCATCCACCACGCAGATGTGAGCAAAGTGATGCTCTGCCATCAGCATGGCGGCTTCAAAAGCGTCTGCGTTGGCTGTGAGGCAGCAGGGGTTCCGGGTCATGACCTGGCCGATAGGCGTGTCCAGAGGGCCCTTCTCCTCTGCCACCATGGTTCGCAGGTCCCTGAGGGTGAATATACCCGTGGGATGCCGTTCGTCATCGGTGATCACGATGCTCCCGACACTGTTTTCGTGCATGCGCGCAACCGCTTTTCGGACCGGGAGGTCCGGCGAGCAGACGATGGGATTGCGAATAGCGTAGCGTTCCAGCGGGGTGTCCAGCGAGTTACTGGAACCAATGGAAGCCATGGCGCCGGTCTGTATGCGCTGATTCACCTGATCAAGCAGGCTGCTGACGCCGCGAAGGCAGAAATCACGAAAGGGATCACTCTGCGAGAACAGCATGACAAAGGTGTCGTGTTCAATGCTCAGACAGAAGGTGTCTCCGGAGGCGCGATGCAGTGTGCGGGTGGGGCGTTCTCCAATCAGCGCGGCCAATGGAAAACATTCGCCCTGGCTGATCTCAAAGGTGGTTTCGGTTTCTCCGTCCCGGTCTCGCTCCCGTTCGCCGCGAATACGGCCCTGTTTGACCACGTAGAACCGTTGTACCGGGCCATCGTCCGGTGACAGCACCACATCGCCATCGGCGTAGAATCTCAGCGAGGCATGCTCGGCATAATGGGCCAGATGTGCATCGTCCATGTTTGAAAAAGGCGAATGCTCCCGCAGAAATGCCATGATGGCACGGGTATTCTGGGGGCGTGCACTGTCTTGCGATGCGGCAGTCATAATCGCGGTCCGTTGTCGTGCTTATGAGCCTGAAGTGTAGACCAACGGTCTATCTACCGGCCCTACGATGGTTGTCTGAGCGCGGGCCAGCCCCGGCCCGGCAGTGGGTAGGGCGAGGGGCCTCCTTTATGATGGGTGAGCCGGGTGGTAAAGTCCATGCAACTTCGACCGTAAATGATATCGCCATGACAACCAAAGATGAGCGCCTGAGCTTCCTGGAGGAAATGAAGGATGTCCGCCGTATCCGGAAGCCGAACAAAGCCGATGTTAAAGCCCCAAAGGATCTGACCCCAGGGCACCTTGAGCGTCAGCGGTCCGCCATAGATCAGCCGCACAGAGACTGCAATCCACTGACGGCGGATATGGTTGAGCCTCTGACAGCGCACGATGTTCTCTGTTGGCAACGGCCCGGAGTTCAGCATGGCGTATTCCGTAAGCTCCGTCTTGGGCAATACCCGATCGAAGCGCGCCTGGACCTGCACCGGATGACCGTTGAAGAAGCGCGTCGGGATGTATTCGGCTTCATTAATGATTGCGTGCGCTATGGACTTCGATCCGTCATTATTCTCCACGGCAAGGGAGAGCGTAACCCCGACGGTATCGCCCAGCTCAAGAGCCATCTGGCCAAATGGCTGCCAGAGTTGGAAGATGTGCTGGCGTTTCATTCGGCCCAGAAGCGCCATGGCGGCACCGGCGCCGTCTATGTCATGGTCCGCAAGGGCGACCGCGACAAACAGCGTAACCGTGAGATTCACGGATCCTGACTATTCACCCAACGCCGATAAGATCGGTTTGGAGGTAAGTGTGAAGCAACTGATGTTGGTACTTTTTGTAGTAGCGGCACTGGCCGGATGTAAAGACCGGGTTATGTGGAATGACAACGGCAAGGTGGAAGAGGCAACAACCGACCGCGAGGTCTGGGACTCCCAGGGTAAAATGGAAACCGGCGAACGGAAGATCTGGACGGATAAGGACGGCAACGACGTCATCAAATAAGAACGCTCAGCGTTCATAATAATAAAACTCAGCCGGGGCCAGTGCTCTGGGCAGCAGGGGAGAGAACAACCATGGCCGTGAGCCTTACCGTTAATGGCCGGGAGCGGATGCTCGACATAGACAGCGATACTCCGCTGTTGTGGGTGATCCGCGATGAACTCGGACTGAAAGGTACCAAATTTGGATGCGGCATGGGGCTCTGCGGCGCCTGTACCGTGCACCTGAACGGGCATCCGGTGCGTTCCTGTTCCACCCCGGTAGAATTGGCCGACGGTGGGGATGTGACGACCATCGAAGGTCTGTCGCAAGATGGAAACCTGCATCCTTTGCAAAAGGCATGGGTCGAACATGGCGTGCCCCAATGCGGTTACTGCCAGTCTGGCCAGATCATGAGCGCCGCCCACCTTTTGCAGCACAACGACGCTCCCTCTCACGATGATATCGTCGCGGCCTTGAGCGGAAACCTTTGCCGTTGCGGTACCTATTCCCGCATCATCGCGGCGGTTGAGTCTGTGGTTGTTGACGACGCTGCCCGACCTGATCGGGGGGAAGCGTAATATGTCCATGAATCGACGCGATTTCCTGAAGGTAACCGCCGGCTCCTCCGGCGGGCTGGTCTTGTCCCTGTCGCTTCCGGGCTGCGCTGGCATCCAGAGCGGTTATGATGAGCAGGATGGTAGCTGGAAACCGGATGCCTGGCTGGAGCTGACGACCGATGATCAGGTCTACTTCACCTTGGCGCGTGTTGAGATGGGGCAGGGAACTTACACTGGCCTGACCACCCTCATTGCGGAAGAGCTCGGGGTGGCGCCAGCCTCCATCAAACCGCGATTTGCCCCTGCGGCCCCGGAATACCGTAATCCCCTCTACAACCTGCAATTGACCGGCGGCAGCACCAGTCTGGCGACCAGTTGGCAGCCGTTACGGGTGGCGGGAGCCTCTGCCCGTATGATGCTGGTTGCTGCCGCAGCCAATGTCTGGGAAGTCAGCCCCGCTGAGTGCCGGGCGGTCGAAGGCAGGGTCATCCATCCGAACGGGCGCGACAGCCTGGCTTACGGTCGGTTGGTAGAACTGGCGGCGAAGCAGCCGGTGCCGGAGGCTCCGTCACTCAAACCCCGTGAGGAGTGGAAGTACATAGGCAAGGAACGGGGACGCCTGGATGCCGAAGCCAAGTCCACTGGCGCGCCAATCTACGGCATTGATGTCGAGCTGGAAGGCATGGTTTACGCGGTGGTGTCCCGCCCTGCGCGCTATGGCGCCCGGGTAAAATCATACGATGATACCGCCGCTCGCCGGTTGCCGGGCGTTCTGGATGTGTTCGAGATCGAGCGTGGCGTGGCAGTTGTGGCAGATAAATACTGGCGGGCCCGTAAGGCCCAGGACGCCCTGACGATCGAATGGGACAACGACGGCGCGTTGGATGTGTCCTCCGAACAGGTGTTTTCCTCGTACCACAAAGCCGCCGATGAAGACCCGGGGGAAAGCGAGCGCAGCGAAGGTGATTATGACGACTCACAACAAGGTGCGGAGCGCGTGGTGGAGGCCAGTTATGAGCAGCCTTACCTTGCCCATGCGACGTTGGAACCGATGAATGCCACGGCGTGGTATCGGGACGGCGCCATTGAAGTCTGGGCACCGACCCAGGCACCCGATCTTGGTCGGATCGCGGCTGCGAGGGTGACGGATCTCTCGCCCGATGAGGTGACCATCCATACCACCTTCCTAGGCGGTGGCTTTGGGCGCCGGCTGACCAATGATTACATCGAGGAAGCGGCGTCTGTCGCCTACCGGGTACGCAAACCGGTCAAGCTGATCTGGTCGCGGGAAGAAGATACCCGTCACGATGTTTATCGTCCGGCCATGCTGCACCGGATGCGGGCCAGTGTCAGCGGCGATAATGTCACTGGCTGGCACCATCAGATTGTTGGCCCGCAGATACTGGACTGGTACGTACGCAATGCGGCACCAGCCCAGTACCCCTGGGCTCCGAAATTCCTGTACGGCACTCTGGGGCGCGTTGGGCTGCTCGCCGAGGGTGTCGCGACTCCGAAGGATCATTCCGCCATCGAAGGTGCCATAGAATATCCGTATCGGGTGCCGAATATCGACATACGCCATACCCACACAGATCCGGGGGTGCCGGTGTCCTGGTGGCGGTCCGTGGGTTTCTCTCACAACGGCTTTGCTGTTGAAACCTTTATGGATGAGCTGGCTCATGAGCAAGGCCAGGACCCGTACCGGTTCCGGCGCTCATTGATTGATCACGAACCTAGACACCTGGGCGTGCTGGACAGGGTTGCCCAACTTGCCCAATGGGACAGCGCCGCACCCGAAGGGCGGGCCCGTGGCGTTGCCCTGTTCCGCAGTTTTGGCACCTACGTGGCCCAGGTGGTTGAGGCCAGCGTTGAGTTCGGGGAAATCCGGGTGCACAGGGTGTACTGTGCTGTGGATTGCGGCCAGGTGGTCAATCCGGACATTGTTCGCGACCAGATCGAGGGCGGTATTATCTTTGGCCTCACGGCAGCGCTCTACGGCAACATTACCCTGGAAGGCGGACAGGTCCAGCAAAGCAATTTCCACGATTACCCGCTCATGCGTCATGATCAGCGGCCCGAGGTGGTGGTGGATATCATCGATAGCGATGAATCGCCCACCGGTGTGGGGGAGCCCGGTGTACCTCCGGTGATACCCGCTTTGGGTAACGCGTTATTTGCCCTGAGCGGGAAGCGCCAGCGCAGCCTTCCGCTGAAAGCCACGGTATGATCCATGGCTTTCCAGGCCGACCGGTGAGCGTTCGTCGGCCTTTGCGGGCGGCACGCTCATCCTTATAATGGTAATTATCAAGCGCTGATCCGGCGTGTCTGTTCCGAGGTGATTTTTGTTTGACGTAACCCGCTACGCCACTGCCGCGCAGTCCATCATTGATGCCGGCCGGTTTCTCTACGGCCAGGGCTGGTCGCCGGCTACCAGCAGCAACTATTCGGCGCGGATCGATGATGAGCATATCGCCGTCACTGTGTCCGGCCGACACAAAGGCCAGCTGGTGGCAGGTGATGTCATGGTGGTGGACCTTGCTGGCACCCCCGTCCAGAGCAATGCCCGATCGTCGGCGGAAACACGTTTGCATACGGTGCTTTACCAGACCTTTCCGGACGTTGGTGCGGTGTTGCATACCCACTCTGTCAAGGCAACGGTGTTGAGCCGGCTGCTGCCCGCCGGAGAACCGCTGAAGTTACAGGGGTACGAGTTACAGAAAGCGTTTTCCGGGGTTGATACCCACGAGTCGCAACTGGCCGTGCCGGTGTTCGACAATACTCAGGATATTCCGGCGCTGGCGGACCAAACCAGAGATTGGTTTCGTCAGCATCCTGAACAACCGGGTTACCTGATTCGTGGGCACGGCCTTTATACCTGGGGCAGGACCATGTCAGACTGCCTGCGCCACGTCGAAGCCTTTGAATTCCTTTTCGAATGTGAGCTTGAAACCATGAGGGTCCGCCGATGACAACCTTGAGTATTTTTGACCAGAGTGTGCCCGAATCCCCCCGCATCGTGACCGAAGACGCGGGCAAAATCGCTAACCTGCTGGCAGAGCACGGCGTTCGTTTTGAGCAATGGGCTACCCGGGATCTGCCTGCAGACGCGTCATCTGATGACATTCTTGAGGCCTATTCCGGTGAGATCCAGGCGCTGAAGGAGGAATGTGGCTTCCAGGCAGCGGATGTCATCAGCCTGAACCCGGACAACCCCCAGAAAGAGGCCTTCCGCCAGAAATTTCTGGATGAGCATGTGCACAGCGAAGACGAGGTGCGTTTCTTTGTTCGCGGGCAGGGCCTGTTTTACCTGCATTTTGGTGACCAGGTGTACGCTGTTCTGTGCCAGAAAAATGACCTTATCAGCGTGCCGGATGGCACACGCCACTGGTTTGATATGGGGCCGGAGCCTGCGTTTACCTGCATCCGTCTGTTTACCAACCCGGAAGGCTGGGTGGCAGACTTCACTGGTGAAGACATCGCCAGCCGGCTGCCGCGCTATGAGCGCCTGGCGGGAGTGGCTGGATGATCCGCGTGATCCTGACGGATATCGAGGGAACCACCAGTTCGATCTCCTTTGTGCATGAGGTTTTGTTTCCCTACTCGGCGAAGCATATGGCTGAGTTTGTACGGGAAGGTGCGGCGGACAGCACGGAAATCCGTGAGCAGTTGGATGCCGTTGCCCAAACATCAGGTGTCGCCAGGGAGGATATCGACGGGCTTGTTGAGGTGCTGGATACCTGGATTCGGGAAGATCGCAAGGAAACACCGTTGAAGGCCTTGCAGGGAATGCTCTGGGAGCAGGGTTACCAGCAGGGTGCTTTCCGGGGGCACATCTACGACGATGCCGCCGAGTATCTGCAGCGCTGGCATGATCGAGGTTTGCGGCTGTTCGTATATTCTTCCGGTTCTGTGAAGGCGCAGAAGCTGATTTTCGGTTTCAGCGAAGCCGGGGATTTAACGCCATTCTTTTCCGGTTACTTTGATACCCGTATCGGCGGTAAGAAGGAATCAACTTCCTACAGCAACATCATCGACGAATTGGGTGTCGATCCCAGAACGGTGCTGTTCCTCTCCGATGTTGAGGCCGAACTGAAGGCCGCTGAGGACGCTGGCATGCGCACGGTCTGGCTTGTGCGTGAGGGAGATCTGCCGGACACGAAGCGGGCGGTGGCTACGGACTTTGCAGGGGTCGACAGGTTTCTACAGCAGGGTTGACCCTCCATGGTGCCTGACGTTCGATGCCTGATAATGCCTTTGGTGTGCCTATACCTTGCCGGCTGCGCGCCGGATTCCGGTGTTCCAGATATGATGGATGGGTACGTTGTGAGCGTAGCCGATGCTCTGGAACTGCGCCCCGAACTCTCCGATATAGCCCCTGTTCCCCAGATCCCGCGCCGACGGGAGCGCGTTCTCGACATGCCGGATCTGGACATGGGAATGCTCGATTTCCTGTCTCTTTACGGGTGTGAGTTGCAATACGTGGTCGGCGAAAGGAATTCGATCATGGGGCGGGTAATGCAACCGTTGAATCGATTGCGTTATGAAACACGGTTTATCCGTGCCGCTGAGACCTGTATTTCGGAGACCGATGGCGAGGATATACAGGAAGAACTGGAAGAGGCCATCGCCCAAAAAACCGAATCGCTCCCCATTGCGATATGGAACGCCACCTGGGGGGTGGAAGAGATTGAGCGTCTGTTTACCCTGTCGCAGGGATATTATCCCGGGAGCGGCGATGACAAGGTTCTGGCGGAGTTGTCCTCGGGCGTAAAGCGAGTCAACCAGACGGTCAGAGGCCTGCTGGATGGCAACACAGATGAGCCGTTGGATTATGTGGGTGGTGTGCATCAACTCTGGCAGGCAGAACATCGTGCGGGGCAGCTATTAAACAGCGCTCGGCTGATCACAGCGCGGCTTGAGGACGCAACGGCTCTGTTGACCAGGAGAGTGGAAGGGGCACCACTTTGCTCGGGGTCGGAGCCTGAAGCGCCGCCCGACGAGCTCGTGGATATCTATACCGACGGTTACGGCGATGATATTGAGGACTATCTCGGCCGCATTGAGCAGGCGAGGGAGGCGCTGATCAAACCGCTGGATACGCTCGCCGCCCAGCAGTCAGAGACCATGCCGTCTGCGTTCCGCGATTGGTATCGGCTCTATCTGGAAACGGGCAATACCGACAGTGTCTGGGGACAACTGGCCCGCGCCATTACGGCCCATAAAGAGCGTTGGCAGCAGTTGCTCACCCAGTGCGGAGCGTTTCCCCAGTAGCGCTCAACCATGTCTGGCATGATAACCGGGAGCGCATCAACGCTGGCTTTCGGGGGTTACCCGCAGGATTTCCTCGACCGTGGTGGAGCCGGCGGCCACTTTCTGCGCGCCGCTAAGCCGCAGGGATTTCATGCCATCCTTGTACGCATCCACTCTCAGTTGGTCCAGTTCGCACTGCTCGGTAATCTGCCGGATCAGGTTGCCGGACAGTTGCATGATTTCATACACGCCGGCCCGACCATAGTAACCGGTGTTTCGGCACTCCAGGCAGCCAACCGGGTGGTAGACCTGCTTGGGCATGGTGGCTTTCCAGGGTCGGGTCAGGCTTTGCCAGGCCTGCGCGTCCACCGGCCCTGGCGCCTTGCAGTGGGGGCACAGGGTTCTGGTTAGCCGTTGTGCCATTACGCCCAGCACCGTGGCACGAATCAGGTAGGGGGGGATGCCCAGTTCCATCAAGCGGGTGATGGCGCTGGGGGCATCGTTGGTGTGCAGGGTGGACAGCACAAGGTGCCCGGTCAGAGCCGCCTGAACCGCCATTTCTGCAGTTTCCAGGTCACGGATCTCACCAATCATGATGATGTCCGGATCCTGTCGCAGCAGCGCCCGCACGCCCGAGGCAAACGTCAGTTCGATGTTGGTCTGAACCTGCATCTGGTTGAAGGCCGGCTCCACCATCTCAATCGGGTCCTCGATGGTGCAGATGTTCACCTCGGGAGTGGCCAGTTGCTTGAGGGTTGAGTACAGGGTGGTGGTCTTGCCAGAGCCGGTAGGGCCGGTGACCAGAACAATGCCGTGGGGGTGATCGGTAATAGCCTGCCAGCGTTCCCGGTCTTCCTTGGAAAACCCCAGTTGTTCGTAGGACTTCAACAGCACTTCCGGATCAAATATCCGCAACACCATTTTCTCGCCAAACGCGGTTGGCATGGTGGCCAGCCGCAATTCCACCTCGCTGTTGTCCGGCTTTCGGGTTTTTATGCGGCCGTCCTGGGGGCGGCGCTTTTCCGCCACGTTCAGCCTGCCGAGAATCTTCAGGCGGCTGGTCACGGCCACGCCGACCTGGTCCGGGAATTCGTAGACGTTGTGCAGCACCCCATCGATGCGAAAGCGCACCTGGGTGACATTGCGCCGTGGTTCTATGTGGATATCCGATGCGCGTTGGTCGAAGGCGTACTGCAGCAGCCAGTCAACAATCTTGACAACGTGCTGGTCGTTGGCATCCGGGTGTTCGCTGGCCCCAAGGTCCAGCAGTTGCTCGAAATTCTGGGTACCGGCGGGGTTGGCTGCGTTGTTGCCGCCTGCCTTGCTGACGGAGCTCGCCAGTTGATAGAACTCAACGGTGTAACGGCGGATATCCTCGGGGTTGGCGACCACGCGGCGGATGTCTTTTCTCACCGCCTGGCGCAGGTTGCCTTCCCAGTCATTCTTGAAGGGTTCGGTGCTGGCGATGAGAACTTCATCCTCACCTATTTCAACCGCGAGAATGCCGTGTCGCTGGGCAAAGGCATAGGACATCACCCGGGCAATCGCGGGTGTATCTATCTTCAGGGGGTCGATGTGGTAGTAGGGCTGTTCCGCCCACTCCGCGAGCCACTGGGTCAGTCTGTCCAGATCCAGGGTGCGGCCGGTTTTCTGGCTCTCCAACCCGGCCTTGGCGACCAGTTCCAGTGGGTGGCGCTGGCTAGCGGGCCCGCTGCCCCCTGTCTGGATACCAATGTTGGCCGAGAGAACCCGTTCGGCATCCTCCTGGGTAATCTCACCACCGGTGACCAGCGCCGTGCAGATATCCCTCAGGGTCAAGGTACTTCTATGTGGCGCGGGTGGATGAGTGCTGTCGGCCATGATGCGTTCCCTGTCAGGTTTCGGTAACGGGCTGCGGACGGTTCACCTTAAGGTGGACCATGGCCACAGTAAACAGCAGGAAGGTCAGCACCGCGATGATCAGAGGGGTGATAGCGCCTTCGCTGAGCCAGGACGATACGACGTACTGGGTAAAATAGAAAATCACCACGAAACTGAGCCAGATGTAACCACGGTTGTGGCCCCGGAACACTGGTACGGCAAACGCCAGCAGCGGGACCAGCTTTACGCTGAGCATCAGCGTGACGGATACGCCCTCGACCTGCGCGGGGTAAAAGGTGCTGACAAGCAGGGCCGCCAGGGTGGCCAGATAAAGCAGAATGGTCAGCCGGGCGGTTATTCGGGCTTTGGGGTTGTGAAGCATTCGGTGATCCGTTGTCGTTGAGTGGCGCCGGGGTTAGCGCAATTTCATGGCAAGCCGCGCAAGGCGCTCGCCAAATGTCTGGCATATGGCTTTTTCGTGGTCGTTCACGGACTGTGGCTCTCCGGTGCCAGCCCAGTGGGAAGGGCCGTAGGGCGTACCCCCGGCGGAGGTCTCGTTGAGCGCGCTTTCCGAATAGGGCACACCGCACAGCACCATTCCATGATGCAGTAGTGGCACCATCATCGTCAGCAGGGTGCTCTCCTGACCGCCATGCAGGCTGCCAGTGGACGTAAACGCGCCGGCGGGCTTTCCGCTGAGGGTTCCGTTCAGCCACAGGTCGCCGGTGCTGTCGAGGAAATACTTCAGCGGTGCTGCCATGTTGCCGAACCGGGTCGGGCTGCCGATGGCCAGGCCCGCACAGTTCGCAAGATCATTCTTGCTGGCAAAGGGCGCGCCGTCGTCCGGTACCGCAGGCAGGGACGCCTCGGTGTCCGGCGACACACTGGGCACGGTGCGAATTCTGGCATCCATACCCTGCACCCGGGATACGCCCCGGGCAATCTGGGCGGCCAATTCGGCCGTTTGCCCAGTGCGGCTGTAATACAGCACCAGGATATAGGGCGAGGTGGTCGCCATTGGAGATCTCCGGTTAGAGAATATTCAGGACATTTTCAGGCGGTCGGCCCAGGGCTACCTTGTTACCCCTGATTACGATGGGCCGCTCGATCAGCTTCGGAGTGTCGACCATCGCTTTGATCAGCGTCTCACGGCCAAGCTCGGGGTCGTCCAGGCCCTGTTCCTTGTATTCCTTTTCCCCGGTTCTCATCAGCTCTCTGGGAGTGATGTCCAGGGCTGCAAGGATCTGTTCCAGGATTTGCTCTGTCGGTGGCGTTTCCAGGTAACGTATAATGTCCGGTTCAACACCTTGTTCGCGAAGGAGTTCAAGGGTTTGCCGGGATTTTGAACAGCGCGGATTGTGGAAAATTCGGGTTGGTTCTGTCATGGTTCTCCCTCTTCCCAGGTCAGGTTAACCGCAAGTTTGTCTGAGCGCCGTAGTCTAACAGGAGGCCACCCTTTGCAATACCCTGCGCGATATCCTGCAAAGTACTCTGCACTGGTGCGTTATTCCACCAGGTTGTGCAGGATCGGTATACTATTGGCCTTGTTGCCGCTGGCAGGCTGCCAGAACCACGAGTTTGAAAAGTCGGACGGAACCGTACTGCAGTGGGAGAGCCTGAGGGGCCACTGGGTGCTGGTCAATTATTGGGCCGAGTGGTGCAAACCCTGCCTGGAGGAAATTCCGGAGCTGAACAGTATCGACACCGCCAGTGCCGTGGTTGTCCTCGGTGTGAATTTTGATGATGTTCGTGGCCAGGAACTGATCGACCTGGGGCGAAGAATGGGTATTGAGTACAGCATGCTGGCAGAGGATCCAGGGCCGCAATTTGGCTGGGAAACACCCGTGGCCCTGCCCGCAACGTTTATTGTGGATCCGGATGGAGACCTCGTCGAGGCCCGCTTCGGCCCGCAAACTGAAGAAGACATCAAAGAATTGATTGGTCGCTGACCTGGCCCCGAACCGCCATTAACCTGCAGGAAATTTCCGACGCTATGTCACAGACCTTTGTCCACCTCCGCGTGCATTCCGAATATTCCATGGTCGATGGCCTGGTGCGCGTGAAACCCCTGATCGGTCGTGTTGCAGAACTGGGCATGCCCGCTGTCGGGCTTACGGAGCAGTCCAATATGTGCTCCCTGGTGCGCTTCTACAAGGCGGCCATGGGTGCTGGGGTGAAGCCCATTATCGGCGCAGACCTGTGGGTCGAAAACCCGGACGAGCCCGACAACCCGTTTCGCATCACTCTGCTGGCCCGTAACAACGATGGCTACCTGAATCTGACCGAAGTGGTCTCGCTGGGGTACACAGAGGGGCAGCGTTTCGGTAAGCCAATTATCCAGCGAAAGTGGCTGGAAAGCCGCACCGAAGGGCTGATTGCCCTGTCTGGAGCCCGACTGGGGGACGTGGGCAAGGCGCTGATGTCGGGCAAGCTGGACCTTGCCAGGCAGCGTGCCGAATACTGGATGAACCTTTACCCGGGGTCGTTTTACCTGGAGTTGCAACGCACCGGGCGCCCCGGGGATGAAGATTGCCTGCACCTGAATGTTGAGCTGGCGGAGGCGCTGGGCTGCCCGGTGGTGGCGACAAACGATGTCCACTTCCTCCATGCCGAGGATTTCGAAGCCCATGAGGCAAGGGTCTGCATTGGCGAGAGCCGGACCCTGGACGACCCCAGGCGGGAGCGTCGTTTCAGCGACCAGCAGTATCTGCGCAGCGCCGATGAAATGATTGAGCTGTTCTCTGATATCCCCGAGGCGGTCGAGAACACGGTGGAAATTGCCCGGCGCTGCTCAGTCCCGGTGCGTATGGGAGAGTATTTTCTGCCGAACTACCCCATTCCCGATGGCATGACCATGGATGACTACTTCCGAAAGGTGTCGGAAGAGGGACTGGAAGAGCGGCTGGCGAAAACCCTCAGCAAGAACGACCCCGAATACGATGCCAAGCGCGAGGCCTACTACAAGCGCCTGAACTTCGAGCTGGACATCATTATCCAGATGGGGTTCCCGGGGTACTTCCTGATCGTTATGGACTTCATCAAGTGGGCCAAGAATAACGGCGTGCCGGTAGGCCCTGGCCGGGGTTCCGGTGCTGGCTCCCTGGTGGCCTACGCCCAGTTGATTACCGATCTTGATCCTCTGGAATACGACCTGCTGTTCGAGCGCTTCCTGAACCCCGAACGGGTTTCGATGCCCGACTTCGACGTCGACTTCTGCATGGAAGGCCGTGATCGTGTTATCGCCTACGTGGCGGAAAAATACGGCCGCGAGGCGGTGTCCCAGATCATTACCTTCGGCACCATGGCTGCCAAGGCGGTTGTGCGGGACGTTGCCCGGGTTCAGGGCAAGTCGTACGGGCTGGCGGACAAACTCTCAAAGATGATTCCCTTTGAGCCGGGTATGACCCTGGAGAAGGCCCTGGAGCAGGAACCACAACTGGTCGAGTTCCTGGAAAATGACGAGGAAGCCCAGGAAATCTGGGAAATGGCCCTGAAACTCGAGGGTGTGTGTCGAAACGCCGGTAAGCACGCCGGCGGCGTGGTGATTGCACCCACCAAGATTACCGATTTCTCGCCGCTGTACTGTGATGACGAGGGCGGCAGCCTGGTGACCCAGTTCGACAAGGGCGATGTGGAAGATGCCGGCCTGGTGAAGTTTGACTTCCTGGGGCTGCGGACCCTGACCATCATCGACTGGGCCCTGAAGATGATTAACCCGCGCCTGGAGAAACAGGGCAAGCCGGCGCTGGACATTAACGAGATTCCGCTGGACGACGTGCCATCGTTCGACATGCTCAAGAAGGCGGAAACCACAGCGGTGTTCCAGCTTGAATCCCGTGGCATGAAAGACCTGATTCGTCGCCTGCAACCGGACTCCCTGGAGGATATGATCGCCCTGGTCGCCTTGTTCCGTCCGGGGCCACTGCAGTCGGGCATGGTGGATGACTTCATCGACCGGAAGCATGGCAGGCAGCCCATGTCATTCCCGCATCCTGATTATCAGTATGAGGGGTTGAAGCCCGTTCTCGAGCCCACCTATGGCGTTATCCTGTATCAGGAACAGGTTATGCAGATTGCCCAGGTGATGGCCGGCTACAGTCTTGGTAACGCCGACATGCTGCGCCGGGCTATGGGTAAGAAAAAGCCCGAGGAAATGGCCAAGCAGAAGCAGTTCTTTCTCGACGGCTGTGAAAACAATGACATCAACAAAACCCTGGCGGAGAACATTTTCGACCTGGTTGAAAAGTTTGCTGGCTATGGCTTCAACAAATCCCACTCGGCGGCCTACGCGCTGGTTTCCTACCAGACCCTGTGGCTGAAGGCTCATTATCCCGCTGAGTTTATGGCCGCGGTACTCACGGCGGATATGCAGAACACCGACAAGGTGGTCACGCTGGTGGAGGAGTGCCGCAGCATGGGGTTGGAGCTGCTGGTGCCCGACGTCAGCCGCTCTGAATACACTTTTACCGTCAACGATGACGGCGCCATTGTGTACGGTCTCGGCGCCATCAAGGGGCTTGGTGAGGGACCGATTGGCAGTATTCAGGCCGGCCGCGCCGACGGCGAGCCCTACCAGGATATTTTCGATTTCTGCCGCCGGGTGGATCTGAAAAAAGTAAACAAGAGGGCCATGGAGGCCCTGATCCGCTCCGGTGCCATGGATAAGCTGGGGGCAGGGCGCGCCCAGTTGATGGCCAGCATAGATAAGGCCATTCAGCAGGCCGGCCAGCAATCCCGCAACGAGTCCGTGGGCATGACCGACATGTTTGGCGACATGCTGATGGGCGGGGAAGATGGCGATCCTTATTCCGACGTGGCGAATGTGCGGGAATGGCCCAAGAAAGAGCGCCTCAAGGGGGAAAAAGACACCTTGGGCCTTTACCTGACGGGCCATCCGTTCGATGAATATGAGAAAGAAGTGCGTCGGTTCGTGCGTTCATCCATTGCTGATCTCAAACCGGCTCGCCAGCCCCAGCGTGTTGCCGGCCTTGTCGTTGCGCAACGTTCCATGAAGACCCGTACAGGGTCGACCATGGCGTTTATCACCCTGGATGATCGCAGTGCCCGCATTGAGGCCACTTTGTTTTCAGAGGCTTTTTTCGAGAATCGGGAGTTGCTTCAGTCCGACCAGGTCATTGTGGTGGAAGGCCAGGTCAGCCATGATGATTATTCTGGCCAGATGAAGATGCGCGTCAGCTCGGTGATGGATGTTGGTACGGCCCGGCAACAGTTCAGTCGTGGTCTCAAGCTCGCTATTCACGCGGATCAGCTTCAGAACGGCCTGCTGGATAAACTGGACTCCACGCTCAGGCCCTTCCGTTGTGAGGGCAGCCCGGTATGGATTGAATACAGTAGCGATAATGCCAGTACCCGTATCGAACTGGGTGAATCGTGGCGCGTACAGCCCGATGACGACCTGTTATTGGAGTTGAAATACCTCGTAGGCGACCAGTCGGTAGAACTGGTCTATGATTGATACTATCCGGCAAGGTTCATCCCGGGTATGGCGGACACGTTGAATAATTACGTTTTTGTCAGAAAGCGGACTCATACGAAGGTCCGCTTTAGCCAATGCTCAGGCGCTGCTATCTTTGTCCAAAATTCTGGTTTGGCGACTTACATTCTCGCCTTGCAAGCAAATGATGGAACATCATGAACCCTAATTATCTGGATTTCGAACAACCGATTGCCGACCTTGAAGCCAAGATTGAAGAGCTTCGCATGGTGGGAAATGATACCGATATCAACATCACCGATGAGATCAGCCGGCTGCGCAAGAAGAGTGTCAGCCTGACTGAAAGCATCTTCTCGAACCTCAAACCCTGGGACGTAGCCCGCCTGGCTCGTCATCCCCGCCGGCCCTATACCCTCGACTACGTTGACATGATCTTTGACGACTTCGACGAGTTGCACGGTGACCGTCGTTATGCGGATGATCAGGCCATCGTCGGTGGCACTGCCCGCCTGGATGGCAAGCCAGTCATGGTGATTGGTCACCAGAAAGGCCGGGAAGTACGCGACAAGGTAAAGCGGAATTTCGGTATGCCGCGCCCGGAAGGGTACCGTAAGGCTTTGCGGCTGATGGAGATGGCTGAGCGTTTTCGCATGCCGATCCTGACCTTTATTGATACCCCGGGTGCCTATCCAGGTATCGGAGCCGAAGAGCGTGGCCAGAGTGAAGCGATCGCCTTCAACCTGGCCGTCATGTCCCGCCTGAAGACGCCGATTATTTCCACGGTGGTAGGCGAGGGTGGCTCTGGCGGTGCTTTGGCCATCGGCGTGTGCGATCAGTTGAATATGCTTCAGTATTCCACCTATGCAGTCATTTCACCCGAAGGCTGTGCGTCAATCCTGTGGAAGAGTGCGGAATACGCTTCCCAGGCGGCAGAAGCGATGGGCGTGACCGCCGACCGACTGAAGGATCTTGGGCTGGCGGACAACGTTATTACAGAACCGCTGGGCGGGGCGCATCGCAGCCCGGAAGAAATGGCAGAATCCCTGCGTGAGACCCTGAGTAAGGGCATTGCCGAACTCGGTCGCCTGCCGGCCGACGAACTGGTGTCCCGCCGCTACGAGCGGTTGACCCGATATGACACCGGCCGGTAACCCCGGCTCCGGAAGAGACTGGCCGGAGGCGCTATGTACTCCGGTCAGGCACCTGCCTGATCATTCACACCTTCGCATTGCCCTCAGCGGTGGCATGGACTCCGTTCTGCTTCTTCATGTTGCCACCTGGCTGTACGCCCATAGCGGCCAGATTTCTGCGGTTCATATCAACCATCAGTTGCAGCCTAACGCCGATCAAACCGAGCGTTTCTGTCGATCGATTTGCCGGCAGCTTGGTGTGCCACTCGACAGTCACCGTGTCACCGTCAGCGGTCGCGAATCTTCGGATATTGGCGCTAGCGGTGGCGGTATTGAGGAGGCCGCCCGGAATGCGCGTTACCAGGTGTTTGAGGAGATTCTGGCGCCGGGAGAGTTACTGTTGATGGCCCATCATGGTGATGATCAGGCTGAAACAGTGCTGTTTCGGTTGTTGCGCGGGACTGGCATGGCGGGGCTGGGTGGTATGCCGGTGACACGCCCTCTGGGTGCTGGTCGGCTGTATCGACCACTGCTTGATTTCAGTCGCGCAGAGCTTCACGGATGGGCAGTTCAGCACGGTATCGAGTGGATGGAAGATCCCAGTAATATCGATGAGCGCTTTGATCGCAACTTTCTCCGTACGTCGATTTTTCCTCTCCTCAAGTCACGCTGGCCGTCGCTGATCAGTCGTATGGGGCATACCGCCCATTCGTGTCGAGAGGGGGACGAGTTGGCTGCAAAGCTGGCGGAAATCCACTTTAAACAATGTGCCGGGCCTTCTGGTGAGCTTTGTTTGAGTGCGCTCGGTGCACTGTCTCTGGCGGAGCAGAAAAACCTGCTGCGCTGGTGGGCAAGGTATTTTCGTTATCAGCCCCCCGCCATTGCAGACTGGCCGCAGGTTCTGGAAGATTTTCTGAGCTCGCCGGCGGACAGGGAGCCGGAGCTTCGGGGAACGGGGTTCGTGATTCGACGTTTTCGGGGGTGCCTGTACCTGGTTCCCGAGTTCACGAAATTGCCTGCCGGAAAGCCTGTCCTGGTTCCGGATCAGGCGCTATCGTGGGGTGGATGGCGATTGACGCTGGCGGCGTCAGGTAAGCCTAAAACACCGGCGCCGGAAATAAGGGTATCTACGAGGGCAGGGGGCGAACGCATCCGCCCAGCCCCTGGCGGCCCGTCGAAATTATTGAAGAACTGGCTTCAGGAAAAAAATGTTCCACCCTGGGAAAGAGCCCGGCTACCGCTGCTTCTTGAGGTGGTGGACGGCCATGAAGAAGTGGTCGGAGCTGGCGACTTGTGGGTTTCCGGCAAATACTGTGGAGAGGCCCCGGCCAGTGGCTGGCGGATTGTTGTGGAGCGGGAATGTAATTGAGAAGGTGGCGCCTTTCTGGTAGTCTGGCGTCCCATCTTGAGATGACAATCTCCCTCCTTCACCGAACCAGACAAATCACGGAATCTGCATGACGCGTTATATTTTCGTCACCGGCGGTGTCGTGTCCTCCTTGGGGAAAGGTATCGCATCGGCCTCTCTGGCTGCGATCCTAGAGGCACGCGGCCTGAAGGTCACTATTCTCAAGCTGGACCCGTACATCAACGTGGACCCCGGCACCATGAGTCCGTTCCAGCACGGTGAAGTTTTTGTCACCGAAGATGGCGCGGAAACCGATCTGGACCTGGGGCACTACGAGCGATTTATTCGCACGCCGATGTCACGCCGGAACAATTTCACCACCGGTCGCGTCTACGAGGAAGTGATTCGTAAGGAGCGCCGGGGTGATTACCTCGGTGGTACGGTTCAGGTGATTCCCCACATCACGGACGAGATCAAGCGTCGTGTGGTTGAAGGCGCTTCCGGCGCCGATGTGGCACTGATCGAAATCGGCGGCACGGTGGGCGATATTGAATCGCTGCCATTCCTTGAGGCCTGCCGCCAGTTGAAGGTGGAAGTTGGCCCGCAGCGTGCGTTGTTCATGCACCTGACCCTGGTTCCCTACATCGCCACGGCCGGTGAGATCAAGACCAAACCTACCCAGCACTCGGTAAAGGAAATGCGTTCCATCGGCCTGCAGCCGGATATTCTGCTGTGTCGTTCGGAGCACGAAGTGGACGCCAGTTCCCGTCGCAAGATCGCACTGTTCACCAACGTGGAAGAGCGGGCGGTCATTCCGTTGCAGGATGCCAAGTCCATCTACGCCATTCCGCGCATGCTGCACGAATTTGGTCTGGACCAGCTGGTTATTGAGCGTTTCAGTCTGGATGCCAGCCCGGCCAACCTGGGCGAATGGGATGCGGTCGTTGAGTCCCTGATGAATCCGGAAGGTGAAGTTACTATCGCCATGGTCGGCAAGTACATGGAGTTGCTGGACGCCTACAAATCGTTGATCGAGTCGCTCCTGCATGCCGGTATCAAGACCCGCACCAAAGTCCGTATGAACTACATTGACTCGGAAGACATCGAGCGCGATGGTACCGGTGCGCTGGCCAGTGCCGATGCCATTCTAGTTCCAGGTGGCTTTGGTGAACGCGGTGTCGAAGGCAAGATCCGCACGGTGCAGTACGCCCGCGAAAACAAGGTTCCGTACCTGGGTATCTGCCTGGGTATGCAGGTGGCCGTTATTGAATACGCCCGCAACGTGGCGGGCCTGAAAGATGCCCACAGCACCGAATTCCGCGAACACACCCCGGAGCCGGTTGTGGGGCTGATCACGGAGTGGCTGGATGCCAGCGGCGAGAAAGAGGAGCGCACCGAAGAGTCTGATCTGGGCGGCACCATGCGCCTGGGCGCTCAGGACTGCGTGGTCGCTGAAGGTTCCACCATCGCCAACTGTTACGGTCGTAAGACCATCCGTGAGCGCCACCGTCATCGTTTCGAAGTGAACAATCATTTCCTGCCACAGCTGGAAGGCGCCGGCCTGAGAATTTCCGGTCGCTCCACCGACGGCAAACTGGTTGAGGTTGTGGAAGTGCCTGATCACCCCTGGTTTGTGGCTTGCCAGTTCCACCCGGAATTTACCTCCACGCCGCGGGACGGCCATCCGCTGTTCAAGGGTTTTGTTGAGGCAGCTCTGGCCCGTAAAAAGGAATCCTGATCATGGCGCAGAGTACGGTGAACGTCTCGGGAATCGAGGTTGCCAACGATAAGCCGTTCGTGTTGTTCGGTGGCATGAACGTGCTGGAATCTGCCGAAATGGCGATGGAAGTGGCCGAGGCGTACGTCGAGGCCTCCAGAAAGCTCGGGATTCCCTACGTATTCAAAGCGTCGTTCGACAAGGCCAACCGCTCTTCCGTGCATTCCTTCCGCGGCCCCGGTCTTGAGAAGGGGCTGCAGATTCTGGCGGACATCAAGAGCAAGTTCGGTGTCCCTATCATTTCCGATGTTCACGAGCCTGAGCAGGCTGCACCTGCCGCAGAAGTTTGCGATATCATCCAATTGCCGGCTTTCCTGAGCCGACAGACGGATCTTGTTGTTGCCATGGCAGAAACCGGGGCGGTCATCAACATCAAGAAGGCCCAGTTCCTGGCGCCACAGGAAATGAAGCACATCATTGCGAAGTGCGGGGAAGCCGGTAACGACAAGGTGATCCTGTGTGAGCGCGGCACCAGCTTCGGGTACAACAACCTTGTGGTGGATATGTTGGGCTTCGGTATCATGAAGTCCATGAATGTGCCGGTGATGTTTGACGTCACTCACGCCTTGCAGATGCCCGGTGGTCGCGCGGATTCAGCCGGTGGCCGCCGAGCCCAAGTAACCGACCTGGCCCTGGCGGGCATGTCCCAGGGGCTTGCGGGTCTGTTCCTTGAGGCTCACCCCGACCCGGATCAAGCCAAGTGCGACGGGCCCTGTGCTCTCCGCCTGAGCCAGCTTGAGCCGTTCCTTGCCCGGGTGAAGGCCGTTGATGACCTTGTGAAGAGTTTCAAACCTATTGATACCGCCTGATTGGCGGTTTTTTTGCGTTCCAGAAGGACTATGGGAGTGAGCGGGAACGGCCCTACGAAAATGTGCGGAGCCATGGATGGCGGAGCCCAAGCGCACAGGGATGTGCTTGTAGCGTTTTTCGTAGGGCCGTTCCCGCTCGCTCTTACTCCCAATTTTGAAATCAAACTTGGAGACAGAGAAGAATGACCAAGATTGCCAACATTAAAGGCCGTGAAGTACTGGATTCTCGCGGGAACCCCACGGTTGAAGCGGACGTGATTCTTGAGGACGGCACCATCGGCAGTGCTTGCGCCCCCTCTGGTGCGTCGACGGGTTCACGCGAAGCTCTGGAGCTTCGTGACAAGGATACGAGCCGCTATCTGGGTAAGGGCGTTCTGAAAGCTGTTGAGGCGGTAAACGCCAAGATTCGCGATGCCCTGATTGGTAAAGACGCAGCTGATCAGCGTGCTCTCGACAACATCATGCTTGAGTTGGATGGCACGGAGAACAAAGCCAACCTGGGCGCCAACGCTATTCTGGCTGTCTCCCTGGCCGCTGCCAAAGCCGCTGCCGCTTCACTGGGCAAGCCGCTGTATGCTCACATTGCGGACCTGAACGGCACCTCCGGCAAGTACAGCATGCCGGTGCCGATGATGAATATCCTCAACGGTGGCGAGCACGCAGACAACAACGTTGATATCCAGGAATTTATGGTCCAGCCGGTGGCTGCGAAGTCATTTGCCGAAGCGCTGCGCATTGGTGCGGAAATTTTCCACGCGCTGAAGAAAGTGCTGAACAGCAAAGGCCTTAACACCGCCGTGGGTGACGAAGGTGGTTTTGCACCGGATCTGCCTTCCAACGAAGGCGCTCTGGGGGTGATCCAGGAAGCGGTGGAGAAGGCTGGCTACAAGCTGGGTACTGATGTGACCCTGGCGCTGGACTGTGCCTCTTCCGAGTTCTATAAGGATGGTCAGTACCAGCTTTCCGGTGAGGGCAAGTCCTTTGATTCCGCCGGTTTCGCCGACTATCTCGCTGGCCTGTGCGAGCGTTATCCGATTGTGTCTATCGAAGACGGTATGGATGAGAGCGACTGGGACGGCTGGAAAGTGCTGACTGAGAAGTTGGGTGACAAGGTTCAGCTAGTAGGTGACGACCTGTTCGTGACCAATACCAAAATCCTCAAGCAGGGTATCGACAAGAGCATTGGTAACTCCATCCTGATCAAGTTCAACCAGATTGGTAGCCTGAGCGAAACTCTGGACGCCATCAAGATGGCTCAGGATGCGGGTTACACGGCGGTGATTTCCCACCGTTCCGGTGAAACTGAAGACACCACCATCGCCGATCTGGCCGTGGCCACCTGTGCGGGTCAGATCAAGACCGGCTCCCTGTGCCGCTCTGACCGGGTTGCCAAGTACAACCAGTTGCTTCGCATTGAGGAAGCGTTGGATGGAAAGGCTCCCTATCGTGGCCTGAGCGAGATCAAAGGCCAGGGCTAATCGCCTGTGAAGGATACCCTGTCGGCGGGATGCTGACAGGTAACCGATCCGGAAAGGCCATCGTGATCCTCAAGATGTGAGGCATGATGGCCTTTTTGTACAACTGGTTAGCAGAACTTGTTGCTAAACTACACTAAGGTCTATACTTACTGTCCGGTTGATGCATCGTAAACGGAATTCGCAATGAAGTTACTCTGGTCCATCATGATTATTCTTATTCTCCTGCTGCAGGTGCGCCTGTGGGTTGGGGAAGGTAGTTTTGCCCAGGTATGGGGACTGGAGAACGCCATTGCCGAGCAGCGCGAGGAAAACGCCGAGCTTTCAGCCCGCAATGAGCGTCTCTATGCGGAAGTTCGTAACCTCCGCGGCGAGAAAGGGGCGGTTGAAGAACGTGCCCGCATGAACCTGGGGCTGATCCGCAACGATGAAACCTTCTTCCTGGTGGTCGAGCAGTAACCCAGCCGCAAGCCAGGCCGATCAAAGCTGACCACGTCCATGAGTAAACCCCGCTATTGGTTGATTGTTCCCGCCGCCGGTTCCGGCCAGCGAATGAAGGCAGACTGCCCGAAGCAGTATCTCAGGCTGGACCATCAATATATCCTTGATATCACTCTCTCCAGGTTATTGGACAATGCTGATTTTTCAGGTTGTGTGGTCGCTATTCGCGCGGACGATCCCTGGTGGCCGGAAACTGCAGCCAGTTCTAACGCACGTATAGAGTCCTGTGCCGGGGGCGCTGAGCGTGCGGATTCGGTATTGTCTGCACTTGAGGCACTGGCCTCTCGGGCGGATGACGACGATTGGGTGCTGGTACACGATGCCGCCCGGCCTTGCCTGCATCCCAATGACCTCGAACGATTGCTGACCCAACTTCAGGATCACCCTGTGGGTGGCTTGCTGGCGACGCCGGTGGCCGATACGCTCAAACTTGTGGCAAGTGACAGCAATCAGGTGGAGACAACCATCGACCGTCGTCATCTGTGGCGCGCCCTGACTCCTCAAATGTTCCGTTGTGGCGCCTTGAGGATGGCTCTGAAAGCTGCCATTGCGTCAGGTTACCCGGTGACCGATGAAGCCTCGGCCATGGAATACGCAGGCAATGTTCCCTGTATCGTTGAGGGGCGACCGGATAATATAAAGATTACGGTACCCGCTGATCTGGCACTGGCCGGTTTTATCCTCAGCCGTCTCTAGCGGCAAGCCTGCATCGTTACTGATTGAAAAGGAAACAGCACTATGCGAATCGGGCAGGGCTTTGATGTCCATGCTTTCTGTGAGGGAAATCAAGTCGTTATTGGCGGTGTGACCATTCCGCACACCCATGCCCTCAAGGCCCATTCCGACGGGGACGTGCTTTTGCACGCCCTTGCAGATGCCCTGTTGGGTGCCGTGGCCCTGGGCGACATCGGTCATCTGTTTCCCGATACCAGTGATGAGTGGGCGGGAGCGGACAGCCGGGACTTGCTGCGCCGCGTGATGGAGCGTGTTGCCGGTGAAGGGTTTGGTGTCGGTAACGTGGATGCCACCATTATTGCCCAGGCCCCGAAAATGGCGCCCCATATTGAGGCCATGCGGTTGACCATTGCCGAGGATCTTGCCATCCCGGCGAGCCGGGTCAGCGTCAAGGCGACCACCACCGAAAAGCTGGGCTTTGCCGGCCGCGGTGAGGGCATTGCGTGCCAGGCGGTTTGCCTGCTGGAGCCGGTTTCATCATGACGGATGCTCAGCACGCTTCCAACGGCTGGCGACTCGACTGGCCAACCTCCTCGGGCTCTCGGGTGGCTTCGGCGCGTATCAAATCGCTCCCCGGCGACTTTTTCGTGGATGAAGAGCTGTCTATGCCCGATGACAGTGGCGGCGGGGGAGAGCACCTGTGCCTGCGTCTGGAAAAAGTCGGGGACAACACCGACTACGTGGCGCGGCAGCTTGCTAATATCTGCGGCTGTCGGCATTTCGACGTGGGTTTTTGCGGGCTGAAGGACCGTCATGCGGTCACGCGTCAGTGGTTTAGCCTTTATCGGCCGGGACAGGAAGACGACGATGGGGCGTTCATCCAGGCGGTGGAGGAACACTGGCCGGTATTGGCTCAGTACCGCCAGGCTCGAAAACTGAGGCGGGGCGATCATCAGGGCAACCGGTTTGAGCTGGTGCTAAAGGACGTGGTCGGCGACACATCTGCTATCGATGCGGCTCTGGCCCGGTTGCGGGACCTCGGATGCCCGAATTATTTCGGTTCGCAACGGTTTGGCCATGGCGGTGCCAATCTGGATAGGGCGCTGACCATGGACCCGACAACACTGAACCGTCGGAGTGGTCGCAATGTCAAAAAGCGTGGGCGAGGGCGGTCAACCTCTGGCAGTCGCGACAGTAAGAACGTATTGTACTTTTCGGCGGCACGTTCGTGGTTATTCAACGAGGTGCTCGCCCATCGTGTTGAGACAGGCACCTGGCTGGAACCTCTGGAGGGAGAGCCTGGCGCATGTGAAAATCAGAACCTGATGGTGACAGGTCCTCTCTGGGGCGACGGTGGCACCGAGGCAGTGTCGGTCCAGGGCGAAATCGAGCGTTCCGTGGTTGCGGAGCACCCGCAACTGGCAGCGGTGTTTTCAACCACCCGCATGAAGCCTGAGCGTCGGCCGCTGAGCCTGAAACCGGAAGGTCTGGAGTGGCATTGGGACGGCAATGACCAGTTGCGGTTGTCGTTCCGGCTTGCGCCGGGGCAATACGCAACAACGTTGCTGGACGATGTGTTTGATATAACGGACGCAACCACGTTTATTGGAGAAAATTGTGCGAATTCTGTTGTCCAATGATGATGGCGTTCATTCGCCTGGTCTTCAGGCCCTACACGACGGGCTCCAGGGGCTGGGCCATCTTGAAGTTGTGGCGCCGGATAGGGACCATAGCGGTGCCAGCAATGCCTTGACGCTGAGCCGCCCGCTAACGGTGGAAGACCATCCCAATGGCTTCCGGTCCGTGGACGGGACCCCGACAGATTGCGTTCACCTTGCGGTTAACGGGCTGTTTGAAGAGCCGTTTGATCGAGTGGTCTCGGGCATCAATACCCACGCCAACCTTGGCGACGATATTATCTATTCGGGTACGGTGGCCGCTGCCACCGAGGGCAGAAACCTGGGGTTGCCAGCAATAGCGGTATCGCTGGTGAACGAAGGCCGTTTCCACTACGAAACGGCGGCCAGGGTTGTTCGCGCGTTGCTGGAAAGCGATCAGCCGTTAACTCTTGGTCCTCGATGCATTCTCAATGTGAACGTTCCCGATGTGCCATGGGAAGAGATTGCCGGCTTCCGCGTGACCCGGCTTGGCCATCGCGACCGGGCTGAAGGCGCGGTGCCGATGACCTGCCCCCGGGGCAAGTCCCGTTACTGGATCGGTGCCGCTGGCAAGGGCAGCGACGCCGGACCGGGGACCGATTTCAACGCAGTGCGCGAGAATTACGTTTCGATCACTCCCGTCCACGTGGATATGACGCGCCATGAGGTACTGTCGCCACTGCGAGAGTGGGTTGAGTTGCTGTCAGGACGGGAGGGACGTTAATGGTGGCAGCGATTGACGGTATTGGAATGACGTCCCGCCGAACCCGTATGCGACTGATACAAAGGCTCAGAGAGGCTGGTATAGCCGATGAGCAGGTGCTTACGGCCATGGCGGACGTGCCGCGTCACATATTCCTTGATGAAGCGCTTTCCCATAGGGCCTACGAAGATACTGCGCTGCCCATTGGCTACAGTCAGACCCTGTCTCAGCCTTACATTGTCGCGCGAATGACAGAATCCCTGATGCACCACAAACCCCGGAAAGTGCTGGAACTGGGAACCGGGTCGGGCTACCAGACCGCGATCCTTGCCGGGTTGGTGGATCAGGTTTTCAGCGTTGAGCGCATCAAGCCGCTCCAGGACCGGGCCCGTGACCGGCTTCGCCAGCTCGGCTACCGTAATACGATGCTCAAGCACGCAGACGGAGGTATGGGGTGGCCAGAACAGGGGCCGTTTGACGGCATCATCGTCACCGCGGCACCCCGTGAGATCCCGCCGGAACTGAAAGACCAACTGGCGGATGGAGGCGTTATTGTGGCGCCGATCGGCGAGGGCACACAGATGTTGGTGGAAATGGTACGCCAGGGCGACCGTTTCGAGACCAGGGATATTGAACCGGTGCGTTTTGTGCCCCTGTTGGGTGGGGTTGTACGGTGACCGCAGAACGCCCCTCTGAGTCTTCTGCCGACGTACCTCACTCCCATCATCCCTTTGCGGTATTCCTGAGGGGCATGGCCATGGGGGCGGCTGATATCGTACCCGGCGTGTCGGGTGGCACCATTGCATTCATTACCGGCATTTACTTCCGGTTGCTGGAAGCCATCAATGCCGTTCCACAAGCCTTCTTTCAGCATCTGATCCGTGGTCAGGTGAGGCAATTCTGGGCGGCGTGTGACGGCACCTTCCTACTGTGTCTGCTGGCGGGGATCCTGGGTAGTATTGCCACACTCGCGTCCGTGATCAGTCATGCCCTTGCCACTTATCCGATCCTTATCTGGAGTTTTTTCTTCGGCCTGATCGTCGCGTCAGTGTGGCACGTCGGCCGTCAGGTTCGTCGTTATGAGCCAATGTTGCTGTTGCCATTTTCGGTGGGAACCGTTTTTGCCTGGTGGGTAACGACTTTGTCTGGCAGCCCGTTGTCGCCCTCGATGCCGGTGTTCTTCGGTGCCGGGGCCCTGGCCATCTGCGCCATGATCCTGCCAGGAATTTCCGGCAGTTTTATCCTGGTGATTCTGGGTATGTACGTCCCGGTGCTGGACGCCATACGTTCCCTGGATCTGGGCATCCTCGGGATTTTCGCTGTTGGTTGTCTGGTCGGTTTACTGTCGGTTGCCCGGCTCATTACCTGGGCGTTCCATCGCTACCATGACCTTGTGCTGGCGTTGTTGACTGGCTTCATGGTGGGGGCGCTGAACAAGATCTGGCCCTGGAAAGAGACACTAAGCTGGCGCACCAACAGTGCCGGCCAGCAGGTGCCCCTGAATGAAGCAAGCGTCAGTCCGATGGGCTATGCTGAGTTGACCGGTGACGAGTCACAGTTACTGCTGGCGATAACCTGTGCGTTCGCCGGTCTGTTGCTGGTTTTGCTGGTGGAATGGGTGGGCAGGAAAAAACAGCCTGGCGCCGCCCGCTAGCCTGGTTTTCTGCTCGCTGTTGTGACGGCGTTCACGGGCGTATCGAGACTAAGTGTTACTTTTTGATCCGTACGGTTGTTTCGGGCAGTAACAAACGCAACAGATGGGTAACTTGGTTTCATGCCCAAAATGTGCAATAAATTAGCAAGTTACTTAAAACACTTTATAAACCGCCGAATTTTTTATACGAATTACTAATAACGGGCGTATTTTTATTCTTTTGAGATTAGTGCGTGGGTCCATCATTGCTGCGACGGCAGTCTTCCCGCGGCTCCCCTCCGGTGCCCCTGTCTCTCCGTGTTCAAAAAAACGGACGCGCCTCTACACCTTTCTGCTTGTGCTTTTTGGCGCCATGCTGCTGACTGGCTGCAACACGCAGGCAATCTACCGTGATGACCTCTACAACCCGCCAGTGTACTGGGGCCGCCACGTTGTCAAATCCGGGGAAACGCTCTATAGCATCGCCTGGCGGTACGGCCGTGACTACCGGGAATTAGGTAATGCCAATGGTATAAGCCCGCCTTACCACATCAAGGCAGGGCAGGTTCTCAGGCTGGACCTTCGCGGAAATGTAACATCCACAGCGCAGACTGGCGGAAGTAGTAAAACGTCGGTCTCGCGACCACCAACCCGCACCGCATCGCGACAGCCTGCTCCCAAACCGGAGCCAAAGCCGACGGTTTCGCGGCGGCCCGATAAGTCGTCACCATTAACGGGTCAAAGCCAGACAGTATCCAATGTCAACTGGCGCTGGCCCCACGTTGGCACCGTAATTGCAGGTTATTCTACATCCGGGAAAGTCAATAAAGGTATTGATATTGCTGGAAAAGCAGGTGACTCTGTGAGGGCAGCGGCAAGTGGTAATGTCGTTTATGCTGGAAGTGGGTTGCTCGGTTATGGCAACTTGATCATAGTGAACCACAACGAGCACTATTTGAGTGCTTATGCTCACAACCGGAAGATTCTGGTGCAGGAAGGGGAGGACGTTAAAGCCGGACAGGTCATCGCTGAACTGGGAAACAGCGGCACGGACAGGCCCAAGTTGCATTTTGAAATCCGGAAAAATGGCAACCCGGTCGACCCCGCCCACTACCTCCCGGGCCGATGAAACGGATTGGCAGAACAAAACCTGGCGTCCGGCACCGAAAATCAGAGGCAACGAAAGATAATAGTCGAGACAAACAATAAAAAAACGACGGTTCCGGCAACCGTCAACAGCTAGCAATAAATGTCCTGAACAAGAACACGAAGAAAGCAGGCGCTCGCAATAACAAAAAGACGTGAGCGAATTTCCAGGATCATTGAAAGGCGGGGCAAAGAGTTATGTCAGCAGAGCATGAAGAACTCATCATTGATCGTGTATCAGATGTTGAAGACGCAGACGATCAGCTGTTAGCAGAGGACAAAGTAGAAGAAAAAGAAACGGCCGAAGTGGAAGCCGTTGAAACAGAAGAAGACATCCCGGCCCAGGGTCGATACTTCACCAGCCAGAAACAACTGGACGCCACCCAGCTTTATCTCAACGAAATCGGTTTCTCTCCTCTCTTAACACCCGAAGAAGAAGTGTACTTTGCACGGCTCGCCCGTAAGGGAGAGGAGTCCGGTCGCAAACGTATGATCGAGAGCAATCTACGCCTGGTGGTCAAGATTGCCCGGCGTTACGTGAACCGTGGTCTGACACTGTTGGACCTGATAGAAGAGGGTAACCTTGGGCTTATCCGTGCGGTAGAGAAATTTGACCCCGAGAGGGGCTTCCGTTTCTCCACCTACGCGACCTGGTGGATCCGCCAGACCATTGAGCGGGCCATCATGAACCAGACCCGCACCATCCGCCTTCCCATCCACGTCGTTAAGGAACTCAACCTGTACCTGCGCGCGGCACGGGAGCTTACCCAGAAGCTGGACCACGAGCCGTCGGCGGAAGAAATCGCGCGCATGGTCGACAAGCCGGTAGCAGACGTTAAGCGGATGCTGGGCCTGAACGAGCGCGTTGCGTCCATGGACACCCCCATTGGTACCGGCGGTGAAAAATCCCTTCTGGATACCGTCGCAGACGAAGGCGCCTCTGATCCCGCCGACCTGCTGCAGGACAACAACATGTGCTCCTGTGTCGAAAAGTGGATCGATCAGCTCAGTGACAAACAGCAGGAAGTGTTGTCCCGCCGCTTTGGCTTGAGGGGTTACCCCATCAGCACGCTTGAGGAAGTGGGCCAGGAGATTGGACTGACCCGTGAGAGGGTTCGCCAGATCCAGGTGGAGGCGCTACGTCGCCTTCGCGAAATCTTGGAGAAGGAAGGCCTGTCGGGAACCATGCTGTTCAAGTAATCGGTTCTGTACCACCAAAAACCGGCCCGCTGTCTGCAGGCCGGTTTTTTTTGCGTTGCCAAATGAGAACCAGCCGGCGTAAGCGTTCGTTTGCTCCCTGTTAAACTTGGATGGCCGGAGGGGGATATGGGTGTCGAACTCCGGTGCAATCAGACATTCAATAATAACGATCAATAAGGAAAGGACGATGAAGAAGGCCCTATCAACAGGATTTGCATCACTGCTGCTGACAGCAGCCCTTACAACACCAGCCGCCGCTCTGACGGTGGAGGGCGTTGATGTGCCGGATACCTACTCGGCGATGGATATCGAGCTTAAGCTCAATGGTGCGGGTACCCGTTCCAAGTGGTTCATGGACCTTTATATCGGCGGTCTGTATGTGCCCGAGACCATCGACGATGGCCAGGCCATTATCAACGCGGACGAGCCCCAGGCCATCACCCTGCACATTATTTCCGGGATGATCACCAGCGACAAAATGAAATCCGCCACAATGGAAGGGTTTGAGAATTCCACAGGGGGAGACCTGGCCGCGATCAAGGACGATGTGGATGCGTTCCTGGATGTGTTTTCAGAAGAGATCAAGGACGGTGACGTTTTTGATCTTGTTTACCTGCCGGGTGAAGGCGTGCGCGTCCTTAAGAATGGCAAGGAACGCGCTACCATTGGCGACCTGGAGTTCAAGAAGGCCCTGTTCGGCATCTGGTTGTCAGACGAGCCTGCCCAGGAAGATCTGAAAGAGAAGATGCTGGGCCAGCGGTAAGCGCCCGGTAAGGGCACCGGTTCCGGTTGTCCGGGGCCGGTGTCAGTCCATGTAATCCCGTTTCTGCTTGAATTCGCACAGATCTTCGATGATGCAGGCGCCGCATTTGGGCTTCCTGGCGGTACAGGTGTAGCGCCCGTGAAGGATCAGCCAGTGATGGGCATCCAGCAGGAACTCCCTGGGCACCAGCCGCATCAGGCGCTTCTCCACTTCCAGCACGTTCTTGCCCGGCGCAATCCCCGTTCTGTTCGATACCCGGAAGATGTGGGTATCCACCGCCATTGCCGGTTGCCCGAACGCGGTGTTCAGAACCACGTTGGCGGTCTTGCGGCCCACACCCGGAAGGGCTTCCAGGTCTTCCCGGTTGTCCGGAACCTCCCCGCCGTGTTTTTCAATCAGCGCACGACAGGTCTTGATCACGTTCTCGGCCTTGCTGTTAAACAGCCCGATGGTCTTGATGTATTCCTTCAGGCCATCCACTCCCAGCGCGAGGATTTTTTCGGGTGTGTTGGCTACGGGGTATAGTTTTGCTGTTGCCTTGTTCACACCGACGTCCGTGGCCTGGGCCGAGAGGATCACCGCGATCAGAAGTTCGAACGGGTTGGTATAGTTCAACTCGGTTGTGGGTGTCGGATTGGCTTCCCGCAAACGGGTAAAGATTTCCGTACGTTTTGCCTTGTTCATGGGTTATCCGCTGGCTGAGAAAGTAATGGTCATTGGATGTTCAGGATACATGGCCTGTTACCCGCACACGCTTGCTACCGGCCACGATGGGCTCCGCCGCCGTACGGCGGGCCTTGAGATGATTGTCGATGCCATTCTTCAGCGCGATAAGCAGCCCCAGCCCCACAAAGGCGCCTGGCGGCAGCACCATGAAGAGCACGTCCGGGTATTGCTCCAGCGGACGGATTCCCCAGTCTGCCGCCATGGGGCCCAGCAGGAGATCCATATCGGTAAACAGGGTGCCCTGTCCCACGAGTTCCCGCATGGCGCCGAGTGCAATCAGCACTACCAGAAAACCGATACCCATCATGACACCGTCCAGCAGGGCGGGTAGGGGCGGGTTCTTGGAGGCAAACGCGTCCGCACGGCCCAGAATGGCACAGTTGGTCACAATCAACGGAATGAAAATGCCCAGGATCTGGTAGAGCTCATAGGTATAGGCCTGCATCAACAGTTCAGCGCAGGTGA
Organism: Marinobacter sp. DS40M6; assembly: GCF_028581595.1. Taxonomy (NCBI): domain Bacteria; kingdom Pseudomonadati; phylum Pseudomonadota; class Gammaproteobacteria; order Pseudomonadales; family Marinobacteraceae; genus Marinobacter; species Marinobacter sp. DS40M6. The sequence continues at coordinate 57,276 of NZ_JAFCAE010000010.1, read as the reverse complement.
CGAAAGAGGCGATGATCATCACGAAGGCAGGCAGGCGCACCGACTCGCTAACAAAGTTGCGGATCAGTGACACTGCCAGGTTCGAGCCCATCAGCACCATCAGCGTTGCCAGGCCCAGGCCGATGGCATTAACGACGGTACTGGTCACCGCTAGCAGGGGGCAAAGCCCCAACACCTGAACCAGGGCAGGGTTGTTGGTCCAAAGCCCGTCACGGATGATCTCTGAGCTGGATTTGGTCGCCATGCTACGAATGCTCCCGTTCTGGTGTCTGGCCAGCGATTTCCTCGGGCGTCAGAGGCGTGCTTCGGGGTGACGCGGGTTCATTGAGGATGTCGCGAATGTCGCTGCGATGCTCACGGAAATAGATGAGTGTTTTTTGCACCGCATTAACCACGGCTTTCGGGGTGATGGTCGCACCGGTGAACTGGTCAAATACCCCGCCATTCTTCCTGACAGTCCAGCGTTCTGGTTCCGGGTTGCCAAGAGAGCGGCCGGTGAACGAGTGGATCCAGTCTGACTTCTTGGTTTCAATGCGGTCGCCCAGGCCAGGGGTTTCCCGGTGGCTGGTCACCCGAACTCCCAGCACCGTGCCTTTCATATCCAGACCCACCAATAGGTGAATGTTGCCAGAATAACCGTCAGGGGCCACCACCGGCATGATCAATCCGGTAGGGCGGCCATTGCGACGTGCCACCCAGGCCGTGACGGGGTCGTTAGCATTCATTCCGTTATCCGCCGGAAGCTGCACCGTGTCGGTCAGCAGATGATTGTCGTGCCGGTTCTCCGGAATGATCTCAAACAGCGCCTGTGCTTCCGCCCTGGCGGCCTGTTCCTGTATGCGCTCGGCCGTCATGACCTGGGTGATGGCGATGGTGCCGCCTGTAATGATGGCGAACAGGCCCAGGCCAATGGCGTTGCGACGGATGGACTTCGCGAGTGCTGCCATGGTTTACCCCTGACCCTTGCCGGGAATGCCGCGCCGGGGCTTATGATGCCCGTAGGTACGGGGCGGCGTGTAATGGTCGATAAACGGCACCGCGAAGTTCATCAGCAGAACGCTGAAGGCCACCGCATCGGGGTAGGCGCCCCAGGTGCGGATCAGGTAGATCAGGATACCAATACCCGCTCCGTAGATAAGCTTGCCCTGATGACTGGACGCGGCGGACACCGGATCCGTGGCAATGAAGAACGCGCCCAACATGGTGCCCCCGGCCAGCAGGTGCATGGACAGCGGCGCATACAGGTCCGCGTTGCTGCCAAAGGCAAGGCTCATAAGTGCGAGGCCCGCCAGCATGCTGACTGGAATGTGCCAGGTGATGATCTTCAGGCCGACAAGAACCAGACCACCCACTAGGAACGCGGCGTTGACCCATTCCCAGCCCCGGGCAACACCGTCACCGAAGGTGGGGTGAGCAAGCACTTCCGCTGCGGTGTGGGTGGTAATCTTGTGTTTGTACTCATCCAGCGGCGTGGCCATGGTGAAGGCGTCTACCGCTGTCTGTTGGCCAGAGGCGATCATGCTCAGGGTGTCACCAAACCCCGGAGCGGTCTCCCATAGGAGGCCGGGCTGCGCCCAATTCGTGGTCATGGCCACGGGGAACGAGATCAACACCAGAGCGTAACCCACCATGGCAGGATTGAACGGGTTGGAGCCCAAACCACCATAGAGCTGCTTGGCCATGACGATGGCGGCGATGACGGCAACCGCCGACACCCACCAGGGCGCAAACTGTGGCAGGGAAAGGCCCAGCAAAAGGCCAGTGACCGCAGCAGTGTTGTCTTTCAGGAAGAAAGCCACCGGGCGCTTGCGAAGCTTGAGGATAGAAGCCTCGGCCGCGAGTGCCACCGTGATGCACCAGACCACGTTGATCAGATTGCCCCAGCCAAAGAACAGGGTCAGCGCCAGCAGGCCGGGCAGGGCCGCCAGAATCACCCACAGCATGACCTGTGACGTGGAGCGGGCGTTACGGGCGTGGGGCGAGGACTGTTGCGCAAGTGCCATTAGCGTTGGAGCCTGTTCATCATGAGTCTGTCGTTTGGGTATCGGTGGCCGCCACAGATTGCCGGGCCTCTGCCAGAGCCTCTTCCGCCCGCTTCACCCGGTCGTGGTTCTTGGTGACGGCTCTCTCGAGTTTTTCGACATTGTCCGCATTCTCGGCCCTGGCGTCCTCCAGCATGCTTTGCATGGTGTTCAGCTTTGCGGTGGCCTGGGCAAGCTGCTTCTCCAGGGCGTCAATATCGGGCGCCGGTTCGCTGGCGGCTTTGGTTTCAGATGTCTCAGCTTTCGTTTCGGCCTGTTGTTGGCCCTTGGCCTTTTTACGGGCAAGGGCTTCCTGCACCAGGGCGGCTTTGGCGGCACGGTCATCGGCGGGCTGGCCTTCTGCGTCCGCCTTTTCAGCCTCGGCCTGCTTCCTGGCCTGGGCTTCGGCAGCCGCCTTCGCTCGTTCTTTGCGGCGCTGTTCTTTCTCCTGCTGTTCCCGTTCGAGTCTCGCCTGACGGGCTTCAAAACGTTCACGGGCGCGATCCGCTTTCAGCTGTTCAGCCTGTTGTACCCGTATCTCGCCTTTGGCCGCCCGGTAATACTGCACCAGCGGAATGGAGCTGGGGCAGACGTAAGAACAGGCACCACATTCGATGCAGTCGAACAGGTTCAGGTGCTCGGCTTTGTCGAACTCCCCGGCTTTGGAGTACCAGAACAGTTGCTGGGGCAGCAACTCCATTGGGCAGGCTTCGGCGCACATGCTGCAGCGAATACAGGGTTGTTCCGGAGCCGGGTCCGGTAATTCCGTGGCAGTGGCGGCAATGACGCAGTTGGTGGTCTTGACCACCGGTACGGCTGGCGTTTCCAGGGTATAGCCCATCATCGGCCCACCCAGAACAAGGCGGTGGAGCTTGCTGTTTTCCTGCCCGGCCTGCGCGAGCAGGTAGTCGATAGGTGTGCCGATCAGGACCTCGAAATTACCGGGATCGGTAACTGCATACCCAGTGACCGTTGTGACACGGGAAATCAACGGCTCGCCCCGATGAATGGCGGCGGATACGGCGATGGCTGTGCCCACGTTCTGGCACATCACTCCAATATCCGCTGGAATCCCGCCACTGGGCACTTCCATGCCTGTCAGGATCTGTATCAGCTGTTTTTCACCGCCAGAGGGATATTTGGTGGGGATGACCGCGATCTCTGTCTGGGTGCCCTCCGCGGCTTTCCTGAGCGCTGAGATGGCCTCTGGCTTGTTGTCCTCAATGCCGATCACAACCCGCTCCGGGCGCAGTATCCACGCCATGATGCGCAACCCGGCAATGATTTCGCCTGCGTTCTCCCGCATCGACATATCGTCGGCCGTGATGTAGGGCTCACACTCCGCGCCATTCAGGATCAGCGTGTTTACCTTCCGATCCCTCGGTGGGCGTAGCTTGATGTTTGTGGGGAAGCCGGCGCCTCCCATGCCGGAAATGCCGGCGTCGCGGATTCGTTCGAGCACCGTTTCCCGGTCCAGATCCCGGTAGTTCGTTACCGGGTTGAGAGGCGCCCACTCATCTTTTCCGTCGGGCTTGAGGGTAATGCACCAGTCGCTCATTCCAGAGGGATGGGGAACGGGCTGAAGGCTGACGGATTCAATGGTGCCGGACGTCGGCGCGTGAACGGGTACGCCCATGCCGCCGGTCACGTCGGCAACTTTCTGGCCTTTGAGAACTCGATCACCGACTGCAATACAGGCTTCAGCCGGATCGCCTATGTGCTGCTGCAACGGCAATACCAGAACCTCTGGCAGGCCGGCGCCAGCGATAGGGCGTGATGTGGACTGGTGTTTGTTTTCGGCAGGATGGATGCCGCCGGAAAAGTCCCAGAGCTGTGTCATCAGGCGTTGGCCTCCTGACGATCGGTGGCAATCACACCGGATTTGGGCGGTGTCCAGGTCCAGGAGCGAATGTCGGGCTCTACCGTAATCATGTCGATACAGTCCACCGGGCAGGGTTCCACACACAGATCACAGCCGGTGCATTCGCTCTCGATTACGGTATGCATGTGTTTTGCGGCGCCGAGGATGGCGTCCACCGGGCAGGCCTGGATACACTTGGTGCAACCAATGCACTCGTCCTCGCGAATCACCGCAACACGCTTGGCCTGTTCCACCCCGTGTTCCGCGTCCAGCGGTTGTGGCTCCACGTCCAGCAGGTCTGCCAGTGCCTTGATGGTGGTTTCACCGCCCGGAGGGCATTTGTTGATGGCATCGCCGTTGGCAATGGATTCGGCGTAGGGACGGCAGCCGGGAAAACCACACTGGCCGCACTGGGTTTGGGGAAGCATGGAGTCAATCTGGTCCACCAGTGGGTTGCCTTCCACCCGAAAGCGCTCTGCGGCAAAGCCCAGCAGGCCGCCGAACACAACCGCCAGCGCGAGCAGAACCAGTACGGCAATCAGTATGCTCGTCCACATAATACAAACGCTCCGTCAGACGCTGACCAGACCAGTAAAGCCCAGGAAAGCCAGAGACATCAACCCGGCGGTGACCATGCCAATGGCGGCGCCCCGGAAGGCAACCGGAACATCGGCCACGGCGATGCGTTCACGCATGGCAGCAAACAGCACCAGCACCAGCGAAAAGCCGGCGGCTGCGCCGAATCCGTACAGGACAGACTCCACGAAGTTATTGTTCTTGTTGAGGTTGAGCAGGGCAACACCCAGAACCGCACAGTTGGTGGTGATCAACGGCAGGAAAATGCCCAATACCCGATAGAGCAGGGGGCTGGTCTTGCGCACCACCATCTCCGTGAACTGCACCACAACGGCGATGACCAGGATGAACGTGATGGTTTTCAGGAACGCCAGGTCCAGCGGCTCCAGCAGGTAGGTATACGCCAGGTAGCTGCACACCGAGGCCAGGGTCAGCACAAACGTGGTGGCCAATGACATGCCCATGGCGGTTTCCAGCTTCCCGGATACGCCCATGAACGGGCACAGTCCAAGAAACTGAACCAGCACAAAATTGTTCACCAGTATGGTGCTGACCAGGATCAGCAGATACTCAGTCATCAGAGCGCGCCATTACATAATCCGCATGCCGGGCGTGGCGCCCGAATCCGGTGACAGGATGAAAATGTCTTTTCCGCCGGGGCCGGCCGCCAGCACCATGCCCTCTGACATCCCGAATTTCATCTTTCGGGGCTTGAGGTTGGCCACCATCACCGTCAGGCGTCCTTCGAGGTCCTCAGGTTTGTACGCCGATTTGATGCCGGCAAAAACGTTGCGCTCGCCCTCTCCAACGTCAAGGGTAAGGCGAAGCAGCTTGTCGGCGCCGTCCACGTGTTCGGCTTTGACAATTCTGACGACCCGAAGATCCACCTTCGCGAAATCCCCGAATTCTATTTCATCCGCAATCGGCTCGAGATTGGCTTCCGGGGCCTTCTGTCCTGTCGCTGCGGGCATTTCTTCCTTGGACGCGTCCAGCATTTTTTCGATCTGAGCCATATCCACGCGGTTCATCAGCGGCTTGAACTTGTTGATGCCGTGATTCTCAAGCCGTTGCTCGCGCTTGTTCCAGTCCAGCGGCGCATTCAGGAACGCCTCGGAAGCCTTGGCGGTTTCCGGCAGAACCGGCGCCAGGTAAGTCATCAGCAGGTGGAACATGTTGATGGCGTTGGTGCAGATGGCCTGCAGGTTGTCGTCCTGGCCGTCCTGCTTGGCAATGACCCAGGGCTGCTCGTCATTCACGTACTGGTTGGCGATGTCAGCCAGTTCCATGATTCGACGCATGGCGCGGCCGAACTCCCGGGCCTCGAAAAAGTCCGCGATCTCATCGCCGGCCTCGATAAACTCTTTCAGCTTTTCATGTTCGGTGACGGTACCGAGCTGGCCATCAAAGCGCTTGGTGATGAACCCGGCGCTGCGACTGGCAATGTTGACGACCTTGCCCACCAGGTCCGAGTTCACCCGCGCGGCGAAGTCTTCCAGGTTCAGGTCCATATCGTCGACGCTGCCGGTGAGTTTGGCGGCGAAGTAGTAGCGCAGGTATTCCGGATTCAGATGGTCCAGATAGGTCCGGGCCATGATGAACGTGCCCCGGGACTTGGACATTTTCTTGCCATTTACCGTCACGAAACCATGGGCCCAGACGGCACTGGGTGTGCGGAACCCGGCGCTGTGCAGCATGGATGGCCAGAACAGGGCGTGGAAATTGATAATGTCCTTGCCGATAAAGTGGTACACCTCGGCGGTGGAATCCGCCTTCCAGAAATGCTCGAAATCAATGCCTTCCCGGTTGCACAGGTTCTTGAAACTGGCGAGGTAACCAATGGGCGCGTCGAGCCAGACGTAGAAGTACTTGCCGGGTGCATCCGGAATCTCGAAGCCGAAGTATGGCGCATCGCGGCTGATGTCCCATTCCTGCAGACCCGCATCCAGCCACTCGGCCAGTTTATTGGCCACCTGGGGTTGCAGCGTACCGCTGCGGGTCCAGTTCGCGAGGAAGTCCGCAAATTCCGGCAGGCGGAAGAAGTAGTGCTCGGATTCCTTGTCCACCGGCGTGGCACCGGAGACCGCCGAGCGGGGATTGATCAGCTCAGCCGGGGTATAGGTGGCGCCACAGGCTTCGCAGTTGTCGCCGTACTGGTCTTCGGTCTTGCACTTGGGGCAGGTGCCCTTGATGAACCGGTCCGCCAGGAACATGTTCTTTTCAGGATCGAACGCCTGGGTAATCTTGCGGGTGGCGATGTGGCCGTTTTCCTGCAACTGGCGATAAATGTATTCCGAGAACTGGCGGTTCTCCTCGGAATGAGTGGTGTAATAGTTGTCGAAGCGGATGTGGAAGCCGCCGAAATCCTGCTGGTGCTCGTCCCGGATACGGTCGATCAGGCTCTCGGAGGAGATGCCTTCCCGCTCGGCACGGAGCATAATAGCAGTACCATGAGCATCGTCCGCACAAACGTAGTAGCAGTTCTGGCCACGCATTTTCTGATAGCGCACCCAGATATCCGTCTGAATGTATTCCAGCAGATGGCCTAGGTGGATGGGGCCATTGGCGTACGGCAGGGCGCTGGTTACCAGAATATCGCGCTGTTGCTTTGAACTCGCTTGCGTCATGTTGTGGTCCGAACCTTCATTCGTCAGGAGTTGGGCGTTCGCGTTTGCCGGCCTTGCTCCGGGTAAAGAACCCTTATGGCCAGAAACGGGCACAAATGATACCTTCCGAGCAGATAATTTTCACCCGAAACACCTGTTTCCGCGCTAATAAATGCGCGTGACGTTAGACCGGAGATTCCGATGGCACAGATTTCACAGCAGGCACTGGAAACCGCCGTACAGCAGTACCGCGACCCCTACCTGGGCAAGGACCTGTATGAATTGGGTGCGGTGAAATCCCTGACCGCGGACGACGGCGGCAAGGTCACCGTGATGATCGAATTGCCATACCCGTCCAAAGGCATCGCCGGCGCCCTGAAAGAGCTGCTCACCAACGCCCTCGACGACGTTGATGGAGTTGAGAGTGTTGATGTCCACGTGGGACAGAAAATCCACTCCCACAAAGGCCAGAAAGACATCCAGTCCGTTCCCGGCGTCAAGAACATCATTGCCGTGGCCTCCGGCAAGGGTGGTGTGGGCAAATCCACCACCGCCGTCAACCTCGCCCTGGCGCTACAAGCCGAAGGCGCCCGCGTCGGCATCCTTGACGCGGACATTTACGGCCCCAGCATCGGCATGATGCTGGGCGTCCCCGAAGGCAAACGCCCCGACACCCGGGAAAACAAGTACTTCGTCCCCATGGAAGCTCACGGCCTGCAGGCCAACTCCATGGCCTTCGTCGTCACCGATAAAACCCCCATGGTCTGGCGCGGCCCCATGGTCAGTGGCGCCGTCATGCAACTGCTGCAACAGACCCTGTGGAACGAACTGGACTACCTCATCCTCGACATGCCCCCGGGCACGGGCGACATCCAGCTCACTATCGCCCAGAAAGTCCCGGTAAACGGCGCCGTCATCGTCACTACACCCCAGGACATCGCCCTGCTGGACGGCAAAAAAGGCATCGAAATGTTCCGCAAGGTGGACATATCCGTGCTGGGCGTGGTGGAAAACATGAGCGTCCACATCTGCAGCAACTGCGGCCACGAAGAACCCCTCTTCGGCCACGGCGGCGGCGAACGCATCGCCGAGGAATACGGCACCACGCTGCTTGGCCAGCTCCCGCTGCACATGACCATCCGCGAACAGACCGACGGCGGCATCCCCTCGGTAGTGGCAGAGCCGGACTCGGAAGTTGCAAGGCGCTACAAGGACATCGCAAGGCGGGTAGGGGCGGAGCTCTCTACTCGGGAGAGAAACCTCACCGGTTCCATTTCTAGCGTTTCCGTTACGGAGCATTGAGCGGACACGACAAAAGCTGAGTCGCGGCTGCGGAGAGGACCGGTTTGAAACTGTGAAAAACATGGATGTTTTTCTCAAGCCTACATGGACGTATTAACGGCGTGTTTCAAGCCGGTCCTCTCTGTGGCCGCAGCCCCCGTTGTAGCAATCCTGTGCACTGTCAAAATTAGCGGGCAAGCCTTCGACAGTCATTAAGTGAACAGGTAAACTACCGCCTCTCTTTTTTATGGATACGAGACGTCACCCATGAGCATCAAATCCGACCACTGGATTCGCCGGATGTCCCGGGATCACGGTATGATCGAACCCTTTGAATACGATCAGGTCCGCGAAACCGGAAAAGGCCGCGTAATCTCCTACGGCACATCCAGCTACGGCTACGATGTCCGTTGCAGCAACGAATTCAAAATCTTCACCAACGTCCACTCCGCCACCGTGGACCCGAAGAACTTCGACGACAACAGCTTCGTCAACTACACCGGCGACGTCTGCATCATCCCGCCCAACTCCTTTGCCCTGGCGCGCACCGTGGAATACTTCCGTATCCCCCGCAGTGTGCTGACCATCTGCCTGGGCAAATCCACCTACGCGCGGTGTGGCATCATCGTCAACGTCACACCACTGGAACCCGAGTGGGAAGGGCAGGTCACCCTGGAATTTTCCAACACCACCAATTTGCCGGCCAAAATCTACGCCAACGAAGGCGTCGCCCAGATGCTGTTCTTTGAGTCCGATGAAATCTGCGACACCAGCTACAAAGACCGGGGCGGAAAGTACCTGGGGCAAACAGGCGTGACCCTGCCGCGAACATGAGTGGCAGTGCCGCAGGGGCGATTCCGGTAAGCGACATCGTCAGGAGAGAGCCACAGTGAACGCCAATCAGTTTCTGAAAGCTGTCTCACAACTGCAGGGCTGGCGGGAATTTACCTTCCTGATGGCCCTCGCTGAGCGCTCCTTCCCCAATTACGCCCTGTTTGCGGACGCCGTTGGGCTCAAAACCGGTGCGAAAATGCGCCACTTGCTCGATCTTGGCTGGGAAATGCTGCAAAAGGACGTTTCCGAAGCGGCCATTCCCCAATTGCTGGCGAAACTCGAATCGCTGTCGCCAGATGTGAGCGCCTATGACGCTTACGGTGTCTATCCCGCCTTTGATTTTTGCCAGTTGCTGGAACAGGCGTTGCTGAACCGGCTCAATCCGGGCAAGCACCGTGCAACCGACGCCTCCCAGATGGCCACCGCGACCGTCATGAACTTTGTTGAGCTTTCTGAAGGTGAAGATCTGGAAGAAGATGAGCTGGTCAGGCTATTGGACCAGCACCCGCTGATGAAAGAAGACAAGGTATTCCAGCGCGACCTGATCCTGGCCCTCAAACGCCAGCGCACGCCCACCAGCCAGTTTGTTGAACGCATCCACGGCGATGCCGCCAACGACGGTGTGAGCAACCTGGGCATCTCGCTGAGCGACTGACCGGCAGCGCTGCTGGCTCTGGCCTACACTTGGGTGACAATCCGTTCTAATCCGGTACAGAAAAGCATCATGAAACTCTCTTCCTTTGGTCGGAAATTTACCGCGGATGCGGGCATCACCTCCCTGATGGATGACCTTGGCAACGCCCTGGCGTCCGGCGACGACATGATCATGATGGGTGGGGGCAATCCCGGCCATATTCCCAAGATCCAGGCTCGGGTCCAGCAGATACTGGCCGACATGGCCCAAAGTGATGGTGATACGCGCAGGCTGGTTGGTATTTATGACCCGCCCCAGGGTGAGAAGCAGTTCATTGCCTCTTTGGCCGAGCTCCTGAATCGTGAGTATGGCTGGGGATTGAAGCCGGAAAATATTGCCCTGACCAATGGCAGTCAGGCCGCGTTTTTCATGCTGTTCAATATGTTTGGTGGTAACTATGGTGATGGGGTGCACAAGCATGTCCTGTTGCCACTGGCGCCAGAGTACATAGGCTATGCCGATGCCGGTATTGAGCCCGGGTTGTTCCACGCCGTGCAGCCGGATATCTCATTCACCGACGCCCATGAGTTCAAATACCGGGTGGATTTCGATGCGGTTGAGGTAACGGCTGAAACCGGCGCGATCTGCGTTTCCCGGCCCACGAACCCCACTGGAAATGTGGTCACCGACGAAGAGCTGGCCCGGTTGGAAGCCATGGCCCGCCAGCACGACATCCCGCTGATTGTGGATGGAGCCTACGGTACACCGTTTCCAAGCCTGCTGTTTGTGGATGCGAAACCCCACTGGAACGACCAGGTGATCCTGTGCCTGAGCCTGTCTAAGTTCGGCCTGCCGGCCGTGCGTACGGGCATCGTTATTGCGGCGGAGCCGGTGATCAAGGCCTTGTCGGGCATTAATGCCATCATGAATCTGGCCACCGGCAGTTTTGGCGCCATGCTGGCGGAGCCTCTGGTGCGCTCAGGAGAGATTCTGTCGCTCAGCCGGGATGTGGTCTGCCCGTTCTACAAGGCGAAAATGGAGCGGGCGGTGGCGGTGTTCCGGGATGCCATGGGCGAGGACAGCTGTCGCTGGTACGTCCATAAACCCGAAGGCGCCATGTTTCTCTGGCTCTGGTTTCCGGGGCTGCCGATCAGCAGTCTGGAGTTGTATCAGCGGCTGAAAGCGCGGGGCGTGCTGGTGGTGTCGGGGCACTACTTCTTCCCCGGTTTGCCGGAAGACGGCTGGAAGCACCGCCACGAATGCCTGCGGGTGACCTACTCACAGGACGATGAGCGCGTGGCGGAGGGGCTGCGAATCATCGCGGATGAAGTGAAGGCTGTCTGGGCGACGGCCAGCCCGTAACTCACCGCTCTAGCGGCCCACCTTGGCGTCGCTGATGGTCAGTTCGTACTCGCTGCCGTCAGGTTCCACCTGGAGGAAGCGGATCAGCAGGTAGTCACGCTCCGGCGCGAACCACATCAGGGACTCGCGTTTACTGTCGCTGTCGCGAACCTTCTCGGCCTTAAGTGTGCGGATGTCGTCGCCGTTGATGCGCACGGTTTCCTCGTCAACGACGGCGAATTTGTCGGTGTCGTAGTCGCCCTTGTCGATGACGCGGTATTCCATCTCGCGCTTGCCGGCCTTGATGTCCTGGCTTAGCTGCAGTTGATAGCCCATGGGGTCCATGGCGCCTTTCTCCAGCTTCATCGAAAACTTATCGCCTTCGTGATGCCCACTGACCACGTTATTTTCCCAGTCAAAATCGATCGCTTCCTCACGGTCCCGGATGAAGAGGCCGGAGAGCTTGTAGCGGTAACGCAGGGGAACCACCTGATTGTCTTCCCAGCGGAAGATCAGCGATTCGTCAATGTCTGCAACAAAGGAATCCACGTCGGTTCTGAAATGCCAGGTGCCATCGTCCCATTGTTCCAGGATGCGGAGGGCGTCACCATTGAGGGAGATGCCCTTGTCCAGGGAGGCGTTGTAGCTGAGCTTCATGGGTTGGAGGGTAACGTCCTCCTGCTCGTCCGAGGCGTGTGCGAGCGAGGCTCCGAGAAGCAGCGCCCCGGTTAACAGGGCGGGCAACGCTGTGAGGCTGAATTTCAGGGGCATGCGACTCCTCCGGTTGCAATGGCAGATCTGTCACTGAACAGTCTAGCGCGACTGGTTGCTTCCGGAGATGACGATAAGTTTACTCAGGCCGAGGCTGCTGAGTTCTCGTCCGGAAGTACCACCGGTCGATTCAGTGGCTGACCGTCGAACACTACATAGTCGGTGCCCAGTTGAATGCGCCCCTCACAGAACCAGCGCACTACGATCGGGTAAAGCACGTGTTCTTTCTCCTGGACTTTCTCGGCGAGGGATTCCGGGGTGTCGTCCGGGGATATGCTCACTTCTGCCTGTGCAATCACCGGCCCGCCATCCAGTTCTTCGGTGACAAAATGAATGGACACGCCGTGGGTTGTTTCGCCAGCGTCCAGTGCACGCTGATGGGTCTTCAGCCCGGTGTACTTGGGCAGAAGGGAAGGGTGCACGTTCAGCATGGTGCCACGCAGTGCCCGCACGAAATCCGTGGTCAGGATGCGCATGAAGCCCGCCAGGACGATCAGGTCCGGGTTGTGACGGCGAATCTCCGCCATCAGTGCGCCGTCGAACTCCTCGCGGGAACCGTAATGGGTGTGATCCACGGTGAAGGTGTCGATGTTGGCCTGGGCTGCCCTCTCCAGAGCGAAGGCGCCAGGGCGGTTGCACCCTACCGCAACGATCTGGCCGGGAAAGTCCCGCTCCCGGCTGGCGTTGATGAGAGCCTGAAGGTTGGTGCCGCTGCCGGAAGCCAGGACCAGGATGCGTGGGGCGGTTACGGAATCTGCCTTCATGCCGACAACAGCCCTGGCGCATAACGTACTGATGCAGAGGCCGTGGCGTCGTCAGAGGCTTCAATGATGCCGACCTGCCAGACTTTTTCACCCAGAGCGTTCAGCGTATCAAGGGCCAGTTCGCGCTGGTTTGCAGGGATGCATACAACCATACCGACGCCACAGTTGAAGGTGCGGTACATTTCTTCGCTGGCAACGCCGCCGGCATCCTTCAGCCATTGGAACACCGGGGGTAGCTGCCAGCTGTCCGTATCGATGGCTGCAACCATGCCATTAGGCAGAACCCGGGGAATGTTCTCCGGAAGGCCGCCGCCAGTGATGTGGGACAGCGCACGAACGTCCACTTCGCGGACGAGCTGGAGCAGGTTTTTCACGTAAATGCGGGTGGGCGCCATCAGGGCATCCGCGAGGGTAACGTCGGCAACCGTCTGGTTCAGGTCAGCGTTACTGACTTCCAGAATCTTGCGGATCAGGGAGTAACCATTGGAATGCGGGCCGGAAGAACCCAGGGCGAGCAGAACGTCGCCAGCCTGCACGTGGCTGCCATCAATGATCTCGCTGCGCTCCGCCACACCGACACAGAAACCGGCCAGATCGTAGTCGTCCCCTTCGTACATGCCCGGCATTTCCGCCGTCTCGCCGCCCACCAGGGAGCAGCCGGCCTGTTCACAGCCAGCGCCAATGCCGTCGACAACCTGGGCGGCCACGTCGACATTCAGCTTGCCGGTAGCGTAATAGTCCAGGAAGAACAGGGGTTCGGCCCCGCCTACCACCAGGTCGTTGACGCACATGGCCACAAGGTCAATGCCAATGGTGTCGTGCTTCTGAAGTTGCATGGCAAGTCGGAGTTTGGTGCCGACACCGTCGGTGCCTGATACCAGCACGGGCTCATTATAGCCGGGAGGAATAGCCACCATGGCGCCAAAGCCACCGAGGCCGCCAAGGACTTCCGGGCGACGTGTGCGCGCCGCGGTATTCTTGATGCGGTCGACGAGTTCGTTACCGGCATCAATATCAACGCCGGCATCACGATAGGTGAGGGAGGGCTTCTGTTCGCTCATGGTGTGCTTAACCGTTTGGACAGTGGGACAGGCGGCGGATTTTAACAGGTGCGGAACGGCGCTCCAAATGCAATTGCCCCGTTTGTCACCCTTAAAGGCAGTGTGGCACCGGATTGACTTTCTGCAATCCCGGTTAGCTACTCACACCAGGGGGCTTGGTGTATCCTATGCGCCATTAAGACGAATCGCAGGGTGTTTCATGCCAGACTCAGGAAAAATCTCGATGCAGGCAGTGCGGATAGTCCGTCAGTCACTCCGGTTGTTTGGAGTATTGGCGCTGATGGCCGCGCCAGCGGCAGCTGTTACCGTTACCGGCCTTTACTCGGTAGAAGTGCCCGTCGCTGGCTCGCAGCCTCAGGAACTTGAGCAGGGCTATGCGGACGGCCTGAGCCGGGTGTTTGTGCGCGTTTCCGGCACCCGCGACGTGCTGCGCAACGAAGGCGTTGAAGAACTCCTGGCGAACGCCGAATCGCTGCTTCAGTCCTACCAGTTCTTACGCTCCGATACGGGAAATCACAGGCTACGGATGAGCTTCGGCGCGGTCGGCGTCAACCGTGCGCTGGCGTCCGCGGATGCACCGGTATGGGGCGCGAATCGGCCGCTGACGCTGGCCTGGATCGCGGTCGAAGAAGGCGGGCGCCGTACCCTGGTCCATCAGGGAAACGACAGTACCGGGACGGGCGCCGATGAACAGTGGCGTCGCGTTTTTCAGGACGCGGCGGTTGACCGGGGTTTGCCGGTGGGGCTTCCTCCCGCAAGATACCGGGACGACCGTGAACTGTTGTCGGACATATGGGGACAGTTTTCATCCAGTGTTCGCAGATCGTCCGAGGATATGGAGCATGACCTGATGTCGTTGGTACGGGTCAGCCGTTCCGGATCACAGTGGCGTGCCGGATGGGTGTTTGACGGTATGGGGCTGGATAGTACGGAGCAATCGGTGACCGCCGACACGCCGCAAGCTCTGGCTGCTGCCGTTGTCGGGCGCTGGGCGGAAATGTTTGCCGATCGTTATGCGGTTGCTGGCAGTGATGTCGGCGAGTCTCCACAGGTGGATATCGTTGTGCATGGAGTCAGCAATCTGAAGGATTACGCCCGTGTGAATGGGGTTCTCAAAAACCTGTCGCCCGTGGTCGATGCGGGTGCCACCAGAGCGCGGAAGGACCAACTGACGCTCAGGGTTGCCTTTTCAGGGGAGATGGAGCAGCTGAAGCAGTACATTGCCCTGGATCCGCGGCTGGTTCCGCTTTCAGACGCCGAGGTCTCACGCATGCCCACAGGTGATGAGCGTCAACCCGGTGGTCAGGCGCAGGCCCAATCGGTGCAGCAGGCCCCGCAAGGCGGTATTGCACTGGCGGAACAGAGCACGGAGAGCGCTGCGGCCTCCGCCAACCCGCTGTTCGTTTACCAGCCTCTACTGGCAAACGATGAAGAGTCAGAACAGGCGTTCGAGTCACTCTATCAGGTGCTTCATTACCGCTGGCAGCCTGCCTCCATCGTCGAGTCGGAAGACGGGGAATAATATCGCGGTGTTCGGTATTAGGGGAGTCATGTCATGACGCACCGCTGGCGCTGGATTCCAAATGCGCTGACGTTTTTGCGCATTTTGCTGATTGCTCCTTTTGCGGCAGCCCTTATGGCCAAGGAATATCGTTTTGCCCTGGTGATATTTTTTCTGGCATCCGCAACGGATGCCTTTGATGGTTTCCTGGCTCGTCACTACAACTGGCGAACCCGGCTTGGCGCCATTGCCGACCCATTGGCGGACAAGGCACTGCTGATCACCACCTATCTGATGCTGGCTATAACTGGCGTACTCCCGGCCTGGCTGTTCTGGTTGGTGCTGGGCCGGGATCTCCTGATCGTGTGTGGTGGGCTGGCGTTTCATTACGGTGTCGGTCGCTTTGAAATGCAGCCGAGCCTGCCCGGCAAACTTAACACCCTGATCCAGGTTCTGGTGGCCCTCGCGATCATCATTCTGCTGGCGGATTTGCCGATGCAACCGTGGGTTATGGACGTTGGCATTCTGCTGGTGGCGGCCTCAGCCATTTTCAGCGGTGCGCACTATATCGGCGTATGGAGTCTGAGGGCATGGAGGGCAAAGAGGCAGTGAGTGCGTCACAGCTGGTGTTGGGGGTCAAGCTTCGAGACGACGCCCGTTTTGATAATTTTCATGGTGGCCGGAACGCCGATGCCGCGGCAAGACTTAAGTCTGCCTGCGAGCAGGTTGGTGTTGTACCCGTCATCGCCGTTTGTGGCGACGCAGACACTGGCAAAAGCCATCTGTTGCAGGCGGTCTGTCATCTGGCGGAGCAAAACCAACAGAGTGCGGTTTGTGTCAGCATGGAGGAGTTGTTGCCCTTGGGGCCCGACTCGCTCTCAGGGCTGGAAGGCCAGTCAGTGATCTGCCTGGATGACCTGGATCTCATTGCGGGCCAGGAAAACTGGGAAGAGGCCATCTTCCATCTGTACAATCGGGTGAATGACCATGGGCACCTGATGGTCGTCAGCCTGTCGGAGCTCCCGGCGTCACTGCCATTCGGGTTGCAGGATCTGGTGTCCCGGTTGAGTCATGGCCTGACCATTCAATTGGGCATCTATCGCGACGATGATCGCCTGAGGATACTGATGGCGAGGGCGGAGCAGCGCGGCCTTGTCCTCAGTGATGATGTGGCCGTATTCATACTCAGGCGAGCACCCCGGAAACTGGCCGATCTGCTGGCCATTCTGGATCGCCTGGATGAAAACTCATTACGCGCCCAGCGACGACTGACGATCCCGTTCGTTAAGTCGGTGTTGGGCTGGTAAGGCGTTATATTCGCAGGGAAACTGTCAGAGGAAGCAGCATGAGACGAGTAGTGTTTAACCAGAAAGGTGGCGTCGGCAAGTCCAGTATCACCTGTAACCTGGCCGCGATCAGCGCCGCCCGGGGCAAACGAACACTGGTTGTCGATCTTGATCCCCAGGGTAATTCCACCCACTACCTGCTGGGTAGGCCCGCGGGCGAGCTCAAGGATACCATTGCCGACTACCTTGAGCAGACGGTAGCGTTTACCGTGTTTAATCGGCGCGCTGACGAGTTTGTCCACGCCTCTCCCTTCGACAACCTGTTTGTTATGCCTTCCAGCCCGGAACTGGATTTTCTGGAGCGCAAACTGGAAGCCAAGCACAAGATTTACAAGCTGAGAGAAGCACTGAAGAAGCTCGGTGAGTCGTTTGACGAAATCTACATTGATACGGCGCCGGCGCTCAATTTCTACACTCGATCCGCATTGATTGCGGCGCAGCGATGCCTGATCCCTTTCGATTGCGATGATTTTTCCCGTCAGGCTCTCTACAGCATCCTTCACGAGATTCAGGAGCTGCAGGAAGACCACAACGAAGACCTCGTGGTCGAAGGTATTGTCGCAAACCAGTTCCAGCCCCGCGCCAGCCTGCCAAAGAAGCTGGTGCGTGAGCTGATGGACGAGGGCCTGCCCGTATTGCCGGTGAGGTTGTCCAGCTCGGTGAAGATGAAGGAGTCGCACCAGAGCCGGCAACCGTTGATTCATATGGCACCGAAACATCCGCTGACTCGGCAGTATGAAGACCTGTACCGAGTGCTTCATGGCGAAACCGTTGAACTGGAACCCCTGGCAGATTGAGAGTGAGCGTATCTATGGCGAATTCGTCCGACCATACCACCCGTGTCGCGGACAGCCTGCTTCAGATAGAGATTGAGTTGCGGCGAATTGATGCGTGGGAGAGTGAGCCGCCATCGCCAGAGGCGCTGCAGAGTGCCCAGCCGTTTGCCGTGGACACGCTGGAGTTTACCCAGTGGTTGCAGTTCGTCTTTGTCAGCCGCATGAAAGTGTTGATTGAGGGCGGTCAGCCCCTGCCTCAGGTGTCAGGTATGGCACCGATGGCGGAAGAGCACTTCCGGGGCAGGGAAGAGTCCGGGGCCGCCCTGATTAGCAAGCTGGAAGAAATGGACCGCCTGCTGTCCGGACAGCCCTGAGCGTGTAATTAGCCCTGAGCGTATAATCAACCCTGAGCGTGTGAACCGGGCCTCCGGCCGAATCAGTCGTGGGTGTCCAGGCGCATGGACAGATCCACCGCCCTGACATCCTTGGTCAGTGCTCCGATAGAGATATAGTCGACACCGGTCTCGGCAATCGGCACCAGTGTCTCGCTGTTGACGCCGCCGGACGCTTCCAGCTTTGCGGCGCCAGCCGTGTGAATAACCGCCTGGCGCATATCCTCCAGTGAGAATTCATCCAGCATGATGATGTCCGCGCCTGCGGCCAGGGCCTGATCCAGTTCTTCCAGATTTTCGGTTTCCACTTCCACCGGCCGGCCAGGGGCAAGTCGGCGGGCCTCTCTGGCGGCATCCGCAATGGAGCCACAGGCGGCAATGTGGTTTTCCTTGATCAGGAAGGCATCCCACAGACCAATGCGGTGGTTATGGCAGCCACCGCAGGTGACCGCGTATTTCTGCGCCAGTCGCAGGCCAGGCAAGGTCTTGCGGGTATCCAGTAGCTGAACACCGGTATGGGCGACACGGCGGGCATGGCCGGCACATGTGGTGGCAACGCCGGACAGCAACTGCAGCCAGTTCAGGGCTGAGCGCTCGGCGGTGAGCAGGCTGCGAGCCGGGCCTTCCATGGAAAACAGCGATTGGCCGGGGCTTGCCTCGTCTCCGTCCTGCACCTGCCAGCTCAGGGTGACCCCCGGGTCCACCTGCCGGAACACCTCCTCAACCCATGCGCGTCCGGCAATGGTTGCGGCATCCCGGGTAATGACATGTCCGCGACTGATGCGCGCTTGTGGAATCAGCATGGCAGTAATGTCGCCATCTCCAATGTCTTCACGCAGGCTTTGTGCAACGGTTTCAATGCGGGACTGGCGGAGCAGTTCGGCTGGAATCATGGCAGAATTTCCGGTTGTTCAGTGGCGGTTTGGAGGCACGTTGGGTGTGCGGTTGTGATTCTATAGGCCACAGCCAGATTCGCCAAACGTGGAAAGGTGGGGGTGCTAAACTGTGACAACCATCACTTAGACACAAAAGGTGACAAATTCTGACACAAGGTGACGTGGGTAAGGCCTAAGATGTGCAATAACACATTTCTCCAGCTATCACCCGGAGCAGCCGAATGGCGCAGGATAACAAGGTTGTAAGTCTCAAAGGCCAGAAGCTTCCTGACAGGTTTTCCCTGCCGGGCTCTCTGGTGCGCCTGCGTGACGTATCGGGTCAGTCACTGAAGTCTGTACTGTCTGGTTTTTTCGACAAGGCGGACGACGCGCTTTTTGAGCTGGCGGACAAGGCTGGAACCAACCAGGATCAGACCGCGTACTTTGACGCCATGCGTGAGTTGAGGCTGCGGCGCAAGAACATGACCGTGTCGGTGCTGCAGTACGTCAGCCGCGCGTTCAATGACATCGGCTCGTTCAAGCCGGGTGGTGGCAGTGGCACCCTGGATGAGGTGGACCAGGACTCGCTGGCGTTGCTGGACCATTCCGATCTGGAGCAGCAGGTCGCCATCGACAACCTGATCAACAAACTGCGCAACCAACACGCGGAGGTTATACGCCTGCTGAATGTGCGGGTTGCTCACCTGCTGCCCTCGGTGCGTCTGGAAGATAGCCAGATGCCCCTGAGCCCGGAGGTGATCTGCGGAGGGGTTGCGGAAGCCTGTTCCGATCTGGATATCGATATCCGTGCCAAGCTGGTGGTGCTTAAACTGTTCGACCGCTTGCTGGTGGGGGTTCTGGGTGATTTCTACAAGGATGCCAACAAAACCCTGATCGCCGAAGGGGTGCTGCCCGACATGCGTCGCCCGCCGGTCGGTGGCCAGGGCGCGTCTGGCAAATCCGCCCCGGCTGGGGGGCGGACTGCTGGGACGCTGTCAGCGAGCTCGGAGTCAGATGCGTCGGGGCCGCTCACGACGCCGTCCGACGATGTGCGGGCAACGTTTTCTGAACTGAGTGCTCTGTTGCACCAGGGGCAGAGTTCGAGCGAGTACGGCACAGAAAACAGTGGTGTGCCCAGCGCCGGCGCGCTCGATACCCGTACACTGATGACACGGCTTCACGAAATCCAGTCTCAGTCAGTCCATTGGGGGCAGGGTGAGGTTGTGCCTCTGTCAGAGCAACTACAGCAGGTGTTCCGGTCGGAAACCGGGAAGAAACATGATGTCGGCCAAGTGGACAGCGACGTCATCAATCTCGTGTCGATGTTGTTTGATTTTATCCTGGAAGACCGTCAGCTCCATCCGGTGATGAAGTCCGTGATCGGGCGCCTTCAGATTCCCGTACTCAAGGTGGCGCTGAGCGACAACAATTTCTTTAACCGGGGCGGACATCCGGTACGGAAGCTGCTGAATGAACTGGCCATGTCTGCTATCGGTTGGACCGAGAAAAAGGCCGGCCAGCGTGATCCGCTACGAGACAAGATCGAGTCGGTGGTTGATCGCGTGCTTAACGAATTCACCGACAACGTCGATATTTTCAGTGAGCTGCTCAGAGATTTCGGCCATTTCATGGATTTGGACCGGCGTCGCAGGGAGCTCGTGGAGCAGCGTCTGCGTGATGCTGAGGAAGGCAGGGCCAAGCAGGAGCGGGCATCCAAAGCGTCTGAGAACCTGCTGAACGAACAGATTACCGGTCGGGATCTGTCTCCTCCGGTCGTCACACTGTTGAATGAGGCGTGGGCAAAGTATCTACAGTGGATCGTGCTGCGTGAGGGTGAAGACAGTGAGCGCTGGGATGAGGCATGTGACCTTACCCGGCAGCTCGTATGGAGTGTTGATCCCAGGCCCATCAACGACAACACTCGCAGCGAGCTGCTGCGGTCGATTCCGGGAATCGTGGACGGTCTGAGAAACGCCCTGCAGGAAATTTCGTGGGACCCGTTTGCCACCGACGCCGCCATAAGAGACCTTGAACTTGCCCACGTGGACGTGTTCCAGCGCCTTGTCACCACAACCCGCCCTGCTGTGGCGCCCGAACCTGAACCTCAGGCTGCGCCCCAAAAGGTGGAGGCGGAACCGTCTGTGGTCTCCAGGGATATGTCGGATACCGCGCCCAAAGCTCCAGAGAAAGTGGAGCGAACGACTGAGGGCGTAATGGCAGGCGCCTCCGAGCCCTCGGATGCCACCACGTCTGTATCTGCTAGCCCCGTGCCAAGCCCTGAAGAGCCGGCCGCAGAGGAATTGGCCGAGAGCTCCGGGGCAAATGTCGAGCTTCAATGGCTGGAGCGGGCTGATGGCCTTCGTGTTGGCTCCTGGGTTGAGCTGACCCGTGATGGCAACAAAACACGCTGCAAGCTGGCCGCGTTTATCAAGGCGACGGGCAAGTACATCTTCGTTAATCGCAGTGGTGCCAAAGTGGCGGAATATCAGCGTGAAAACCTTGCACTGGCGCTCGCTGCGGATGAGATCTCCATGTTGGACGACGGCCTGATATTCGACCGGGCGCTGGAATCCATCATCGACAACCTTCGCAGTAGCCGCAAGGACTGATCGTATAGCAAGACCGGAGACTTTGTGCTTCAATCAGGGGCATCAAAGCAACAACGGCGAACGCATCGGTGGTCCGGTCTGTTCGCCCCGGCCTGTTGGAACCACATTGTCTGAAACCATCCCTTCGCGCAACACCATTGACCTGTCGCCACCGGCTGTCGCCGGATTACGGACGACCGGTCGGGTAGCCGGCGCCCGTTGGTGCCCGTCTCCAAATTTTGGCAAACGCCCCGAAGGGGCGGCAATATCCCTGTTGGTTGTTCATAATATCAGCCTTCCTCCCGGGCAGTTCGGAGGCGATGCCATCGAACGGTTTTTCTGCAACCAACTGTCCCCCTCAGAGCACCCCTATTTCGAGACCATCGCCGATATGAAGGTTTCGTCACACCTGTTGATCCGCCGGGATGGCGAATGCCTTCAGTTCGTCAGCTTGTTGGGGCGCGCGTGGCATGCCGGGCGGTCCTGCTTTCAGGGCCTGGAAGAGTGCAACGATTATTCAATCGGCATTGAGCTGGAGGGTGCGGATGACATTCCATACACCGCAGCTCAGTATGAGGTGCTTGCTGACGTGTCAGCATTGATCATGAAGTCGTGGCCGGCCATCACGCCAGAGAGGATCACCGGGCACAGCGATATCGCACCCGGTCGCAAAACCGATCCAGGCCCGGCTTTTGACTGGCCCCGATATCGGCAACTGCTTGGTACAGGGCATGGCAACGGAGCGGATAACTGATGGTATTGGTGGTGTTTCTGCTCGCTTACCTGGTGAGACGCAAGCTGGATGCGGCCAACGCCTGGTCTTCTGAGCCGTTGTGGCGTTCCGCGTTTAACCGGGGAGGCGCTGAAAGGTCTGGTAACGAGGCAGGCCTATGGAAGGGGCTGGTTATTATTCTTGTGCCCTCGCTGATTCTGGCCGCCGGGGAGTACTATCTGCACACCATTGGCTGGCGCATGGCCGCGTATCCATTGGAGTTTTTGTTGATGGTGTTGTTGATGGGTGCGCCGGGTTGGCGGGCGCGCCTGGAGGTTTACAGTGAATCCTGGGCCAGGGGCGACATGCAGTCCGCTTGGCATCACGTTATGGATATTTTACCGGCTGACGAACGGGGCGCGGCAACGTCGCCCGATGAGATGCATCTGGCTTTGTCACGAACGCTGATGGTCAGCGTCTTCGAGCGTTTTTTTCTGGTCGCTTTCTGGTATGCCGTTGGCGGTATTGCGGCTGCCTTCTTTGCGAGGGGAGTTGTCGCGTTAAGGGATCACTGGCCGCAGGTGGCAGCGAGACCAGGGTTTGCCGCGCTGGCGGAGATACTCAATTGGCTTCCCTCACGACTACTGTCCTTCACGTTTGGAGTCGCAGGTGATCTTGCCGGCTGGATGAAAGAAGGAAAACGAAGACTGTTTGATTTTAGCCTCAGAACCAACCAGCTATTGATGGGCGCCGCGAGCGCGGCATTGACGGGCTACGCACTGGACCCGGAACGGTTCTCAAAGATCCATCCGGACGAATGGGCGGGCTTTGGTGGCCGCAGCCTGGAGGCCATCCGGGGTTTGCTGAACCGAAGCATGCTGGTCTGGATCTGCATCCTTGCGCTGCTGGTTATTGCCGGTGTGCGCTGATCACGACATTTTGACAAAAATTACATTTTTACGCCGAAAAACACTCAAGTTTGTAGTACTTTAGTCGACAATATAAACAAATAGAATAAAGTTCCATCCTTTCGATGCTTTCTGTGGGGGTACACGTGAACCAGCTTATCAAGCCTGCAGTAGCGCTGATGAATCGGCTGCCGATGTTCTACAAATTCAGCCTGATCAGTGTGTTGTTCCTGCTTCCCATTATTGCCCTTTCCTGGTTGGTTATCAGTGAACTGAACCGGTCGGTTGATACCATGACCCGGGGCGTGGAGGGATTGGAGCAGCTCGAAAAGGTGGATACGCTGCTGGCAGAGTCCATGGCATACCGGGATTTTCGTGCCCCCGGCAAGATCAAGGATGACAATGAACTGCTCTCACAGTCCGCAGAGTCGTCAGAAACGATTGATAGAATTCTTGAGGAACTGGTTAACGCAGAGGCTCGTTTTGATGAGTCCGGTAACTGGTCCCAGCAGGTGGCGATGCTGGTGGAAGAGTGGCAAACACTCAAATCGACTGACAGCTATCAGGGCAATATCGACCCCCAGTTCAAGTATTATCAAGAGTTCGTCCAGAAAGTGCGGGCGCTCTTGTCCGCGACCATTGAAATTTCCGGCCTGGGGCAGGACGCATCCCGGGAAAACCTGCTGCTTCTGGGGCTTTTGCGTGAGTCACTGCCGGATGCCCGCAGCATCATTGGCAGGGCCAGGACGTTCGGGACCTTTGCGCTCATCGACGGGCAGGTGGGTTACAACCTCAGTGACGCTCTTAATGAAATCTATGACGAACTGACCAACCGCGCATCGCTGCTCGGGCCTGCACTGACCGTATCGATGGATGCATCGCCGAACCTGGAGAAAACGACAGGTGATGCTGTCGAGGGCATTCTCGAGAGTCTGGTGGTTGTGCGTGACGAGCTGGATGCCAACATCATCACGCCCATGCGCCTCGAGTTACCCTGGCGGGATTTCAACCGCACCATCGAAAACCAGCTTGCCCATTACGATGCGCTCAAGGCTGGAATTTTTGACGTCGTTGGCGCAAACCTGAACTCACGCCTGGAGGGCGAGCTGCAGCAACGGCAGTTGATTATTGCCGCATTGGTAATTGTCCTGTTGGTGGTGGTTTACCTCTACGTCGGCTTCTTTATGTCGGTACGCACGGCTATTAATCGTTTCAGCACGGCAGCAAGGTCCGTGGCTGAGGGCGATATGACGACTCACATCCAATTGGATAATCGTGATGAATTGGGTGAACTGACTACCGAGTTCAACAA
This sequence comes from Marinobacter sp. DS40M6, assembly GCF_028581595.1. Taxonomy (NCBI): domain Bacteria; kingdom Pseudomonadati; phylum Pseudomonadota; class Gammaproteobacteria; order Pseudomonadales; family Marinobacteraceae; genus Marinobacter; species Marinobacter sp. DS40M6. The sequence continues at coordinate 33,119 of NZ_JAFCAE010000010.1, read as the reverse complement.
CATGACGGACCGGATTGCCGAATTGATCCGCTCAGTGAGCAGCACTACATCGGACGTCGATCGCCAGGCCACTCGTGTCAACGATACCGCGGCTGCGAACAGTGAGGCCGTTGCGCGGCAGATGGAGGAGTCTGGCCAGATCAACGAAGCCATGAACCAGATGGTGGAAGCGGTCAATGAGGTCACTGAGAGTGCTCATCGCGTGTCTGATAGCGCTGGCGCGGCTGAAGAGGATACCGAGAGAGGCCGTGGAGTGGTTGCGGATACCGTCGCCACCATCAACCGTCTTGCCACCGAAATCTCCGGCGCGGTTGATGTCATCAACCGGGTAAACGCCGACAGCGATAACATCAGCCAGGTTCTGGTCGAAATAAAGGCGATTGCGGAGCAGACCAATCTCCTGGCATTGAATGCGGCCATCGAGGCTGCGCGCGCCGGTGAGCAGGGCCGTGGTTTTGCGGTTGTGGCAGACGAAGTACGTTCACTGTCACAGCGTACCCACAAATCGACTGAAGAAATCGAGGGTATGATCACCCGGTTGCAGAGCGGCGTGAAGGAAGCCGTTGCGGCCATGACCAACAGCCATGACGTGACTGAAACCACGGTGAAGAAATCGGCGGAAGTGACGGAAGCGCTGGACCGGATTGCCCAGGGGATTTCGACCATTGTTGATATGAGCCACCAGATCGCACAGGCGGCTGAGGAGCAGTCTGCCGTGGCGAAGAACGTCAATACCAACGTTGAACAAATCAGTGTCCTGGGTGAGAAAACGGCAGATAACGCCGAGGAAACCCTGGCATCGTCACGGGAAATGTCACAACTGACTGCATCCCTGCAGCGTCTCGTGGAAGCGTTCAGGGTCTGACATTCGGGATCTGAAGGGTATGCTCCTGACATCTATGGCGATAGCTGTTTAATACGGTTTGTCAGCATCTGGTTTGTCGGAACATCAACGCCCAGCGCATGCCCGCGCCCGACGATATACCCATTGATAAAGTCAATTTCGGTAGGGCGGCCCCGCCGCCTGTCGCTGCGCATGGATGAGGTATTCCGCGCCGTTTTGCGGGCAACCGTTTCGATGCGTTCGCGAATTGTGATTGATGGCAGGGCTTTTCCGATATCCTCCTTCATCACCTTCGAGATTTCGTCGCACAACTCATCGATGTGTTCCCGGTAGAACGGGTCGGCGAGGATGTCACCGTTCGGGCAGTCGAGGATTGCCGTAAAGGCATTGATACCCGCATTGATGATCAGTTTGTCCCACAGCCGCCTCTGAATGTCTTGCTCTGCGTGAACCGTTAACCCGCTGGTGCCAAGCGCCGTTACTACCTGCGTCAGATGCGTCGTCACACTCTTGGTTAATGGGCCAACCCAGGTTTCGCCTTTGCCGGCGTGGACTGTGCAGCCTGGTGCTGGGCGGTTCGCTCCTTCGGTGGTGCTGGCGGCCAGGATCGGTCGTTGTGGCCAACGCTCGGCGACCGCTTGCTGGCAGCCCATGCCGTTCTGGAACAGGACAATGGGGGTGTCCGGAGAAACATAATGGAGGTTGGATTCAATGGCATCGAGCGTATCGCCCGCTTTCGTGGTGACCATCAACAGTGAAGGGCGTGCTGCTGTGGCGAGCAGGTAGGGAACTGTGACGACTTCCTCTGGGCCTTCGAACGGCTGAAACGTGTAAGTCAGCGCGGGTTGATCTGTTTCCGGGGAAACCTCGTGACGAGGGATAAACGTTGCCGTCCCGGTGGCCAGGTAGCCCGCCCAGAGTTGGCCCATGGAGCCTGCTCCGAGAATGGCAATGCGGCCATTCCCGGACAGACCCTGATTCTTCCCTGCCTCGGCCACGGGTTACATGGCCTCGATGGCGGCCCGCTGCTCGCTGAGCCGGCTCATGCTGCCCTGGGCATCGCTGAGCTTTTCCTTCTCTTTTTCTACCACCTCTGCGGGCGCCTTGGCAGTGAATTTCTCGTTGCCAAGCTTTCCTTCCAGTCGGCCAACTTCTTTTTGCAGTCGCTCCAGTTCCTTGTCCAGTCGCTTGAGTTCGGCATCCTTGTCAATCAGACCGGCCATGGGCACCAGCACTTCCATCTCGCCAACCAATTGGGTGGCTGACATGGGGGCTTCGCCTTCGGTAAACCATTCCAGGCTGTCCAGGCGCGCCAGTGATGACAGGAACTGGCGGTTCTCGTCCAAGCGGCGTTTGTCGTCTGGGTTTTTACCACGCAGAAGCACCGGGATGGCTTTTGCAGGGGAGATGTTCATCTCGCCGCGGATATTCCGAACAGCGACAATCACGCCTTTCAGCCATTCAATATCGGCGGCAACCGCAGAGTCCTGCTTGTTGGCATCTGGCTGGGGGAAGGGTTGCAGCATAATGCTGTCACCACTCTTACCGGCCAGAGGTGCGATGCGCTGCCAGATTTCTTCGGTGATGAACGGCATCATCGGGTGCGCCAGGCGAAGGACCGCTTCCAGCACCCGTACCAGGGTGCGGCGGGTGCCACGTTTGGCTTCCGCACTGGCGTTGTCGTCGTTCAACGCCGGCTTGGAGAGTTCCAGGTACCAGTCGCAGTATTCGTTCCAGATGAACTCATACAGGGCGTACGCGGCCAGGTCGAACCGGTACTGGTCAAGATGGCGGATCACGTCCTGCTCGCAGGTTTGCAGCTCGCTGATGATCCAGCGGTCTGCCAGCGACAATTCCACGGCCTCACCGTTGACGCCGCAATCCTCGCCCTCGGTGTTCATCAGCACGTAACGGGCAGCGTTCCACAGCTTGTTGCAGAAGTTACGATAGCCTTCAAGGCGCTTCATGTCCCAGTTGATGTCGCGGCCGGTGGTCGCCATAGCGGAGAGAGTGAAGCGCAGGGCATCCGTACCATGAGCGGTAATGCCTTCCGGGAACTCCTTCCGGGTGCGCTTCCCGATCTTCTCGGCCAGTTTGGGCTGCATCAGGTTGCCAGTGCGTTTCTCCAGCAGGTCATCGAGCTCGATGCCGTCGATCATGTCCAGTGGGTCAATCACGTTGCCCTTGGACTTGGACATCTTGTCGCCGTGCTCGTCGCGGATCAGGCCGGTCACATACACGGTCTTGAACGGTACCTGTGGGGTGCCGTCCTCGTTTTTCATGAAGTGCATCGTCATCATGATCATCCGGGCCACCCAGAAGAAAATGATGTCAAAACCGGTCACGAGAACGTTGGTGGGGTGGAAGGTTTTCAGCCGCTCGGTGATTTCCGGCCAGCCCAGGGTGCCGAAGGTCCACAGGGCGGAGCTGAACCAGGTGTCGAGCACGTCGTCGTCCTGGTTCAGCTGCAGGTCGGCGGCAAGGTTGTGTTTCTGGCGCACTTCCTCTTCACTACGACCGACGTAGATATTGCCCTCGGCGTCGTACCAGGCGGGAATACGGTGGCCCCACCACAGTTGGCGGGAGATGCACCAGTCCTGGATATCCCGCATCCAGGCGAAGTACATGTTTTCGTACTGCTTGGGCACGAACTGGATACGACCGTCTTCGACCGCTTCGATCGCCGGCTTTGCCAGGGTTTTGGCATCGGCAAACCATTGGTCGGTCAGCATGGGTTCGATGATCAGACCGGAGCGGTCGCCCCTTGGCACGCTCAGCACGTGGTCTTCCACTTCCTGTACCAGGCCTTCGGCGTCCATATCCGCCACGATCTGCTTGCGGGCCTGTTCGCGGGTAAGGCCGGCGTACGCAGCCGGCAGGCTGCCGTCCACATCGGTGTTTTCAGTGCCATCGGCGTTAACCACTTCGGCTACATCGCGGATGCAGGCGTCCTGGGTCATGACGTTGATCATTACCAGGTTGTTGCGCTTGCCCACGGCGTAGTCGTTAAAGTCGTGGGCGGGGGTGATCTTGACGCAGCCACTGCCTTTTTCAGGGTCGGCGTGGGTGTCGGCGAGAATGGGAATGCGTCGGCCTACCAGCGGGAGGTCAACGAATTTGCCAATCAGGTGCTGGTAGCGCTCATCGTCCGGGTGCACGGCCACGGCAGTATCGCCAAGCATGGTTTCCGGGCGAGTGGTCGCCACCACTAGATAGCTCTTGCCATCCTGCGTCTTTTCGCCGTCGGCCAGCGGGTAGCGAAGGTGCCAGAAAAAGCCTTTCTCTTCCTTGTTCTCGACCTCAAGGTCGGAAATGGCTGTATGCAGCTTCGGGTCCCAGTTGACCAGGCGCTTGCCACGGTAGACCAGGCCTTCGTCGTACAGGCGGATAAACACTTCCTGCACGGCTTTGTAGAAACCGTCGTCCATGGTGAAACGCTCATGGTCCCAGTCCACCGAGTTACCCAGACGGCGGATTTGGCCGGTGATGGTGCCACCGGAATGTGCCTTCCAGTCCCAGATGCGCTTGATGAATTCTTCCCGGCCAAGGTCATGACGGGTTTTGTCTTCTTCCGCCGCGAGCTTGCGTTCAACCACCATCTGGGTGGCGATACCGGCGTGGTCGGTGCCTACCTGCCAAAGGGCGTTGCGGCCCTGCATGCGTTTGAAGCGGGTGAGCGTGTCCATAATGGTGTGCTGGAACGCATGGCCCATGTGGAGGCTGCCGGTGACGTTGGGCGGTGGGATAGCGATGCTGAAGGATTCGCCTTCGCCCCCCTCCGCCTTTTCTGAACGGGGGCGGAAGTACCCTTTGGATTCCCAGTTTTCGTACCACTGGCGCTCGATGTTTTCTGGCTGGTAGGTTTTTTCCATGGGTTTCTGCTGGTGACCGTTTGGTTGATTCACAAGGGAAATTCAAGGCGTCTGATTATACATGCTCACTTGGGTTGCGGCGAACCTTGGGGTGCAGGGGCATGGGGGTAGTTTGAATTTCGGAAAGAAAAAGAACTCGCTGCGCTCAGACACCTTTTTGCTGTCCGAAATTCAAACTACCCCCATGCCCTTATGGAGTCCGAGTTGTCTCAGCTGTGTTCAATGGTTTTGCCTGGGTTTGATTGTGAGCCTGTTTTACGTCTCACCGCTTCCTTTGGTCATGCACTCGAGGCTCAATTCCCAATGCCCGTAACTGCTTGAAATGCGATCGTGCCTGACTCAACACCGTTTCGTCGTTATGGGCAATCAGCGCCAATCGTTTAAACCGGTCTGCGTCCGCAGGCAGGGTGGATGAGAGGATGATCACCGTGTCCCAGTCTTCCGCGACCGGTTGGCAAAGCAATATCCCAACGGGATCAGTGCAGGTCGTGGCGGAGTCCGGCACGATGCTGTGGGGTATAAAAGCCTCGGGGCTGAAGTTCCAGAGCAGGTCGTCCAGTTCCTGAGCCTGTTGCATGGTGTCACAGACGACGCCCACGCGGTCTCCCTGCTGGCGCGCCTTGTCCACCAGTTTGGCGGTATGGAGATTGCGAGCCGCAGGGGTGTTCTGGGCGAGGATGTGGAACCAGTAGGACTGGTTCCGTTCATCCTGTGAGCCCGGATTACTTTCCTGCATGTGACATCAGGTAGTCGACCAGCATGGGTACCGGGCGGCCAGTCGAGCCTTTGGCTTTGCCGGAGAGCCAGGCAGTACCTGCAATGTCCAGGTGGGCCCAGGGGTAGTCCTTGGTGAACCGGGACAGGAAGCAGGCAGCGGTGATGGTGCCGGCCGGGCGGCCACCGATGTTCTGCATGTCAGCAAAGTTGCTGTCGAGCTGGCTCTGGTATTCGTCCCACAGAGGCAGGCGCCAGGCGCGGTCACCAGCGCGTTCACCAGCGGCCAGCAGTTCGTTGGCCAGGGTGTCGTTGTTGCTCAGCAGGCCGGTGGCATGGCTGCCCAGGGCGATGATGCAGGCGCCAGTCAGTGTGGCCATGTCGACGACCACTTCCGGGTCGAATTTCTTGACGTAGGTGAGGGCGTCGCACAGTACGAGGCGGCCTTCTGCGTCGGTGTTCAGGATTTCGATGGTCTGGCCAGACATGGAAGTAACAATGTCACCCGGGCGTGTCGCAGTGCCGCTGGGCATGTTCTCGGCGGCGGCGATTACGGCAACCACGTTGATTTTCGGTTTGGTCTCGGCAATGGTTTTCATGGCGCCGAACACGGCGGCGGCGCCACCCATGTCGTACTTCATTTCATCCATGCCTTCGCCGGGCTTGAGGCTGATGCCGCCGGTGTCAAAGGTAATGCCTTTGCCCACGAGGACGTAAGGCTTGTCTTTCGCCTTGCCGCCACGGTATTCCATTACGATCAGTTTGGCGGGTTGGGCGCTGCCGGCAGACACGGACAGTAAGCTGTGCATGCCGAGCTTTTGCATCTGCTTTTCGTCCAGCACGTCGGTCTTGATGACGTCGTTGTCTTTGGCCAGTTTCTCAGCCTGCTCAGCCAGCCAGGTGGGATGGCAGATATTCGGCGGTGTGTTGCCCAAGTCCCGGGTGAAATTCATGCCGCGGCCGGTTGCCAGGCCAAGATTGAAGGCGTCCTTCAGGGCTTTTCCGGCGGAGGAGGCAGCAACAGTCACCTTCGTCAGTTTGCGTTGTGATGGTTTCTCGCTCTTGAATTCGCTGAACCGGTAGAGCTGCTCTTCCAGGGTGCGGCCGATCAGGTTCAGGCGTGCCGTCTCCGAACTGGTGGCGTCGTCACCGGTGACAAGGGTGTCGCTCAGGCCGACCAGTACGTGTTTGGACGGGCCATCCTTGATCTGGCTGGCCATGGCGATCAGCGACTTGCGGTAGTTGGCGGGGGAGCGATCCTTGTCGGCGCCGGTGCCAACGACCAGCAGGCGAGCCCAGGGCTGGCCTTCGAGTGGAACGAGCAGGGTGGTTGCATTTTTACCGGTAGCATCCCCGTTCTTCTGCAGGGTCTTGATCAGTCCGCCCAGGGCTTCGTTTGCTTGGGTCGTGGAAGCAGGCCAGTCACCTTTTTCCGGCAGGGCAACAACCAGGCAATCCGCTTTGGTATCCGAAATGGGCTTACTGCTCAGAGTAAAATTCATAGCAACTCCCGTTGGTTATTCTGATGGAGGACAGGCCCGGCATCGGGCTTGAATGTCCGAATGCCTATAGCATTGGGGTTTGGGGGTAAATTATCAAGCGCTGACAGGTTGTTAACGCCTGTGCTCTGTCATTCGGCACGAAGGTTACTTAGAATACGGCGAATCCCGATTTCCATCGACTCCGGTCGCATCCGGCTCTGAGAGACCGATTTGAGCATCGTTTTCCGATACCTAACCCGCCAGGTGATCATCAGCATGCTTGCCGTATCCGGCATTCTGTTGCTGGTGTTCATGAGCGGCCGGTTTATCAAGTATCTGGCGGAAGCCGCTGCCGGTGAGCTGGCGGGCGATGTGTTGTTCCAGATTATGGCTTACCGTTTTCCCGGTTTCCTGGAGCTGATCCTGCCCCTGGGCTTTTTCATTGGCATCCTGCTGGCATACGGGCGCATGTACCTGGAAAGTGAAATGACGGTGCTGTTTGCCTGTGGTGTGAGCGACAAGCAGCTGCTGATGAAAACACTTCTTGGCAGTATTCCGGTGATGTTGGTGGTGGGGGCCATGAGCCTCTATGTGTCTCCCTGGGGCATGAAGAAAGTCGAGGGGATATTCAACGAGCAACGCCAGGCGACGGAGTTTGAGATGTTGGCACCGGGGCGCTTCCAGTCGTTGTCGTCTGGCGAACGTGTGACTTACACGGAAGCGCTGAGTGAAGACAAGCGTCGGCTTGAGGGTGTGTTCATTGCCGAGCACAGTGAAGACGGCAAGGGGCTTACCATCATTACCGCCCGGGAAGGGTCCCAGTTTATTGACGAGCAAACCGGCAGCCGCTTCCTGGTGCTCGAAGATGGTGCCCGTTTTGAAGGCTTGCCGGGGCAACTGGCGTACGACGTCACCGGGTTCGAAGCCTACGGGCTCAAGATCCGCAGTGGCAGTGCGGGTGAGAAAGAGCTGGAGGAAGGGCTTGCGACCTCCGCCTTGATGGCGTCGGATGATCCGGAGCACCGAGCCATGCTGCACTGGCGGTTCACACTGCCGCTCATCGTGCCGATTGTCACCCTTCTGGCTGTGCGCCTTAGTCGGGTGAATCCCCGGCAGGGGCGATTCTTCCACTTGTTGCCGGCCATGCTGGTCTATATCACTTACCTTGGTTTGCTCATCGTGGCCCGTGATGCCCTTGAAGGTGGCAAGGTGCCCGAATGGATCGGGTTGCTATGGGTGCACGCCCTGTTTCTGGCCCTCGGGTTATGGCTGCAGTTCGGGCCTGCCTGGCTCTACCGCCGGCGCCTGCTGAAGGAGGCGCGGCAACATGCGTAAGATCGATCGCTATGTGATGAGCACGGTGGGTGGCGCCATGTTCCTGGTGATGCTGGTGGTGCTGTCCCTGGACCTGATCTTCGCATTTATCGCCGAGTTGGACGACGCGGAAAACGATTACCAGACGCTCCAGGCGTTGCTGTATGTGCTCATGACGTTGCCGCGGCGCATCTATGACTACCTCCCGCTTGGCGCCTTTATGGGGTGCCTGGTCGGCCTCGGCACTATGGCGAGTTCGTCGGAGCTCACGGTTATCCGGGCCGCGGGCGTTTCTCTCAAACGGATTGTCTGGTCTGCCATGAAGCCGACCTTGGTGGTGGTGGTTCTTGGTGTGCTGATTGGCGAGTACATCGCGCCACCGGCTGAGCGGATGGCTCAGAGCCAAAAGACCGTGGCCCAGGGCGCGGGTGAAAATATTGCTTCTGCCTCGGGCATCTGGCACCGGGAGGGTGATGTGTTCATGCATCTGAATGCGGTTCAGCCCAACGGCGTCTTGCACGGGGTGTCGCTGTTCAGATTTGATGAGGAACGTTGGCTGGTGTCCGCCAGTTTCGCTGAAAGAGGGATCTATCAGGGCGATCACTGGCTGTTGGAAAACGTGGCCACTACCAGGCTAAGCGATGAAAAAACCACCCAGGAAACCCATCGGGCCCTGCGATGGGAAACCGGTCTGTCGCCCAGCGTTCTCAGTGTGCTGATTGTAAAGCCGGAGGACCTTGCGATCTCCGGTCTCTATACCTACGCGAGCTATCTGGGAGAGCAGGGCCTGAATGCCGCCAACTACTGGCTGGCGTTCTGGAAAAAAGTGCTTATGCCACTGGGCACCGCAGTCATGGTGCTGGTCGCGATTTCTTTCGTTTTCGGCCCGCTCCGGTCCGTTACCATGGGGTTCCGGGTTTTTACGGGCCTGATTGTGGGGCTATTGTTCAAGTACATGCAGGACCTGCTGGGCCCCATGAGCCTGGTGTTTGGCTTTAACCCGGTGCTGGCAATCGTCCTGCCAATCGCGATTAATGCGGTGGTTGGTGCGGTACTGATGAAAAGGGCCGGATAGCTACTTCTTTTTAGTCTCTTTGGGGACAGTGGCAACGATACTGCCAGAAGCGCGGTCAGTCAGCGACAACCCATTGATCGGGTAGAACAGCGCCAGGATCGCCGGGATAGTCACGAAGAGAGTCGCTGCGTTCAGGTAATAGGCACCCAGCAGCGCGACGAACAGGATAGCCGCCGCGGCCACGTATCGCTTCAGGGCCTGTGTCCAGGACACGGACGTGCCGTCCAGGTTTTCAATGCGAATACGCCACACCTGCATGCCGAGTGTCTGGCCGTTTTTGGTCCAGAAGTATCCAAAGAACAGATACAGCGCCAGGAACAGCACAAATGTGAGCAGTGGGTCTGCCTTCAGAGTCCCCGCTTCCGCCATGGCTTCATATTGGTCCCACCCGGTGACCCAACCCGCTACAAGGGTGTACATCCAGGTAGTTACCAGTAGCACCGCTATGCTGATCAACGAATCGTAAATCACCGCCATCAGTCGCTTGATGAATGCAGCGGGAGGAAGGAGTTCCTCAGCGGTATGAAAGCGGCGGGGCATGGCTTCTCCTGTGATGTTTCACGTTTTTCCTGTTCTCGGCGTGTGCTAGAGTAGCGGATTTGCAAGCGCATGTAAGTATGTGTCTTTAAACGCGGACCCGCACGGGTTTATAGAAGGGTATCAAAGGGCTATGAAAACCGCAGAGTTGCGACAGGCGTTTCTCGATTACTTCAAACAGCAGGGCCACACTATTGTGCCGAGCAGTTCACTGGTGCCGGCGGACGACCCGACCCTGTTGTTTACCAACGCGGGAATGAACCAGTTCAAAGACGTGTTCCTGGGTCGCGAAGCCCGCGATTACAGCCGGGCGACAACCACGCAGAAGTGCGTGCGTGCAGGTGGTAAACACAATGACCTTGAGAACGTAGGCTATACAGCGCGCCACCATACCTTTTTCGAAATGTTGGGTAACTTTAGCTTTGGCGACTACTTCAAGCGTGAAGCCATCAATTTTGCCTGGACCTTCCTGACCGGCGACGACTGGCTGAAGCTGCCAAAGGAAAAACTGTGGGTCACCGTTTACGCGTCCGACGACGAAGCCTTTGATATCTGGAATCAGGAAGTTGGTGTTCCGGCAGATCGAATCGTGCGGATTGGCGACAACAAGGGCGCCCCATACGCATCTGACAACTTCTGGCAAATGGGCGATACCGGTCCCTGTGGTCCCTGTACCGAAATCTTTTACGACCACGGTCCCGATGTGGATGGTGGTCCTCCCGGTAGCCCGGAAGAAGACGGTGACCGCTACATCGAAATCTGGAACGTGGTGTTCATGCAGTACAACCGCCAGGCGGACGGTGAGATGCTGCCCCTGCCCAAGCCCTCGGTGGATACCGGTATGGGTCTGGAACGCATCACCGCGGTGCTGCAGGGCGTTCACAGCAACTACGAAATTGACCTGATGCAGGACCTGCTCAATGCAGCCTCCGACATCCTTGGCGGCGTTGAAACCACAGAAGCGTCGCTACGCGTGGTGGCGGATCACATCCGCTCCTGTGCCTTCCTGATCTCCGACGGTGTCATGCCGTCCAACGAAGGGCGTGGTTTCGTACTGCGCCGTATCATTCGCCGGGCTGCGCGCCATGGCAACAAACTGGGTGCCACGCAGCCTTTCTTCCACAAGCTGACTGGCGCTTTGGTTGAGCTGATGGGCGGTGCCTTCCCGCAACTGGTCAGCAGCCGCAAGCAGATTGAAAAGGTGCTGCTGCAGGAAGAGGAACAGTTTGCCAAGACTCTGGACAAAGGCCTGCGCCTGCTTGAACAGGACATTGCGGCGCTCAAGAGTTCCGAAATTCCGGGCGAAACCATCTTTACCCTGTACGACACCTACGGTTTCCCGGTTGACCTGACCAACGACATTGCCCGTGAGCGTGGCCTGACCCTGGACTACGATGGCTACGAGAAAGCCATGGAGCGCCAGCGCGAGCGTGCCCGCGCGGCGAGCAAATTCGGCATGGATTACAATGCAGCCGGTTTGAACATTGAAGGGTCTACCGAGTTTACCGGTTACGAACATATCGACGGCCACGAAACCATTCGCACCGTGATAGTGGGTGGTGAAAAGAAAGCGGCCCAAGCCGGCGATGAAGCGATTCTGGTGCTGGAACGCACGCCGTTTTACGCGGAGTCAGGCGGTCAGGTGGGCGATACCGGCCTGCTGACCTGGAGCGGTGGCCGCTTCAAGGTGACCGACACCCAGAAAGAGGGCAGCAATCACCTGCATATCGGTACCGTGATTGAAGGCGAATTGTTCCCGGGGCTGGAAGTGGATGCCCGCATCGACCACGCTCGTCGTGAACGGACCAAGAAGAACCACTCCGCAACCCACCTGATGCATGCCGCGCTCCGTAATGTGCTGGGCGAGCACGTTACACAGAAAGGCTCGTTGGTAGATCCTGACAAACTGCGGTTCGACTTCTCCCACTTTGAGTCGGTAACACCGGAACAGTTGCGGGAAATCGAGCGTCAGGTTAATGAGCAAATATTGGGTAACACCCCGGTTGAGACCGAAATTACCGATATGGAACAGGCCCAGGCCAAAGGTGCCATGGCGCTGTTCGGTGAAAAGTATGGTGATACCGTCAGAGTCCTGAGCATGGGCTCTGACGCATACTCCGTGGAGCTGTGCGGTGGCACCCATGTGGCGCGTACCGGCGACATCGGGCTGTTCCGTATTACATCGGAGAGCGGTATTTCATCGGGCGTTCGCCGTATCGAAGCCGTCACTGGGTTTGGCGCTCTGGAATGGGTTGAGGAAACCGAGCAAACCCTGCGGGAAGCTGCAAAGCTGGTCAAAGGCTCGCGTGAGTCCCTGGTCGAGAAAGTTCAGCAGACGCTGGATCGCAATCGACAGCTGGAGAAAGACATCAATGCTCTCCAGGCGAAGCTGGCAAGCTCTGCTGGTAGCGATCTGGCCAGTTCTGCCGTGGATGTGGCTGGCCTTAAAGTGGTGGCCTCTGAAATGGAAGGCGCGGATCGCAAAGCGCTGATGGAAACCGCCGACCAACTCAAGAACAAGCTGGGCGAGGGTGTTGTGGTGCTGGCCAGTGTTGAAGACGGCAAAGTGACACTGGTGGCCGGTGTCACCAAATCGGCGACTGGCAGGATCAAGGCCGGAGATTTGATGAAGCATCTGGCGGCTCAGGTTGACGGTAAAGGTGGCGGTCGTCCAGATATGGCCCAGGGTGGCGGAAACGACCCATCAAAACTGGCGGATGCCCTGGCAGGTGTTCCTGCCTGGGTTGAGAAAAATATTGCATAGATAACTGTATCCAAAATGGGCAGGTGTATATAATCTCGCCCATTTGGTCGTCTGAGGTGGGGCGCTGCCCCGCTGTCTGTCCACGTTTGGTATCGGGAAAGAAATGGCGCTCTTGGTTCAAAAATTCGGTGGCACTTCGGTGGGCACCACAGAACGGATTGAAGCGGTTGCAGAAAAGGTATGCCGCTTCCGCAAGGAAGGTCATGACGTGGTGGTTGTGGTATCTGCCATGAGTGGGGAAACCAACCGTCTTATTGGTCTGGCCAACGACATCATGGAAGAACCCACGCCCCGGGAAATGGACGTGCTGGTCTCGACCGGGGAGCAGGTGACCATTGCTCTGTTGTCCATGGCGTTGCAAAAGCGCGGCTGTGATGCGCGCTCTTATACCGGTGCCCAGGTTCGAATTCTGACCGACAGCAGCCATACCAAGGCGCGCATCAAGCAGATTGACGAGCAGCGCATGCGGGAAGACCTCAACGCCGGTCGTGTGGTTGTGGTTGCCGGTTTCCAGGGCATTGACGAGAACGGCAGCATCACCACCCTTGGTCGTGGCGGGTCCGATACTACTGCTGTTGCTCTCGCTGCGGCATTGAAGGCTGACGAGTGTCAGATCTACACTGATGTAGACGGTGTCTATACCACTGACCCACGGGTAGTGGACAGCGCGCGCCGGCTGGAGCGAATTACGTTTGAAGAAATGATTGAGATGGCCAGCCTGGGCTCCAAGATTCTTCAGATTCGCTCGGTGGAATTTGCAGGCAAATACAATGTTCCTTTAAGGGTGCTCTCCAGCTTTGAGGAAGGCGAGGGTACCCTGATTACACTTGAGGATGAAAACGCCATGGAACAACCGGTTGTCTCCGGCATAGCCTTTAACCGTGATGAAGCGAAACTGACGATCGCCGGTGTACCGGATACCCCGGGCAGTGCCCTGCGTATACTTCAGCCGATCAGCGATGCCAACATTGAAGTCGACATGATCGTACAGAACGTGGGTGCGGATAACCGCACGGATTTCACCTTCACCGTGCATCGCAACGACTTCAAGCGTGGCCAGGCCATTCTGCAGCGGGTGTCCGACGAACTGGGTGCCCGTGAAGTTAGCGGCGACAGCAAGATTGCGAAGGTCAGTATTGTGGGTGTGGGTATGCGGTCTCATGCCGGCGTTGCAACTAAAATGTTTGCAGCACTGTCTAATGAAGGAATCAATATCCTGATGATCTCCACGTCTGAGATTAAAATCTCCGTGGTGATTGACGAAAAATATCTTGAGCTGGCCGTTCGGGCACTGCATAGTGCGTTCGAACTGGACAAGCCCGGGGTAGAGGAAGCCTGAAAATACGCGAACATAAAAGCCGGTTCGCATTGGTTTTCCGAAAAAAGGGCATCATTTGCAGGCTTTTGCTTTTATAAGTACGTATAAGTGATTGTGCGGCTTTTGATTGGCAAGTGATCCCACTATAAAAGTAAGCAGTATACATTTGTCGGAACAGGTAGCTCTGGATAAGGGAGTAAAGGACATGTTGATATTGACCCGCCGTGTTGGCGAAACCCTGATGGTCGGTGATGAAATCACCGTAACCGTCCTTGGGGTGAAGGGGAACCAGGTTCGCATTGGTGTAAACGCCCCTAAAGAAGTGGCGGTTCACCGCGAAGAAATCTATCAGCGAATTCAGAGCGAGAAAGGCTCTGAAGAGCCGGAGCCCGGCAACAGCTGAGAGTGACAAAAAGCCGTTCGAGGGAAACCCGAACGGCTTTTTTGTGTCTCCCGAACGGCTTTTCTGAACCTATGGGAGCGCGGTTCGAAAAAACTCGTGTCAACCCTATGAAATCAGAAAAATTATGGTAGTATACGCCCCGTTCTCAAGGAGAGGTGGGTGAGTGGCTGAAACCAGCTCCCTGCTAAGGAGCCATACGCATTGCGCGTATCGAGGGTTCGAATCCCTCCCTCTCCGCCATTTCTTTTCGGAGAAGAAAGAGAACATTGCTGAATCTGGAAGTATGAATGCGCGGCTGTAGCTCAGCTGGATAGAGTACCTGGCTACGAACCAGGCGGTCGGAGGTTCGAATCCTCCCAGCCGCGCCA
>NZ_JAFCAE010000010.1:0-18329 GCF_028581595.1 Marinobacter sp. DS40M6 | reverse complement strand
GCGGCTGTAGCTCAGCTGGATAGAGTACCTGGCTACGAACCAGGCGGTCGGAGGTTCGAATCCTCCCAGCCGCGCCATATTAAACAAAAAGCCCCGCCGAGAGCGGGGCTTTTTGTTGCCTTACCACATTAGATCGTCGGGGATCTCATATCCGGCATAAGGGTCATCATCCCCCTGATCGTCACTCTTGCGGTCATGCAACACCACCACGGCACTTTCGTTCCGCTCCATGATCTTGCGGGCTACGCCCTCAGCTACCACTTCGTAGGCGTCGTTCACGAAGACAATAGCCAGCCTTCCCCGTGACAGTTGATCCACCATGGTGTCGTCCACAAAGAGCTTCTTGATTTTCTTGTCGTGGACAAACTGATAAGAGGTCTCACCCCGCGAGCGATCAAGACGATTGGTTTCGACCAGTTGCCGGATCTGGGCCTGGATGGCCTTTTTCTCAGCCTGCTTCTGGCGCTCAAGGTTTAATTGCCGATCCCGTTCTGCTTTCTCTTCCCGTGCCTGACGGGCACGAATTTCCGCTTCATTGACCTCAACCGCTCCCTTGGGCTGTTGTTTGCGTTTTTTATGTTTCTCGTTGCGAATGGCTTTGGCCTTTTTCTCGTCGGCCAGGCCGGCTTTCAACAACTGATCCTGTAGTGATGGCATGAACGGCTCCGTGAGTGTCTGCAATTTCTGGTAAACTTGGCCCCAAGTATACGCCCGCAGCGCTGCTGGTCGAACCCATCCTTTATTTATCCATTTGCCCCCGGGAATTTCTTTTATGCCGTCATTCAGTCAGTTGGGCCTTTCCGAGCCAATGCTCGCGAACCTGTCGAGGCTTGGCTTTGAAAATCCGACACCGATTCAGTCCGGCGCCTTGCCTCATGCTATGGCAGGTAAGGACTTGATCGCCATGGCGCAGACCGGAAGCGGCAAGACGGCGGCGTTTGGCATTGGCCTGGTGGAAAGGCTGAATCCGCGACGCTTTTCGGTGCAGGGGCTGGTACTTTGTCCCACACGTGAACTGGCGGACCAGGTGTCGAAGTCGCTGCGTGAGCTGGCAAGGGCCCGTGACAACGTAAAGATTCTGTCACTGTGTGGTGGCGTGGCTATCGGCCCCCAGATTGGCTCCCTCAGCCACGGCGCTCATATTGTGGTGGGTACTCCAGGGCGCATTCAGGATCATTTACGAAAGGGCACTCTGAAGCTGGACCAGCTCACAACCCTCATCCTGGATGAGGCGGACCGGATGCTGGATATGGGATTCCAGGACGCGGTGGAAGACATCATCAGCCAGGCGCCCGCAAAACGGCAGACCCTGATGTTCTCGGCGACGTGGCCCGAGAATATCCGCAAGTTGAGCGAGCAATATCAGCATACGCCGGCTGACGTCAGGATTGAGAGTCAGGCTGTTGAATCCGATATTACCGAGCGATTCTACGAGATCGCGCCCGGACAGCAAGTCCAGGCCGTCGCGGCGCTATTGTCGTTACACCAACCAGCGTCCTGCATTGCCTTCTGCACCACGAAACAGCAATGTGATGATGTCGCCAATGAGCTGAACGGCCTCGGGTTTGCGGCGCTTCCGCTTCACGGTGATCTGGAGCAGAGGGATCGTGACAGTGTTCTGGTTCGTTTCGGCAACCAGAGCTGTTCCGTGCTCGTGGCGACCGATGTGGCGGCCCGCGGTCTGGATATAAAATCTTTGCCGTTAGTGGTTAATGTGGAGCCGGCCAGGGACCCGGAAGTACATACTCACCGAGTCGGTCGAACCGGCCGGGCCGGGGAGCAGGGGCTGGCGGTCACCTTCTGCACCCCGTCGCAGGCCCATAAGATTAACCGGCTGGAATCCGGGCGTAAGCAAGCCGTGACCTGGGGGGATACAGGCAAGCTGCTGAAAACTGCGTTGCAGCCGCTGGAGCCGGCGATGAGAACCCTGTGTATAGCGGGTGGGCGCAAAGACAAAGTCCGGCCAGGAGATGTGCTTGGTGCGCTGACCGGTGAGGCTGGGCTGCCCGGGGCCGTTGTAGGCAAGATCGATCTATTCGATTTTCAGTGTTTTGTGGCAGTGGAGAAGGCATCAGCCGCCACGGCCCTGAAAAGGTTGGAGCAGGGGCGTATAAAGGGCCGGAAAATGCGTGTGCGGTATGCATGAATGAGAATGATTTTTGCCCACTCCAGGCCCGTCAGTACGGGCCAGAGAGCTCGGAAACCACCTATTGAAACCGCCAATTAGGTTGCTCAGTGAGTCGGAAAACGGTAAATTACGCGGGATTTTGCCCCCCGAACTGTCCGAATGGCTGGTAAAACCACGCTCCTGGCGAGGCCTGGCCAAGGGCTCGGGAAAATCAACAACTCAATACAGGTAGCTATTTGTTATGAGTGAGCTAATGTCACAAGCCATCGATCTGATGGTCGCAGGCATGGGGTTTGTCTTCGTATTCCTGATCATATTGGTGTTTGCAACCCTGCTCATGTCAAAACTGGTCCATCGGTTCGGCCCGCCTGAACCCGTTGCTCCGGCCCGTACTCCACGTGCAAGGCCTTCGGCGCCATCGTCGGTTGATCCTGACACCGCTGAAGCGATTAAAAAAGCGATTGCACAATACCGGTCACGCCACAAGAAGTGACCTGGCAGATAGATTAGAACCTTTAAACAGAAGGCTGACACGATGACTGACACAAAGAAACCGCTGGGGATTACGGACGTTATCCTGCGTGACGCCCACCAGTCCCTGCTTGCCACCCGCATGCGGCTTGACGACATGCTGCCCATTGCCGAGAAACTCGACAAGGTTGGTTTCTGGTCTTTGGAATCCTGGGGCGGAGCTACCTTCGACTCCTGCATCCGTTACCTGGGCGAAGATCCCTGGGAGCGCATCCGTGAACTGAAAAAGGCCATGCCTAACACCCAACAGCAAATGCTGCTGCGTGGTCAGAACCTGCTGGGTTACCGTCATTACGCCGATGATGTGGTCGACCGTTTCTGTGAGCGTGCTGCCGAGAACGGCGTAGACGTGTTCCGGATTTTCGACGCCATGAACGATCCGCGTAACCTGGACCGTGCCATCAAGGCCGTTCGTAAGACTGGCAAGCATGCCCAGGGCACCATCGCCTACACCACCAGCCCCGTGCACACCATCGAAATGTGGGTTGAAATGGCGAAAGAAGTGGCCGACATGGGCGCGGACTCCATCGCCATCAAGGACATGGCCGGTATCCTTAAGCCTTACGTAGCTTTTGATCTGGTCAGCCGTCTGAAGAAAGAGCTGGATATTCCCATCCATATGCAGTGCCACGCCACCACCGGCATGTCTACCGCCACCGCCATCAAGGCCGCGGAAGCCGGTATCGATAACGTGGACACCGCCATTTCCTCCATGAGCATGACCTACGGCCACTCGCCCACCGAGGCGGTTGTTGCCATCCTGGAAGGCACAGATCGTGACACCGGCCTGGACTTGACCCTGCTTGAGGAAATCGCCAGCTATTTCCGCCAGGTGCGTAAGAAGTACGCGAAATTTGAAGGCAGCCTGCGTGGCACCGATTCTCGCATCCTGATTGCTCAGGTACCGGGCGGCATGCTGACCAACATGGAAAACCAGCTGCGAGAGCAGAACGCGAGCGACAAGTTCGACGAAGTTCTGGATGAAATTCCCAAGGTTCGCGAAGACCTGGGCTTCATTCCGCTGGTCACTCCGACTTCCCAGATCGTGGGTACCCAGGCGGTACTGAACGTTCTGACCGGTGAGCGTTACAAGTCCATCTCCAAGGAAACCTCCGCCATCCTCAAGGGCGAGTACGGCGCTGCGCCGGCGGCCATGAATAAGGAGCTGCAGGAGCGCGTTCTGGATGGCAAGGAAGTGATGACCTGTCGTCCGGCCGATGTGCTTGAGCCGGAAATGGACAAGCTGACTGACGAGCTGAAGAAGCTGGCGGAAGAGAAGGGCATCAAGCTGGCCGACAATGTTGAGGACGACGTGCTGACCTACGCACTGTTCCCGCAGATCGGCCTGAAGTTCCTGGAAAACCGTAACAACCCGGATGCATTTGAGCCGGTTCCGACCGCTGAAGACGCAGCACCTGCCAAGAAAGCTGAAGGCCCGGAAACCTACACTGTCGATGTTAATGGCAAGAAGTATGTTGTTGCGGTGTCCGAAGGCGGTGAAATCAGCCAGATTCAGGGTGAAGGCGGTGCTGCATCCGCACCTGCTGCTTCCTCTTCCGCGCCTGCACCGGCTGCGGGTGAAGGCGAGCCCTTGGTCGCGCCTCTGGGCGGCAATATCTTCAAGGTTCTGGTATCTCCCGGCGACGCCGTGGAAGAGGGCGATGTGCTGATCATTCTCGAAGCCATGAAAATGGAAACCGAGGTTCGGGCACCGAAAGCCGGTACCATCGGCGAAGTCTTCATCAAGGTCGGTGATGCCGTCTCCCCTGATGATGAAATGCTGACAATCGCATAAGGGCCAGCATTCCATGGATAAATTAATGACACTCTGGACAGGTAGTGGCCTGTTCAATATGGAACTTGGCCAGGTGATCATGATCGCCATCGGCCTTCTTCTTCTGTTCCTTGCGATTCGCAAGGGGTTCGAGCCTCTGCTGCTGGTACCCATCGGGTTCGGCGGTATTCTGGCGAATATTCCGGAGGCAGGACTTGCCCTGACTGCGGCGGAGAACGCGATTCATTTCGCCCTGAAGAGCGACACTACGCAGGTGCTGGCCGCACTGGCTGCGCCGCTGGATGTTGCTTATCAGGCCGGCCAGGCTATTACCCCTGAGCTGAAAGAAGCCTTCAAGGTGGCGGTCAAAGAGGCCAGCTACTCCGACATGGCGATGGCAAATGCCATTGCCCAGGACTTCGGCTATGGCAATGGCATGCTGTATAACTTCTATTCTGTGGTTATCGGTAGCACCATTGGTCCGCTGGTGATTTTCATGGGTGTCGGCGCAATGACGGACTTTGGCCCGCTATTGGCGAACCCCAAGACAATGCTGCTTGGCGCTGCAGCCCAGTTCGGTATCTTCGGAACCGTTTTGGGTGCTGCATTGCTCGATTGGCTGGGTATCCTGGACTTCACCATCCTTGAAGCCGCCGCAGTCGGTATTATCGGTGGTGCGGATGGTCCTACCTCCATTTATGTGTCCAGTGTTCTGGCACCGCACCTGCTCGGGGCGATTGCAGTTTCGGCTTACGCTTATATGGCGATGGTGCCGATGATTCAGCCGCCGATCATGAAGGCGCTGACCAGCCAGAAAGAGCGGGCCATCAAGATGTCCCAGCTCCGCCCGGTGAGCAAAAAAGAGAAAATCGTGTTCCCGCTGGTGGTACTGATTGCGGTGGTTCTGTTCCTGCCGGACGCTGCGCCGCTTCTGGGTATGTTCTGCTTTGGTAACCTGATGCGCGAGTGTGGCGTGGTCGAGCGCCTGAGCGATACTGCCCAGAACGCACTGATCAATATCACAACGATTTTCCTGGGCCTGTCGGTTGGCTCCAAGCTGATGGCTGACAAGTTCCTGGATGCGCAGACGCTGGGTATCCTGGGCCTGGGTATTGTGGCCTTTGCTGTGGGTACTGCGTGTGGTGTTCTGATGGCGAAGCTGATGAACCGATTCACCAAGGAAGCTATCAACCCGCTGATTGGTTCCGCTGGTGTGTCTGCGGTGCCGATGGCTGCAAGGGTATCCAACAAGGTCGGCCTTGAGGCCAACCCGCAGAACTTCCTGCTGATGCACGCTATGGGGCCAAACGTGGCCGGTGTTATCGGCTCTGCGGTGGCTGCAGGTGTGATGATCAAGCTGCTTAGCTGATTGTTTCACTTCAGCACCTGAGAGAAGGCCCCGCTTTTGCGGGGCTTTCTTGTTTTAGTCGCCTCCGCAATGGTGCTTCATCAATGAAAATCCCGGGAATTAACCGGTAACGTCTGAATCAGATGGCTCAAATCCGACAGCCTTCCTGCCATCACGTGAACAATATCGCCTTCTCTTTCCAGGATCCCTTTCACATGTAACAGCCGGGCCGTTATCAACGGCTTGCGCTGCCGCCGTGCGGTTTCCAGCCAGACCACCACGTTTACGTTTCCAGTTTCATCTTCCAGGGTAACGAAGGTGACGCCGGAGGCGGAGCCGGGGCGTTGGCGGCCTGTGACAAGGCCAGCAACCTGAACCGGTCGGCCAGGCTGGATATTCTTGAGTTGTTCCGCGCTGAGACAGAACTTCAGGTGCCCCTGTTCCCGGAGCAGGGCCAGGGGATGGCGCTGCAGGGTCAGGCCCTGGCTGGCGTAGTCGGCCAGTACGTTCTGGCCTTCCGTGGGTTCGGGCAACTGGTAACAGTGTTCTGGCTGGTAATGAGCCGCTGTCTCTTTGGCAAAGAGCTCCGCGGGCTGTTCGTGCTCAAGCAGTTGCCAGTAAGCCTGATGGCGATTAGTGGTAAACGCTGGCATGGCGTTAGCGCCTGCGAGCAGTTCCATGTCGCGTTGGTTCAGGCCGGCCAGGTGACGTAGTTCGGCGGTGGACCGGTAACCTTCAGCCGGGCGATTGTTGTAAAGGCGCTCGGCGCCGCTGGCAGAGAGGCCCTGTATGAGCCTGAGCCCCAGACGTAAATGACGATTAGGCGACTCCAGGGTGTGATTCCATTGGCTGTGGTTTACATCCGGTGGTAGCACGGTGACGTCATGACGACGGGCGTCCTGGACCAGTTGGGACGGTGAGTAGAACCCCATGGGCTGGCTGTTGAGCAGGGCGCAGTAAAAGGCAGCTGGATAGTGGCGTTTAATCCAGGAGGACACATACACCAGCAGCGCAAAACTGGCGGCGTGGGATTCGGGAAAGCCGTAACCGCCGAACCCGCAGATCTGCAGGTATAACCGTTCGGCGAAATCGGCATCGTGGCCCCGTTCCAGCATGCCGTTGATCAACTTGTCCCGAAATGGCGTCAGGTCGCCGTGAGACTTCCAGGCAGCCATCGCACGGCGGAGTTGGTCGGCTTCACCGGCAGAGAAGCCAGCGGCCACCATGGCCAGCTTGATCACCTGCTCCTGGAAAATAGGCACACCCAGGGTGCGCTCCAGAACGTTCCGTACAGCGTCGTTGGGATAGTCCACCGGCTCCAGGCCATGCTTGCGACGCAGATAGGGGTGAACCATGTCACCCTGGATAGGGCCGGGGCGGACGATGGCCACCTCGATCACCAGATCGTAGTACTTTTCCGGTTTCAGACGCGGCAACATGTTGATCTGGGCACGGGATTCCACCTGGAAAACACCGATGCTGTCGCCTTTTTGCAACATGGCATAGGTGGCGGGATCTTCCAGGGGAATATCCTGCATGGAAAAAGGAGCACCCTTTTCCTCACTGATCAGGTCCAGGGCCTTGCGGATGGCCGTGAGCATGCCCAGGGCAAGCACGTCCACTTTCATCAGGCCCAGGCTTTCCAGATCGTCCTTGTCCCACTGTATGACGGTACGGTCCGCCATGGCGGCGTTCTCCACCGGTACCAACTCGGCCAATGGCCCGGCACTGATGACAAAACCACCGACATGCTGGGACAGGTGGCGGGGGAAGCCCAACAGGGTATTCACCAGGGTAAAGAACTGGTCGGCCACTTTCGGGTTGCGGGTGAGGTGTTTGTCGAGAATCTGCTGGCGCCAGTTGCTGGCCTTGTCCCGCCAATCGATGCCTTCCAAAAGCTGTTCCACCATGGCGGGATCAAAACCCAAGGCTTTGCCCACATCCCGGATGGCGCTGCGCGGCCGGTAGCGGATCACCGTGGCGGCCAGGGCTGCGCGTTCCCGGCTGTAACGCCGGTAGATGTACTGGATAACTTCTTCCCGCCGTTCATGCTCGAAATCCACATCAATATCGGGTGGTTCACCGCGATCCTTTGATATGAAACGCTCGAACAGCAACTCCACACGGGCCGGGTTGACCTCGGTGATGCCCAGGCAATAGCACACGGCAGAGTTGGCAGCCGACCCGCGGCCCTGGCACAGAATGCCTTTGCTGCGGGCGAAGGCGACAATATCCTGGATAGTGAGGAAGTAGTGCTCGTACTTCATCTCTGATATCAGGCTTAGTTCCTTGCGTATCAGCCTCTGAACGCTTGGTGGCGTGCCGTTTGGGTATCGCCGGCGTTCACCGTCGTGGGTCAGTTGTTTCAGGTAGGCCGCTGGCGATGTTCCGGCCGGCACCAGATCCGGTGGGTATTCGTACCGCAAGCTACCCGGTTCGAAAGTACATTGCTCAGCAATTACCAGGGTTTCCCTGAGCCAGGCTTCCGGAAACAGGCGATCAAGAACCGGTAATGGTCGAAGGTAGCGCTCCCCGTTCTGGAACAGGCAATGGCCGGCGTTCTCCAGGTTGGTGTGGTTGCGCAGGGCTGTGAGCACATCCTGCAACGGTTGCCGCTCGCGGCTGTGCATATGCACCTCTCCGGTGGCGGCTATCGGACAACGCAGGTGGTCTGCCAGCCAGCGTGCCCGGGCCAGTTGCTGCTCCTCTCCGGATTCAAGAGTGCGGGCTGCGGCTATCCAGAGATTCGGCTCGAACAGGCGCTGAAGCCATTCACCACAGGCCAGGGCCTGGTCTGCATCTGCAACGGTGGGTGAGGGTGGCAGCCACAGGCACACACAATCGTCCAGGGAATGGGTCTCGATATCCCGGAAGAATAACCGGTACTGGCCTTTCTCCGCTTGCCGTCGGCCAGT
Source organism: Marinobacter sp. DS40M6 (assembly GCF_028581595.1). Classification (NCBI taxonomy): domain Bacteria; kingdom Pseudomonadati; phylum Pseudomonadota; class Gammaproteobacteria; order Pseudomonadales; family Marinobacteraceae; genus Marinobacter; species Marinobacter sp. DS40M6. The sequence continues at coordinate 9,633 of NZ_JAFCAE010000010.1, read as the reverse complement.
GGTGATCAACTGGCAAAGCTGACCATAACCCTTGCGGGTGCGGGCCAGCAGGATGAAGCGGGGAGTAGCCGCTCCGGGTGGGGCATCGTCAAGTTCAAACCAGCTGCCGGTGATCAGCTTTACCGGGCTGTCTTTCAGTGCGGCCCAGGCCCGAGGAATGCCAGCCACTGAGCAGGCATCTGTGATGGCCAGTGCAGAGTAGCCCAGCTCCAGTGCTTGCTCGGCCAGTTCATGGGGATGTGAGGCCCCGGTCAGGAAGGTGAAATTGCTGAAGCAGAAGAGTTCGGCATAGCTGAAGTTGTCCATCAGCCAAACCAGCCATGCACAAACCAGCCATCCCGCACATCCCGGAACACCCAGGCAAGCTGGCCGGTGGACAGCTCGGCAATGTAATAATCCCGGTGAACCCGCTGGCCATCCCACCAACCTCCACTGATCCGTTCCGGGCCCGAAAACCACATGGTCGGAGCTTCGGCCAGCGGTTGTGGCCCTTTGAGTAACCATAAAGGACGACGGGGTAACTGGTCGGGAGAAGGAAGGCGGCTATGATTTTTCCGCTGCACTTCGGAGGCCGACCAGGCCCGTTCGGGCCGGTGATCCGCCTGCGGCGATAACTGCCGTAATGAATGTCCGCCAAGCCGTGCCTGCAGACGGCTGATCAGGGTGTGCCAGGCTTCGTTCAGATCCTGCGTTTCACCCAGAAGATCCTGGCCAGGGGCCACTTCCCGCCCCAGGAAGCGTTTAACGGACAGCACTAATGAGATCACCGGAGCCCTTAACGGGTGCTGCTCAAACCGTAGGCGGATAAGATTCAGAAATGCTTCGGCCCGATGCTCGGGGCCGGAGGTGCGAACCCGAATGCGGGTAGGCTCCTCATGCCGGTGCTGCAGGACCAGCAGCAGGCTGTCGGTATCCTGCTGTCGCCAGCACAGGTCTTCCTCGAGTTCTGACAGAATGCGCTGCAGGGGGAACAGCAGGCCCTGGGACTGCTCAATCTCCTGCACAAAATCCGCCTGCTGGCGAAAGGTGTGGGGCGGTTGCCAGGGTGTTTGTGGGTCCGCGCGGTTACCCTGGATCTTCTGCACATACGCGAGGGTTTCCGGCGACAGACGGCGGGCCAGTTCACTGGCAGGCAGTGCGAAGACCTCATCCAGGGTGTTCAGGCCGAGCCGTTGCAGACGGGTACAGGTTTTGTCATCGAACTCTGCCGTCAGCAGGGGCATCTGCCCCAGTGTACGCAGGATATGGCCTTTGTCCGCCGTGCACTCGCCCTTGCCGGCCCGGGCAATCAGCCGGGCGGCCAGTGGTGTGTGGCCGATGGCTGTCCAGGCGTTAAGCTGGCGTTCCTCCAGCCCCTGTTCCACCGTTTGCCAGACGGCTGCCAGCCCACCGTAAAGCCGCTGCAGGCTGCCCACTTCCGCCAACAGGCCATTCGGGGGTACCAATACGATATGAGCCGCGTACCGGTATAGCCAGCGCGCCTGGTCTTCCAGTATCCGGGCTTCCTGTTGGTGGTCCGCCCTGAGCATACGCAGCTCCGGAACCAGGCTGATAGCGGTTTTCAGGCGCATGCCAGCGCGTACTCCCTGGGCATAAGCTTCCGGGCAGGCCTGGATAATCTTCTGGCCGGAGCCTTCCACAACAGCCAGCGCTCCCTGGTTTTCGCGGGAGCGGCGAATATGGTCGAGCAACAGGTGAGGAAAATGCAGGTACAGCCAGAGCATGATACGCCTTACCCGGTCTTGCCGGCCCAGGGGCCCTGGACCACCCGGGGGGCTTCCCGGAAGGCCAGATCCGCCCGGTGAGACATGGCTACGGAGCAACATTGGCCGGGCCAACTGCCGCGACGTTTCAGAACATTGACCTTGAGCGCCTGTTGACTTCCTGCCGTCAGATCCAGGCGTAGCGCCGCCGGGGAGTTCTGTTCGGCATGACGCCGTTCGCGGAACAGCACGCACACATTGCTGCCGGCCTCCGCAGCCAGTTGCAAGCGCCGTATGTCACGGGCAGCCAGTTTTCCGGGCCAGGCCATCACCAGGCCGGTGACTGGTGAGCGCAGGCAGTTTTCCAGTGTCCACAGGAAGTCGCCATCGTCTTCGGTGTTGATCAGTATGACCTGATCCAGATTGACCCCTTCGCGGGCCAGGGCAGGGGCGTAGGGTGTATGGGGAGGGTTCAGCCAGAAGACGGTCTTACCTGCCTGAGAAAGCCGTTGCATCAGGGGTAGCAGCAGGTGCAGCTCACCAATGCCGGGCTCATCCAGCAGGCACTCACTCAACGCCCCACGGGGCCAGCCAACACCGCCGAGCTGGTTGTCCAGCACCTGGTAACCGGTTGGCTCCGTTGGCCGACCAGTGCGGGTATGGTGCTGACCCTGCCACACACGGTCGTCCTGCATCAGCGTATTCAGAATCTCGCTCATGGAAAGTTCTCTATATACTGTTTAAATATACAGTATTCTGAAAAAGACAGGATTTCAAGCAGTGGGTTGATAATGTGGCGGAACGAACCCACGCTTAGTAGTACAGCCATCAACCATGGAGGTTGAAATGAGTGAACTGACGAAACAAAGCTGTGAAGCCTGCAGCGCAGATGCTCCCACAGTCACTGCCGATCAGAAGCAAGCCCTGGGTAAAGATGTACCCGACTGGCAGGAGATTGAGCTGGACGGGGAGGAACAGTTACAGCGAGTGTTCAAGCTCAAGAATTTCGCCCAGGCCCAGGCATTTACCAACAAGGTGGGTGACCTGGCCGAAGAGGAAGGGCACCACCCCGCCATCCTTCTGGAATATGGCAAGGTCACCGTACGCTGGTGGACCCATAAAATCGGTGGCCTGCACAAAAACGATTACATCATGGCGGCGCGCACCGACGCAGCCTACAAAGACATGCAATAATTCACCAAACCCACTGGAAACAGGATGTGTAATGGCTGAAGACCGTACAGATAACCCACTAACCCTCCGGTTAGGCCATGAAGAACTGGTTATACGGCGCCGTTACGAAGTGCTCAGCATCATCAATGATTTCCTGATCGCCATCTGGTTTCTGGTGGGCAGCGTCCTGTTTCTGTTTCCCGAACACGAGAAGGCGGCCATCTGGCTGTTCATTATTGGCAGTTTCCAATTCCTGATTCGCCCCACCATTCGCCTGATCGGGCATATCCACGTACAGCGCATTCCGGAAAGCCGCTGGGAAAGTTAGAAAGCGTCGTCTATCGGGCTGCGAACTCCAAAGCCTCCTTTACGAACCACATGTGTAATAGAAATTGCTCCACCTCTTTTGCCGAACAAGCGGAAGGATGCTGCATACCGTGAAAACGGATGAAGCGCTTGATCCAGTGGCAGTACGTCTGTTCAGTCTTGTAGGCCATATTTCGGCTACGAATCAGTGTGCGCAGCTGATCCATAAAGCGGGTAGGGTTGTCTGGCAACTTTGGTGGGACATCCAAAATCATCGGCTCAGCCTCCATGCTGTTTATTTATACAGCATTTTAGGCCTGCTTTTGGGTTATTTCACGGTGAAAAACGGAGATATACGACAATTGTCGCAAAACTTCGTAAATTTTGTGCCAATGAGCTGACAACTCTATGAAAGATATGGAATAGTCGTTGATGATCTATTTCAGATAAGCGAACAGGCGTACTGGGTGAAACTTGACAATTGACGCTTATTTTTCAGACTGGTCAGTTGTTGAATATTTTAATTTATTGAAAATAAAAGAAAATTGTGGTCGGTGATCTAGGTGCATGGAAATAGGCGCGTTTTGGGTAAATGTCATTTGTCGTTGAATTAGCTGTTATATTCTTTGAGAATCGAAGTTTTAACTGGAAAATGCTATGTGGTTTATTGAGACATTTGTTTATCCCGCGTTAGGTGGTGCTGCGGGAGCTCTGTTAGTTGCACAGTTTCTTGCAAGAAAGCTAATCGAACATAGATTTGAAAAAGATATGGCTAATTTTCAAGCAACTTTGACTGAGAAAACGGAGAATTTGAAGAATTCGTTGTCAATATTTGCCCACGAAAGAAATACCCAAAACGCCAGAGTCGATTCGCAAACAGCAGAGGCTATACATACAGTCTACAGTGCAATGTGTGTGCTATTAAAAAACGCAAAGCAATTCGCCAATGGCAGCCCTGCTCCTGTTTCTGCTCTAGAAGAGCATGAAGGAATCGATAGTCAAAAGGCTCGCGAATTTCGATATTATAAAGAAAAAGCCGAACTAACGAGCAGCGCAGCCAAAACTCTAGAGTCAACATTGTTAGATAATGCAATTTTTATCGAATCTGATGTGTATGAAAAAATTGAGAACTTAAGTGAAAGATTCTTTAGATTATCAAACTCGTATATACAGATTATAATTGATGAGCAGTGTGGCCGAGACGAGATTGAGGAAATTGTAGATGATCTTGAAGCTAAGCGTGACGCGCTAAGCCGCTATTACAATGGGGAGCTGTCCGCGTTGGTTGATGAGATTGTAATAGTATTTAGAGACAAGTTGGGTATAGAAAAAATATAACCAGTGCAGGCACGGCGACGCCCACTACATTGCGCCTACGGCTCCATTCCGTGGGCGCGCATGCTGCAAGCGTTAGCAGTCTTTTCACCAAGCTTGGAGTTGGGATAAATTTTGTATGAGCAATAAGGGTTACTTTGGAAAAATAAAAACAGGAGGAAGCAACTCTTCTATTGGATTTGCTTACCAAGATCTGTGTGCGGCCTTTTATTTTCTAAAGCACCTTAATGTGAGCGAGTTCAATTCTATCGGAATAGAAACAGATGATGACTTTTCACTGCTGTTTGACAATAAGAAAATAAATGTTCAGGTCAAGTATGAAGAGCTATCAATACCAATTGTTAAGAAATATATTTGTGAAAATCAAATTGTTTTAGGGCCATCAAAAAATAAAAGCTTGTCGACGCTTCTCTCTTACTTAAATCAATATAGAAATAATAAGTTCTCTAGTGAGGATCTTCTTTCAAAGATATCAGTATCGGAAGATTTTAGAGAGGTTTTAAAGCGGAATGGCACTGCAATAGAAAATGTCAGGGAAATTCCTAATACTTGGAGTGTTGACGTTCTTCCTGAAGATAAGATTAGAGAGATAATTAAATTAGAGATGATTGAATGGGGTATTGATCACTCTCTTTTATTAGATGCGGATGAATGCTTAAAAGAATTGATATTTATTATATATGAAAGTCGCAGTGAGAGGGGGTATATAGAAAGATGTGACATTGAAAATATTTTTAAAAAACACTCAAAAAAACTTATCCTCAAAGAAGAGGGTGGAGCATCGTTAAATTTTCTTGAAAATTTGGATTTAGAACATAGTGAGATTTTAAGCAGCGTTAATTCAAAGGTTAGCAAGGCAGAAACCTTTCTCATCGATGGCCATTATGAAGAGGCTTTAAGAGAATATATAGAGTTATCTAAGGCAGTGAAATCCGAGAAACTGTATATAAAGTGCGCTGGAATTTTGCAGATTTTGGGTGAAATAGATAACGCCATACTCTACTGTGATAATGCTCTAAAGATTAATCCTTTGTACGCCATGGCCTTAGCAGTAAAGGGGACTTTAGTTGCTGAGAAAGGAGATGACGACTTCGCTTTAGAGTTATTGAAAAGCGCTGAGTTCCAGGATAACACTGATCCTTTCATTATTTATAATGTCGGTGTCGCATACCTAAATTTAAGAAGTGTTGACGAAGCGGTAAGTTACTTTGAGAAAACAATAGAGCTGAATTCTAATTTAAGCTCGCCGCATCTGAATCTTGGCGTTTGCTATTTCAACAAAGGAGTGTTTTCCGAGGCAGCTAAACATATTGATTTTGCCTTGCTCCTAGAGCCAGGACTTCCAGAAGCATTGTCTCAAAAGGGTGAAATAAAACGCTTTTATGGGGAGGTGGATGAAGCAACTAAGCTCTTTGAAAGGTGCTTGCTTAATACTCCGGACAATCTCGTCGCCAATTTAGGCTTAGCTTTTTGCCTGATAGAAAAAGGCGACCCACTGGGGTTTGGGCATTTGGTATTGAATTATCAGAAGCAGCTCTCTGAACTTGAAGTAGATAAGTCATTAGTAATTGTTGATATCGGTTGGGAAAGAACGTTATCAATTTCAATAAAAAATATAGATAGATCCTCATATTTGGTAAATTATGACGGTCTTGAAGTCTATGTTCCCAAGCCAAACAAAGATCGGATTGCTATCGGTGTTCTGAATACACAAGAAATCGAGCTTCCTCTGATCATGAAGTCTTACACTGACTTAAATTCTTACAAAAATGCAGTTAATGCTATTAAGCTAAGCCAACCTATAGATCTATTTGTGTCCGCGAATGGTTTTGTTAATGGAAAATCCGACCATTGTGAAATTAAGATTGATTTACAGCACTATTCTATATATGGAAAAACGGATAAGAGCGATAACAAGGGGTATCGTGCTTTCATAGATTGTTTTGATGGGTGGTTCCTGCTAGTAGTTACCCATGACGAATCGAAACAGCAAGAAAGTTTTAATGTGGTTGGATTGGAGTGCAACTGAGCAATATTCACTGCTAACAAGCGCATTAATTAGGACGCTCACAAGTTCGCGCCAATTATGCGGGCGTTGGGCGTAAAACAAAAGGTAGGGTTCGAATGAGGGAAAACAGGGCATTAATCGTGGTAGCCATAGTTGCTGCTATGATTCTTCTGGTCCCTATTGTCGGCTACGTACTCATGTATGGGAGCAGCCCAGTTTACTCGCATGAAAAATGGGCCCAGTTCGGTGATTTTTTTGGAGGATTGTTAAATCCTCTTTATGCATTTCTGGCTTTTCTCGCCTTGCTTTACACGATCAACATACAAAGAACCGAGCTAAAACAAGCGCGTGCGGAATTTCGACGCTCCGCGGACGCAGCGCAGCAGCAAATTGACCATCTTAAGCTCTCTGCAAAACAGGAGGATCTGATCAGGATAATTCAGCTCATCGACCAGGAAATTGGTCAGCTTCGACAGACCTTGGTGTCCGAGCCTGGGACCCAACCAGAAATCACCATTGATCACATCGCTCATGAAGTCTATCGCCAATCAAACGGACAGCTGCCAACAGGCGCGTTTGCGAAGTTTTTAACCGTTGCTCGAACACCTGGCACAGTCGTAGAGGCCCTATACACGCAGCTTACTACGGCAATTTCGGAGTTGAGTAGTTACCTTCAGGAGTTGGAGGGCATTTCTGACTCACAGGGTTCAGTGGTTCAATATTTCAAGCGCAAAAATGAGCGAGTCGTCGGTTTAATACGCAGTGCTGGGGGCGTTGATCAAAAGGTATTGTCGTACTTTCAAGCACGGTGACGGTCGCCCAACAAAGCGCTGTTGCCGGACAATTTTTCCACCGCTGCGCGGCTCCAAAATTGCCGCAAAGCTCAGCATTATGTGTTACTGACATGAATAATCGCTACTCTGCTTTTGACGTAGTAATGATGACCGGCTTCGTGCTGATAATCGCCGCGATGGCAGTGACCATTTTCATCAAGAATACAGAGCCTTTTGAAATTTTGGTCTCTCTGGGCCTGTGGATCATCGTATCCTTTTTCATTTTGGTTCTCGTGCATGGCACCATCAGAGGGGTTCCGAGAAACAAAATAAAGATACCCAAAGGATTGGCCGTGCTTACGTTCGCTGTCAGTGGCGTACTGTTTTTTTCGGCCTGGCTGGTGAGTACCACATAACCAGTCAATTAAGTTCGTTCCGGCCTGCGGCCTCCACCGGACGGCCCTGTCGGGCCGCCGCTTATTTTCGGCGTTATGTGTGCATCAAATGACTGGAACAAAGTGGGTTTTCATAGTCTGTGCCATAGTATCTAGCGGCTATCAGGGTGCCTGGTTTTTATGGAAAGCCATGGGTTGGCAGTGGGATACAGTGGCCAATATTCCGGGCTTTGCTATCTTGCTGCTTGCATGGCCATGGTCGTTGGCTGGCGCCCATTTTCAGCCAGAACTTCAAGAGTACATCGGCGAAGCCCCGCGCCAAATGGTTACCGTTGCATTGACGGCGTTGGGTTTTGCATTCAATGCAGCACTTAGCTACGCGATATTGTCGGGAGTGACTCGCAGGCTCAGAACACATAACCAGTAGTTGTAGTACGTTCCGGCCTAACGGCCTGCACCGGACGCCCTTTTCAGGGCGCAGCTAAACAATGGCATTACAAAGCAAGGGAGAGTGCGTAGTAATGATCGCCAGGGAATGGAAGTGCCGAGTGCCTGAAGCCCACAGTTCGGGATTCACTGGCTATCTTTACGAAACCGGTATCAAGGATTCGTCTGCAACACCTGGCTTTCTCGGTGCTCAAATTTTCCGTCGTTCACTAGCCGCCAAAATTGAACTTATCCTGATCACGTACTGGGACAATCTGGAGTCCATCAAGGCGTTTGCTGGCAACGATATTTCGCAGGCACGCTTGTACCCGGAAGATGAGGTTTATGAGCTTGAGCCTGATCTTTTGGTGCAGCACTATGAGGTCATCGAACATCAGCTTTCGGCAGAGCAGCGGGGGTAAACGGGTGCACTTGCTTTGTAACCAGTCGTTCAAGTTCGTTCCCGGCCTGACGGCCGTCCACCGGACGTCCTTTTCTCCGCTGCGCTCCAAAAAGGTCGCCGCTTAACATTGGCGTTATCTGAAAGGAACACCATGAAGCTAAAGGTTGAGCATTTAGATGACAAAGGAAATTTCAGAGATCTAGAATTTGATTTGTCGTATCTTCAGTTTACGAAGCACTTAGCCTTTGCGGGTATGGGGGTCAATCGGTCTCTATATAATTTGTTTAGGTTCTCGGGGTTCATGCTTGAGTTCGTTCAGTACTGGAGGTATGGCGCTGATTATTTTTCGGTGCCAGATGTCATTTTTCATGACCCAACTGAACTTGGGCAGATATCCAATAGAATTGGCAAAGGGCTGGCAGATTTTCTAGCAAAAAGAATCTATGGCGCTAGGTATACCCATAATTATGAGGATGCAATGGTTCAGCATGGGCATCCCATTAAGGGTAAAAGGCCAGACCTATACTGTGACACGCGATCAAGACAATTTGCCGTTGAAGCAAAGGGTTATAAGGTTTCATCGGTGTCAGCTAACAAGATGCTTGACCATAAGTCGCAGTCAAGACAAGGACCAATACCAGTTCATTTTTCAGTGGCAAGTGTTGCTTACAACTTATATGAGTCCCCAGCTGTTAAATTTCACGATCCAGTAGGTGAGGACATTGAATACTCTGAAGATATCAATCGAAAGTTAATAGCAATTTACTATCGCTCAATTCTAGACTCTGTTGAGCAGCTAGGTATGCAACCTTCAAATCAGATTGATGATCTTCCGCAAGGCTTCGTCGCCTATCGCATACCCTTTCTTCCACCGAGGGGCTCGTTGTACCTATTGCTTCATAAATCGATAGTCGAAGGTATATGGGGGGAGCTAAATGAGTTTCGCTCAGACTATGACGAAGATGATTTTTTAACATATATCGATGTGGATGGGGTTGGCTTGTGTATCAGATAACAAACGCGTCAATTAGGACGTGGACTTCCCCCACTTCAGTAGACACGCATCGATAACTCCTCAACAGGAGAAGAGCGATGCCGAAGATGATCACGG